>JAFLBO010000030.1 GCA_017303475.1 Chitinophagales bacterium
TACGGCCTTGCTGATGCGTTTGAAATTTTTCTTCATGACAGATTTTTGCCCTAAAAATCAAAACAGATACTCAGATTTCAAAGAACTACACAATAACAACAACCCTTAAGTTGACGACATTGGACTGTCAGTCACCCCGACAGTAAAACAGCAAAAACCAAAAATTGGCGTCCTGGCTCTAGCGCCTTCTTATCGGCCCTGTTCGGCTACCCAGTTTTTCTTAAAATCTTCGATTTCCTGGGTAGTAAATCCATATTCTGCTTTCAGGGTATTGATAACCTGAGTTAGCTTAGGAAGTTCATTCAGCGGATCGGTAGCAAACAAATACGATGTAGGAGTACCATTGTATGGTGCATTGAGCAGGGTCAGTATCTGATCAATTTCAGCATCTGTGATTTGTTTGTAATCCTGTGGAATGGTGCGCCAGCCGTGGATGAAGCCTACACATTCACTGTAAGCGTGCAGGGCGCTGGCTTTCTGCGGATCGGTGGGGTTGGTAGCGCTGAGGGTGGAAATAACGGCGTGACAGTAATTGATCACCGTAGCCGCATTGGCTTTTTCCCAGGCCAGACGGAAAGCTGCCAGCGCTTCCTCCTGTTCCTGCGTGTAATCGTTGCCGGCTTTCACTGCTGCCTGCAGTTTGATGAGTGCATTTTTTGCCTGACTATAGAGTCCGAGGCCGTCGTTTTTATCCCGGCGAGCTGCATATCCGGCAAGGAATTTATCCGGATTGGCGGCTTTAGCTGCCGTGGTAGTGTTGGCAAAATCGGCATGTGCGCCATAGATACACACAAGTTGGTCCACTGTAGCAAGGCTCATGGGCGCCTGCATCAAGGTTACGGCGTGGTGGTAAAGAGCGGCGCCGTAAAGACCTTTGTCTACCATTTGTTCCAGTTCCAGCGCATTTTCTTCAAATAAATACCCTTCAAAGTTGCCGCCGTTTGCACTGGAAGTGCCCGGAGCAAACAGGTTTCCGCTGGCTTTGGAGAGTTCATTCAGCCAGCCATTGTTTCCTTCGAGTCGGTCAGCGTAATAGGTCGTTGTGATGCTTTTCAGACTTGGCGTTCCGGCGTTGTAGAGCTGCGAAATGGTATTGTAATCCACCACAGTGCCGGGCAAACGACCTTTTTTAATTTCTGTTACCAATGCTTCCAGTTGACTGCGTAAGGCATTCTGGGTACTGGTATTGGCAGAAAAAGCGGAGCCATCGTAGGCGTCCGGAATTTGGAGCGGAGCTTTATCTTTTTCGCCGCAGGAGGCCAGGAAGATTAGGAGGAGGGCTGGTAGAAGTATTTTGGTAAAACCTGACATGGTTGATACGTTATGGGTGAAAAAATGAAGGTTTATTGGGGGGAAGGGGACCGCGGCAAAGGTCTTAAGTTTATCTGGATTTATTCTGCATAGTGAGCAAGAAAAATGGTCAGGGGATTGTCAGAAAAAAATGGTGCAGCCTTACCTTTTTAGAACTGGCGGCAATAAGTGGTGAACATGATTTTTAACCTTAAAAATGCTTCACCATGAGTAAAGTAAAAGCCTCAATGTTTTCTTTAAGACTTTTGGTACCTAAGTCTTTAGCCTTTGGCATGATGCTCCTTTTTTCAATTTCATTATTTGCGCAGAAAGTAGCATCTCCACTTGAGTTGGCTGGCTATGACAGATTATTGTGTGTTAAGTTCAAAGACGACCTCCCTGTTTTCGCTGAAAATGGGAGACTAACAGATCGTGGCGCAGGTATTCTTGCCCCTTTGGGAAGTGTATTAGAAGCCGGATTTTTCACCAAAATGATAGGATTGGATGATCCAATCCTGGATGATATGCGATACCAGGCTCAAATTTTTTGGGAAAATGCTGCCAAAGAAGATGTCAGCCTTAATCCCGGCCGTATGGCAGATCTGAATCGTTATTTTGTTTTGTTACTGAATGAAGGAGTTAACAAAGCTGAATTAATGAGAACGTTTCAGGAAAGTCCGCTCATTGAGCATATTGCCATGATGCCCAAACCGGTAACGCCACCAACTCCAGGCAACTACCTTAGCAACCAAAAATACCTTACCAACGACTACGGGATTAATGCCAATCAGGTTTACAGTACCTACAATAATCGAGGTTCGGGCATTAAGGTGGTGGATATTGAAGGGGCGTTTAATCCTAATCATGGAGACCTTCCAGGCATATCCCTGGTGAGTGGAACATACATGGATGATCCCAATGACCACAATCATGGTACTGCGGTTTTAGGTGAAATGGTGTCTAAAAACAACGGCTGGGGTACCACTGGTATTGCCTCTTCGGGCACGGCAATGTTTGCTGGTGTAAATGATCAGTTTGGCTATTACAATGTTGCAAATGCCATCACCAAAGCGTCAAATGCGATACAGCCAGGGGATGTTATACTCATTGAGCAACATAACCCAGGACCCTATTCCAATGGGAATGGCCAGTTTGGATACGTACCTATGGAATATTTTAAAGTCTGTTATGATGCTATCAAAATTGCCGTAGGGAATAATCGAATTGTAGTAGAAGCTGCCGGCAATGGGTATCAAAATCTGGAAGCTCCCCTTAACTATAAAGGCAATGTAAACCACTACCCTTTTACCACTGCCAACAACTCCGGAGCTATCATGATTGGAGCCGGTTATGCAGAAACAACCGGAAGTGTAAATGCACGTAGTAGAATGGATTACAGTAATTATGGCCCTCGTGTGGATGTTCAGGCTTTTGGCGAAAAAGTCTGGACTACCGGTATGGGAGATGCCTATGGTGCAGAAGGCATTAATTACTGGTATACGGCCAACTTTAGTGGTACATCAAGCGCCAGTCCAATCGTAGCAGGTGCGTGTATGTTGATACAATCCATGCATAAAAGCCTGAAAAACGGCGCCATACTGTCGCCTTTGCAAATGCGAAGTTTGTTGGTTAGCACAGGTAAGGCACAGCAAAGCGGACCCAATCCAACCTCGCAAAAAATTGGCCCATTGCCGAATGCGTATGCAGCTATTCAAACATTTGCACAAACCTCTGCATGCTCAGCTCCAACTACCACCCAACTCTCTGCCACCAATATTACCGCTACCAGCGCCCAGCTCAATTGCGGCGTGAACGGTGTGGAACGCTACGACTGGGCTTACCGCCAGGTGGGTGGTTCTACCTGGACTGATCTGGTGTCTACTACCACAAACAATATCAGCGTTAGCGGATTGCAGGCCAATAAACAGTATGAATTTGTGGCAGCTGTTCGTTGCAACGGCGGTACCTGGAGCGATTGGTCGGCAACCAAAACTTTCAATACCGGCAGCACAGGCGGCTCGGCCCCGGTAAATGATCCGGTGTGCAATGCCACACAGATTACAGCAGGCAGCTCCTGTTCTTATACCAGCGGCACCACCTCCGGCGCCACGCCTACCTTCACCGATGGCATGTGCGGCACCAATAATCCCAAAGATGTTTGGTATAAATGTGTCATCCCAAGCACCGGCAAGGTGACTTTCCGCACCACAGCCGGCTCACTCACTGATGCCCTGATGGCGGTTTTCTGGGGTAGCGGCTGCACCAGCCTGAACTATGTGGCGTGCGAAGACGATAACGACAACGGTAATGGCTCTTATATGCCGGTGATGACCATCACGGGACAACCTGGCACACAACTTTGGGTACGCATTTGGGGCTATAACAATACCGGCGGCACCTTTAATATCTGTGCCATGAACTACAGCACCGCCAATTTCAACGGCGAACCAGATGGTCCGGTGTACCATATTGACCCAACGCAAAGTCAGCCATATCCGGCCGATGGTGTTCGGCTGGATGACACAGAGTCGCTGGTTAACCGTGACGAGGCGGCAGAAAAACCGGATATGGGCGCCATCGGCAAGGTATACCCCAACCCTGCTACAGGTTTGGTAACCCTTCCTTTGAATCTTCAGGAAGAATCCGGTGTGGAAGTTATGATCAGCGATGTGCTGGGCAGTGTAGTTTATCGTCGCCAATGGACCGAAATGGCTGGCGAGCACCAGGCAGCGTTGGATTTGGGCGCCTTGCAGCCGGGAATCTACAGTCTTCGGTGTTCCAGCGGTGGACTGACGCAGGTTCTGCAGCTGCAAATCATACGGTGATCTTTTGAAGGTAGTATAACAAACCGTGGGTTGTCTCTTAGCGGAGATGGCCCATGGTTATGTAAGTTTGATGTGGTTTCGCACAGATTTTACACGGATTTTCTGCACAGATTCTGCACAGATTTTGGTTTCCCGCGGATTTGCGCAGAGGACATTTGGCAGGGCCGAAAACGGAGAATAACCCGGCAGCATGTTTTGCTGCCTCCCGATGCCATGCCGAACGTGCTCTGCGTAAATCAGCGGGAAAATCTGTGAAAATCTGCGGGAAACAACTCTGTGTGAAATCTGTGCAGAAAATCCGTGTGAAATCTGTGCGAAACATTACCCCACTTCCTTTTTAATGTTATAACTTTCTGCTCTGAAACAAATTTCATAAAAGCAATTACTTCTTATGATACGATTTTTATTTGCTATCGTTTTGTACTTCATTGTTTTTACACGGGCTTCTGGGCAGGGAGGGTTGGATACACTTGGTTTGACGGGGACGGTGGCGGATACGGTGGTGGCGAAGAGATTGTTAAATGAGGTAATCAATTTAATTAAATACTATAAATATGAAGAGGCATTTATTAAAGCAGAATATTCGTTAGCTATTTTTTCAAGGGTCATAGGGCCAGATAGCAAAGAAGAATCTGATGTGCTACATCAGATGGGACGATGTATGTATTTTCAACAAAGATTTAATAATGCAATTATTTATTATGAAAAATCGCTCAAGATTCGACAAAAAATATTTGGGGAATTACATAATTCTGTTTCGATATCTTATAACAATTTGGGTCTTGTATATAAAGATATTTCGGATTACAATAAAGCAATTGAGTATTCAATTAAGGCGTTAAATATTAGAGTGAAGCTATTTGGACGCTCCAATTCTGATGTTGCATGGTCTTATAACAATCTTGGTATTATTTATGGCGAAAAAGGAGATAATATTGCGGCCATTATTAATCATAAAATGGCTTTGAGCATTAGATTAAAATTGCATAAAAACAATAATCATGAATTAATTGCTTCTTATCATAATATAGGAGTTATATATGATAATATGGGCGAATATAATGAAGCTATTAAATATTATGATATGGCTTTAGTTGAATCATTGAAGATTTATGAAGCCTCATCTCATAAACTAGCGAGTATTTATGAAAATTTAGGTAATTCTTATTATGGTAAAGGCGATTTGGAGTTGTCGATAGATTTTAATAAAAAAGCGTTAAATGCTAATTTGTCCACATTAGGACTTCTTAATGCTGACGTGGCAAGTTCATATAATAATTTAGGAGCAAAGTACAATAGATTGAATAATTACGATAAAGCTATAGAATGTCATCAAAAATCGCTAGATATTCGTTTGAAAATATATGGAGAAGTTCATCCAAAATTAGCTCAATCCTATGATAACCTAGGTAATAGCTATGGTAATAAAGGCGATATGGAAAAATCTATTTTTTTTCATAAGAAGGCTGTGGATGTCAATGTTAATGCTCTTGGATATGAAAATCCCATTACAGCTATTTCCTATTTTAACTTAGGGGCTGATTATTTCAAAATCGGTCAACTTGAGGAGGCCACGGCTTTTTTTGAAAAAAGCCTTTATATCTTTAAAAGTGCATTTGGTGAGTATCATCCGATGATATCAGAAAATTATAATTTTTTAGGTATAGTTTTTCAAAGTAAAAAAAAATACAATATTTCAAAAATTGAGTTTGACAAGTCTTTAAATGCAAATAAATATTCAAATCAGGACTTTTCAAAGGTTTTATCGATAGAAGAATTAGTAAGGTCTCTATTATTATTAAGTAAATTATATAGTACAGTATATTTGCAGGGTTATGAGGATTTACAATTGCAAACAAGCTATGAATATATTATTCAATCAATTGAAGGGCTAAAATACCAACAATCCACCCTCACCGAAGAATCCTCCAAATCCTTTTGGCAAACCAAAAACTACCCCGTCTACGAACAAGCCATCTCCGTCTCGCTCCTCAAAGCCGATGTAGACCACAACGACACCCTCCGCCACAACACCTTCACCTACGCCGAAAAAAGCAAAGCCGCACTCCTCCAGGCCCAAATCAAAGCCGCTGATGCCCTGGCTTTCGCCGGCATCCCCGATTCCCTGCTCGACCAGGAACACAACCTCCGCATCGACATCACCTGGCGGGAAAAACAACGCCAATCCCTTCTGGACAAAGGCCTCACAGAAACCGACACCAACGTGCTGCGCATCAGCAGTATCGTGTTCGACCTGAAACAACAATACGAAACCCTCAAAAAACGCTTCGAAACAGAATACCCGGATTACTACCGACTCAAATACGATCTCTCCACCGTTCCGCTGGCTTACGTGCAAGACACCCTGCTTCAAAAAGACCAGGCCCTGCTCGAATACTTCACCGGCGACAGCAGTCTGTTCCTCTTCGTGGTGCGGCCAGACACCTTTTTGGTACAGGAAGTAAAACGCGATTTCCCCCTGGAAGCCTGGATAGATTCCCTGCGTTTTGGTCTGTATGGCTACTACACTACGGACAAAAGCCAGCGCACGGATTCCCTGCGCGATGCTGCTTTGAACAGCTATATCCGTTACGCGCAATTATTGCAGCAAAAACTCATCGCACCCGTGGCTGCCTGGCTGCCCGAAAAAGTGATCCTGGTACCCGACGGTCCGCTGGGATACATCCCCTTTGATGCCCTGCTGAGTGCCGAGCCGGAGGATAGAAACAATTTCAAATCCTATCCCTATTTACTGCAAAAACACCAGTTCAGTTACACCTACTCAGCCACGCTCTTGCGCGAAATGCGGGATAAGAAACACCGCCGGGAGCCGCAGTACGACTTTGCAGCTTTTGCTCCATTCTACAACGGCGATACCACCCT
The DNA here is from genome assembly GCA_017303475.1 of Chitinophagales bacterium. Lineage (GTDB taxonomy): Bacteria > Bacteroidota > Bacteroidia > Chitinophagales > Saprospiraceae > M3007. Next base: position 6,999 of record JAFLBO010000030.1, read on the forward strand.
GCTGGCCGGCATGTACGCCTACGATGATCTGATGCGCAAGGACTTGCAGCCTCTCGCCTTCTCTGGCCCGGAAGTGGCCGCCGCTGCCAAACTCATGAAAGGCGAAACCATCGCCGGAGCGGCAGCCACGGAGGAGCGCTTTACTTCCACTGCCGGCAACTACCGCATCCTGCACCTGGCCACCCACGGTCGGGCCGACAACCGTGTGGGCGATTATGCTTTTCTGGCCTTCAATGAAATCAAAGACAGCATTGAAAACGAACTGCTCTACGTCAAAGACCTCTACAATCTCCAGCTCAATGCCGATCTGGTAGTGCTATCCGCCTGCGAAACCGGTATCGGTAAGCTGCAGCGCGGCGAAGGCATCATTTCCCTGGCGCGCGCCTTTGCGTACGCGGGCGCGAAGAGCATTGTGACAAGTCTGTGGAGCGTAAACGACAAAAGCACCTCCGAGCTAATGCGCTTTTTCTACCGGGAACTGCGTCGGGGCAAAGACAAAGACGAGGCCCTGCGCCTGGCGCGTCAACGATTGATCCGGGAAGCCACGGTTCGGAACAGTCACCCGTTCTTCTGGGCCGCTTTTGTGCCGCTGGGGGATATGAGCGGGGTGAAGTGATGGCTAACCTGTAGAAAAGACCGCGTAGCGGTCCAACACCAATAGCCCGGATTGCCAATCCGGGCTATTGGCATTTATCCCCCCACCAACCACGAAGTGGTTGAATTTTGACAGCATCATTATTTTTATTTTATTGATTATCAATATATTATAAAATGGTCGAAATTTTTTTTCAAAAAAACTCCTCCCAAACCTTACCCCCTTTTAGCCAGCGGCAATAAGTAGTATCACAACAATCATTCATCACTTTTAAAACAACTTACTACAATGAAAAAGATCATCACCTCCGCCGCTTTTTTCGCCGCTCTGTTCTTCTTTACCGGAAACATTTCTGCACAAAACAGCGCTTACTGGGAAGCACAAGCCAACAAACTCATCGCCAAAACAGATCGCACACTCAATTATTACAACAAGCAACTCAATGTGTTCTCCCCTCAGGAAATGCAGATGATGCGCAACAACGATCCGCGTTTTATTCAGGTAGCCAACAAGAAAACCCAGCGCCTGGATGCCGCCCAGCGCCAGTACGAAGCCCACTACAATCAGCAATGGGTACGCTCTTTCAACACCTTCAATACCCCGCGCTATGTTCGCGATCAATACGGTAATGTTTATCGCACACACTAATGATCAAAGAGGTTGAGGCCCGGCCAACCCTATTCCCCGGGCCTCAACCCACCAACCTACCAAAACACCAAAACACCAAAACACAAACCCACCAACCCACTAAAACACTACATCTGCCATGCTACCTAACACTTCGATCCGCCTGATTTGCCTCCTGCTGTTAGCAGGTATTACCTCTGTAACCAATGCACAAAACAAATCTGTTGCAGCCCCGGCGCCTGTTTCTCAGGTGTCGTTTATGACCCAACCAGAACCACCCTCCAATTTGTTGTACCTGGAAACGGGTACGCCGATATTCCTCGAAACACGCAATGTGCTGGATTCCAAGTATTTGAAAGAAGGCCAGATGGTTTGTCTGTATGTAAAATATCCGGTCAAAGTAAACGGACGTGTGCTGGTACCTGCCGGCCGTGAGGCCTGGTGCCGAATCAACCGTCTGGTACGACCCAAAGGAAATGGTCAGGCGGGCATGTTGGAAATTGAGCCCATGCACCTCAAAACCAACAGTGGTCAGATGCTTGTCTTGACTGGCAATCCGGCTGTAGCCCAGGCCAACGGCCGCGAAATCATGGCCCAGGCACTCAGCGCCGGAACAGGCGTGATGGGCCAGCAAATGGCTGCGGTTTATCAGCAACAACAAATGAACCGCCAGATGGAACTGGATGCGCTCATAGCTTACCAGCAACAAAAACAACTCAACCTGCAGCAACAGCAACAAATGATAGATATGCAGGGACTTTACCTGCAAAACCAGGATATGCAGAGTCGGCAGATGCAAATGATGCAACAGCAGCAATTGATGCAGCAGGTACAAATGAACCCTGGTCAGCCGTTGATGGTAATGCCTGTGGCGCAGCAAAACCCGATGGCTGGTTATCAACAGTACCCTGCTCCCGTGTACAACAATGCCCCATCCGCAGCAGGTCCCATGATTCTGGGCTCAGCTCCTAATCCTGCCCTCATGGGCGTTGCTACGGCGCTCAATATCATCAGTCCGTTCATCAGCATCATGATCAAAGGTAAACGCGCCAAGATCCCACATGGTTATACCATGAAAACCTTTGTGGGGTATGGACTGGTGCTGGATGCGGATCAGGAATGGTAGGCGATGTGCGATTGAAGACTTGCCGATATAAGGTAATTTTTCCCTGGTAAACAGGGATGGTACTTTATATCGGTATAGTGTTTTTAGGGGTAAAGGGGAGGCGCTTGTTTGGGTTTCCCGCAGATTTTCGCGGATTTACACGCAGATTTTCGCAGAAGACGTTCGGCAGGGCCGAAAACGGAAGGTTGGGCCAAATAACCCGGCAACATGTTGCTGCCTCCCGATGCCATGCCGAGCGTCCTCTGCGTAAATCTGCGGGAAAATCTGTGAAAATCTGCGGGAAGCAACTCTGTGTGAAATCTGTGCAGAAAATCCGTGTAAAATCTGTGCGAAACGTTACCCGGATAACCTTTTGCCGGTTTAACTTTCTGCTCAAAAAACAATTTTGGCTTTTTGTGACCTTACATGGGTCGAATATTGAAAAAAGCACCCATCGCATCTAACATCTTGAAACCCCTGAACTTCAGTCGGGGGCCTAAAGCAGCCCACCCAACCCATCTAACATCTTTGCAAAACATCACATCTTAATTAGCTTATGGATGCTGATGCTTTGCAAAGAAGATAGATGGGATCAGTAATGTATTCCCGGCCGCTCGTTGAAACGAGCGGTTACAAGATGTTGGATGTGGTTTGTGTTTACCTAAAAGAAGTCAAGAAGATCCTAATAGTTCATCAAAAAATCTCCATTTATTATGCGATTTTTATTCGTTTTTATGTTATTTTTCGGTGTTTTCACGCAGGCTTCCGGACAGGGAGGCATAGATACATTGGGTTTGACGGGTACGATGGCGGATACGGTGGTGGCTGGGAGGTTGGAAAACCTTATGAATTTAAAATTGAATGAAAAAAAATTGGATGAGGCAGAAAAAACAATTCACTTGGCTATAGGTATATATGCTCAAATTAATGGTGATGTTAATGTGAAATACGCTAAAGCTCTTGCTAACCTTGGCCTGGTTAAATACAAGAAAAAGGAGTTCCTGGAAGCCGTTGATAATTGGAATAAATGCTTAGATTTTTATAAAAGAAATGTGAGCGAAGACGACCTCTTCATTGCTGAAGTATTAGATTATACTGGGAATGCATATGAGGAGCAAAATATTTTTGATGATGCGAAAAATTGTTTTTTAAAATCTTATGAATTGCGTAAAAAAAAATTAGCAATTGACGATCCGCTTGTCTTACAATCGTACAATAACTTAGGGTATATTTATTCGGTAATGGGTGAGTATAAAATTGGCATCAGCTATTTTAGTAAGGTTCTAAATCTATCCAAGGTTAATGAAAATGAAATTGCAATGGCATGTGCAAATCTTGCAACTACTTATGGGCGTATTTCCGATTATAAAAATGCAATTTATTATAATAAAATGGCAGAAAAATTTTATTTAAAAAATCCAATAGAATTTAAAAAGGAACTATCAAATTGTATCAACACAATGGGTGTAATTTATTCGTTGTCAGGAGACTATTTTAATGGAATAAGGTATTTCGAAAGGTCTTTATCCATGTTACTACTTAGTGGTGGCGAAGAACATTACTATGTAGGAACCTGCTATCATAATATTGGTTCCTGTTATACGGATCTTGGTGAACATTCAAAAGCGTTGCCTTATTTGCTAAAAGGGCTGGAAATTCGAAAAAGAACACTTGGCGAAAAGAATCCATTTGTTTATAGAAGCCTGACAAATATTGGAAATGTGTTTTATAGATTAAAGGATTATGAAAATGCAATATGTTATTACTTTGATGCACTAGAAGTTCAAAAGTCTAACTATGGAGAATCTCATCCAGATATTTCAACGACATATATTAATTTGGCGCAATCTTTCAGGCTAAATAATCAATACGATGTGGCTTTTTATTATTATATGGCCGCAAAGTATAATATTTCAAATTTTAAAGAATTGGAGAAAGATTATAATATTGAAATTTACAGTTCTTTAGGGAAATATTATTTTGAAAAGTCTAAGATTGATTCTGCTATATATTTTTACAAAAAATCTATCGATTTTAATAACTATCAAGAAAAGTTAGATCTAAACGCTGTGCCAAATTTGGAGTACTTTATTTCTTCAATGAATGAACTTTCGTATATCTATCAACTATTGTTTGATTCATCGGGTTATAAGCTGATGTTAGACAGCTCAGTTGATTATATTATAAATTCAATAAAGTGTATCGATTTTATACAAATTAAAAATTATGATAATTCCTCCAAATCCTTCCACCACTCCCAAAACTACCCCATCTACGAACAAGCCATCTCCGTATCCCTCCTCAAAGCCGATGTAGACCACAACGACACCCTCCGCCACAACACCTTCACCTACGCTGAAAAAAGCAAAGCCGCACTGCTCCAGGCGCAAATCAAAGCCGCCGATGCCCTCGCTTTCGCCGGCATCCCCGATTCCCTGCTCGAACAGGAACACAACCTGCGCATCGACATCACCTGGCGGGAAAAACAACGCCAATCCCTCCTGGATAAAGGCCTCACCGAAACCGATACCAATGTGCTGCGCATCAGCGGCATCGTGTTCGACCTTAAACAACAATACGAAACCCTCAAAAAACGCTTCGAAACAGAATGCCCTGATTACTACCGACTCAAATACGATCTCTCCACCGTTCCACTGGCTTATGTGCAGGACACCCTGCTCCAAAAAGACCAGGCCCTGCTCGAATATTTTACCGGCGACAGCAGTCTGTTCCTCTTCGTGGTGCGGCCAGACACCTTTCTGGTGCAGGAAGTAAAACGCGATTTCCCGCTGGAAGCCTGGATAGATTCCCTGCGTTTTGGGCTGTATGGTTACTACACCGCTGATAAGAGTCTGCGCTCAGAATCCTTGCGCGAGGCTGCTTTGAACAGCTATATCCGTTACGCGCAATTATTGCAGCAAAAACTCATCGCACCCGTGGCTGCCTGGCTGCCGGGAAAAGTGATCCTGGTGCCCGACGGTCCGCTGGGATACATCCCTTTTGATGCCCTGCTGAGCGCCGAGCCGGAAGACCGCAACAATTTCAAATCCTATCCCTATTTACTGCAAAAACACCAGTTCAGTTACACCTACTCAGCCACGCTCTTGCGCGAAATGCGGGATAAGAAACACCGCCGGGAGCCGCAGTACGACTTTGCAGCTTTTGCTCCATTCTACAACGGCGATACCACCCTGCTGGCCGGCATGTACGCCTACGATGATCTGATGCGCAAGGACTTGCAGCCTCTCGCCTTCTCTGGCCCGGAAGTGGCCGCCGCTGCCAAACTCATGAAAGGCGAAACCATCGCCGGAGCGGCAGCCACGGAGGAGCGCTTTACTTCCACTGCCGGCAACTACCGCATCCTGCACCTGGCCACCCACGGTCGGGCCGACAACCGTGTGGGCGATTATGCTTTTCTGGCCTTCAATGAAATCAAAGACAGCATTGAAAACGAACTGCTCTACGTCAAAGACCTCTACAATCTCCAGCTCAATGCCGATCTGGTAGTGCTATCCGCCTGCGAAACCGGTATCGGTAAGCTGCAGCGCGGCGAAGGCATCATTTCCCTGGCGCGCGCCTTTGCGTACGCGGGCGCGAAGAGCATTGTGACAAGTCTGTGGAGCGTAAACGACAAAAGCACCTCCGAGCTAATGCGCTTTTTCTACCGGGAACTGCGTCGGGGCAAAGACAAAGACGAGGCCCTGCGCCTGGCGCGTCAACGATTGATCCGGGAAGCCACGGTTCGGAACAGTCACCCGTTCTTCTGGGCCGCTTTTGTGCCGCTGGGGGATATGCGAGGGGTGAAGTAGTATAAGGTTTCCAAAAACCTTATAGGTTTGAAATCACGACTATTTAAGCTTACTCTTCAACTGCTGCGCCCGATCAAAATAGGGGTGTTTGGGATTGGCGATAATCTCATTTAGTACCTTTTCCAGGCGACTTATGGAGCCCGGAAGTTGCTTTACAAGGCAGAATACCTCACACCATACGGCATCCAGTTTACGGTCGGAGTTGGTAAAATTCCGGAAAGCTTTGAAATCCTGCTCTGCCTTGGCATATTGCCCGAGGTGGTAATAAGTGTACCCGCGCAGGTATAAGTATTCCTGCTCCAGTTGCTTATCCGGATTTTTGAGCAGGTCCAGGGCTTTTTTGTACTGTTTTTTGCCGTAAAAATCCACAGCCTGTTCATACCGTGATTCAGCATCATCGCCACCACCGCCCATGAGGGTTTGACTGAAATCTTCCTCTACATAGGCATTAGCGGCCAGTGCGGCGTATGCAGCATTATCCACTTTAGGCAATTCTTCCTTAGGCGTTTCCTGTGCTATGGGCTCCTGAACCGGAGTATTCTTCAAGGTGTCAACTAATTGCGCTGGAGGCGTGGACGGCTGATTATTGGAAGGAGTATCTTCAACGCCGCTGTTTTTTATCATAATGGCTATACCAATAGCCAACAACAGGGCGATCAGCGCTATAATAATCAGGTTGCGAGAGGAAATAGTTTTGCGACCAACCTGTACCGGGTCGGTTTTTTTTTCGGGAACAGATTCGTCACTCCATTGCTCAAATTGCTGAAGCAAATGCTCGCGACGCAATAATTGAAGTACTGAAGATTCTGCGCGTAAGGCATCCAAACGCTGTTGCAGCGCAGGATCATTGGTCAGCGTTTGTTCAAACGCCGCCTTATCTGAAGCACTCATCCGATCGTTCAGATAATCGTCCAGATCTTCAAATTCGTATGGCGTATTCATGTCATGCGCAGTTCAGCAATTAATTCCGGATGTTCGGTTAGTACCTGATTGAGTTTTTTTCGACAATCAGAAACAGCCATTTTGGCGGAATCGGCACTTCGGTATTGAAGCATTTCTGCAATTTCCGCATGACTGTAATGATGACTGTGCAACTGCAGCAGCTGCCGGCATTTTTCGCCGGTCCATTGCAGTATCCTGTCCAACACATCTTTTTTGTGCGCCAAATTCAGGCTTTCCTCCGGATCTGTAAACGTTTCGGTTGCCCCGGCCTCTACCGAACGGTCGTGCATGGCCGTTCTGCGCAAGGCGGAACGTTGCTGGGTATAAAACTTTTGAGTAGCAATTTTTACCACATAGGTATTGATCGCACTTTGTGTTGGGTCGTATTTCCCGGACTCTACTTGTTCCAGAAAAGCCAATAAAGCTTGATTCAGCATATCTCTGGCATCTTGTTCATTCCCTCCCAACTGATAGATCTGTTGCCTTACAGAGCCCTTCAACTTGTCGCTCTGGCAAAGCTGTTTCAAGGCAGCATTCACCTGAGCGGGCAGTTGGCTCCGCAAAGCTTTCAACAGTTCCTGATCATTGTTAAAAAGAGGTTTCATGCCTTATTGCCACTAAGCGACCAAAGGTAAGGAATTAAAACGCCGAGGAACGCAGATTTTTTTGGAACTCGGATGAGGATTTGGAACGCGGATGACGCGGATGACGCGGATTTTTCTACTGCCTGCGGCAGCTTTTTTAGTAAAATCTGAAATTATTTATCTTTTAAACCTCATAATTGCCGAAGGCAATTATCAAAATCCGCGTCATCTGCGTCATCGGCGTTCCCCAATTCTCAAAATCCGCGTCATCTGCGTCATCCGCGTTCCCCAATTCTCAAAATCCGCGTCATCTGCGTCATCGGCGTTCCCCAATTCTCAAAATCCGCGTCATCTGCGTCATCCGCGTTCCCCAATTCTCAAAATCCGCGTCATCTGCGTCATCCGCGTCATCCGCGTTCCAAAAAAAATCCGCGTTCCTACCCGCGTTCCAAAACGTGTTTGAGCTTGTGTGGGAACGTTCGCTCTATCAGCGTTCGGGCAAGAATGAGGTTGGGGTTGAAGGTCGCCAAACCCTGAAGATCAAGCCGTTCTTCAATCATACCCAACTCTGTGCAGCCTAGCACGATCGCATCGGCGCCCTGGTTTTTCAGGTGCAAAATGGCTTCATTTACCAGATCTACCGGCTGCTGTGGTATATGGGTGTTTGCCGCCTTTATCTCATAAATAGCGCGCTGGGGAAGCGCTTCATGCAAGGGTAAGTCCAGCACTTCCGGGGTCAATCCCTCCGCTTCCAGGCGGTTTTGATAGATTCTGGTCTTGTAAGTGCCTATGGTACTAAGTATTCCAATGCGCTGTGGCTGCGCAGGGTGAAGGGTAATCTGGCGGATCACTTCCTCAATCATATGCACCAGCTCTACCCTGGAACCCATAATGGCCAATAAGGCTACCATTGGTTCATAAATCTGTGGCGCATGAGCTGTATTACAGGCTATGCCAACATGTGTGCAGCCTGCATTATTCAATAACATAACTACCCGGGCCAGCGCTGAAGCCGGATTCTTATCTGTCAAACCCAATAAAAAGGAAGTTCGGTCTGTAATTTCATTGGGCAGGGAGGCCAATAATACCGGTAAATGCTCCTGATCCGTAGCAGCAATGGTGTTCTCTACAATCTGCTTGTACAGATCGACGCCTGCCATGGGTCCTATTCCACCTACTATACCGATCATTGGAGTGTTTGAGTGCCTGAGTTTTTGAGTGTTCGAGTTTTCGAGTTGGCGTTCGGCTGGGCTTCTTTTCCGCAGTTAGCGAGGGCGCCAACAACGGGACAAAGCATTGGTTATCAAGTATGTTTAGCCAAAAGTTAGCGCTCTTTTCCGCAGTTGGCGTCCTCGCCAACAGCCACGGCGGAGCGAGATTTTTGGAAAAATTACAGCCAAATCAAGGCTTAATATAATGCCAACAAAGGCAAAATAAATGGTCAATCTCTCTGCGCCTCTCCGCCTCCGCGGTGAAACTTTCAAGCTTTGGATGCCCCTTCGCCAGCCCCTTCTATATCCTCCATTTCGTGCAATTTTTCCACTGCATCCTTTTTCTTGTATATCTTCCAAACCTGAATAATAGCCGTCACCGCAAATACACAACCTATCACAAAATTGATGGCTTCCTGACTTGCATCCAGTTTTTGAACAGCGATTTTTCCACCAAAAATAAAAATGCAGTGCGCCGCTAAAGTACCCAGTGCTATGCCCAACAAATAGCTGTTGTAAAACCCTTTTTTGTTTTGCATAATCCCCTTGGTAAACAATACAGAACTCCAACCCAGCCAGAAGGGAATGGCTGCCGGACTAATAGCCCGCATACTCAATCCTAACCAAAACCGATGCATAGTGTGGGATAACAACACGTTTTTGGCATCATGGTGCCCAAGCGCCGCTTTAAAACTGCCAATGGCCAACACGGCAACAATGATCACTGAAAGCCATTCCATGATACGAAAAATACGCTCTTGCTTCCGCAACCAGTTTAAAGCCACCAGCAATAAACGCACATAAATCACCTCCCCAACAATGCTCCCTACGGAAAAATTTATAGCCGGACGCCACCCTTCTGTGATGCTGATCTGCATGGCTGATAAACCAATGGTTCCAATGACCATCGAGCCAAAAAAACTGATGGACATTCCGGAATAAAAAATGCGGAACAGACTTTTCATGTCAGGGCAAGAAGGTGTTAATCGTACTGATCCAGCAGCGCCAAATGCTTATTCACGGCACGAAGGTAACGCAAGCCTTTCCAAAATGGCCAATATGGATGTCCGTGTTTATTGTTCCAGGCGCAAACTTCATACAATAATTTCCAGTGATACAAAATCACACCCCAGGCCTGAAACAAACTCATGCCGCAGTGGTACATATGACTGGGCGAGGCGCCAGCGCCATTGTATTCCAAAATGGCAAAATTGACCCCCTTTTTCAAATCCTCAATGGAGGTACATTTGATGTCGTAACGCCCCCAGTAAAAACCGCCGCTGTGCAAACTGAGCTTGTCGAAAAAGGCCGTTAACTCGGCATCAGCTTCGTTGGAAACGTTTTTGAGCCGCGCACCCCTGCTTCGGTTTACCGCATAAGACAGCACATAACGTTCCTGTGGAGCAGGCGTCCAGTCTAGCTTTTCTTCGTGTTTTCTGCAAAATTCTTCCGCGCGCAGGCTCGCGTACGGGTGCTTGTAAATCAAATCACGCAGGTTGTGCACCCCGTCGCCATATACCTCAAGTGCCTGACGGTGAATGATGCCGGTGATCTTACCAGTTTGCTGTGATGGATGCCGAACATAAAACACACCCAGCTCTACTGGCATATCAATCAATGCCTGGGCCAGGTAGTTGATCGGACAATAGTTGTGGTATTCCAACAACTGTGCATCGTTGTCAATCTTGCGAAACAGCAAGCCTTTCCGACCCACATCCGGCTTTACAATAAACGGGTATTCAAGGCCAGAATCGGCAATGTTTTTTTTGACGGTGTCAAAATTATCTCCCGCCTTCACCAATACTGTTAATGGGTAAAAACCCTCCGGAATGAAGGGGTAAACATCAGTTTTGGCTTCTCCTTCATAACCACCAAACTCAATATTTGGATTGGAAGCGGTAAAAAACCAAAAAGACCTAGCCCTGATAATATACCAGAGCCAAATAGGGGCAAGTGGAGCGTATAGTACTTCTGCGGGCCAATGCTCCCAATTGGTCAGTTTTTCAAAGAATCCGGGTTTTTTGGCAGGTTTTGGGGCTGTGTTGTCTTGCTCGAGCATGATGTCTGAAAAAAGTGCGCAAAATTAGCACTTCTGAGCCTAATACTTCACCGAATATCTTCAGAGCTTGATTGAATTCTGAATGATTTAAGACCATACTACGATCCAAATCGTCTTTTACCCCGAACTAAATGCGATAAGCATCGCCCACCGTCCATCGACCACCGACCACCGTCCATCGTCCATCGTCCATCGTAGGCCGTCCACCGTCCACCGTTCTTCGTCCACCGTCTACCGTCCATCGTCCCCTACGCCCTTTCCGCCAACTCCAGCCAACGCATTTCCTTCATTTCCAGATTTTCCTGAAGTTGTCCAAGTTCAGTTGATAATTTGGCAGCTTCATCAGCGCCCAGATCCTCAGCGTTAAACCGCTCCAGTATTTCCTTTTTCCTGCTTTCCAAAGCGCCTATTTCTTTATCCAGTTTTTTCATCTCGTTGCGCTCTGTATTGCTCAAACCTGCGGCAGGTTCCAGTGTTGCTGCAGCCGGCTGTCGCAATGCAGTGGCTTGTTCGCGGTTGGCGGCGGCCTCGGTGCGCTTCATGGCACGGTACTCAGCGTAAGTGCCGTTGAAATCCTTGATGTGTCCGCTTCCTTCAAATACAAACAAATGATCCACCAGCCGGTCCATAAAGTAACGGTCGTGCGTAACTACCACCAAACATCCCGGATACTCCTCCAAAAAGTCTTCCAAAACCTGAAGCGTCAGCACATCCAGATCGTTCGTGGGCTCGTCGAGAATCAGGAAATTGGGGTTTTTCATCAGGATGGTGAGCAGGTACAGGCGCCGACGTTCGCCACCGGAAAGCTGACTCACATAAACCTGTTGCTGCGGACGAGAAAACAGGAAACGCTCCAGCAATTGTGCGGCCGACAATTCTTTGCCTTTTTCCAGTGGAATATAATCGGCAATATCGCGGATCACATCAATCACCCGTTTGTCTTCATTCATCTGGATGCCTTCCTGCCTGTAATGCCCGAAAATAACGGTGTCGCCCACCACTACCTTGCCCGTGTCAGGGGCAAGCACCTGTGTGATGATTTGCAGGAACGTGGATTTGCCTGATCCGTTTTGCCCCACTATGCCAACCCGTTCCTTGCGCTTGAATTTGTAGGTAAAATTGTCGAGTACTTTCTTGGCGCCAAAGGCTTTACTGATATTGTGACATTCCAGGATTTTGCTGCCGAGCCAGTTTTCCTTGATGGAAATGCTCATGTCGTCGTTCTTCTTCTTCAGGGCATCATTGGCCTCCCGTCGGTCGAAATAAGCATCCACGCGGGCTTTGGCTTTGGTAGTTCGGGCCTGTGGCGATTTGCGTACCCAGTCCAGTTCCCGTTTGAGGAGCTTGTTCTGGCGTTCGAAGGTGGTGGCTTCGTTTTCTTCCCGCAGGGCTTTTTTCTCCAGATAATCGGCGTAAGAGCCAGAATAACGCCGCAACTGACCACCTTCCAGCTCAATGATGCTGTCGCAAACATTTTCCAGAAAATAGCGGTCGTGCGTTACCATAAACAAGGTAATGCCTGGCTGCTGCAGGTATTCCTCCAGCCATTCAATCATCTCAATATCCAAGTGGTTGGTAGGCTCGTCGAGAATCAGAAAGTCAGGCTCATCCAGCAGGATTTTCACCAGGGCCAGGCGTTTTTGTTGTCCGCCGGAAAGACTGCCCACTTTTTGCTCAAAATCTTCCATGCGAAACCGAAACAGGGTTTCTTTCACTTTTGCTTCAAACGTCCAGGCATTCTGCTCGTCCATATCGGCAATGGCTTCATTCAGCTCGTCAGCATTTTCCGGGTGGAGCAGGGCTTTTTCATAGCGCTGTACTACCCGCACCAAGGGATTGGCAGGGTCGAGAACAGCGCTGAGCACATCCATGCCGGGCGGGAAATTGGGCTCCTGATCCAGCCAGCCAATCCGAATGTCTTTGCGCAGGGTGATTTTGGCGCCCTCGCCCTCAGACCCTTCCTTGCCGGCAATAACCCGCATTAAAGTGGTTTTGCCGGTGCCATTTTTGGCAATCAGCCCAATCTTTTGTCCCTTGTCAATATGCAGGCTGATGTTTTGGAAAAGGACTTTTTCCCCGTAACTCTTGGTTACGTTCTCGAGGGTAAGGAAGTTCATGTAGGAGTGGCGACTTCGGAGATTCGCGGCGCAAAGGTATTATTTTGAACGCGTTTTTAGAACGCCGATGGAACGCGGATGGAACGCGGATTTAATTGGAACGCGGATGACGCGGATGACGCGGATTTTTCTGCTGCCTTCGGCAGCCTTTTAACAAATTATAAGATTCAAATATTTTATAGCAGAATTGCCGAAGGCAATTCTCAAAATCCGCGTCATCCGCGTCATCCGCGTTCCAATTAAATCAGCGTTCCATCCGCGTTCCATCAGCGTTCAAACAAACGGAAGAGGAGATCTAATTCGAAGCCGGCACGGCTGAGGGAGGCAATGGTTTTATCGCGGGCATTGTCATCCCCTTCGTATTGCTGCATCTTTCGATCCATGAGTTTGCGCACCAAAGCTTCATATTCCTCCTCAGGAATAGCGTCCAGGGCCTTGGCAATATACTCCGGCGCAATACTGCGCATTTTTAACTCCTGCCTGATGCGCACCCGGCCCCATTGGTTGCTGCGGAATTTCCCGCCTGCATAAGCCATGGCAAAACGTTCTTCGTTGAAAAAATTGTCTTCCTGCAATACCTGATAAATCTGCTCGGAATCTGCACGGGATAGCCCCATTTCCTTGAGTTTACTGCGTACTTCTTTCGGACAACGTTCGCGGTAGGCGCAAAAACGCTCCATTTTCTGAAGGGCCTGATCAGGGGTGATAGACATGTGAACGATGGGACTTACTGTTTTACAAAAGTAACCACCCCTGTTTGGCCATTGGCAAATAGCAAGCGACACCAGTAAACTCCCGGGGGTAGCTGACTTACAGACACACTTTGATCCAATTGGCCGGAGGATAATTCCAGTACACTGCGCGAAACAGCCTTGCCGGAAGCATCCAGAAAAAATAACTGACAGGTCCCTTTTGGTACACCTGAAGCCTGCAATTGCAGTCGGTCAGTAGCCGGATTTGGGAAAGCATGCAACACATAATCAGCATTTTCGGGGGTGAAAACTCCTGATGTTGTGAGGTTTTTGTACTGGATACTGGCAACATCATTTTGAGCGCCGTTCAGGGTACAAATGGCAATGGATTCCTTGGATTGGTTGTTTAAAAAATGATAGGAAACCAGCGTATCCACACCCAAACCGGCAATGCCGGCAGATTGCAGGGCAATATCCGTTACATCAATCCAGCCAATGAATGGCACCTTGGCATCCATGCGGGTTTCACGGTAATCCGTTTGCTTTTTGCGCAATACCTCGAAACTCCCACCAGGAATTTGCATGGTTCCCCAGGCATCCACCACATCCAGACGAGTAGTTGCAATGCGCATGCGCAGTGAATCCGGCACAATGGGTAATTGATCCAGGATGGGCGCTGGAACTATGCTGGAGGAAAAGGTGGTGGATATGTTTCCACTAGTCTGGTGAATATCAAAAAAGTTCAGCGGCGCCCAGGTATCGTCCAGATTGCCGGTGTATTGAAATACCAGATTCAGCCCTATGCCGGTTGGATCGCTGCCGAAATAACCCATTTGCCGCACGTTATTGGCACTTACTTTCAAATAGGCTTCTGTAGTGGATCCGAAAGGGTTGTACAAGGCAGTAGCTGATGAAAAAGAAGCGAATGCTGTTCCGGATTGTGGATTTTTCATCACCTGATTCCAGGTTTGGGCAGATTGTAATCCACTCAGGTCCCATTGCTGGTTGCCGCCTGGCGGGGTGGAGATCACATTTATTGCGCCATTTTGGCTGCCAAAAACATAGCGCAGCGTATCGCCCACAGCAGGGAAAACGGAATTGGTAATGGTAATCTGCGCATGGCTGTTGGCGTCTGCTGCAAGTACCAAAAAGAGAGAAAAAGCAAGATGTTTCATGTGTAAGATCGGTTCATGGAAAACTCAAAGTTGCAGGAAAAAAAGCAAAAAAGCAGGAATTAACGAGGTTTTGCTCATTTACGCCAAAAGACGACAGTCATAAACGCTATGATCGCCACAATACCTGTAAGTGCAATTAAAAAAAGCACATCTGCCGCTGATTCCAGTCGGTGTTCCCTGTCCAGATTTTGGGTTTTGATGGAGGCAAAAGACAAAAGCGAAGATATGGCCAGTAATAAAGCTACTACCGACATAAACTCATCCACCAAGTTGTCTTTGTGCTGGTTGCTGAGGTGAATGGAGGTGATGACAAACAGACAAAACCCCAGCAGATTGGCGGCTGTATTAAGGATATGAGGTGAGGTGTTATTGGCCATCAGCTGCTTTAAAACGTTTTAACAGAAAGAAATTCAATCCCAAGGCAGAAAACTTGGGAAATAACAGCATGAAAAAATAAGCGGAATAGGAAACGGTTACCTCGGGAGGTACGCCCTGCATGATGAACATATGCTCATTTCCTGCAGACCCTGGAAAAATGAACTGCTCGGTGAGATTCCAGCCAAAATGTATGGCAATGGGCATCCAGATAGTACGGGTTTGCACAAAACTATAGGCCAGTACGAGTCCCATCAAAAAGGTGTATAAAAACACTATGACCATTTGCACCAGATTGCCCCAAACGCCTCCGTTCAGCCAATGCAACACACCGAATAATACAGAGGTAAGGATAATGGCGCGTCGGTTGCCCCATTTAGTCATAAGCAGGTATAGTAATGCACCGCGCAACAACAATTCTTCTGTGAGTACGCCCCGCAGCACCTCCCAGATCTTAAGCCCTGCCTGCGAGAGATTAAGCTGAGTGTTGAGCACATACGATTCCTGCGCTATGGCCATTTTTAACCAATAGGCCGAGGCGCCGCAAAGCGCTGTAAGTATGAATAGCGCAACAGCCAATCCAGCCATAGGAAGTGTTGGCGCCGGACCAAGTACGCGCAGGGAATGCCGGCCCAAAAACCAAAGAGCCAGGCCGGAAAGCAAGATAAGGCCAATAATTTGAAGCATAAGGGTTCAGGAAAAGTTATAAATCCCCCAATTGCGGTCGTAAAATTAGTTCTTCAACCACAGCAGCATCACTCATATTATAGCAACCCCAAACGGCTTTGGCCACATCAGAGGCCTGCATGAGTCGTTCGTAGGGTAAATCCACCCCGGCCCAGGAGTCCGACCAGGCTGCGCCGGGCATGATGGAAGTGACTTTGAGCCCGTGCGGTTTCATTTCCTCGCGCAAAACTTTGGAAAAGCCCAATAAGGCAAATTTGCTGATGCTGTAAGAGCCGCCGTTGGGATAGGCCATAAAGCTGGCAATGCTGCACATATTGAAAATATGCCCATGTCCTTGCGGTTTCATCACCGACAGCAAGGACCGTGTGAGGTGATAGGCGCTGTACAGGTTGGTTTCAATCTGGGTTTCCAACGTGCCTTCCTGTTCTTCAGAAATACGGCCAGGCAGAAATACGCCGGCATTGTTGATCAGTGCGTCAATGTGGGAAAAAACGCTTCTAACAAAACCTCCGAACTCCTGCACTTCCGGCTTTTTACTCATATCCGCTGCAAAAACGTGCAATTTTCGCTCCGGAAACTGTTGGCTCCAGTCAACCAACATAGCGTCCAGATCTGCTTGCGTGCGCGCACATACGCACAGGTCGAAGCCATTTTCGGCAAATATTTCGGCAATGGCACGCCCCAGCCCTTTTGTGGCGCCGGAGATGACAGCTGTTTTGTGTAGCATGAACAAAGTGAAAGTTTCCGGTAAAGGTATGTGGATTACATGAATGACAATTACCTTAAGTACATGATTGACAATTACATGAGTACATGATTGAAGAGTACATGAGTACATGATTGAAGAGGGGAAGCTCCGAGTCTGGGATTTGTACGGATGCCATGCCGAACGCCTCCCTCTTCAATCATGTACTCATGTACTCTTCAATCATGTACTCATGTACTCGTCAATCATGTAATCCCTAATTATGTAACCATATGCCGGTTTTAAATTCAAATTAGGCCATACCTTGCCCGGGAGAATTAATTACATGAGTACATGATTGACAATTACATGAGTACATGATTGAAGAGGGAGGCGTTCGGCATGGCATCCGTACAAAATCCCAAACTCGGAGCTTCCCCTCTTCAATCATGTACTCATGTACTCTTCAATCATGTAATTCTCATTCACTCACTCACTCACTCACTATGAAGAAGCCTCTCGATCCTTGGCCCGATCGTTTACGTAACCTGGCTACCGTGATGGTGATTTGTATCCATGCCGCCGCGCCTATTGCGCATTCCGCCGGACAGGATTACAATAGTCACTGGTGGTGGGCGGGTAATTTCTGGAATTCGCTAACGCGTCCGGCGGTACCCTTGTTCGTGATGTTGAGTGGGTATTTGTTGCTGAGCAGAGACTATCCGCTGCCGGATTTTTTAATACGCCGTTTTACACGCGTAATGATTCCGGCTATTTTTTGGATGCTGATTTACAGCTTTTACAACTACCTGGCGCATGGCAGTCCGGCCACTGTAGTAGATACGCTTAAAGGACTGGTTACCGGACCGGTACATTATCATTTGTGGTTTATTTACCTGATTATTGGGTTGTACCTGGCTTATCCGTTTCTGCGTGGCTGGATCAGGGGCGCTACCAAACAGGAGTTTTGGTTCTTTTTCATTATGTGCAATTTCTGCACCTGGGGCTATAAAATGATGGCTATGTGGCTTAACATGCCCATGGGGATATATTTTGAGCTGTTTACCAACAACGCGGGCTATTTCGTGGGCGGGTATTATCTGGGCAATTTCGCCATATTCCGGAAAGATGAACCGCTGGAAGGATTCAAGTTTTATGTGCCGCGATACATGCCCTGGCTGCTCATATTCCTGGGCACCTTCAGCACCATGACGGCCTCTTACATCATCAATACCTTCTTCTGGAAAGGTCAGCCGGATGTGTATTTCTACGATTACCTGACGCCTAATGTGGCTGCGGGGGCTGTTGGTTGGTTCCTGCTTGCCAAACGATCGTTCAATGGCAGTCCACTGCTGGATATTGAACGCGATTTTTCAGCCGCCAGCTTCGGCATCTATTTCGCCCACGTGCTGGTGATGGATTATTTCGGTCAACTCGGATTCTGGCACAGTATGGCCCATCCGTTTTTTGTGTCGCCTATCCTCACCGCCATGATTGCCTGCATGACTTTTTTGGCGGTGGCAATTATTCGGGTGCTACCCGGCGGAGATAAAATTACATGATTGAAGAGTACATGATTGACGATTACATGAGTACATGATTGAAGAGGGATGGCGCCCGGCATTCCTGCAGAATTACATGATTGACGATTACATGAGTACATGATTGAAGAGGGGAAGCTCCGAGTTTGAGATTTGAGCGGATGCCAAGCCGAGGTCCTCCCTCTTCAATCATGTACTCATGTAATCGTCAATCATGTACTCATGTAATCGTCAATCATGTAATTCTGCACTCTTCAATCATGTAATCACTTAAAATTAATATAAAGCCCGGGATCAACCGCCCGGCCTTTATGCCAGAGCTCAAAGTGCAGGTGCGGACCAGAACTGCTTTCGCCGGAATTGCCAATGATGGCAATGGCCTCGCCGGCTTTTACCAGATCTCCTTCCCGCCGAAGCAATACGGAATTGTGCTTGTAAATGGTCACCACGTTGTTTGGGTGCTGAACAGCAATGCTGTACCCCGTTTCCACCGTATAACCTGCTGAAATAACAGAGCCGTCTGCCACCACTTTTACGGCGGTGTTTTTAGGTGCAGACACATCCACACCATAGTGACTCTTTTTCAGATCGTATCCTGCCGTTATATCGCCGCTAACCGGCGGTATAAAAAACAATTGTTCCAGTGGCACATCCCTGCCCAAGCTGCTCAACGGCGCCTGTGTGGCCTTTGGGTCGGCAGTGAAAGTACCGGTGGCAACAGCGGAGCGCAATTGCTCATCTTCCGGAATCCGGTCTACATCGTGAGGAAGTGTATCCGCCGGATTTTCTGGCTGGCCCTGTTTTTTCACATCTTCCTCGGTCATCCCCTGAACATCTCCGGTCAGCATTTTCCGGAATGCTTCTGTATACAGCCGACTGGCTTCGATTTCGTTTTCGAGGTCAGCCACCTTGCCCGTTAACGCCGCAATTTCAGAATCGCGGGTAAAA
Organism: Chitinophagales bacterium; assembly: GCA_017303475.1. Taxonomy (GTDB): domain Bacteria; phylum Bacteroidota; class Bacteroidia; order Chitinophagales; family Saprospiraceae; genus M3007. Next base: position 26,151 of record JAFLBO010000030.1, read on the forward strand.
TCACCATACCCTGGAATGTACCGTTTCAGGGGCGTCCATATTATCAGCATGGTAACCAAAATAGCCGTGCCAACAATCAATGAGCTAACAGCAACATATACTGCCAAAGGAGTGAGTTTGAGCGAAGTCACCTCTTCAAAGGTGTCATCGTTCATGATCACCAATCGGTATTTGTCGCGCAATTTCTCCATCAAACTCCGGTCATCGTCACCGTGTCTGCGGAAAAACTGTATGAATTGCTTCAAAAAAGCGAAAAACTTTTGCATCAGAACGCTGATTTGTTAGAACGCGGGGAACGCGGATTTTTTTGGAACGCGGATGACGCGGATGACGCGGATTTTATTGCTGCCTTCGGCAGCCTTTATGAGAATACTTGAGATTTTCACAGCAATATTGCCGAAGGCAATGATCGAAACCCGCTGCCGAAGGCAGCAAAAACACAATCCGCGTCATCCGCGTCATCCGCGTTCCCCAAAAATCCGCGTCCCCCGCGTTCCCCGCGCAAATTTCGGATAAAATCCCGGGCTTTCCCACCAGTTTTTTGCTGATCACGCTTTTAGCCCTGTTTCTGGTCTATCTTTCCCTCAATCTCACGCCAAGGCTGTAATTATGCAGGTATAAACGACCGTTTTTCTGAAATCATTTTTAACACAACATGAACCGTAGCTCTCTTTTTACCCTTTTGCTGCTCTCCGCCCTGTCGATTCAGGCACAAGACAAACCCAAATGGGATGTGTCTAATCCCACTGCCGGCGGGGTGCCTTACCGCGATGTGTCCTTCACCACCACAGAAGGAACTTGGATGTGTCTCGACATAAGTCCAGACGGCAACACCATTGTTTTCGACCTGCTGGGCGATATCTACACCATGCCCGCCGCCGGCGGAACAGCCACCTGTATCCGCTCCGGACTGGCCTGGGAAGTGCAGCCGCGCTTCTCTCCCGATGGTAAAAAAATATCCTTTACCTCCGATGCAGGCGGTGGCGATAATATCTGGTACATGAACCCAGATGGCACGGGCGCCAAACAAATCACTAAAGAAAGCTTCCGCCTGCTCAATAATGCAGAATGGATTGATAATGAATATATTGTGGCCCGTAAACACTTCACCAGTTCCCGCTCCCTGGGTGCAGGTGAAATGTGGATGTATCACCTCACCGGAGGTGAAGGCATCCAGCTTACCAAACGCAAAAACGACCAGCAGGACGTAAACGAACCTTGTGTAAGCCCGGATGGACGCTATATCTATTTTAGTGAGGATATGTATGGTGGCGGATTTTTCCAGTACAACAAAAACCCTAATACCCAGATTTTCATCATTCGCCGGTACGATCGGCAGGAAGGCAAGATTGAAGATATTTCCGGCGGTGCTGGCGGCGCTTGCAGACCACAGCTGAGCCCAAACGGTCGCTGGTTGTCTTTCGTTCGTCGCGATGGTGTTAAATCGGTGCTCTGCCTGCGCAACCTCGCTACTGGAGAAGAATATCCGCTGTACGATGGACTCGATAAAGATCAGCAGGAGGCCTGGACGGTGTTCGGTTGCTACCCGGGCTACACTTTTTTGAACGTTGGACCGGAAAAAGGCGCTATCCTCATCTGGGCCGGGGGTAAAATCAAGCGCATCAATTTCGGTTTTGACGAAAAAAACAACCAGATCCAGCGCGAATCTGTAACGGATGTTCCGTTCACCTGCAATGTCAAAACCAAACTCGCCGAAACCCTGAAATTTGAAAACAAGGTCTACGAAGACGAATTTACCGCCCGGGCCATTCGTCATGCCGTAACCAGCCCGGATGGGAAAACCCTCGTGTTCAATGCCGCCGGTTATCTCTACCGCAAAAATCTGCCCGATGGCAAACCGGAACTCCTCTCTGGCGATGCCAATTCCCTGGCTTTCGAACCAAGCTTTTCTCCTGATGGCCAAACCATTGCATACGTTACCTGGAACGATGAAAATCGCGGTAGCATCCAGTTCTCCGGCTCAAAACCCACCCTTCGGGGCCTGAAAAAACATATTTACCGCACCCCGTCCTTCTCTCCCGACGGCAAATCCATTGTCTTTAAAATTCAGGATGGCGATGATGAAATGGGCCCGGCACTGACCGACAAGCCCGGAATTTACCTGGCCGATCTGAACGGTTTGGATTTCCCCCGTTTCATTTGTGATGGCGGCGATAACCCACGCTTTTCCCCGGATGGTAAACGTATTTTGGTGCAAACCGGAGGCTCTCTGTTTGGCTCATTGGATAAAAGCCTGAAATCTTACGACCTCAATGGTAAAGACGAAAAAGTGCATGTAAAATCCAAATATGCACATTCCTTTACCTTATCGCCAGATGGTAAGTGGTTGGCGTTCATAGAGTTGCACAAGACCTACATTTGTGCGTTCCCGGAAACAGGCAAAACCCTGGACCTTAGTGCCGATACCAAAGCGGTACCCGCCACCTGTGTAAGTCGCGACGCCGGCTACAACCTGCACTGGAGCGGCGATTCCCGGAAATTGCATTATACCCTGGGCGATGAGTATTTCACCATTGATTTAAAGGATCGTTTTGCTTATCTGCCCGGAGCGCCGGATTCACTGCCCGCTTTGCCCGAGGCCGGATTAAAAATTGGTCTTACCCTGAAGGCCGACAAGCCCAAGGGTAAAGTGATCTTTGAAAATGCCCGAATCATTACCATGGAGGGCGATCAGGTAATAGAAAACGGCGAATTGGAGGTTACCGACAACAAAATAACTTATGTAGGTAAACCCCGCGCCAAAACCGATGGAAGCGCCGCACGTATCAATTGCAAAGGCAAAACCATTATGCCCGGCATGGTGGATGTACACGCCCACCCGGGCAATTTCCGTTATGGACTCAATCCGCAAAAGCAATGGGAATACCACGCGCAACTGGCTTATGGCGTAACTACCCAGCACGACCCGTCCGTAAACTCTGAAATGGCCTTCTCCAGCGCTGAAATGCTGAAATCCGGCCGGATGATTGGTCCGCGTTCTTATTCCACCGGCACTATCCTGTATGGCGCCGACGGCGATTTCAAAGCGCCGATCAATTCCTTTGACGATGCGCGTTCTACCCTTCGCCGCACCAAGGCCTGGGGCGCTTTCTCGGTGAAAAGTTACAATCAGCCGCGCCGTGAGCAACGCCAGCAGGTCATTGCTGCCGCTCGTGAACTGAATATGCTGGTGGTTCCGGAAGGTGGTTCATTTTTCCACCACAATCTCACACAGGTGGTAGACGGCCATACGGGCATTGAACACAATATTCCGGTAGCTCCGCTATACAACGATGTGGTGACGCTTTGGAGCAACACCAAAACCCATAACACGCCAACCCTCATTGTGAACTATGGTGGACTGAACGGCGAGTACCAATGGTACCAAAATTCTGAAGTGTGGAAGAAAAAGCCACTGTTGAACTTCACCCCAAAACATATTCTCGACGAACGCAGCAGACACCGCACGATGGTTCCGGAGGAAGAATATCAAAACGGACATATTCTGGTATCCAAATCCTGCAAAAAACTGCAGGATGCCGGTGTTAACATCAACCTTGGCGCCCACGGACAGCTGAACGGTCTGGGCGCGCACTGGGAACTGTGGATGTTGCAACAAGGCGGCATGTCAAACCTGCAGGCCCTGCGCTGCGCCACCCTGAACGGCGCCAAATACCTGGGCATGGACAAGGAAATTGGCTCTCTTACAACTGGTAAACTGGCCGACCTGATTGTGCTGGATAAAAACCCGCTGGACAATATCCAGAACACAGAAAGCATCCGGTATGTAATGGTCAACGGTCGCCTGTTTGAGGCTGAAACCCTGAATGAAGTGGGTAATTATGCCAAAAAACGCACTAAATTCTGGTTTGAACAACCTGGCGCCCAAACCAGTGGCGCCGGCATGAGCCATACCTGCCACGAGCAGAAGTGTGTTTGTGGGCATTAAGGACAGACCACTAAGCCACTAAGGGACACTAAGTAAATTGAATCTTAGTGTCCCTTAGTGGCTTAAGTGGCTTAGTGGTCTACTCTATCAGGGCTATTAAATTTATTAACGAAAAATTAAATTTGTCCAAAACTGAAATTTTGACAAGCTTTTTGACATTTTGTCAAAATAAACGCTACATTTAAGGCGGGAAAAGCGTTGGCACATCGCTTGTTGGAAGCGTTTTGTCCTGCTCATACGTTCTGTATGAGACTCATCTATTGTTTCACTAATTCAATTTTCTGCTATGAAGGAAGATCTCAATTATTCGATGCTGCCCGAGAATTTGAATGAAAAGCAATACATGAAATTGACCGCCACCATTGTATTCATTTTTGTGGCAATTACCCTGGTCTCTTATTTCCTGCATTGAAAGGCAGAAAACAACACAAAGACACTAAGGCACAAATTTGTTGCAGATTCGCTGCCGCTGAAATGCGAAGGGCCGGCTTGATCGCCGGCCCTTTGTGCATTTTGGTGTTTTAGTGTTTTGGTGTTTTAGTGTTTTAGTGTTTTGGTGTTTTAGTGTTTCTTAGTGCCCCCTGTGCCTTAGTGGTAACCCCTCTCCTCAACCTCTAACCTCTCTCACCCACTTAAACCCTGATCCCCACGGTGAGCGATACGCTTCTGCCATCAGAAGGCCAAACACCTGCACCAGGATACAGGGTTGGACGCTTGGTGAAGTATTGTTTGTTGGCTATGTTATTGACATTAAAGCGGATAGTCAGTTTGCGGATGCGGTAGGTAGTGTTCAAATCCAGCAAACCATAGGATGGCACTAGTCCAACTGCCCCGGTAGCATTAGGTTCAACGGTGTTAAGCGGATCGGCAAAGCTCTTGGCGGTGTAACTGTACAGCAACGACACGCTCAGACCCTTGTAGCGCACATTCACGCCATTGCGACTGATCCATTCAGGTACACTTTCCACTTTTTTATCCTTGATACTCCGGTTTTCCTTGCCATTGACACGGATGGAATCACCCAGATACCTGGCGTTGAACCAGGAAGTTGAGGTAAATATGCTGGCATACCAGTTGTCGCCCAGCATGGCGCCGTATTCCACAAACATTTCCAGGCCATAGGTGCGGGAATCGCCAATATTGGTACGGTAAAGAATGAAGGTATCAATATCTGCATCGTACTGAGCCAGGTTGCCAAGCCTGTTGTTGTATTGCATAACAAAAGCGCTGGCGTCCCATTTCCACCCGCCTGCACTGCCACGCCAACCCAATTCTGCGTTGTAGCCATAGGCGTTTTTCAGGTTTTTATTCACCTTCTCGTACACATTGGCCGGAATAATGTCTTTGAAAATAACCGGTCGGTAAGCCTGTGAAATACCAGCGTAAAGGGTTTGGCGTGAGCCAACCACATATTCGCCGTTGATGCCCAGCAATGGGAAACGATGTACAATAGTATTAGGCAATTCTTTATCGTCGTCGTAATACGCTGTAGTGCCGGAAAAATTAGACTCGCCTAGCTCTACCCGAACACCAGGACTCAGCATAAAGCGGCGACTCAACTGCCATTTGTTTTCCAGTGAGAAAGCCACATTTTTGCTGCGAAGGTGCAAATCACGGCCCCATCCGGTAGCATCAATGCTGAGGTCATAATCGGTTCCGGTAGTTCCTTTGCCTTGCTGTCTGCGGTTCAGATCGTTATTGAAGTATTGTACACCAGCTGCCAAAGTAGCGCTTTTCCCCAGCAAGGAATAATCCTGCAACAGGCGCAATTCCGTGTTGTAGCTGTTAAACCCGTCAATATCAACCTGGCGGCCGGCATAAGTAAGGGTTTGCGGGTTGATAGCGTCTACAATATTGGCAGTACGATCAAACTGCACGCTTCTGCGCTCGCCCAACACCGCGGAAGCTGTCCAACTCAGTCGTGTGCCTGGCGCAATCTGCCAAATGGCGGATAGAGAGGGTACATAAATTTCCGGATTGAAGTAGTTGCGCGCCCGGGTTGACTGTCGGGGATCTGCTTCAAACTGAGCATCTGTTAGCGGACCCGGAATTTGATACAGATAATTGGATCGCAACAGCTCAGCCTTTAAGATCAGATCCTTATTGGGCATATATTGCATGGAAAGCCCCTGACCGTCGTAGTCGGAATTGCCGTTTTTACGGTAACCTTCTGATACCCGTTTGCTGAAAAAGGCATAATACTGCAGCTTTCCTATTTTTCCGCCAATAGCATTATAGCTACTCAGCAAGCCATAAGACCCCACAGAGTTTACACTTTCCAGGCCGATTGCGCGCGTGGTATCCGGGTTTTTCAGCACATAGTTCAACATGCCGCCAAACTGGGCGCCGTATTGAAGGGCGCCGGTGCCGCGCACCAGTTCCACGCGGCCTATTGCTTCCATAGGCAGGGAAAAATGGCTGGCAGGATAGCCATAAATATCGGAATTGGTCATGATGCCGTTGGCGCGGATATTGAATTCCCAGCCTCGGTGCGGATCCAGTCCGCGTGTTGAGATATTGGTTTGGTTGCCGGAACCATCCATATCATATACAAAAACGCCCGGAATTTTGGCAAAAATCTGACGAGGCGTCTTTTCCGCAATATTGGCATCCGTGTTTTCCACCTGAATCACCTCGCTTTTTTTGCCGGCCCAGAGGTAGGTATTGCTAATAGCAGGAAGCTTGTCAATGGTTGTGCGGGCTGCTCTGACATTAAGTTCTTTGAGCAAAACCGGTTGAAGAGAATCAGGCGATTGTTGGGCGGCTGCGCTGGAAAAAGACAGCGCAGCCGCCAGTGAAAGCAGGAATAATTTGTACATGGGTATTTTGTTGTTTCAACAGATAAAAAGGACTGCAAAGAACCCCAAATTTGCAGAAAAATAGCGCGAAAGGCTATTAAAATACCCTTAAAACTATTCCTGCTTTTTCAAAATGGCAGAAGGAATTGCAGAGCTGTTTCCCCTGCTTACAGGTTGCCCCTTTACTTCCGTCAGGGTATCCATATCGTATTTCGCCTCGTAAATCAATTGACCATCCGGCGCCCATTTGCGCAGATACCCGTGCAGCTTGTCCGATTTAAGGTTGGAAACAAACTGAATCTGACCGTGCTCATACCACAAGGTGTCCCCACCGTCTTTCTGACCGTTCAGATAGTACTGCACTTCTTTGACCTGCCCGCCAGGGTAATAAATGACGGTACGCCCTTGCTGCTCGCCCTGGTGAAAATACCGCTCGGCCATAAGCTTGCCATTGTTGTAATAATCGGTCATGATACCTTCTCTCTTGCCATTTACAAAAGTCACTTTGCGGGAAATCTGACCGGTTTCGTACCGCTCTATCCGTTCCTCAGTGTCTTTTTGACAGGCATTGAAGCATAAAGCAAGCAGTAAAGTAATGGGAACGATTTTGCTCATTGTGCTGTGTTAAACTGGTGGTTCTTTTAATTTTTCCAGGGGAATCCTATCACTTTGTCTCCAATACCTGTGCCGAATGTAAGTCCGGATTCTACATCCATCGGAAAACAAACCCCCAATAAAATTCGCGAGTTGGCGCATTCCTGAGCCATTTCTGAAAAGCTAAGAAAAGTGCGTGGTGTGCCTACAAATTCAGAACGGTTTTCATGACTCCGATCCGATAAAGCGTAGTGGTTGCCAAATAAATCCTCCAATACCTTCGATGCCGCACCAGCCATTGTTGCATGGCCGGAAGGATAGGTAGGATAAGATGGCGAAATGCCGGTATCTCCGGTAAGCGGGTTGTTAAGCTTTGGTTGCCATAGTGGTTTAATCACACGGTTAATATAGGTTTGTGGCCGTTCGAGGTTATAATAGAACTTGGAATGCCAGGAGGCTATAGAAGCATCGCACAAAGCGAAACCTAGTTTCACGGTCATAAGAACGGCTGTTTCAAGGTTGCTTTTTTCTGCTTTCAGCACCTGATCTCCAATAGATATCCAACGCAATCCATTGCTGAAAGTTAGATTTAGATGATCGTCGCTCCAAAATTCTCCAATCCACCTGTTTTCATAATTCACCTCAGTTTCATTAGCATTGGTGTAGGTGGCAAATGCCTGCCCATACATTTGCGACGCAGAATCCTGACTAAATGGAACGGGTGGGGGGCAAATTTTTTCATTATTCTGCAGGACAAATGTTCTGGCATTGCCCCAAACGCCGCCAATAGGTTTACCCGGGCCTGGATAGGTGGGTTTCCAGTCGCCATTAACGCTGTAATGATCTTGCCACTGATAACCCTGAAATGGGTCCAGAAAATGGTTGTGCCCAGCCATATCTGACATTGAAAACTCCCAAACAGCTTCTGCAACCGCTTTACCATATTCTTTTGAGCGTTCATATACCTCCGGCACTACAGATAACATCCCTTTGTTGTTGTAATATTGTTCGAGCTCAGCCATGGCGGCAAATTGCTCAGGAGTAGCTGTTGGAAATAGCCTGGGCATCAAATATGCGCGACTATTATTAATAATGGTTGGCCAATGATATTGCTTATCATTTTCTATGGCAGGAATGTTTAAACCGGGCAAAAGACTGGCAATCGACTTGTAATCAGGCATCCCCTTTAGACTGGCTTCGTAATCCGACAAACCTAAATAAGCTATTGCCCTGACAGCTGGTCCAGGACGAAAGCCATTAGCATAGCGTTCAACCTTAAGCATAAGTTCATTCCAGTCGTAGACCACATCATTAGGATGCAGGTTCAGGCGTGGAATATAAGCTATGGGGTCGGGGTTTATTTTCTCTTTGCACGATAGTGGCAACAACACTAACAAACAAATGAGTAATAAATTCTGCTTTGAAAAGTGGTGCATAGTTTTTGAATTTAGTTGAATAATTGATGATAATTGAGCACAAAAATAAAAAATAACACAACCAATGCAAGAAAAAGGCGCGAAGGGTTTCACCTCCGCGCCCCATCTTGTGAATAAGCCAGATTGTTTTTATATCAGACTTTCGCTGAAAGGCTCTTAGAGCGTCACGCGCTTAATCTTTCCAGGGCAGTTGATTCACTTTGCGGCCAATCACGGTGCCAAAACGTACACCTTCTTCGCAGTCCATACGGAAGTGCACACCCAGTGGCACCCGAGACCAGGCATTTTCCTGAGCCATTTCGAAGAAGCTACCGAACGTACGTGGAACACCTTCAAACTCGGTGCGGTTTTCATGGCAGCGGTCGGTCATGGAATATGCATAACCAAAAATATCGCCCAGAATTTCTGCACCTGCAGCACCCATCGTAGAGTGGCCGGAAGGATAAGCCGGGAAAGACGGCGTAACGCCTTCATCACCCGTGAGTGGGTTAAACAGTGCAGGCTTCCAGTTCGGGTCTATTACCCGGTTAATATAGCTTTGTGGACGTTCTACGTTGTAGTAAAACTTGGAGTACCAGCAGCCTACCGAAGCATCGTTCAGGGCAAAACCCATCTTAACTGTGTAGTATACTGCAATTTCGAGGTTGCTGTCTTCCAGCTTGAGTACCTGGTCGCCAATAGCCAGCCAGCGTGGGCCAGGGCTGAAGGTGAGGTTCAACAGGTCGTCGCTCCAGTATTCACCAACCCATTCATCTTCGTAAGACAGGGTAGGGGTGTTTTGAGCATAAACCTCCAAAGCCTGTGCATAGAGGTCAGAAGTAGTGCTGCTGCTGTAAGGGAGAGGCTTTTTGCAGATTTTGTCGCTTTCACCGATAGCAAACGCACGGGCGCCGCCCCAAACACCACCCATTGGCTTACCAGGGCCAGGGAATGTTGGTTTCCAGTCGCCATCTTTGCTGTAGTGGTCTTCCCATTTGTAACCCTGGAACGGATCCAGGAAGTGGTTATGGCCAACAACGTCAGTTTTGGAGTATTCCCAAACTACTGAAGCCACCAATTTTCCGTATTCCTTGGAACGGTCCCAAACCTCAGAACCTACCTCCTGCTTGGCACGGTCGTCGTAAAACGACTCCAAAGAAGCCATGTCAGTTACCTGCTGAGGCGTTGCATTCGGGAAGAAACGCGGCATCAGGTAGGCGCGGCTGGCATTGATTACAGAAGGCCAGTGGTATTGTTTGCCTTCCTCAACACGAGGAATGGTCAAACCTGCATACATACTGGAAATGGAATTGTAGCCAGGCATGCCTGAAATACAAGCTTCATAATCGGATAGGCCAATGTAAGCAATGGCTCGTGGCGCAGGACCCGGACGGTAGCCGGCAGCGTAACGCTCGATTTCCAGGAAAAGCTGGTTCCAGTCGTAAACTACGTCGTTAGGGTGATCGCTAACAAGGTTTACCTCTGGTTCAGGATCGGTATTTTTGTTTCGACAGGACGGGAGTAATAAAAAAGCGCCTGCAACCACCAGGCAAAAAGGCAGCATGTAAAATTTTGAAATGCGCATGGTTTTAATTTGAGCTGATTAACGATTGTTGAGTATCTTGCAGATTGCACTGCAAAGGACAGGGCTTATTTAAGTTCAGCCAGAAAAAAGTCCTTAAAATGGAATTAAATTTTTACTGCAATCAGAGATAGCATTACTTCTGAATCGTGTTTTTGGTACGATGATTGAATGAGAAATAATTATCATGAAAATCCTGCTAGTTGAAGACGAACCCAAAATGGTTCAATCCTTAAAAAAAGGATTGGAAGGCCACCAAATAGAAGTCGACTCTGCCGGTAACGGCCGGGAGGGCGCCCGTTTGGCAGAGCTGAATGATTACGCCGTAATCATTTCAGATGTTATGATGCCGGAAATGGACGGCCTTGAAATGTTGCGCCAAATCAGGGGTAAATCCAACCAAACACCGGTTATTTTGCTCACAGCGCTGGGCCAAACGGATGAAAAGGTGGAAGGCTTTGATGCTGGCGCCGACGATTATCTGACCAAACCCTTCGAATTCCGGGAGCTGCTCGTGCGGGTGCGCGCCCTGGCCCGACGGCCCAAAACCAGTTATCAGATTCACGCGCCATCCTCCCTCAAATTTGCCGATCTGGAGATGGACCTGGATAAAAAAGTGCTCTACCGAAGTGGTCAACATATAGCGCTTACCCCCCGGGAATTTTCCCTGATGGAATACCTGATGCGGCATCCGGGTAAGGTGATCTCCAAGGCAGAGATCTCAGAACAGGTTTGGAACCTTACCTTTGACACTGGAACCAATTTTGTAGAAGTTTATTTCAACTTCCTGAGAAAAAAAGTAGACAAGGGTTTCCCTAAAAAACTCATTCATACCCAGTTCAGAACCGGATACGTACTCAGGGAAGAACTGGATGAAGTCCGTTCAGATGCTTAAGAGCTTCTTAAATCTCCAACCGTCATGCAAATAAGAACCAAGCTCACCCTTCAGTTCATGGTACTTGTGGCAAGTATGCTGGTGGCATCGCTGTGCTTCATCTACGTGAAATTCCGAAACATGACGGAGGATGAGTTTTACGATAGCCTGCGCTCCAAAGCCCTTATGACGGCTGAAATGGTGTTGCATGAAGAGGAAAAACTACAGCCGCTCCACGATTCCGGAGATGCCTCAGATGCAGCAATCGCACTCCCCTTCCGTGAAAATGTGGTTATTTTTAATGCAGACCTGCAACGCGTTTTTGCATTCAACCGCTCCGAATCGCCTCTTCCAACCAAAAGATTGTCTAACCTCAGAGCCTCCGGCGAAACCCGCTTTGTAGATGGTAACCTCCATGCACTTAGCCTGACCCACAAAAGCCATAGCGGACGGGAATACCTGATTATCGCCGAATCTGTGTTTAATTCTGAAGAGCTCGGTCATCTGCGAAATATCCTGTTGGTTACTTTCCTGCTCTGTATCGGTATGGTTGCAGCAGGCGGCTGGTTTTATGCCGGTCAGGCCATGGCGCCAGTGGCCAGTATTGTCAACCAGGTGGATGCCATCCGCCCCTCCGACCTGAGCGCAAGGGTGGAAGGCCAGAATAATAAAGACGAACTCTCCAGGCTGGTTTTTACCTTCAATCGATTGCTCGACCGGATTCAGTTCGCATTCCGAATGCAAAAAAGCTTCATTTCAAACGTCTCGCACGAGCTGAAAAATCCGCTTTCCGTTATCATTGCTCAACTGGAAGTGGCGCTCGACCAAAAACGGGATACTGAGGAATATCAGGCTACCCTGAACTCGGTGCTGGAAGACTCCAGAGAATTGAGCGAAGTGACAGAAAAGCTGCTTCAGTTGGCCAAAGTTCACTCCGAAGGCGCCGATATTCGTTTTGAACGTGTACGCCTGGATGAATTGATGTTGCAAACCCGTGCAGGACTGTTGCGATTACACCCGGATTACAAGGTTTCTTTTGATATCGTTGGGTTTCCAGAAGATGAAGAACAACTCTGCGTACGAGCTAATGAGCCGCTCCTCCGCTCCGCTTTTCAAAATTTGATGGACAACGGATGCAAGTTCTCGCCAGAGAAAAAAGTGGATGTAAAAATTCATTTCGATGCTTCCGGAAAACACAGAGTGGAAATTTCAGACCGCGGTCCGGGTATTCCGGCTAAAGACTTGCAGCTCATTTTTCAACCCTTCTACCGCAGTTCTCAAAGTATTCATGTGAAAGGCTCTGGCATCGGCTTGTCGCTGGTAGACAGTATCATGAAAATACATCAGATAGGATTGGATGTGGATTCAGAACAAGGCAAAGGCACTACCTTTAAATTGAGTTTTCCGGCTATGGCAGCCTGAAAATCAGCATAATATGGGTAAACAACACCGTAATGGCAATAGATCAGCGCCGGGCATCCGCTGGATGTTCCCGGCAACTGTGCTTCTGCTGTGTATGTCCCTGCTGTTGCACCAATGCAGTTTGTACCAGGCTACGGAATTGCCTGAAAGAAGAATGGCTACTCAAATGGCCATTCGCTGGAATCAACTGGCTTTGGATCTGGAACGCCACACCATGGGTTTCCGTCCTCCCGTAAGCGCGCGCATGTTCGCGTATGTGGAAATGGCCGCCTACGAGGCTTCACTGCCGGATATGCCGGATTATGTTTCCATGGAAAAATTCGTGACAGGCTACCAAAAGCCCGCCGATAAGTTTGCCAAAGACCAATTCAGTTTGCCGGCCAGTATTAACGCCGCTTACGCCCAAATCCTTCGCCATTTTTTTTCCTCTGCACCTAAAAAAATCCTCCTGGAGGTGGATTTGCAGGAACAACGTTTCCGACAAGACATGTTGGCCAATACACCCGAAACAATGGTCAATACCTCTGTAGTATTTGGCCAAAAAGTAGCAGATATCGTGTGGGAATGGTCGAAAACCGATAAAGAAGGACATAACGGCCATCTGTACAATTACGATCACGGATACGAGCCTCAGACCTGTGAGGGCTGCTGGCAACCAACAGGCGAACATGCCTCCCCAGCCCTGCTCCCTTATTGGGGACGTGTGCGCCCCTTCTTGCCGGAAACCCAGTCAATTGTTTTCAAAGAACCGCTGGCTTTCGATAAAAATCCCGGTTCCGATTTTTATGCAGAAGCTATGGAGGTGTTTTCTGTATCCCAGCCCCTTAGCAAAGAAAACCTCTGGATAGCAGAATATTGGAGCGACGACCATCCCGGCCTCACATCTTCGCCGGCTGCCCGCTGGATATCTATTGCCAATCAGGCGCTGGAAAAATCTGAAGCGCCTTTCCCTTTGGTGATGGAAACCTACCTGAAATCTGCCATTGCCCTGCACGATTCAGGGGTAAGTACCTGGGAAGCCAAATACCGGTTCAATGTTACCCGGCCGGAAACCTACATCCGCAAATACATAGATCCGAAATGGGAGCCATTGCATCCAACGCCCTCGTTTCCCGCTTATCCATCCGGACACTCAGCGTTCGGAGCAGCTGCCGCCGAGGTGCTTTCTGATGCCCTTGGCCAACATTTTGAATTGGCGGATCGTACCCACGAAAAGCGACAAGAGTTTGCCGGCACACCCAGAAACTATCACTCCTTTGGCGAAATGGCCCGCGAAAACGCTGCCTCCCGGGTGCTGCTCGGCGTGCACTACCGAATGGATTGCGAAGAAGGTATGCGCCTGGGTAAAATCATCGGCCTGAACGCAGTTGCACTCCCGCTGAAGCGGAATGAGGCAGCTGTGTACTAATTATTGAGCGTCTCACTCAAAGAGAGAAGTCATTTATAGGTCATTTATAGGTCATTTATAGGTCATTTTAGGTCATTTTAGGTCATTTATAGGTCATTTATAGGTCATTTATAGGTCATTTATTTCAATTTGTGAGGCTTTGATAAACAAAGTTTTTAATCAATGTAGGTTGTCATCCAGAGCGTAGCGAAGGACCTACACAAGCCAGGCTCCCCGGGATGTCTTGGCCAAATACACCCGAAAAGCCTGGCTTGTGTAGGTTCCGAGTACTCGGAATGACAACCCACGTTGATTTGACGGCTCCCAATGACCTTAAATGACCCCAAATGACCCCTAAATGCCCCCTAAATGCCCCCTAAATGACCCTCAAATGACCCCAAATGACCCCAAATGACCCCAAATGACCCTCAAATGACCCTCAAATGACCCTCAAATGACCCCAAATGACCCCAAATGACCCTCAAATGACCCCAAATGACCCTCAAATGACCCCTAAATGCCCCCCAATGACCCCAAATGACCCTCAAATGACCTCTAAATGACCTCAATGACCCCTAAATGCCCCCCAATGACCCCTAAATGCCCCCCCAAAACCTCGCTCCTCGACCATGATAAAAATCTACCATAATAACCGTTGCGGCAAAAGTCGCTGTGCCCTGGATGTACTCGCTAAATCCGGTAAAACCTTCGAGTTGGTGGAATACCTCAAAACGCCGCCAACTGAAGCAGAACTGACTAGTTTGCTCACATTGTTGGATAAAAAGCCCTTGGATATAATCCGGCAAAAGGAACCGCTGTTTCAGGAACATTTCAAAGGAAAGTCTTTGCCAGACCCAGAATGGATACAAATTATGGTGGAAAATCCCATCCTCATAGAGCGGCCCATTGTAGTGATTGGCTCTCAAGCCTGGGTAGCCAGAGATGAACAGAGTCTGGCCGAAATTTCACAGGCCTCCAACTCCCAGCCCCCAGCCCTGGGGCGCTAGCCCCTCAATGTCGGTAGCCCGGGAGTCAGGTTGTGATCCGCCGCCGCATCGCGGCAAAACCCACAGCCAACCGCCCAAAATATCTTCAACTCATTTGCTGGTTTTGCATTTTTAAAAGAACTTTGCATCGCAAAGCAAAATCTCTGCATACGCATGTTCTCCACTACCTGGCAAATATACCGCGAACCCTGGGTGCTGCTTGGCGGCCCCAGGGCACTTTTACTTCAGGTGGCACACCCCGCTGTGGCCGATGGCGTGGCCCGATACAGCCGTTTTCAGGAAGATCCCTTCGGACGCGGTTTTCGTACCTTTAAAGCTATGGCTACCCTGTACTTCGGTACCCGGAAACAGGCAGAAGCCATTGCCCGACAACTAAACCGCGTGCATTCCGGGATAATAGGGGAGGGCTATGTAGCCACCGATCCGGAGCTGCAACTATGGGTGTTTGCTACCCTGGTGGATACCACTTTGCGGGTGTTTGAGGGTATGCCCCTGCCCCCCAACTGGCAGGAACTGTTTTATGAGGAAAGCAAAGCAGCCGCAGCCCTGCTGGGTATCCCGGCAACTATTTATCCCGCTGATTTACAAGCGTTTAATCAATATTTTGAAAAGATGTTGCACGGACCGGTGTTGGGCGCTGCACCGGTATGCAGGGAAGTGGCTCAGGCCATTTTACAACATCCCCGTACCCCTAAACGACTAGCCAACTGGCTGGCTTCGGCCGGAATGCCGCTCCCGCTGTGTACCAAACTGGGTATTCGGTTCCAACCCGATGCTGCCAGGCAGTGGTCGCAGTGGATGCCGCGCCTATACCCGGTTTATCAGCTATTGCCCACCATCCTGCGTTGGGCCCCGGCTTATCACCAGGCCATGTACCGAATCAGCGTGGATGCTGGGCGTCGTCCGGGTTTTTCTGCCTGGTGCTGGCATCATATTACCCAACGACTGAACATCCCTCTGGCCCTGGATAACAGCCCTACTCCTCATTCCCCACCAACCACTTCTTGAACTCTGAAGAGCGCTCGGTACTAACCACCGTTTCCTGATCTGTGGGCGGCTCCAGATCAACCTTTACCCTGCTCTTCGAATACGGGTGCATTTCCCTGATGGCCTGCACATGAATGATGAATTGCCGGTTGATCCGAAAGAAAACTGCCGGATCGAGCAGGGTTTCCAGCCTGTCTAATGGGTAATCCACCGGGTACCGCTTGCCGGAACTGCGCGATACCAGAAAGGTAATCTTGTCTTTGGTATAAAAATAAGCGGCATCGTTCATATCCACCAGCCGGAAACTGCTGCTGAAACGAATCAACATCCGGCGCAGATATTGCGGCTGCCCACCCTCCTGCTGCCGAAGGGTATTCAATAAGCCGGAATAATCGGCCGTGGCCTGGCCCTGAAATACCCGCTTAAACTTGTCAATGGCATCTGTTAACTCATTGACTTTGATAGGTTTGAGCAGATAATCCACGGCGTTCACCTTAAAGGCCTTTAGCGCATACTCGTCGTAAGCCGTGGTAAAAATCACCGGACTTTTCACTTTCACATGCTGGAATATCTCAAAGCTGGCGCCATCCGCCAAATGGATGTCCAACAGAATCAAATCAGGCTGCGGATGCTCCTGGAACCACCCGATGGCAGCTTCCACACTATCCAGCCTGCCAACGATTTCAGCCTCCGGAGCCACCTCCAAAAGCAACTTCTCCAATCGCCGTGCAGCAGCATTTTCGTCTTCAATAAGGAGAACTTTCATGAGCGGAAGTTTTTGAGTGTGCGAGTGTTTGAGTGTGCGAGTGTTTGAGTGTGCGAGTGTTTGAGTGTGCGAGTTTTCGAGTTGGCATTCGGCTTGGGCTTAGTGGGTGGTTTTATGCATCAATTGCCCCGCAGGGCATCAATTGCCCTGCCCTTCTATGCATCAATTGCCCTGCCCTTTAGGGCAGGGACAATATGATTTGAAGGGGCTTTAGCCCCATATCATGAAAAGGCCCTGTCACACCGGCACCTTAACCATAAAATACTCGCTGGTTTCGGTCACAATGACGGGCTTGGCGCCAATGAGTTCGTACCGGTGAATCAAGCTTTGCAGGCCAAAATGGGTACTTGGCTCTGCTTTGATTTTCCGCTGGAGGTTGTTGCGCACCGTAATATACCCATCCTGTTCCGACAAAATCTCCACTACAAGGGGCTTGGAGGCAGATATGATATTATGCTTGACTGCATTTTCTACCAGAAGTTGCAAGCTCAGCGGCATGATCTGTCCTTTTGTCTCTCCCAGGTTCACCTGAAGCTGAAATCCTGTTTCGTAGCGCTTTTCCAGCAAAAAACAGAAGTCTTTTACCAGCAGCATCTCCTCTTTCAAGCTAATAAAATCGCGCTCCCGGTATGCCATAATGTTCCGATAGAAATCCGACAGGTGCTCCACGTACTGTACCGCCGTTTTCGGATTCTCTTCAATGATGGTGATGAGCGTATTGAAACTATTGAACAGAAAATGCGGGTTGATCTGACTTTTCAGGGTCTCAAACTGCGCCTGCACCCGTTCGCGTTTCAAACCGGCCTCTTTCTGAAGTCGTGTTTCGCGGTTGTGAATTGTCCACCACAACAAACTGATTCCGGCCAGCAAACTGAGCAGCACAAACCACCATTGCTGCCAAAAAGGGCGCTCAATGAAAAACGTCCAACTGGCTTCTGGAACTTCCTCAAAATGCCCGTGCTCGCTGGTCTGAACCCGGAAGGTGTACTTGCCCGGCGGCAGATTGGGATAAGACGCCAGGTGATCCTTGGAAACCTTCCAGTCCGGGTCAAAACCCTCCAGTTTGTACCGGTAACTTACCACATCCGGATCGGTGAACCACAGGCCGGAAAAATTGAAAATGAAATAGTTTTCGTTATAAGAAAAACGGTTTTGCTGCTGGAAATCAATAGACTTCAATAAAACCGATACCGCAGTTATGCCCGGCTGGGGATCGTCCAGAAATGGCTCATCGTACGCCGCCGAACGCATAATGCCGTTAGGCATGCCCATCCAGACATTGCCGATGGCGTCTGTACAAAGTGCATTCAGGTTAATGCCCGCAGCTGCAGCAGCGCAAAACATCACATGGTTTTTACGCCTCGGATTCAACAGGTCGAACCCATCCTCATACGCAATGTGTACGAGCCCGTTTCCATCTACCGCCAAACCGGTAATTTGCTGACTATGCAACCCGTTTTCAATGGTAAAATGCTGATAATCAGTATTATTGAAGCTGAACAGGCCTTCCCGGTCGGTACTGAACCAGATCTGGCCATCCGGGGCCTCCACTATGCTGTACACGGTTTTAATGACCGTGCCGTTGATCTCTGTGATGAACCTCAGAACACCGTTTTCCAGCACCGCCAGTCCTTTGCCATCCGTACCAAACCACACCCGACCCTGCCGGTCGGTGAGAACCTTGTACACATAACTGGTGCCCAGGGCCGTTTGTACCTGCACCTCGCCCTTGCCCTCGGCGCCAATGGCCATTACTCCTCCCAGGGTAGCCAGCCAAACCTCCGTGCCCCGTCCGCCAATGTTCAGTACGCTGCCATTGATTAATCCGTTGCGTTCGTTCAGTTGCCGACGCACCCGCCCCCCGGCGTCCAGCACAGCCACTCCGTTGCCGAAAGTGCCTGCCCAAACCTCGCCGGAGGCCGATTCCCATAAGGATATAACATTGTCTGCCAATACCTTGCGGAACGGGCCGCTGGGCTTATCCTGTAAATAAAGCCCGTCCTGACAACCCGCCCAGCAGCGTCGTTGACGGTCTGACAGCAGTGTTTGCACCGCCGAAATGCCTGGTTGCCAGATTCCGAACCGCACTTCTGCCACATACAGTTGGCCCTTATCCATCACGCTCCAAAGCAAGCCCTCGCGGTCTTTCCACAGGGCATGTGTTTTGGTATGGCGCAGCGGATGGTTGTCGGGTAGCGGCATAGCGCCCTGGTGGTGCAGCTCCACCCGAATCAATCCTTCCCGGGTAGTGCCTACCCAGGCTTCTTTGCTGCCAAACACCGTCAGGGCACTGATTTCCCCGTATGCCCAGTTGGGCGTGGTAAATGTCGGACGGAGTGTTTGGGCGTCCATGCGGGCAATGCCCATTTCCTGGGTTCCAATCCAGATATTGCCCTGGAGGTCTGTACTCAGGCAGGTTATGATTTCATCGGGTAGCCCGTTTTCGCTGCCGATGTGTTGCACCTGTTTTTGGCCATTGCCGCTCATTTGGCAGAGGTTGATGCCGGCATCGGTGGCAGCCCAGATGCGTCCCTGCGCATCGCAGGCCAGCGCGTACAGGTCGAGGCTGCTCATGCCATCTTCCAGGCCAAACTGATAGAGTCGGTTGTTTTTCCACACATAGAGTCCTTCGCCGTAGGTAGCCATCCAGAGTGCGCCGGATGGATCGGCGGTAATGGCGCTGATTTTCTGTTGCGGCAGACCTTCCTCTATTTGCCACAGACTAAGGCTGGGGGCAAATTTCTTTTCCGCTTCGGCATCGCCGGTGAGGGCTGGAATGAAATTGCCGGTGGTGGGAATCCGTCCGATGGCGCCATTGCTGAAGCCAGCCCAGATCATACCGTTCCATTCATACAAGGCGCTAACCGTGGCTTGCCGGAAGGTATCGGCCAGCTGGATGCGTTGAAAATGCAGGCCATCGTACCGGAACAAGCCATTTTGTGCGCCACACCAGATCCAGCCTCGGGAATCCTGCATTACGGTAGTCATTTTGGCATTGCCCAGTTCGTGTCCCTGCTGAAGTCGGAACATAGGCGTTTGTGCCCCAAGCGGGCTGCCAAAGCATAACAGAAGGATCAGGATTCTATACACGGTGTATTAGTTTTGCAAAACGGCATCTATGTTGACGGTTATTTCTTCAGCAATTTTTTGATGAACAATTTGTGGAATATGGATATCATGATCGGCTAGTAAAACAGTGAATTGGGCTTTAACGCGGATTTTATTACCGGTAATTTCCACATCGCTGCGGATAATGCGTTCCTGTTCTACGCCATGGATATTGAGTTTGCCTTTGGCCCGCACGCTGTGTTTGCCATTTGTGGAAAAATCCAGTGGTTCAATGATTTTCCCGGTAAAATTGATGCGCGGGTATTTGCTGTTTTCCATATAGTTTTCGTTGAAATGCTCCAGTTGCAGCGGACTATTGAATCCGGTAAAGGAGGCTGTTTCTACCGACCAGGCGAAGCTGCGGTTGCTGGGGTCGATGGCGCCGCGCAGTTTGGTGCTGGTGGCTTCGATGGATTCCAGAGCGGCTTTGGAGTGAAAATAAACCTTGCCGTTGTTGCATCGATAATGGCCATCTGCGGGGGAATACAAAGGGGCCCAAAAGGCTATAATTTGGAAGAGCAGAAACATGGTATGGAGTTGGTGGCGGGTAAAAGTACAACCGGGAGCCCGCTAGTGGCGTAAAAACAATGACTGAACGGGGAAAAAAGCAGGCTGAATGAGGGATTATGGATTTTTTAAACTCTCGGCCTTTTCTTTTAACCAGAGCCATTCAACAGCATGTTTTTTTTCTCTTACACGCTTAATCATGGTGTCTGCACGCTTTTTGTCTCCGGGAATAGAGTCAGTCAACTGTGTTAGTAAATTGAGAAATTCTGAATTGACTTTCTTTATTTTATCTGAAAGTAATTTAGAGGATGTTCGGCTTAAAAACATTTTAAAAGAGTCAATTCTGTAAGATAATAAATCGGACTTTGTTTCATAAAGAGCCATTAATTCTATTCTTTTTCCAAGTAGTAGATAATCGTTAAATAAAAAATGCTGAGGTAAGATTGATAAACTTTTATTGAAATCTCGAAGATGAAAGTAATAACGAGAAAGGTTAAGTCTGTAGATTGATTTGTCATCGGTTTCTCCAAAAATTTTATCTTTGTTCTCTTCAATAAAGGCAAAGGCCCAATCAAACTCTTTGCAGATCAAGGCATTTTCTGTAATTGCGAAGAACCTACTGGGTGAAAGTTTTCCTTCATAAAACAAGAGTTTGTTTTGAAGATTCTCTTTGTAAAGGGAAAACAAGAATTGGTATAGTTCCAATCTTTCAGGCTCTTGCATGATCAATAAAATGCAAAAATTGCGCAAATAAGTATAAAACTCTTGCAAGCTTTCCCAATCCAGTTGATGTTCATTGCGTTTAATAGCAGAGGCAATGATTTCAATTTCCTGAAATGTAAATGTCTCTTTTTGCAATAGGTCTAGAATAAGGTAATTAATGGATAAAGTAGGGGATTCTGTTAATAGATAGGCTGGTACTTTTTGAATAGCAAGATTGAAGTCTATTACCTCTGATGGTTGTAGAGTAGTAACTTTTTGCTGTAAAATAAACCTGTTTAGTAAAGCTACCCTTCGCGATTGGTAAAAACCTTCAACAGCAGCCAATAAATTGGATATATTTACATCCCCCTTCTTTTTATTAGAAATACTTTCCAGGTAGTGTACCCTGAACTCAATATGGAACTGCCTAAGATAATAGTTAAAATCTTTATTCGTATTAGCTTGCTGAGTTTTCCGTAATTTGCTGAGTATTTGAAGTGCTTTATCTTCCAACTTCCGCTCTCTTAGAATATCGAAAAAGTCTAAATTTTGATAAAATTCGTTTTCTTCTCGCAAAAAATGTTTAGTTATGAGAAAATTTTTAACACATTTTGCGGTGTAATGCATAACTTTCTCAATCTTTCCTTCAATATATGAGTCTTTAGGGAATATTTGAAAAAACAACTCTTGTTTGTTGATTAAATTGGAAGATCCAGCTTTAATTTGTTTGTGACAAATGCCAAGCAAAAGTGAAATTTGGGCTTTGTATTTGAGGTCATTTAAAAGATTTAGCTCGCAAAATTGATAAAGCTGGCCAAATTCTTCCTCGTTTACGGCTCTTAGAAGAGAAATCAGGTAACTGTCTTCCATATTTTCCTGGTGAAAAAGTCTCCAAAAGTGTTACATTTTTTGAAAGGCTAATGTACTTACATTTGCCACACGTTTAACAAAATATCAAAATCCTGGCATTATTATGGCAAAAATCTTCAATTCGGTGCACTTTATGTGCGTTTTCTTGTTAATCTGTATTGGTCAATCAATGGCTATGGTTAAGGCGCCTCAAAGCCTAGCGATAGCATCGAGCTGTACTCTTCCACCAGTACAGAATCTCCATGTAACTTCGAGAGGTCATGGATTCGTATCATTGGCATGGACTCCCAATTTTTTAGAAGATGAGTATACACTTACCTATTTCAAGAAAAATGAGAATCTGGAATGGGTACCGGTTGATACCATATTTGACGTATCAAATCAGACTTACACTATTTGGGGTATCGATCAAAGTACAGATTTATTGATTCATTTGGCAACCAATTGTTCACCAATGGTGCCAAGTACCACTCCTGCTGTTTTGGAATTGCCAAAAATTATCTTAGATTTGGTTGTTGGAGGAAGGATTCCAGTTAATCCTGTCCCTGTATCCGATTGTTCAAATATCAATTTAGAACAGCATTGGCTTGGATTTAAAGTCTCTAAAAACAATACAAGTATTTTTAGTTTATTTGAGGTGGTTTTGGTTGATGAGGTTTTCAAAATAAAAAGGGTTCAGAATTCAAATACAATAGTAGCAGTAGATGGGACCAATTCTTTCCCCATTATTCCTTCTGATTTGTACAAAATATCTGGAAGTAGACACAGGGTGCGAGATTTATCAGTAAATGACCCGATATTGTCTACTGTTGGTTATGTTGAGTATAACATATTATATAATCTGTATGGTATTCCGATAGGAGCTGGTTGGTGTATTGATTCAGATAGTGACCCTTCTTGGAAATCAGAATATACTTTTACTGCTATGAAGGCAGACCAAACTGTGATAATCCCTCCTGGTGGAAGTGGTACAGGTGGAGGAAGTGTTAATGGAGGGACATTAACAGACGTTCAAGTTGAGAACCCGTTTACTGATGGGATAAAAATTTTTGGATCAAAAAAAATGGGAGAAGGGTCATTTTTAGATGTAACGTTATTTGATATTAGTGGTAGCGAAATACAAATAAAAAAAATTGACTATGAAAATGATTATATAGAAATACCTGTTAATAATTTAAATAGAGGTTTTTACATCTTGCACATTAACCATGAAAGTGAAAATAGAGTTTTTAAACTTCAAAAACTATAATTTCCTTTTCAATACAAATTTTTAAATACTTGACAAATGAGAAAAATAATTGTTTCTTTCTCAGCTCTCCTTTTTAGTTTACAACTAGTATCTGGTCAAATCATTTGGCAAAACACAATTGGCGGCAAAAAATATGATGAATGTGTTTCATTTCAAAAGACTCAGGACAAGGGGTTTATACTTGCCGCACAGTCCAATTCAGATGCTGGAGAAATTCATCAAAATTTGGGTGGCGCAGATATTGTATTGATCAAACTGGATAGTCTTGGCAATGTGAAATGGATAAAAAATTTTGGTGGCTCGGATCATGATTTGCCTTACGCAATTAAAGCTACCAAGGATGGAGGTTTTATTGTGGTTGGGAATACAGCTTCAAATGATTTTGATGTAAATGGGAACCATGGCGGGCTAGATGCTTGGATATTTAAGGTAGATGGTGATGGAGGCATACTCTGGCAAAGGTGTTTTGGAGGAACGAAGGACGATGAATTTAGAGATGTTATTCCAGATGCGGCTGGAGGGTTCCTCATTTGTGGATCTACCAGGTCATCTGACGGCGATATTACATTAAATCAAGGCGGATCTGATTATTGGGCTGTAAAACTGGACTCGGTTGGCAGCTTGGAGTGGTCCAAAACATATGGAGGTAACAGTCTGGATGATGCATGGGCTATTGAAGAAACCCATGATGGCGGGTATGTGATAGGTGGCGAAAGCTATTCCACCAATGGTGATGTTTCTGGGAATAATGGCACCCAAGATGCCTGGTTAATAAAAATTAATTGGGAAGGAAAGATTATCTGGCAAAATTGTTTTGGTGGTATTGCCTGGGAAGGAATACGTGATATTATTTCAGCTGAAGAGGAGGGATTCATCATGACAGGATTTACGGCATCAAATAATGGTGATGTATCAGGCAACCATGGTGCTGACGATGCCTGGTTGTTTAAAGTGGATGCATTTGGATCACTGCTTTGGCAAAGGCCCTTTGGAGGAAGTCAGCAGGACTTAGGTTTTGCTTTGTGTAAATCAATCGATGGAGGATATTGGGCAGCATCTGTTTCTAGATCAAATGATGGAGATTTGACCAATAACAAAGGAAGTCAGGACGTTTGGATTTTCAAATTATCGGAGGAAGGAAGTTTGCTTTGGGAGCGATCTTTAGGGGGGAGTTTAATAGATTTTGCAAAGACGATTGAACTTAGCCATGATGGTAAATGTGTATTTGCGGGTTACACCAGATCTCAGAACGGAGATTTGTCAGGTCCAGTTGAGGAGGCTGATATTTGGGTAGTTAAACTTGATGAAAACGTTCCTTCTGCTACCACACAAGCAGATTATATTCCTCTTGAACTATACCCCAATCCTTCCCAACACCGGATTTTCCTTCAATTGCTCCTGGATGAACTGATGTACATCAGCATCACAGATTGGCAGGGCCGGGTGCTACAAACGGCCAGCATAAACGCCCACCAAAGTTTGGATATATCTGCCCTTCCTCCAGGCGCTTATGTGCTTTCAGCAACAGCGAAATCTGGGCAGCTGTATGTGGGGAAGTTTGTGAAGGAGTGATAGAGATTTGATTATATTTACCTGTTATTTTGCCCAAAATGATATCAAAACTGCTTCTGTTTTGTCTTTTGGTGCCCGCTTGTGCACTTTCCCAACCCACAATAGAATGGACTAAAGCCATTGGTGGTACTTCTGCTGACGAAATACACGCTATCCAGCTAATACCAAATGGGCATTGTATGGTGGTTGGTTTCGGCCTCTCAAACAACGGTGATTTTTTGGGCAAATATGGCGTTAATGATATTTGGCTTGCCAAACTGGATGCATCCGGCAACCTGGTTTGGAAACAAAATTATGGCGGGCTGAATGATGATCGGGCCTATGGGCTAAAATCCACCTCAGATGGTGGCTGGATAGTGGCAGGTAAAACAAGATCCAATAGTGTAGATGTGTCCGGAAATCACGGGGATTTTGATGCCTGGGTGGTGAGGCTTGACAGCCTGGGAAATATTATCTGGCAAAAATGCCTGGGGGGAAGTGGCGCGGATGAAGCTTGGAATGTTGTACAAGCTCCGGATGGCGGCTTTGTAGTGGTAGGAACTACGAACTCTACAGATGGAGACATCACGGTCAATTACGGCATTGATGATGTTTGGGTAGCCAAGCTGGATGCTACCGGCAATTTGCTTTGGCAACGATCTTTTGGCGGTTCTGAATCAGATGAAGGCCGGGCAATTTCCAATACGGATGATGGCGGATTTATCATTGCCGGCAGAACTTCCTCTGTGGATGGTCATATCACTCAAACCCAGGGTGGAATGGATTTTTGGGTGGTGAAGCTTAATTTTGAAGGGAAAAAGGAGTGGGATAAAAATTTTGGAGGCATCGGCATAGATTTCGCCGAAGATGTTCATCAAACCAGAGATGGCGGATTTATAGTGACAGGCGTGACCAGATCCAATAATGGACATGCAACTGGAAGCCATGGATTGTACGATATTTTGGTGGTAAAAACAGACAAAGATGGCGAGGTGGAATGGATTAAGGTGTTGGGAGGCAGCAATGAAGATACTGGACGATGTATCATTCAAACGAAGGATGATGGATATGCTGTTTGCGGCCAGGTACAATCCAGCGATGGGGATGCGATAGGAAATGATGGCTTGGCGGATGGCTGGGTGGTTAAGTTGAGCCCCTCCGGCGAACTGCAATGGCAAAAATCTTTGGGTGGTACTCAGGATGAAAATTTTAATGCGATAATAGAAACCTCGGAAGGCGCCTTGATAATGGCTGGGCACGCCCGATCCACCAATGGAGATGTTACCGGAGTGCATGGCGAAACTGATTACTGGGTGGTCAAGTTAGGGGCAGACATGTCGGCTACATCAGCGCCCCTGCCGATCCCCCTGGAACTTTACCCCAATCCTTCCCAACACCGGATTTTCCTTCAATTGCCCGTGGATGAACTGATGTACATCAGCATCACAGATTGGCAGGGCCGGGTGCTACAAACGGCCAGCATTTATGCCCACCAAAGTTTGGATATATCCGCCCTGCCTTCAGGGGCTTATATGCTTTCAGCAACAGCGAAATCTGGGCAGTTGTATGTGGGGAAGTTTGTGAAGGAGTAATAGAGATTTGATTATATTTACCTGTTATTTTATCCAAAATGATATCAAAACTGCTTTTGTTTTTCCTTTTACTGCCGTCTTGTGCACTTTCCCAACCCTCAATAGAGTGGGCTACGGCCATAGGTGGTTCTTCCGCTGATGAGGCACATGCGATTCAGTTGGCCGCCAATGGCGATTGTATGGCCGTTGGTTACTCCACTTCAAATAATGGCGATTTTTTTGGCAAATACGGAGCGGTTGATATTTGGCTGACGAGGCTGGATGCATCTGGTAATTTGGTGTGGAAACAAAATTATGGTGGGTTGGATGATGATCGGGCCTTTGCATTGAAATCAACATTAGATGGTGGCTGGATATTAGCCGGACATACCTATTCTAATAGTATAGATGTGTCCGGCAATCATGGCGACTTTGATGCCTGGGTAGTAAAACTGGATAGCCTAGGGAATATTATCTGGCAAAAATGCCTGGGAGGAAGCGACGAGGATGAGTCTTGGGACGTAGTACAAACTCCGGATCATGGCTTTGTAGTGGTAGGAACTACTACTTCATCGGATGGAGACGTCACGGTAAATTACGGCATTGATGATGTTTGGGTAGCCAAGCTGGATGCTACCGGTAATTTGCTTTGGCAACGATCCTTTGGTGGTTCCGAATCTGATGAAGGCCGGGTAATTTCCAATACTGATGATGGCGGATTTATCATTGCCGGCAGAACTTCTTCTGTGGATGGTCATATCACTCAAACCCAGGGTGGAATGGATTTTTGGGTGGTGAAGCTGAATTTTGAAGGAAAAAAGGAGTGGGACAAAAATTATGGAGGAACCGGTATAGATTTCGCCGAAGATGTTCGTCAAACAAGAGATGGCGGATACATAGTTGCAGGAGTGACAAGATCCAGTAACGGACATGCTACTGGAAGTCACGGTTTATATGATGTTTTGGTGGTAAAAACAGATAAAGATGGTGAGGTGGAATGGACCAGGGTTTTGGGAGGTAACGATGAGGATACTGGTCGATCTGTCATTCAAACCCGGGATGATGGCTATGTGGTTTGTGGTATGGTTCTGTCTAGCGATGGGGATGCAGTAGGAAATGATGGGGGGGCAGATGCTTGGGTAGTTAAACTCAGTCCCTCTGGTGAACTGCAATGGCAAAAGTCTATGGGTGGCTCGCAGGATGAAAACCTAAATGCGTTAATAGAAACCCCTGAAGGGGCTTTGATACTGGCCGGACGTGCCAGGTCCACCAATGGGGATGTAACCGGAGTGCATGGCAGTGTTGATTACTGGGTGGTGAAGTTAGGGGCAGAAATGTCGGCTGCTTCAGTCCCCTTACCGCTTCCCCTGGAACTATACCCCAACCCTGCCCAACACCGGATTTTCCTCCGATTGCCCGTGGATGCACTGATGTACATCAGCATCACTGATTGGCAGGGCCGGGTGCTACAAACGGCCAGCATAAACGCCCACCAAAGCCTGGATATATCTGCCCTGCCTCCAGGCGCTTATGTACTTTCAGCTACGGCGAAATCGGGGCAGTTGTATGTGGGGAAGTTTGTGAAGGAGTGATGGTGAATGGTTGTTTCAAAAAAATCAATATTTTTATAGAACTGGTCAAATTTTTCCTCGATTATGGCTAATTTAGGAAAGATGAGGTGATTTCCTCCATGCCTTTATGGTGAAGAAGTCTCCAAAAGTGTTATTTTTTTAAAAAAGAAATGCCCTCACCTTTGTCATATGTTTAATCAAAACTTCATTTTTTTCATCATGAACAATCCAAAATTTAAGACCAAACGCGAATTTATTGAAGAAATCGGCTTGTCAAAATCTACCTTTTACAGGTTGGTGCAGAAAAAAAATATCCAACTTAACTCAGAGCTGCTTTCTCCCAAGGAGGAACAGGAGCTGCGAAATGCACTGGGCTTTCCTTCAGAAATAAAACCAGAGGGACAAATGGGACGGATTGGGACGGATTGGGACGGATTGGGACGGATTGGGACAGGCGGGTTCGATTCCAGAATAAGAACTTTGCAATGTAATTACCATAAAGCCTTGCAGCTGCCTGCAGGTAAGGTTTTAAGTGTAAACCCTCATTTACTCAAATATTCAACCCATGATCTATTTTTTCAAAATCACACTGCTTCTTTCTTTTGCGTTGTTGGCTAATCCTGTATCAAGCCAGAATAATGCGGATTTCAAAGACTCAAAACTTGTTTGTAATAAAGCTAGGATAACTATTGAGCAATTGCCTGGAAATGGATTGCTAAAAGAAAATTTTATTATTCCGGATTCAAAAAGTGAATTTGTTGAGACTAACTCCTCATGGTTTAAATGGGAAATTGGCGCCCCAGGAAGATTAGCCTTTAAAGTCACACCGTTATCTTCCGGCGATGATATTGATTTTATTCTCTTTAAATTAGATGGCCTTGAAGATAATGCAAAATCAAAGCCAGTAAGATGGATGATGGCGGGACCAAATCTGGGAGAAAACAATGGTAGTAATTCATGTTTGGGGGCAACTGGCTTGAATGATATAGCAACCCCCTTAGTAAATACAGAACGTGGGTGTCCAATAAATGAACTGAATTTCTTGAAATCAGTGGATGTAAATATTGGCGAGTATTATGCTTTGTTTATTAACAACTATAAGTCTAACAATGGAATTTCTATAGAATGGGAAGGAAATTTTGAATTCCAAAGCTCAAAGGATGATTGTAAAGATAACTTGCAAATAACTAGTGTTCAGCGAAATGATGCGGGTTTAGTCAAGGCAGATTTATTCCCTAACCCCTGCAGCGAATATCTTAATGCTACAGTTATTGCACCTGAAGACATCGATGTTATAATACAAGTAGTTGGTTTAGATGGAAAAATAGAATTAGAATTTTCTTCTTATCTATATGAAGGCGAAAACGCTTTGAATATACTTGTTTCGTCATTATCAAAAGGGGGACATTTCTTGAAGGTTCAATCAAAAAAATGGATTGACACTTTCAGGTTTGTTAAACTGTAGTTTAATAAAGGCATTTTATCTCTTCATTTCAGATGAATAGTAAGATGCTGTAGTTCTCAACATTTTTTTCATAAATTAACTTTTAATTCCACATGCTCATGCGGAAGACTATATCTCTTTGCCTTTTTTGCATGGTCTACATTGTTTCTGTTTCAGGCCAATTGACCACTTCTGTTCATCTCTCAATTGATAATATTAGTCCATTATCAGTAGATTTTGCGTTTAATCCACCCCAGATTTTACCTCCTGTTTATTTGGATGAACAAGATGATGCCTTGCTTTTCAAGTGGGAGAGTGATATGGCAAATTCTACGTTTGAACTTGAATATGAGCTAATTATTTCAACTAGTAATGGCTTGGCCTCGGCGTTCAGGACTAAAGATTCATTTTTTAAATACGATGAACGGTACTCACCTTTGGAAAAAGGGCAGAGATATAAGGTTGTTGTTAATACATACATAACAACAAATATTTCTTCTACAGTAGTTTCAGGTGAAAGTAATAGTCTTTACTTCGAGTATGCTCCGATATGTACTGCCCCTAAAGGCATTGAAGTTGAAGGAACTGAAAACAATGGCCTCAAAATTCAATGGTCTGGAACACAAGCTGTTTCGGGCTTAATCGAATATTGGATTACTTATTGGTCAAGTGATCAAAAAGGCGAAAAGCGCGAAATTCAAATAAAAAGTGGTAATTCGGCTATTGTTTCGGATATATATAGCCCCGAGCAATATAATTTTGAAATAAAAAAGGTGTGCTATTGGTATGATGGTAGTATAGAGTTTTCAGAACCTGTGGCATTTAAGTTTGAGCCAGCTATTCAGGAAGTAGTAGGCCAATGCGGAGATGCTTATATCTTTCCACCATGTAATGGACCATTTTTAGAAACGGGGAATTGGCAGACATTAGAAGTTGGAGGCTTTACGGTTACTGTTTTATCTAATAATCACGAACCAACTGGTGGCTGGACAGGAATAGGTAGGGTGCTATTGCCCTTTGGAACCAATAAGTATCTTCGTGTAAAATGGACAAAAGTAAATATTAATGCTCAAGGAAAAATTTGTGGTACTGTAAAAGGTATTTCAGATGTGCCTCCTAATTTACCGGATTTAAATCCAGCTCCAGCCATCTTTGGAGATGATATATGTCAAACAACTCCCTCAAATTGTGATGGATTTAACTCTAATGGTATTCATTGTATAACTGGTGAGCCTTGGGATCAGTTTGGATTCAACCCCAGTGGTCAATATGTAATTCAACCTCCATATCCAGGGTACGAACCTGGTATGCCATATGATAGTCTTTTGGACCCGAATGGCTTTGATGCAAATGGCATACATTTCGAAACACAATCTTTATATGGGCCTAACGGTTGCTCGCAATCGGGTTTTGACTCGTTAGGTAATGCTTGTAACCCTGATACAGTAGCCTACTACTGGCTACAAAATGCTGGTGAGGAAGCCACTGCCTTGTATTCTGATGTTCAAGATTCTATACTAGTATGGATTCAACAAGCACTTGCGAACTGGCAAAATACTTACCAAGCGAACGTAGACCAAACTACAACTGAATGTGAAGGTATTCGAACCACTATGAATGGGTTAATTGAAGCACTGGATTATTCGGAGGATCGGGAGCTTATATTTGGTCAAGATGATAAATATTTTGCCACAGGAATGTGGAAAAACTTCACTTCAGAGCCTAAACCATTGAATGCGGAGCTTGCAAGAAACGCTGATCAAATTCTACTTGAGACCAAACACAGCGAGCTATACAGATGCGATAAAAAATTATCAGAACTTGCTGTTTTTAAGGCCATAGTAGACAGTATTCTGTTAAACAATGGCGCTACAAACTTCGAAGGATACTTCGAGGATTTAATTCTTGGACTTTCCGAAGAGGATGCTGAATATTTCAGCAGTAACCACGATTCACTTCAATTGTGGTTAAATAAGGCTCTTAAGAAGAAAATTCAGGAGGAGCTATGCAATGGACTATGTGAAGCCAATTCAAAAATAAATAAAGATTTAGCGAAACAAAAGGATGACTGGAGTTCCATTCTTCACGATGGTATTTTAACCAATGAACCATTGGAAGAATTGTTCAGGAAAAAAGGCTCGATGGCTTCTGTGGATGAGTCTATATGGCAGAATATTTGGCAACTGGCCAATGTTGATACCAAATTAACCTCCTACCTTAATGGAGATTTAATGATTGACGGTATTGAACGAGCCTTTTATGTGGAGGCTATTGGTTTAGCTAATTTGGAACGTAACTTATTGACGGATATTAATCCGGAATTAATGCCTATCAATATTTCCAATTTGCCCAGTGATGGTAGAACTTATAACGTATGGTTAGATAATATTGAAATTTCAAGTACTGGGGCAACCTTGGATGCTTACTTTATTTTGGAGTTTCCCAATAGTGGTAAGAAAATTGCTTTCTCTGCATTATCAGTACCATTTTCTCCTTCAGGCCTTTTAAATGTTCCATTCATAAAGCTTCAACTAGCTAACAATGCGGAAATTAGGTTAAATAATGCAACAAAATTAACCCTAAAAGCAACGCCAGGCACATATGTGTTGTTTGATTGTACAGGATATGGCGGGATAGGGGTTGACCTGGAGGTGGAAGTTTGTAGGAAATATGTTAAGCCAGTTGACCCCTCCTCCTTAGATGTGTTGCCAGACCCGGAACGAGTTCACACACAGATACAACTTTTTTGGCCTACTATTGATGAAATATATTTCGAGGTTAATATTGATCCGTTCGTTGTAACCGGCTTGGAAGATTATAAATGGCTTGTCAATGGTATTGTTGTTGATTTTAGTGATACTAAATCACCAAATTTTCCTCCTCCTGATGGATATATCTCTCCTTTTGTAAACGGGAATGGGTTTAGTCCTCTTTGGAGGGGGGTATATATGGCAAATCTGTCAGTGAGGATGCCTAATCAGTTTAATGGCGGCGGCGCTCCACTAACTGTTGGTGTTCAAAGAGTCTTAATTGATAACATGGGTGTGAGTGGTAAGGTCTTTGCTACTCCGTTACTTCCATTAGATCAAGGAAATGCCGGCGGTTGGGCATTTTCTGTAGATTCCTTTACCCTCACTGTCTTGGCAAATCAACCAGTAAATGCTGGATTTAAGGGGCGCATACACGTTCCTATGTTTAGCGGAATACAAAGTTCCTGTAATACAGGAGCACCGATTGCCTCAGATTGTTTTAGCTATAATGCATTTATTGAGCCCTCTCCAACATTAGGTCATGCTATATATCGGATGACTGTTAATACCGGTAATACTAATTGGTGTGTTAATATGTGGAAGTCTGGAGAGGTGAAAGTTAATTCAGGATCTCAGATAAAGATGGAAATAGAGAATGGTGAATTTTTCGTAGAAGCAAGTTTAAGTGGCACCGTTAAGATAACTGATCCGTTAAGCTCAAATATTGATATTAAAATACCAACAATCACTTTTGAGAACTTGTTATTAAAAAATCATTCGCCATATTTTACTTCAGGAACCTGGGGGTTTCCAGCTGGAGCATCAGGTGGTTTGGAATTTGGGGGATTTGGGATCAATATAACCAAAATCCAAATGAAAGAGGATACTGATGCTCAACCTATGCTGAGTTTTGAACTGGGTTTGAAACTGGCTGATGACAATATTGGTTTGGCGGCAAACGCAGGTTTTTCGATAAAAGGACAAATAAACACAATAGCAGGTAAGCAGAGATGGGTGTATCAAAACTTTGAGGTGAATAAAGTTACCTTAGATGGCCACTTTCCCGGAGTAGATAAAATTGCAGGAACTCTGATGTTTTATGAGGCCGACCAGGTCTATGGAACAGGATGGCGTGGCGGTGTAAAACTCTCTATAACCAAGCTCGCTGAGGTTTCAGCAGTTGCCCAGTTCGGAAGGATGAAAAATCCGGATTATAAATACTTTTTCGTTGATGCATTGGCTTGTTTGGACAAAGGGTTTGGAGGCGCCTTAAAACTTAAAGGTTTCGGAGGAGGTGTTTATTATCACATGAACAGGCCGGCACAATCTAGCCCACTAGGCACTGGATGTACAGATAATCCGACTATACCATCTGGTATTGGCCAATCATTGTCAGGGTTAACTTATACACCAGATAATACCAAAGGGCTGGGCATTAAAGCAACGGTAGCCCTCGCATCTGCAGGTAGCGAGCGTACGTTCAATGGTAATGCAACGCTTGAATTGCTCTTTGACAGTGAAGGAGGATTAAATGATTTGTGGATTTACGGGAATGCAAGATTTATGGAAACTCCGGTCTTAACAGCTTCAACTGATAAGGTTGCTCCTGCTAATTCTGCTGTTGGCGCAACATTGGATATACACTTGGACTTTGAAAATGATCTCCTTCATGGTGAATTAGATGTATATATGAATGTTGGTGGTGGCACAATAAGGGGTAAGGGGACTGATGGGTTAATGGCACATGCAATAATTCACGTTGAAAATAAGCCTAATGGTTTGTGGTTTATAAAAATAGGTACTCCTACAAACCGAGCAGGAGTAATTATTGATGTTCCGTTAGTGGGTGGAGTGGATCTAGGCGCTTACCTCCAAATTGGAAAAAATCTGGATCCAATGCCTCCAATTCCAAATGATATTGCAGCCATAACGGGGGCAGAGGGTAGTGCAGGGCTAGGATCTTTACAATCAACCTCTAATAGAAGTGGCTTGTCTGAAGGAAATGGTTTCTTGTTTGGTGCAGATGCAAGTATTGGTAGTCAAAAAATGGAATTCCTGCTTGTTTTTTATGCTGGCATCAGAGCCCGTCTTGGCTTTGATATAGCACTACTTAATTATGGAGAAAATGCCGTCTGTTCTAATACCGGAGCTCAACTGGGTATTAATGGCTGGTATGCCTCTGGTCAGGTTTACGCAGGCCTTTGGGGTAATATTGGAATGAAAGTAAAGGTATTTGGCAAACGCAAGGAGTTCAATATTATGGATGTGGCCTTGGCGGCCTCTCTCCAGGCAAGCCTGCCCAATCCATTTTGGGCAAAAGGGGCAATAGGGGCTAAATACGATTTGTTGGGAGGGTTAATTAAAGGCCAATGTGATTTCCAGGTTACAATAGGTGAAAAGTGCCAAATCGCTGGAGCTGACAACCCGCTAAGCGAAATAAATATTGTGCAACGGGTTTCACCAGAAAATGGTTCTAAATTAATTAGTACGGCAGCCTTTCCAGAGGTTTTCTTTAATTTTCCAATGGGTGATGCCTTCACCCTGAGTGATCCCAATGGAACTCAAATTACTTATCATGCAGTTTTAGAGTCTGCAAAGGTATTGTATTATGGAGTAGAGCTAAGTTCAACAATTAAATGGGCGAACGACAAACGTAGTCTGATAATTGAGCCTGAGTTTATGCTTCCAAATCAAGATACCATTGAAATTGTAATCAAGTCTCATGTGGATAGCAGTGGAATCATCATCTATGAAGAGGAACGAGTGGCTCAATTTACTACTGGACCTGGCTTGTCTTCAATTCCTGAGGCGAATGTTTATGGTAGTTACCCATATGATGGGCAGTTTAATTTTTTCCCGGATCAACTCCAGGATAGGACTGGCTATATCATGCTAAAGAGGCCTCAAAGAGAGCTATTTATGACTCCACAGAACAAACAGCTGTTGGTTCGTTACAATACACATTGTGGTCAAGTAATTGATGTACCCCTGGAATATGACTATCAAAGTGACAGGGTAGAGTTTGAGATTCCTCAAGGATTTTTTATTCCTGGAAGTATTTATCGTATGCAAGTCATACTAAAAGGAAAAACACCTAATGGGAATAATAATGGCAATTCCAGTGGCCGTCCCGGCGGACTGGGTAGTGGTTGTTCAGACGCTTTAAAAAGTGACGAGTCTCTTCTCTATACAGCTTACTTCCGGGTGAGTCAATATGCAACTTTCGGAGCAAAATTGGCTGCCTGGAATGCAAACAAACAATCATTGCCATATGTGGATGGAATCATCAAAGCTTCCGGTGAAATTGAATGCTTTGATCAGGAAGAGTTAGGCTTAGGGGGCGGTAAGTCGCTGTTGGAAATGAAAGCGATGTTTGCAGGTAATAGCTGGTACAACCAGGTTGCCTTGCCTAAGGTATATGACCTTTTTAATGCTCATTCTGGTTGGAAACATTGGTCTAGCAATATTTTCTATATCAGCCAGGATAGAAAGGGAGACGAAATTGGCACTCCTCCAGTTAAAGCTGTTTATGCCAAGCCTGGGCTTAATGCCTCCCCTGCACCCAAAATCACACAAACTCATTGGACAAATAATGGAACTGGCCTAACTACTACGATGCCTTTTGTGGTTGAATATACTGCTCCGAAAATCATTCAAGAAGACTATTTAGATTTGATGGGTGATATAGATTATGCCTTGTCAGAATTGTGGGATGAATATCAGGCGCAATTGACAGAAGATTATAACAATGGAAACTTTGGAATGTGCGAAACTGGAGGCGGGTCTGTTTGTGAAGGTTGCTCGCCTTTGCCAATTGAATTAAGTCAGGCAAAATGTAATGAAACACCTTCTCTTCCAGATCCTAGTCCTGGTGAATATAAAGTTTTAGTTCGGTATAGGACGCCAGGGGTTGAAGGTTGGTATAGTACTGAGCAAATGATTATCCTGAACAAAAACTGACGAAAAGATGATCAACATGTATCATCCTATTCTAAAACACTCAATTTGAATTAAAACATGAACATCCATATATTAAAGCACTTTGCGTCTTTAACAGCTATTACCTTTTCCATTTTTTTGGTAGGTTTTAGCCAAAATAAACTTGATTCGAATAGTGCATCGAAGATGACAACTTCGGGGATGATTGAAGAGGGGAGGAGCTTTTCAAACTTGCCTGTGAATTCTGATATGTTAACTCAAAAGGAAAATCCGTCAAGTTGGAGCATTCAGGAAAGAGCTGAAACAAGATCCGATGAATTCAGGCAGCGGTTAGCTCGAGCAAAACAAGTGCCAGATAGTCTGTTACACAATTTAAGACTGTTGGGATCTTCAGGCCAATGTGTTGGCGCGCTCTCAAAAGACCATGACCATACAAAATCTTTTGTGGGGCCTTCACCACTTGAAGATAATTCCTGCGAGTTGGTAAATTTGTTTGATACATCGTATCATTTTCAAATTTATGATTATGCCATGTACCCAACACTGTCTGTTACAGCACAGGAAGAAGGTCATAATGCTGCATTTGGTAAAATGCTCCAGTCAGTTAAGAGCCAAACTGATTTTTACTGCCTTATTGCCAAGCAGATTTGGTTGAACAAGGAAGGTGGATGGGATAGAGTTACTTTTGAGGTGGCTATTAACCTGCCAACAGATGGGCTGTTTTCCGAACTAAACGAGTCTGTTATTGAAGTTATACAAAGCGATGTTAAATCAGCGATGATGGAGGAATATATTGGCCAGGGTGGCGGAATCTCGGCTATCATTGATGCAGAATTAGCGGGTATTAATAGGTTAACTGAAATTATCAATAGCCTAATCAATGACTCTTATTCCATAGATATGACCGAGGAAGTGCTTCAAAAAATGAAGTTTTTTCCAGTTATAAGATCAACAGGAACGAAGTTGTTTCATGGCACCCCCGATACATCAGGCTACATACTTGATTATTCTGGACGAAGTACCGAGCAAGATGGTGGCATTACTGCAAAATCTGATTTAATTTCCGAATTTTCAAATCAACGATATGCTAACATAACAATAAAAGTTATCCTCACGGATGATCAAAATTTTACATCAAATAATAATAATTATTTTGAAACTGCTAAAAGGAAGTTTGATGCGGCAACCGAAGAAATGGTTTACTGGGTTCATTATCATACTCCATTAGTGGATACCTTGCCAGGAATTCCTTATATTAAAACTAAAAACAATTTTACTAGCGAAAAAACAGACCAATTATTAGAGAAATTCTGGACAGAATACAAAGCTGGATTGCCCAGCGGACCAGCTCGACCAGCCCATGTTAATAATAGAAACTGTGTTTGTCCAAATTTTGACTTTGCTCTAAATTGGAAAGCGGAAACAAATATACTAAGTTGCATTGAAGATCCAGTTGCAATGAATTGTTTTGGGGGCTTTGGGCCTTTAGTAACTAGTATGTTTGCTACCAGTCCAGGGAAAA
Source organism: Chitinophagales bacterium (assembly GCA_017303475.1). Classification (GTDB taxonomy): domain Bacteria; phylum Bacteroidota; class Bacteroidia; order Chitinophagales; family Saprospiraceae; genus M3007. The sequence goes on from JAFLBO010000030.1 coordinate 63,716, forward strand.
TAGGATTATATCAAGCCGGCTTTGTTTGTGGACTGATTGATGGTGCATTAGAGCAGGCGAATTTTTTATATGGTGTGGCAACAGGCATTATTGATTTTGCCAAGTATTCATTTATTAAGCGCCCAACTCTCATCTTTTCTCCAGGCGGAACAATTCTGGCTGTTGGTTGTGTTGGTGATATACTTTATAAGGCTATTTGTAAAGCTGCAATTGAAAATGGTTGGAAATTTTGGAAATGGGATTTAGGTCCTGATAAAATTTATGAGGGCTATTTGGACCATATTTCTGAAGCAGAAGAGTATTGGTGTCAAATTAACGAAATGTATTTACTAATGACTAATCCTGATACTTGGAGAAATATAGTAGGGGGGCTAATTAGCTCCTTTACTAGCTGGCTCGGAGATGTTTCAGGTGTAAACGGAGTCAAAGAGGCAGGGTATACGCATGGTATAGCTGTTTGGGAGATTATTATTGATTTTATCTCTGCCGGAACTACAATACTAGCGAAAGGTGGCGGAAAACTTTTAGGCGAATTGTTTGAGCACCTAAATGTTCAAGATCTTGCAGGATATGCCAAGAAAAAGGTAGATGAAATGCCAGCTCACAAAAAAGCAGAGTGCCGAATCTTAGGCGTTGGTTGTTTTATCCGTGGAACAGGTGTCACAAGTGCGTTGGGCTTGATGCCGATAGAAAAAATGAATCCCTTTTTAACCTTCCCCAAAGGTGCAATGGTTAAATTTGCCACGCAAAATACTTTCAAATACATCAACAAATAACGTCATGTTTAAAACCCACTTCACAACTTTAGTTTTTTTCTTCATTTCATTACTTCAACTAAAGGCACAATTGCCTGTACGATTGGCTGATGTGAATCCAGGCGTGGCTGATGGTATTATTTCAACCCATGTTGCAATGGCAAACGGCCTGTATTTTTTTGTAGGGAAATCATTTCTGGAAGGCCAGGAACTGTGGGTAAGCGATGGAACCGTGTCGGGCACTCATATGGTTAAGGACATCAATCCCGGACAAGGATCTGGATTTGTCAAAACTTTGATGGCTTTTAAGGACAAGGTCTGGTTTGTTGCAGATGATGGCGTCACCGGCCCTGAATTATGGTATTCAGATGGCACGGCATCCGGAACCTCTGTAATAGATGTGGTGCCTGGCGCAGCAGGAGCTGAACCCAATCATATAACCCAAGGCGCCGATTATTTGTTTTTTAAAGGGCTGGATGCTAATTATACTCCGGTATTGTACCGCACAGATGGTACTCCCGCAGGCACTCAGATCGTAGTTGCACAGGTTGGTAATACCCCTGTTGATTTTGTTTCGGGGTTAGCTGCAATTGGGAATACGGTGTATATTTCGTTTGACGGCCCAACCAGCGCTCAACTCTGGAAATCAGATGGTACTGAGGCCGGCACAGTACTGGTAAAGGATATGAATCCAGGCCAATTTGGCTTAATTAACAATATGACCCCGGTAGGAAATAAACTCTACTTTGGCGGCTCTAAATCCCTTTTCCCGGAATATCAACCCTGGGTAAGTGATGGTACAAGCGCCGGGACGTTTTTGCTGAAAAATATTTATCCCAATGAGGACGCTGCACCAAAATGGTTTACAGAATTTAAAGGGAAAGTTTATTTCTATGCAGAAGCGGCTAATGGCTCACGGGGACTTTATAGAACCGACGGAACAAGCCCTGGTACCCAGCTGTTCAAGGAAATATCCATTTCAGCATTTTTCGGCGAAGAATACAATATGGCCTCTGATGGGAATTACCTCTATTTCTCTGGATTGACGGTAAATGAAGGGCGTGAGCTTTGGCGAACGGATGGCAACGCTGCCGGTACTGTTATGGTAAAAGATATTAATCCGGGCTCTGCAAGTTCAAACCCCATACAGCTCTCTTTTGTAGATGGGCAAGTTTATTTCAGCGCTAATTTTGCAGGAAATGGAGAAGAACTGTGCAAAACAGATGGTACCAATGCCGGTACTGTTCAGATGACAGATTTTAATCCTAATAATGCCTTTAATGCTACCCCATGGGCGATCAGAAAAGTTGGCAACGTGTTGGTATTCTCTGCCGAACATCCATCTTTTGGCCGTGAGTTATTTGCTTTGCAGCTTACCAGCGACGTTGCAGAGGGCTTTAACAATCCGCTTCTGGTTTATCCCAACCCAACAGATAATCAGGTGGTTATTGAGCTGCCGGACGACTTATATGAAGAACAGGGCTTAATGAAAGTATTTGCCTCTGATGGACAACTGGTTTATCAGCAAGTATGCGCTGAACCGGTAGTCACCTTGTCTGTTCAAGGTTGGGCTCAAGGATTGTATCTTCTGGAATACAGTAATGCCCGCCAACGTATTGTTTGTAAGTTGCTGGTGGCGCCTTAGAGCATCGTTTTCAGCATGCTCTTAAGTTAAATTTTGATCCATTTTCAACCATTTCTACTCTTGTTGATACAAGGGCTGGCAGCGTCATGCCCTGCTGGCAGACAATTAAACTTCCATAAAATATGAATACCATGTACGCATCAATCAACCGGAAAAGATATATAACTGCTATATGCAGCCTGTTCTTACCGATGCTTTTAGTCTGCTTGACTGGGAAACTATATGCTCAAACGCCTGCTTACACCATCGAAGCAAAAGCGCTTTACGATGGAAATAATGTAATCATTCGTTGGGCGCCAGGAAATTTTGACACCTGGAACTGGGGTAATTTTCATGGAGGATATGATGTGGAGCGGACTAAAATCAAACAAAACGGCGTAGCATTATCTACCTCTGAAATTTCTGCCAGTAAAGATACCATTGCATCAGGGCTAATTCCAATCCCTGAAATGCAGTGGGAGCTTTTGGAGGATACTACGCTTGCCGGGATTGTAGCGGGTAGTATATATGGGGATAGCATAGAGATCGTAGACATGGCACATGCCGACTTTATGACAGTAGTTAACACAACTGAGTCCAGAAAAAACCGATTTGGCTACAGTTTATTTGCATGCGATCAAAATTTAGACATTGCGCTCGCCGCCGGTTTAGCCTTTATAGATACTACGGCACAGGAAAATGATGAATACATTTATGTAGTAAAGTTGCACACCCTTCCTTCTGGTGCATCTCAAAAGAAAGGTATTATTTCCCTCAGAGTTGTTCCGGCGCTACTGCCTGCTCCGTTAAAGCCGATAGCTTTATGTATGGATAAAGCTGTTATCCTTAATTGGCCTAAACAGGCTGAATATGGCAGCTATTTGGTGGAACGCTCCAATAATAATGGTCAAACCTACGAAATAATCAATCAAAGGCCGTTTTTGAGCTTGTCGGATGCAGCCGGTGGAACTGATATGAACTCGTTTTTGGATTCACTTGGCGCCAACGACGTGCAATACGTTTATCGCGTAAAAGGATTGAGCCCATTTGGTGTTTCAGGTCCGCCATCTGATACCATTCATGCAGCCGGAACACCTGCACCACTGGTTGCTGAACCATATATTTATCAAATAACAGAACCTGCTGCAGGGCAGTTAAAAATAGATTGGGAATACCCAACTAACATGGAGCCGGATCTGGATGTATTTGTCATTTCCCGTGCCTCTCAAATAGATGGTGCATTCACATTCTTAGCTAATGTTCCCGCCAATTTGAGGACATATACCGACCAAAATCCCGGCGGATCCAATTATTACATCGTAAGAGCCAAAGATGTCAATGGCCAACAAGTGGCATCATTACCAAAGTTAGGTCAGGGTAAGGACGATACTCCTCCGGCAGCCCCAACAGGTCTTGGAGGGAACTGCGACAACTATGGAGAGGTAGAAATTCATTGGTCTAAAAATACTGAAAGTGATCTTAAAGGCTACACCGTTTATTTTTCAGAACAAAATCAGGCCGACAGTAATTTTTTGCAAATCACCTCTAATCCAGTGAAAGACACGGTGTTTAGATACCGCGTAGATTTGAATACACTGACTGAAAATATGTACTTTTCCGTAAGAGCATTGGATTTGCACGATAATAAGTCTCCCTTCTCTGCCTATTACAATATACGCCGGAAAGATGTGGTAGCGCCCTCAATTCCTGCCATCGTTAAAGTTTACCCCCGTTCTGCTGCTGTGCAACTTGATGTTACGCCAAGCACCAGTCACGATGTAGTAAAGTATATTTTCCAAAAAAGGCGCGAGGATTCTCCGGATTGGGAAACACTGGCAGAGTTTCCATCAGGTCAGATGGTAAGTACTTATACCGACTCACTTACTTACCTGGACCCCATAACACGCAGGCGTTGGTATTATTACCGTTTGGTAGCTGTGGATGATGCCGATCTGGAGTCTGGTTCCCAAGCGGTTCGTACAAAACCCCTGGATCAGGGTATGCGTGGACCTGTACAAAATCTGGTGGCAATTTTTGCTCCAGGCCCGCCTAAACGCGTGCAACTCACCTGGAATTATGCTCCCGATATGGATTTGGTAGGGTTTCAGATATACAGAGGCATTGACAACAGCCCCCTGCGCTCCTTTAAATTTATTCCCATAACCAGCCCAAATGGGATACATGTATTTATTGATGGGGATACCAATCTAAAAGTAGTACCCAAAAAGGTGACTTTTTTGCAACCTGCACTAGCGGGCGGCCCACCTATTCCCGTGAATCCAGGCGCCCTGAATCAGCCAGTGAATGTATCGCCTAACGCCTTTATGGCATTGAGGTATCAAGTGATGGCAGTATTTGCAGATGGGGCGCAATCCCCGCTCTCACCGGTAGTTCAGGTGCAGTTTCAGTAATGTAGTATCCACGACTAACTTTTAAAAAATATCCTCTAACTTTCGGCCCAATCAGTGTCTGCACCCTTGCAACACAGACGGCGGCCGGGCAACCAACACACCATGAAACATCTCCAATCCATACTGCTGCTGATTTTGCTGGCCCTGGCCGGCGGCCATACTGTATCTTTTGGACAAACAGCCCTGGCTTCTGCCGGAGGGGAATCTGGTGCGCAAGCAAATGCTTCTGCAACAATCTCGGATGCAGAAAGGCAGAACCAAGTGCAGCTGAATCATGCCTTTGCCCATGAGTTTGTATTGACCTATGATCATATCCCGGATCATTTGGAATATACCAATGATAACTACAACAAGCCGGTAGCGGAGCGGACCATTGATAATGAAGACATTACGCCGCTTACCTGGAAATGGGTAAAGTTGGAGATGCCGGAGCCTGGCGGTAGCGTAATGACTGCATGCCTGCGACGGCCAGAGTGGTGGCTCACTGCCCATCAGGCCGATGTGCCGGGCAATTGGGTGGCCATTTCCCTGCCTGAGATGGGGATACACGGCAAGGCACAGGTAAAAGAGCTTGCTCCGAGTTATGTAGATACCCGTTTTGCCGATTTTCAGACGGATGACGGCCAGAAATACCGGCCCATCACCGGCTGGTTTGAGCGCCGCGCACCGGAGGTATGGCAGTATGTGTTTACCTCCGGCGATACCATAGGCGCTACGCCAAATCATCCGTTTTATTCAGAAGACAGACAGACCTACCTCCCTGCAGATGCCCTGCAAACCGGAGAGCGGGTTAAGCTGGCCAGCCGGCAAACGGCGGCTCTGCTATCCAAATGGAAGCTGGAAACCTCCTCAGAAGTGGTGTACAACCTGGAGGTTTGGCGAGATCATAATTTTTATGTGGGAGAGCATGGGGTGTTGGTGCATAATAGTTGTTTGGTAGGAGAAATAATTGAAGAAACGGCATATTGGTTTAAGTATAAAAATTTGAAGGGTAAAATCTTGAAAATTGATAAACAGTATCCTGCAGGAATTGAAAATGCCATTAGTACAGCAGAAAATTTAGAAGATAATCTTGCGAATGCAGGAAAACGTCTTGAAGCTAACGTAGCAAGAGCTGTTCAACAGAAGGGTAAAGAAGTGAAAGGCTATGGGGTAAAAGTTAAGAAAGATAACGGAAGCCCAGCAGGTGATATGGATATTTTGACAGAGGATGAATTTATTGAAGTTAAAAAAGGACTCAATGATATCACCGATGTTAATCAATTTGATAAATACACCAATCTTCAAGATGATAATTTTATGAACCTTAATGCGCGGACTGTGATTCTTTATATTGGGGATGCTGCTACCGACCCTGATCATCCAATATTGCAGGCTATACGAGCAAAAAGCAATTCTCGTATTGAAATCAAAATCATCATCGGTTCATTAGAAGAACTAAAAAACGCCTTGAAATAATGGGAATTGGACTAGCTATCTGGAGTAAAATTCCAGTACATCATAAAGAAGTTTTATTAGACATGGTAGAGGCTGCCTACGATGCTTGCCTTCAGTTCCAATTACAAGGTTACAGAAAGTATGTAATCAATAATAATGATTTATACAAACCCGGGCAATTTGTCTTGCAAAATGACAATCCAGAACACACCCCAATGATTTTCCATATTTGTGACCTGGAAAGTCAGCAACATGGAATATGTAAATGGGAGAATACAAAATTTATCACTATTGAAAATAAGACAATAGTTGAGCCTTTGCTTTATCGATTGACCGTTTCTGAAGATTTAGACTTTGAAATGACATTTTATTTTTCATACCATTATTTAAAAAAACACAAGGATCAGATTAT
>JAFLBO010000031.1 GCA_017303475.1 Chitinophagales bacterium
TCGTGGCTGTTTGAGAGGGTATTAGGCAAAAAAATGTTCACAAAATTGACGGGTAATTGAGCCTAATGAGCAAGGACAAATGCCAAAAATGAATCATTAATCTGTCAACCTTTTTTAGGACGGGTCAGAATGTCCAATATCCAATATCCAATATCCAATGTCCAATGTCCAAGTGGTGCGGGTGCTTGGCGTCGGCGCCTTAGTTGGGCATTGATCGCCTGAATGGCTAAAGCTTTTCACAAACACTCGCCATTCAGGCGAGGTAAATGCCCAACACAGGTGCTAATGCCAGGCACCCGCACCACTTGGACATTGGATATTGGACATTGGATATTGGACATTTTCTACAGGTTTTTCATACTCAGAGCCACTCGTTTCCTCACCATATCCACCTCAACCACCCGTACGGTTACTTGCTGGCCGAGTGAAACTACTTCCATGGGGTCGCGTACAAACTTGTCGGCGAGCTGAGAAACGTGTACCAGGCCGGAATCTTTCACACCAATGTCTACAAAGGCTCCGAAATTGGTGATATTGGTTACTATGCCCGGCAAAATCATGCCTGGGTGAAGATCTTCCAGACTACGCACATTGGCAAATTCAAAGGCCTTTGCGGCGCCACGCGGGTCGAGTCCGGGTTTTTCCAGTTCTTTCAAAATGTCTTTAAGCGTGGGCAAACCCACATCCCCACGCACGTATTTTTTCAGATCAATGGCGGCGCGTTTTTCACGGTCGCGTATCAAATCCACCACTTTACAACCCAAATCAGCAGCCATTTCCTCCACCAGGGCATAACGCTCCGGGTGAACTGCCGTATTGTCGAGCGGGTTTTTGGCATCGCGGATGCGCAAAAATCCGGCACATTGCTCAAAGGCTTTATCGCCCAAACGAGCCACCTTTTTCAAATCGCTGCGTTTAGTGAAAGCGCCGTTTTCTGTGCGGTAATCCACTATGTTTTTGGCCAGAACCGGCCCCAGGCCAGACACATAAGTCAGCAGGTGTTTGCTGGCAGTATTGAGGTTGATCCCCACGGAGTTTACACAACTTTCCACCGTGCGATCCAGCCCGTCTTTGAGCTGGGTTTGGTTTACATCGTGCTGATACTGCCCCACACCGATGCTTTTAGGATCGATTTTAACCAGTTCTGCCAACGGATCCATCAGGCGACGGCCTATACTTACAGCGCCGCGTACGGTTACATCTTCCTTGGGGAATTCTTCGCGGGCTACTTCGCTGGCAGAATAAATGGAGGCTCCGGCTTCATTCACCTGGAAAATTTCTACCGGTCGTTCGAACTTGATTTTTCGCAAAAAATCCATGGTTTCGCGTCCAGCCGTGCCATTGCCCACAGAAATAGCCTCTATTTGAAATTTTTCCACCAAATGCTCTATCTCCGCCTGCGCTTCAAATGGATTGTGCAGAAAAATGGCAGAATACTTGAGGAGGGTTCCACTGGCATCCAGGCAAACTACTTTACAACCCGTGCGGAATCCGGGGTCAATACCCATGACCCGTTTTTCGCCCAATGGCGCTGAAAGCAGCAGCTGGCGCAGGTTTTCCGCAAAAACCCGGATGGCCTCTGTATCGGCTTTTTCTTTGGAAGAGTTGCGGAATTCTGTTTCGATGGAGGGCTGCAGCAGCCTTTTATAACTATCCTTCACGGCGGTGCGCACCTCTGCGGCAGATTCTCCATATCCGGTTACAAAAATGTATTCCAGATCTTCCACAGCTTTTTCTTCTTCGGGCGCAACGCTCACGCGCAGGAAGCCTTCTTCTTCACCTCTACGCATAGCCAGCAATCGGTGACTCGGGCATTTGGCCAGGGGCTCGCTCCAGTCAAAGTAGTCGCGATACTTGGCGCCCTCGTCATCTTTGCCTTTTACCACTCTTGAACTAATCACCGCTCCACGATCAAACAAACGTCGCACCTTGTCGCGCGCTTTAAGGTCTTCGCTGATCCATTCTGCTATGATATCCCGGGCGCCTTGAAGCGCATCTTCCAATGTTGGCACCTGATCAGTGATAAATTGGGCAGCCAGGGTTTCTACTTCTTTGTCGCGTTGCTGGAAAATGCGTTTAGCCAGTGGTTCCAGTCCTTTTTCAATGGCCATGGTAGCACGCGTTTTGCGCTTGGGACGGTATGGCAGGTAGAGGTCTTCCAGTTCCGTCATCGTTGCCGCATCCTCTATTTTTTTGCGCAACTCAGGAGTCAGTTTCCCCTGTTCTTCAATGCTTTGTAAAATGGTTTCCCGACGCTTGTCGAGCTCCTGCATTTTTTTCCAGGCATCCTGAATATCTGCAATTTGAACCTCATCCAGCTCTCCGGTGGCTTCTTTCCGATAACGGGCAATAAAAGGAATGGTGGCCCCGCCTTCCAGCAGCTGAATAACAGATTCAATTTTGCGGGCAGGAATACCGGTAATCGGGGCAATACGTGGGGCGTAACTCATGGCTTTGGAACGATGGTACGATGAACGATGAACGATGGGGAGGCAAAAGTCCTTTTTAAGGGGGAAATGGAGGTGTTTTAGGGCTAAAAAAGTTATCCACAAGAAACGGTCTCAAATTCCCTTACACCAAAAATGGAATAAACGCCCGTCTGTCTGACGGGTAATCCGGAAATTGATCCCGGTACCAGCGGTGGTGTGATAATGCCCTCGGCGCCAGGTTGGCTATGGTCCACACGGCAAAACAAAGCCCGGGAAGGTTCCAGGCCATTACAGCAAACCCGCCCCATTCCAGCATTTCCCCAAAATGATTCGGGCAGCTGATCCAACGAAACAAGCCGCCTTGAGGAATGGAATAACCTGTTTGCCCGGGTTTGCGCAGGTTGATAAGGATATTATCGGAATGCCAGTTAATGCCCAAACCAAGTATAAACAACATCATGCCAAGCCAAAAACGGGGGTCAGAGCCCCAGGACGCCGGATATTGGGCAAAATGGGCAAAATAATAACCCAGAAAAAAGCCATTGGCCAGATTGAAACCCATGGCGGAAAGCGCAATAATCCAGGGCATGCGCTTGCCTTTGGTGCGCAGACGCATAGGGAAAATGATACTTCGGTTCAGATAATGAAACAGGAAAAACGCGCTTATGACCCAGATGATGGTGTTTTGTGGGCAGCCATCGGTGCATAAATAGTACAGAAAAACCAGGATTACCGTAAATTCCATAATGAACCAGCCCAAACGGTTGTCGAGCGTTGGGCCCCAGCCAGGCTTAATATGCCTGCCGTAGGGCGCATCCTGTTTGAGCAGGTAAAAAAATGTGATCACGCCAATGCCCATCCAGGCATACAAAAGTTGGATGTACGTTTCGTAGCTCATAGGTATCCGTATTGATCAAACCATTGATAAGCCCCGGCAATGGTTTGTTCCAATGGCCGGGAGGTGTAGCCTAATTCCTGAAATGCTTTTTGTCCGGAAACCTGCAATGCGCCTGTTTTGACAGTGTCCAACGATTCATGCGTGAAAAGTGGCCGTTTTCCGGTGAATTTGCTGAATAATTGCACAAAAGGAAGTCCTAATTGCAATAATCCAAAAGGAACAGTACGGGTGGGCGCCGGAACCCCGGTTACTTTTTCAGCCAGAGCTGCCACCTCGAGCAGGGTTGCATAGGCGCCCGGCAACAAATAGGCTTCGCCTGAACGCCCCCGATGCAGGGCCGCAACAGCAGCGCCCGCCACATCGGTTACATCGCACCAGTCGAACCCGCCCGGAGTGAGCAAGGGGATTTTTCTTCGGTACAGATCCAGCAGCATTTGTCCGGCCAGTGAAGGCTCAAAATCCCAAGGGCCAAGCACGGCCGTAGGACATAAAGCAAGAATTTCTGTGGAAGGATTTGCGGCAGCCATTTCGAGACAGAGCTGAAGGGCTATGGCTTTGCTGCGGTCGTATGCCATAACGCTGTCAAATGCCAGCGCCCGGGTTTCGTCGAGAGGAACTGTTTGCGGGTCTTGCCGGAAGGCATGAACAGAGCTAAAACAAATCGCTCTCCGTACTTTGTTGGCCAGCGCTGCTTGAAGAAGTAAACGGGTGCCTTCCACGTTGGCCTGATGCACTTTTCCATCCGGATCACCTTGAATAGAAATACGGGCGGCCAGGTGGATTACTGCATCTGCTCCAAAACATAGTGCATGGAGTGACCTGGAATCCAGCAAATGCCCTTGAACGGTTTCTACAGGGAGTCCGGCCATCGCAGGGCTTTCCCGGCGCAGGAGCACCCTTACTTGATAGCCGGCCTGAATTAATTGCCTGACCACCACATTTCCGATTCGTCCGGAAGCTCCGGTTATTGCAATGTGCACAGACTGATTATTTTCGCCCAAAGAAACAAAACCTGCTCATGCTGCGAACCATACTTTTACTGATTGCCACCTTGCTGGCCCTGCCTTTTGTGGCTTTTTATTACGATCAGCCGCTTGCCCCGGAACATTGGACCGTGCTGGGGGCATTGTTGAAAATCATGCTGGGAGTAGCGCTCACTTGTTTTGTAGTGAGCGAACTGACCCGGAATTACAGTCAGGTAGATAAACTTTGGAGTATCATTCCAGTGGTATATGTCTGGTATGTAGCTTCTCAAAGCGGATTTTCGGAACGCATTATGCTCATGGCCGTATTGGCAACTGTTTGGGCAATGCGACTCACTTTTAACTTTGCCAGGCGGGGTGGTTACCATTGGATTCCCTGGAAAGGAGAGGAGGATTATCGTTGGAGTGTTTTGCGGCAAAATCCTTTGTTGAGCGGGCGTTTATCCTGGGGGTTATTCAATCTGTTTTTCATTTCTCTGTATCAAAACGGGCTTATTTTGTTGTTTACCCTGCCAACTGTTGCTGCCTGGCAGGGTGGCGATACCCCTCTAAATGCCCTGGATTATTTGGCCGCAGCTTTGTTTTTGGGTTTTGTGGTCACAGAGACCATCGCAGATCAGCAACAATGGAATTTTCAAAAGGAAAAATACCGCCGAATTGCGGCAGGGGAGCCATTGGGTGAGGAATATGGGAAAGGATTCTGTGCCCGTGGCTTATGGTCGGTGGTGCGCCACCCGAATTATGCCTCTGAACAGGCTATCTGGCTTAGTTTTTATTTGTTCAGCGTTGCAGCCACTGGCAGGTGGTTAAATTGGTCGCTTGCCGGAGCCTTATTATTGATGCTGTTATTTCTGGGTAGTTCAGATTTCAGCGAAAAAATTTCGGCTGGGAAATACCCGGCTTATCAGGAATATCAGAAAAAGGTGGGGCGGTTTTTACCGAAACTATTTTGAGGACCTGATTTGGATTCGGATAACCCGCAAGTGAACAGGATCGCCATCCCTTTGTTTGATAGGTTTACTTTTAAAAAAATAACACACATGATTTACGAACGTTTACTGCACGACAATAAAGCCTGGGCCCATTCAAAATTAAACGAAGACCCTGAATATTTTGAACGCCTGGTAAACGTACAAACACCTGAAATTCTTTGGATTGGATGTTCTGACAGCAGGGTTCCACCCGACCAGATTACCCAGACCAAACCAGGTGAAATTTTTATCCATCGTAATGTGGCGAACATGGTAGTGCATACAGATTTGAATCTTCTATCTGTATTGCAGTACGCCGTAGAAGTGTTGAAAGTAAAACACATCATAGTATGCGGTCACTACGGTTGTGGAGGGGTAAAGGCAGCTATGGGACGCAGTTCTTTGGGTATTATCAATAAATGGTTGCGCAACATCAAAGATGTTTACCGTTTCCACAGTGAAGAGCTGGAAGCCATTAAGGACGATCAGCATCGGCTAAACAGGCTCATTGAACTCAATATTATTGAACAGGTTAATAATCTGGCCAAAACCTCTATCGTTCAGCACGCCTGGAAAGAATGGAATGCGCCGCATATTCATGGCTGGGTGTACGATCTGGCGGATGGAATTATTCGCCCTTTGTTTGATATTGCTCCGGGCTCCCACATGGAACACCCCATTTATGAATATGATAATTTGTGAGGACCTGGTCAGGTAGCAGGATTCGCCATAAACCTGCTACCTTCGCGCGGTTTTTGTAAATTTCCGTGTGCCTATGCGCTTGCTTTTTATCCCGTTTTTGCTCTGTCTCCAAACCGTAATGTTATCGGCGCAGGGTTTCCAGCTTGTTTTTCCCGGTTTGGGCGGAGCTGAGCTGATTGATAGCGTAGCTTCCCGTTACCGACCAGTTACGGTACTTGACTACGCTAATGCCCGGGATACTTTGTATGCGGAAGTATTGGCTATTGACGACGATAGTCTGCGCTGTATTTATTCCGGACACACCCTTTATCTGGACCCTACACAGGATCCAACCCAATACATTTATCAAAATGGAGGTACGAACGGTATGAATACAGAACATGCCTACCCACAGGCAAAAGGCGCCGCCGACGGCAATGCCCGAAGCGACATGCACCATCTGTATCCAACCCGTGTGGCAGTGAATGAAGCCAGAGGAAATTTACCATTTACAGACATTCCTGATGCACAAACCCAGAAATGGTTCATTGGTAACCAATTGTTCACCAGTATCCCTGCTACAAATATTGACGCATATTCAGAGCAACGAACAGATGCCTTTGAACCCCGTGAGTCTGTAAAAGGTGACCTGGCTCGTTCTGTGTTTTATTTCTACACCATGTACCAGGCTCAAGCTAACCTGGCTGACCCCAATTTTTTTGAATTACAGCGCCATACGCTTTGTCAATGGGCTCAGCAGGATCCGGCGGATTCAACTGAGTTGCGCAAAACATGGCGTATTGCACCTTATCAGGAAGGCAAACCCAATCCATTTGTCCTGGATTGCACACTGGCCAATCGCTGTTGGTGTCCGGAAGTGCCCCACAATTGTTTGTCGTCCACCGACAGCCCGGAAAACCCGGCTGAAGCGTCGGTGGTTTTGTGGCCCAACCCGGCAGCGGAAAAGGTGCAGTATTCATCTGTTACTGGAGCACCGGTTTCTGTTGCTATAATTGACTTGCTGGGACGGAAACTTGTATCCAGTCATACTCCTGCCGCAACCGGAGAATTATCTGTTCAAACTTTGCCCAAAGGGTTTTACTGGGTAGAGGTATTACACTTTTCCGGACGCAAAACGATTCAATCCTTGCTGGTACAATAGTTTGCCAGGCATACCATCCAATCAATACATACAATATGCTCGAATTTTTCACTCAGGCGCTTGACGTTATTCGCCACCTTGATGTCCATCTGGAAAACATCATGCGCGATTACGAACTGGCTACTTACCTCATCCTGGCCCTGATTATTTTTTGCGAAACCGGATTAGTTGTAACGCCATTCCTCCCGGGCGATTCGCTGTTGTTTGCTGCAGGCGCTATTACAGCTAAAACGGGCATACTGAACGTTTGGCTGCTCATCCCGCTGTTGTTTTTTGCTGCAATTCTTGGAGATAATACCAATTACTTCTTTGGGAAATTCCTGGGAGAAAAGGTGTTTACCAGGGATTATTGGTTTTTAAAGCGCAAATACATTGACAAAACACACGAGTTTTATGAAAAATACGGCGGTAGAACGCTGATTATCGCGCGTTTTGTGCCCATAGTGCGCACTTTTGCGCCGTTTGTTGCCGGAGTAGGCAAGATGACTTACCGTCAGTTCATCGGGTATTGTATTACCGGAGGCATTTTCTGGGTGAGTTTGCTTACCCTGGCGGGGTATTATTTTGGACAAATTCCGATTGTCAAAGACAACTTCGAGATCGTGGTGTTCGGTATTATTGGCATTTCTCTGTTGCCAATAGTGGTGGAATTCCTTCGGGTAAAATTTGGAAAGAAATCATAAATCATCGTCTATGAGACAATTATTCGCCCTTTTAACGCTTTTGCTGGTATTAACCGTTCAGGCGCAAGCCCAGCAAAAGTTTTCCATGGCCGACGCTTTTCTGAAACGCGGCGTCTTTACACCCGCCAATTTGCGACAGCTCCAGTGGATTCCCGGGCAGACTCAATTCACCCATGTGGCAGGTAATAAAATTGTTCGGGTAAATGCGCCCGATATGAAAGCAGATACCCTTGATCTGCTGCCTCAGATCAACGAAAAAATGACAGCACTGGGTGCTAAGCCGCTCGAAAGTTTGCCCGGTCTCACCTGGATCAATGGAAACGAGTGTTGGTTCCGAACGGAAAAAGACATTTTTACCTATTCACTGACTGAGGGTCTCAGCAGAAAAAACTGGTATCCGGCAGAAGCCGAAAATGTGGATATTCAAGACAAGACCTACTTTGCTGCGTATACGGTGGGCAACGATCTGTGGGTAAACATAGGAGGCAAAGAACTCGGCGTAGCCAAAAGTGAACAGGATGGTATAGTGTATGGTAAAAGTGTACACCGGGATGAATTTGGTATCTTTAAGGGCACTTTCTGGAGTCCTTCTGGCAGGTATCTGGCTTTCTACCGCATGGACGAAAGCATGGTAACCCAATACCCGATCTATGTGCTGGATTCCATGCCCGCAGTTGCCCGTGAAATTCGATATCCATTTGCCGGCGCTAAAAGCCACCACGTAACCCTGGGTATTTTTGATACACAAACGGCTAAAACGCTGTATATCAAGACCGGCGAGCCAGCCGAGCAATACCTGACCAACATCTCCTGGACCCCCGACAACAAGTATGTGCTTATTGCGGTGTTGAACCGGGAGCAAAACCATCTTTGGCTCAATCAGTATGATGTTGTTACGGGAAATTTGGTAAAAACTGTTTACGAAGAAACCTCTGACAAATGGGTTGAGCCGGAAAAGCCTGCTGTTTTTCTGCCCGGTTCAAACGACCAATTCCTTTGGCAAAGCGAACGGGATGGTTACAACCACCTGTACCTCTGCAGTTTGAACGGCAAAGCCATGAAACAAATCAGCAAAGGCTCAACTCCGGTAGTCAGCTTTTACGGCTTCGATACCAAGGGCGAAAATTGCTATTATCAAATAGCCGATGAAACAGGGCTGAACCGCTACGTTGTAGCCTGCAACCTGAAGACGGCTGTTGCAACACGCCTGGCGGAAGATGTTGGTACGCATAACGGACTGATTAACAGCACTGGCGAGTGGGCTTTGGATGTATACACAGAAGCGTCAACACCAAGAGATATATACCTGAGCAAAGTTGGCAGTAAGTCCGGACGCAAACTGGTGTTCAGTGCCCCCAATCCTATGATAGATTACGCGCTGGGGGCTACACGGATGGTTACCCTGACTTCTAAAGGCGGATTCCCATTGAATGCGCGCATGATTTTGCCGGTGGGTTTTGATCCTGCCCAGAAATACCCGGTGCTTGTGTATGTATATGGAGGCCCGCACGCACAACTGATCACCAATGGCTGGATGAACAGCGCGGAGCTTTGGATGCATCACATGGCTCAGGAAGGTTTTATCATTTTTACCGTTGATGGCCGGGGCTCTGCCAATCGAGGTTTTGCGTTTGAAAATGCGATTCACAGAAGGGTAGGGGATGCAGAAATTGAAGACCAATTGACTGGGGTAGAATACCTGAAAAGTCAGCCGTTTGTTGATCCTGCACGGATCGGGGTATTTGGCTGGAGTTATGGCGGATTCATGACAACCTCGCTAATGACGCGTCCGGAGTCTAAGGACAATTACAAGTGTGCAGTGGCAGGCGGCCCGGTAATTGACTGGCGCATGTACGAAATCATGTACACAGAACGCTATATGGATACGCCGCAGGAAAATCCGGATGGCTATGCCAAAAACAGCCTCTTCCAGTACATTGACAACCTGAAAGGGCGTTTATTGATGATACATGGCACTTCGGATGATGTTGTTCTTTGGCAACATTCCCTCCGCTATATTCGTGAGTGCGTGCGCAGGAACAAGCAAATAGATTATTTTGCTTACCCGGAACACCCTCACAATGTAATGGGTAGAGACCGGGTGCATCTTTTTGAAAAAATCGAACTTTTTTTCAAGGATAACCTTTGATATAGCGCTGTCTGACCGCTTTTCAATACGCCGCAACGTGAATGGGTTCATGGTTTATACTATCCATTCGTGTTGCGGCGTTTTCGCATAAATCAATGTACTATGCGAAAAATACTTCTCCTGTTTGGATTACTGTTCCTGGAATCTTTGGCCATTTCTGCCCAGAAAAGTGGCTCGGTTTCTACTATTTACGATCTGAAAGACGCCATTGCACAGAAACTGGTCAGCGTGAAAGTAGAAGGCAAAGGCGGCCATGAGGGAGAAACCTTGAAACTGGTTTGTAAAAATTTGCGAGGCAAGTACCTGCGTCTGCGTATTCCCCAGGGACAGCTCATGGAACCCGCCGATTCAGCTCAACAAACGCTGGTTGTTTCAACAGAATTACTCTTGGCGGTGACTGCCAAAACTCCGGCAGAAGCTACACTTAAGACTTTTTGTACCCAGGCTGGAGAAATATCGCCCAGAGCGGCAGAGTCATTTGCCATTGGCGCAATGGCGCCCGCGCAACTCTGTAATTTGTTGAAATTCATGACCGAAAAGGGCAAAACAGATAGCCCCAATGCGCAAACGGCTGTATGGTGTTTGCTAAGCGGCAGATCGCTGGGCTCTATTGATGATCCCGAGCTTACCAGATTTGTTGCTGAACAACTGGGCAAAAACGTGCCCACCTACAAAGTTAAACACCGAACGGTAGAATACCTGCCCGGAGAACGAGCAGAACTGGGTAAAGCCCTGGTGGTTGAATCTAATTTCACCTACTATCTGGAAAAGGATGAACGGGTACTGATGGTATTGCTTGATTCCTCCGGGAAACAAATTAAACAGGTATCCAAAGAAGAACTCATGAAAGCCGGTGAGCACCGCACCGGCCTGCGATTGGAAGTGTACAACCTGAATTCAGATAAATACACCCTGCGTATGCAAACCAAATCCGGGAAAGTCATTAAGGATATGGAAGTAGAATTTTAATATTCACTCACTCACTCACTCATTGATTCCCTGCTCTTTCAGTGTTTGCCGTAACAAAGGCTCCAACTCTGCTTGTTGAGCTTCATTCCGGATTCGTTTGGTAAGTTCATCGTATAATTCCTGTGATGGGATTTTATCAATCTGGTAAGTGAGCAAACCAACCAGTCGGGCATAACGCCTGCGTTGATACCAAAACCAGCCAATGATGGCTATAGCCACCAGTCCCAGGGCTATCAATAACTGCTGAGCCTGGCGTTGTACAAATGGAACATCCTTACGCACCAGTTTTTCAATGCGCCCCATAATACTGTCTACAGTTGGTTGCAGAGCGCTATGTACCAGTTCCTGGGCAAGCACTTGAGTGCTGTCGTCCAGCGCCCCCCGAACAATAAGTTGAACTTTTTCCCGGGCAGTTTCTGCATCAAAATCATCGAGCGCTTTTTGAATCATATCGCTCAGCATGCTTTTGGTTTGCTTTTTAAGAGAGCCGGTTGATTCTTCAATAATGCTGATCAGGAATTTTTTGAGTTCCTCATCCTTCACATTGTCTTTAAGGCCGTCAAGTCTGGCCTCCAGAGTTTGGCCAAGCGAGTCCAGTTGTATGCGACTCATTTTGCCCAGTGCAGCGATACGATATTCCAGCTTTTTAAAATCAGGATCCAGGGTGTCCATTACCCCTTTCAGCCCAATAATGAGGTTTTGAGAAATAAGCCGGGCGCTATCCGCAAACCCCATAGCAGCTTGCTGGCTGGCAGACCGGGCCATACTGTCCAGGTAAATCTGGTTGGAGGCTTTGAACCTGGCGAGGTCTGCGTTGTTTAGGTTCTTTCCCAGTATATTGCACTGGGAAAACAAAAAAAGTAAAAGGGTTCCAGTAAAGCCGGCAGCACAAAGTTGTTTCATGGTAGGGTTGTGAGGATTTGCTCCTACAAACCTCGGTAATTTCCCGGAATCCTGCGCATCAACTTTCCCTGGGCGGATTTTCCTAATCCTCCGACACAACCCCTTACTTTTGCAGTTTAACCCGCCGGAAAACTCTCCATCCATACAATGACCGCAGAACTTCTGTTTGGCAGCCTGGCATTGAGTCTATTACATGCCGCCATACCCAATCACTGGCTACCCATTGTGGCCATAGGCAAACGCCAGGGCTGGACAGCCGGGAAAGCCTCCCGGATTACCTTGATGGCAGGATCCGCTCATGCAATTAGTACTGTATTGATTGGGTTGCTGGTAAGCCTTACCGGATGGCAATTGGCCTCCTGGACAGAAATATTTATGGAGACAGCCGCTCCAGTATTGCTGATTGCCCTTGGCCTGGTATTTATCTGGCGACATTATTACCACCAGCATTTTCATTTGCATAAACCGGTTTCAGATCAATTGCCTGAAAAACAATTGATTATAGCCCTGGCAATGGCTATGTTTTTATCACCTTGTCTGGAAATCGGAGCCTTTTTTCTGATGGCAGGCAGCCAGGGATCCTGGGCGGTTATCCAGTTGTCTTTATTGTATACCCTTACTACCGTAGGAGGTATGGTTGTTTGGGTTCAACTGGTTTGGCATGGACTGAATCTTGCCAACTGGCATGCTCTTGAACATTATGCAGGCATTATTTCCGGCGTTGTACTTATTCTCGCCGGAATCTTTAGTTTTCTACATTAAACGGCTTACGGTAGACGGTGGACGGCCTACGGTGGACGGTTATGAGCTCGGGATAGTCAAAAATGCTCTCATACCCGAGCCCACTACCGTCCACCGTAAGCCGTCTACCGTCCACCGTCCACCGTCTACCGTAGGCCGTCTACCGTCTTCCGTCTTTACTCCTTCACAAACTTCAAACTCAACACCTGCCCATTGGTTGTATTAACCACCAGACAATACATGCCGGATGGAATGTTTTGAACATCAATGGGTTGTGTCAACGATTTAAGTGGAATTTCCTGAACAAGACTTCCACGCAGGTCAACCAACTGAGCACTAAGTACATCGAGATCAATGATTTCGAGTTGGATGAAGGTGCTGCTTGGGTTTGGCCACAGTTTGAGTGTGCCGGTCTCTGTCAGGTCGGAAGTGCCAACAGTATTGGTGATAGTTATTGGGGCAAGCGCAGAAGTGCAGCCATTTCCATCGGTGATAACCAGGGCGTAAGAACCAGCGCCAAGGCCGTTCAAATCCTCAGTGCTGGCAAATGGAACGCCATTTTTGCTCCAGGCATAGGTGAATGGCCCCACACCTACCGCAGTCACAGAAATAGAACCCACCTGCTGACCGTTCATATCGTTGATGATTTGGTCAATCAGGATGTCAGAAGTTGGGAAAACAGTAATATTAAAGGAACATGTCCCATTATTTCCTGAATCATCTGTGGCCTGGTAAACAATCACAGTGGTACCTTCATCAAACACTGACCCGCTCGCCGGACCACTGATGACGATTGGAGGAATCGGTACGTTACAGTTATCGGTTACCGAAGGAGTGCCATAACTAATGAATCCTGGTTCGCAAACCTGAATGTCGGCCGGGCAGGTCAAGGTAGGCGCTAAATTGTCGGTAGCCACAATACTGAAGCTAACCACATCTACACAGGCGTTAGCATCCGTAACGGATACACTGTAATTGCCCACACCAAGGCTTCCGGGATTGCCACCCTGCCAGTTGTAGCTGTATGGTGAAGTGCCCCCGGTAACTGTAATTTCAACCTGGCCGTCGGTATCATCAGGACAAAGCACATTTTGAATATTTACAGCAGAAGCCACCAATTCATTCGGTTGACCAATATTCACTGTTTGGCTGATGGTGCACCCTGCGCCATCAGAGGCTGAAACGGTGTAAGTGCCTGCTGTCAGGTTGCTGATGCTTTGTGTGCTGGCGCCATTGCTCCAGTTGTAGCTGTAGGGCTGGGTACCATTGCTGAGGGTAATGGTTGCCTGGCCATTGGCGGAGCCAAAACAGCTTGTGTTAACTGCGCTGATGCTTGCGTTAAGAGCGCAGTTAAAGGCGGCAACATTCACGGATTGCTGGGCGGTACAGCCATTGGCATCGGTTACAGAAACTGTGTAGGTGCCCGGTGCAAGACCTGAAATAGACGAAGTGGAACCTCCTGTACTCCATTGATACTGGTATCCTGCCGTTCCACCGGTTGGATTGGCCGTTGCAGTACCATCAGTAGCGCCAATGGCAGTAACTCCTGTTGCAGTAGCATTCACCGACAATGCCGGTGGCTCTGTAATGTTTACGCTGAATACAGCAGGACATCCGCCCCCATCTACTACATTGACGGTGTAAGTACCCGGAGCCAGGTTGTTGACGCTTTGGGTGGTTGCTCCGTTAGACCAGTTGTAGGAAACCGGGTTGGTTGCGCCTGTTAGGGATACAGCTGCCAGACCATCGTTGGATCCCTGACAGCTTACCTGCGTAGCAGAAATGCTTCCACTCAGGTTGCAACCGAAGGCATTCACTGTAACGGTTTCTACAGATACGCAGCCGTTGGTATCTGTAACAGAAACCGTGATGGGTCCAGGAGCAAGGTTGGTAATGGTTTGTGTAGTAGCGCCGTTGCTCCACAGGTAGGTGTAAGCAGCAGTGCCGCCGCTTGGATTCGCTGAGGCGGTTCCATCATTGGCGCCAAGGGCTGTTTCTCCAGTTGCGCTGGCATTGGCTAGCAGTTGATCCGGCTGAATAATGCTTACGGATAGGGTAGTGGAGCAACTTTCGCCGTCGGTAACAGAAACAAAATAGGTTCCCGCCACCAGATTAGCGGCAGTAGCGGTAGAGTCGCCGGTGTTCCAGGCATAAGTAAACACGCCATTTCCGCCGGCGCCTGCCACGGTGGCTGAGCCGTTGCTGCCATTAAAACAACTCACCTGCTGAATGCTGGTTACTGCAGCCGTTACCGGAGGAGAAAGTTTCACCTTAACACTGTCAAGGCTGGTACATCCATTCTCGATATTCGTGATTTTCAGGAAATATTTACCCACACTGTCTACTACCGGTGTAAGGGTTGTGTCTCCGGAAACAATATGTCCGCCTTCTTTGGCGGTCCACAGATACTTGAAATTAGGTCCCTGAGACGAAGGCGTGGCATTGAGCTGAACGCTGGCATTATTACAGTTCAAATTTGCCGGAGGTACGATGCTGTCTGTTGGTATGGTGGTGTTTTCTACCACAGTTACCACAGCAGAAGAGGTGCAACCATTGGCTGTGCCGGTTACTACAAGGGTATAAAGACCGGGATTGTAGGTAACGGCATTCTGGCTGTTTGACTGAAAATTGTTGCCGGTCCAGATATAGGAAACATTAGGTGCGGCCGGAGAGCTGCCACTCAGTGTAACAGAATCTACCAGACAGGTGATCTGGCCAGATACAAACGCGGATACCCCTGGTGGAGTGGTATTGGATACCACCGTAACCGTATCAAAGCCTCGGCATCCATTCGCCGGATTGGTCACGGCGCCGAAATAATTGCCCCCAACCGAAACGCTTGGGTTGGGGATATTGGAAGAAAATCCATTGGGTCCTGTCCACTCAAAGGTGGCATTAGGCGTATTGGTAGTCAGGTTAAGGGAAACCGAATTAACCACGCAGGTCAAAATTCCGGAAACAGAACCATTGGCTATTGGCGCAGTCATATCAAAACCAACGGTGGCTACGGCTGTTTTGGTACAACCATTTTCCGGGTTGGTAACGGTAAGTGTATAAATGCCTGGAGCGTTCACTTCCGGATTTTGTTCAAACTGATTGGCCGGTGAAATGCCCGGCCCTGACCAGGTATAGGAGACGCCTGGCGTATTGGAATTGCCGGATAATCGTATTGCAGGATTGATACAAGTAATGGTGCCGCCGCTGGCAGAGGCATCCGGGGGCGAAACCAGGCACTCCGGAGAGGTAGAGGCGGTAGCAGTACATCCGTTGGTGTTGTTGGTAACCGTAAGCAGGTAGGCGCCACACTTGTTGACAGTTGGGTTCAACGAGTTAGCGCCGGAAACAATGTTGCCATCGGTAGTTGTCCATTGGTAGCTGAAAGCTGAGCCGGTAGATGAACCTGCGCCGGAAAGTTGCACTTGTGGCGAGAAACAATTGATCGCTGAGGGGGCATCTGCAAAGGCCAGTGGAGGATTAACGTTTCCGGTGATGTTGACGGTTGTGGCTTTGGTACAACCGTTGTTATCTGTTGCTGTAACAGAATAAGTGCCTATTTCATCGAAGATGACCACTTCGCCACTTTGGCCGTTAGACCAATTGAAAGTGTATCCGGGGGTTCCGCCGGTGGCTGTTGCTGTGGCTGTTGCAGTAGAATTGCAGGTAACGGTGCCGGCCACACTAACACTCAGGTTGAGCACGGTTGGCTGAGTGAGGGTTGTTGAAGCTGTTGCCGTGCCACTGCCATTAGAACCAGTTACAGTTACGGTGTAAGTACCTGCAGCCAGATTGATGGCTGTTTGGGTGGTTTGGCCACCAGTCCAGGCATAAGTATATGGAGGTGTGCCTCCGGTTGCTTCTACGGTAGCGCTTCCGTTAGAGGAACCGTTGCAACTTGGGTTAGTAGTGCTGGTGATTTCTGCGGTCAAAGGTGGTGGCCCGGCAAAACTGAAGGTAATGTTGTCCCAAACAGGGTTGTCTCCTCCAGAACCGCCAGTTCCATTACACATGTTTCCAATGAAATATGCTTTGATGGTACTACCGTTCATGGAGTTGGGCGCTTTCCATTGAAAATCCCAGGAAACAGTTCCACCGGCAAAGTTTTTGCTGTTACGGTGCTCCACATATTCACGGCTTTGGAGATCCATTTCGGTGCCGGTTCCGTTGCCGGCCACATTAATCAAATCGCCACAGTTTGCGTTGCTGCCATCTACAACCACCAATTGGAAGCCGGCTTTTACCGGGTTCCCTGAGGAGGCAGTAATTTTCAGGTTGATATCATAAGTGGCGCCGGGATCGGCGGTAGCCGGGAAGCCGGTTACCTCTACGGTTCCGGTGTAGTTGTTGGCGTTGTGGCATTCATTACAATTCCCGTTAAACGAGGAACCGGTTTTGCCGGTAGGCGGATTGCCATTGTTGGCTAACCAAACCAGAGACCCAAGCAGGAGACCTGTGATGGGGAACAATCGAGATCGTTGAAATTTTTGCACGCTAGATGGTTTGTGTTTGTAGTGAATAAAACAATGATTGACAACATGGGCAGGACATGTTGCCAGGCATTGAACAATAAATTTCGCTTGGGAAATGGGGCCGGAAAGATATACGATGTTACAAGATTAAAGGTTGCAACGTCGATTAGCCAAAACCGTATTATTGGTAATATAGTTGTGCCAATGAAAGACAAACGCCTTCATTTCATCAAAATCAGTCAAAAAACAAAGCAAAAAATCAGTTGAACCGCCTCGTTATCCTGCTATCAAACCTGCTTTTTCTGAAATCTCCAACATACGATCAATGGATGCCCGGCCCTGAGCAATGACCCATTCAGGCAGGATGATTTCAGGCAACTCATACTTCATGCAGAGATAAAGTTTTTCCAGGGTGTTCCGCTTCATGTGCGGACAATCGTTGCAGGCACAATTGTTTTCTGGTGGGGCCGGAATAAAGGTTTTATGTGGACTTGCCTTTTCCATCTGGTGTAAAATCCCGGCTTCAGTGGCCACTATAAACTCCGTAGCGGAGTCATTGATGGTATATTTCAACAATCCGGTAGTGCTTCCAATGTAATCAGCCATATCCAGGATATGCGCTTCGCATTCCGGGTGGGCAATAAACTTGGCATTCGGGTGGCGTTGCCGAAGTTTAACAATGCGTTCATGACTGAAAATCTCATGCACCATGCACGCACCGTTCCACAATATCATGTCGCGACCGGTTTTTTTAATCAGATAAGCGCCCAGGTTTTTATCAGGGGCAAAAATGATGGGCTGATCCTTTGGGATGCTTTCTATGATAGCCAGGGCATTAGTGCTTGTGCAGCAAATGTCAGTTAATGTTTTTAACTCTGCGGTGCAGTTGATATAGCTGACTACCAGATGATCCGGGTGTTTTTCCTTAAATTTTTTGAAAAGGGCCGGCGGGCAGGAGTCTGCCAGAGAGCAACCAGCCTTAAGATCGGGCAGTAATACTTTTTTGCCAGGACTCAACATTTTGGCCGTTTCTGCCATAAAATGCACGCCGGCAAAAACTATAATATCAGCATCCGTACTGGCAGCCTTTTGTGACAATCCCAACGAGTCGCCGATATAGTCGGCAATGTCCTGGATGTCGCTATCCTGGTAATAATGCGCCAAAATGATAGCGTTTTTCTCACGCTTCAACCGGTTGATCTCCTCCACCAAATCCAGTGTAGGGTCAATTTCCAAATCCAGAAAACCATTCAGGTTCAGTCGCTCAGTAGCGGTATGCAAATCAGCCATGGCAGTAAAAATTGCGTTTTTTTAAAGGTTGTCACTCACTCACTCACTCGTTAATACATCTACCAGCGTTTTAATCGCAATAAAGATAGGCTCGCGTCCTTCTTTAGTCACAATCGCATCAGGGTCGTCTTTGTCTTCATTTTCCAAAACAGCCTCTTCTGCAAAGGCAAGCAGGTCTTCCTGGCTGGTATTTTCAAAAAACGGGTTCAGTCGGTCCCGGAATTTTTTAGCCGTGTGGGCTTCCAGGATAGCATAGTTTTGTTCTTCTGCTTCTCCAATTTCATCTTCCGACACCGCGCCTACTGGTCCGTTGACTTTTTCATTGGCTTTCCAGGCAATAAGCGCCAGGTATTGCAAATAACCTCGTTCATCTTCAGTGAGCAATTCAAATTCTTCGCTGAACAACCAGGCGAAAATTACCGGCTGGGCTTCTGCAAAGGCCTCCATTTGTTTTTCGTATTGCTCATCGGAGTAGTTCTCCAGCGCTTCAATGGTGGCATCAATATCTTTTTCTGAAACAAATTTCATAATGGGTAAAATGGCGTGATAAACGGTTGCGCTTCACAACCTTCCATTTGAACGGCAAAACTACGCTATCCCATACGTACAGCCGCATTTGTAGAAAAATTTTGCCTAAGGTTGCCAAATGCACTAAAAAAAACAACTGCCAGCGTCAGCGGTTTAATTTTGCCGCAAATTTTCCTGTAACATGAAACTTCTGTCAGCCTTATTTCTCTGCTTCATCAGCCTGATGGCCAATGCCCAAACCATAGAACAATACTCCCGAGTGGAAATTGATCTGAGAGGCAAAGACATTAACCGGCTCACTCAACTTGGCATCGAAACCGATCACGGTATCCATGTCCCCGGTCAAATGCTGGTAGCCGATCTGGCTGCTTCTGAACTGGAACTGGTGAAAAACGCCGGTTTCGCAACCAAAATCCGCATAGAAGACCTTAAAAAAGATTACCTGACCAAACTGGCCAATCCACAGGCACAAGATCGGGATGCCAACTGTTCCGGCGCCGGCGTAACTCCTTACCCAACACCAGCTAATTACACCTACGGCAGTATGGGCGGATATCATACCCTGAGCGAAATGATGCAGGTGCTCGACGATATGAGGGCTAAATTTCCCAACCTCATTACCGCTCGGGCTGATGCCAGCGATACCATTTCTACTTGGGAAGGTCGCAAAATTCAATTTGTGAAAATTTCCGACAACCCTGACTCAGACGAACCTGAATCTGAGGTGCTGTACACTGCGCTACACCACTCCCGCGAGCCAAATGGCGCCAGCCAATTGCTGTTCTTCATGTGGTATTTGCTGGAAAACTATGCCACCGACCCGGAAATCAAATACCTGGTTGATAACCTGGAAATATATTTCATCCCATGTGTGAACCCGGATGGTTATGTATACAACGAAACCAATGACCCACAAGGCGGAGGTATGTGGCGTAAAAACCTGCGCGATAATGGGGATGGCTCCTTTGGTGTAGACCTCAACCGGAATTACGGGTATTTTTGGGGGAATGATAATAGCGGCTCATCCCCAAATCCTCAGAGCCTGACCTATCGCGGGCCATCAGCTTTTTCCGAGCCTGAAACACGTACTGTTCGCGACTTCACACGCGCGCACGATTTCATTTTTGCACATAACTACCACACTTTCAGTAATTTGTTGATTTATCCCTGGGCCTATAACAATACCCTGGCCGATCCATCACTGGCCATCTTCGCTAAATTGTTTACCCGCGAAAACAAATACAAAGCAGGAACCTCCATAGAAACCGTTGGATATAATGTGAATGGTAGCTCAGACGACTGGATGTTTGCCGAAAAGGGCGTTAATTCTTACACTCCTGAGGTTGGTAAAACGGGTTTTTGGCCCCAGCCTTCAGAAATTGACGATCTGAACCGGGAGAATTTATGGCAAAACCTGGCCACCGCGCTTTGTGCGCTCCGGTTTGGTGAGGTGAACGATAAAACAGATCAGTATTTGTCTACCCTGAATCCGGAAATCAACCTGGAATTCGTGCGTTACGGATATCAGGATGGCCCTTTCACAGTAAGCCTGAGCCCTGGTTCTTCCAATGTTCTGAGCATTCAGAACAACACCTTCAACGTATCGCCACTTCAGTTTGAAACCGTTGCGCTGACGAGCCAGGTAACCCTGAATCCTTCCATTCAGCTGGGAGATGAATTCAGGTTGTTGTTGACGTATTCCAACGGCGTTTACAGCAAAACGGATACCCTGCGCAAATTTTATGGCGGCAAGGATGTGGTATTGTTTGAGGAAAACAGCAACTCCATTGCCGACTGGACTGTAAATGGCAATTGGGCTACCACTCAGTCAACCTTTGTCTCTGCGCCTTTTAGTATTACAGATTCCCCCAATGGGCCATACCCGCCGGTTACGTATTCCGATATCCAGCTTTCCAACGGCGGCATTTACATCCCTGACGGCGCCAAAAGTCCGCAATTGCGTTTTTGGGCAAAATGGGACATCGAACCGAGGTATGATTATGTGCAGGTAAGAGCCTCGGGTAACGAGGAAAAAGCGCTTTGCGGTCGGTACACCAAAATTGGATCAGGCATTGGCGCCCAGCCTTTTGGTGAGCCATTGTTCGAAGATTTGCAGCCAGATT
This sequence comes from Chitinophagales bacterium, assembly GCA_017303475.1. Classification (GTDB taxonomy): domain Bacteria; phylum Bacteroidota; class Bacteroidia; order Chitinophagales; family Saprospiraceae; genus M3007. The sequence goes on from JAFLBO010000031.1 coordinate 20,977, forward strand.
GGGTAGAAGAATGCATGGATTTGTCGGCATTCGTGGGGCAGAACATCAGCATCCGATTTGTTTTTGGTTCAGACAACGGTGATGAACGTGATGGTTTTTATTTCGACGATCTGGAGGTGGTTTACACTGACCCAACACTGCTCAATACCGTAAGCATTCCGCTGAATGATTTCAGGTTAAAACAAAATGAGCCAAACCCTGCCAGCGATTTCACTGTTGTCCGCTGGGAGAATGCCGGAAAGATTGGCGGCAATGCTATGCTCAGAGTATTTAACGCACTGGGCGAACGCATGACAGAAATGCCCGTGTTGCTTCAGCAAGACACTCAGGTGCGCCTGAATACCGGTCAATGGCCTGCAGGGGTGTACACCTGCCTCCTCCAAACGTCGGCGGGCCAAAGCCAGCCAGTCAAAATGAGCATTCTGCATTAGACCCCTGACCATTTCTACACAACCATGCGCTACAACAAATTCACACTGTTTTTTGTCTGCATACTGGCATCCTGGAGCCTTCAGGCGCAGAGCCAGTTTATGTTCGAACGATTACAATATCCGGTAAAGGAGTTTGGTATCGACTTGAAATATCCATTTCTGGGAGGATTAAACGCACCACAGTTTTCTGTGGCCGATCTGGATAACGACCTTACCCAGGACCTGGTGTTGTTTGATCGGGTAGGCAACGTACTGCTTACTTTTATTAATGAAGGTACGCCCGGCAATCCCGATTACGTGTACAGGCCGGAATATGCCCTGAATTTCCCCGCGGGTTTGAATGATTGGATACTGATGCGCGATTTTGACCGTGACGGCATCATGGATATGTTCTGTGCCGCTTTGTCGGTGGCAAGTCAGGAAATCCAGCTGTTTAAAGGATATTATGATGGTCATGGGCTGAAGTTTACGCAGCACTTGTTCAGCTACCCGCAAGGCTGTACGTCTTGCAATCCGCTGTACATTTTCTACCCGGATAATATGCCCGGCTTTTGGAATAATTTTCCCATTAACCGGGGAGATCTTCCATCCATTGAAGACATTGATGGCGATGGCGACCTGGATCTGGTGGCTTTCATTGCAGGTACATCTACCAGTTTGACCATGTTGCGCAACACATCGGTGGAGAACGGCTTGCCTTTATCCAAACCTCAATATGAGTTGTACGACAACTGCTGGGGACGTTTTTTTGAAAACGGTATGGAGGGTTGTAAAGCACAGTTAAGTTGCCACCCCGATACCTGTTTCATTGATTGTGCGGGTGCGCAGGCGCCAGTGGCAGAAGAGCGGGATGGGTTGCACCCGGGCGCGGCAATTGCTACTTTCGACTACGATAATGACGGGGATTATGAACTATTGCTTGGTAACGTTAGCTACCCTTGTATGGACCTGATGTTTAATGGTGGCACAGCCCAAAATGCCTGGATGACAGCCCAGGACACTTCTTTCCCTTCAAATGATGTGCCTATTGGGATATTTACTTTCCCGGCGCCATACCTGATTGACTACGATGGAGATGGGCATCGTGATTTGATTGTAGCCCTGAATAATCCTACCAGCGGCGAAGACCGCAGAGGGGTGTGGTTGTATGATAATATGGCTACTACCCAGGGATTGCACGATTTCAAACTTTCCACCAGAGGTTTGTTCCAGGATGAAATGATCGAAATTGGTACAGGTGCGCATCCTGCTATTGCCGATGTGAATGCAGATGGCTTATTAGATATCGTGGTGGGCAACTATGGCTACTATACCAACATCAATAATGCCGCTACTTTTACCAACGCTCGTTTGTATCTGTACCTAAACATTGGCACCCCCACGTCGCCGGCGTTTGAACTGGTTGATTCAGATTATGCAGGTTTGTCTCAATTTGCACCTTTGGATTATGATTTTTCTCCAACGTTTGGGGATATAGACAGCGATGGGGATCTGGATTTGCTGGTTGGCAACAACATTGGCGGTATCTATTGTTACCGCAACATTGCCGGCCCGGGCCAACCCTTTGTTTTTCAATATGATACCAATCCAATGTGGCTGGGTCTGGATGTAATTGGGCAGGTGTCAGCGCCTATTGTGTATGATTTGGATCAGGATGGCTTGCAGGATCTGGTCATTGGTGAGCGCGCAGGCAACATCAATTTTTTCAAAAATACCGGTTCCGCAAACAACCCAATGTACCCGGCTTCTCCAACCTTGCAAAAAATTGGTCAGATTGATGCCCGAGTACCACCAGAAGTGGTAGGAATGAGTGTCCCGGCTATTGTACAAACACCGGATGGACCCATTATTGTTGTCGGAACACAACGCGGGCATCTGGAGGCTTACTACTTACAAGGAGCGAATCAGGATACGTTTACGGTTATCGACCTTAAATGGGGTAATATTGATGAGGGCAACCGCTCGCACCCTGTTTTTGCAGACCTGGATGGCGATGATGTTCTGGAAATGGTCATTGGAAACCAGCGCGGCGGACTCTCTGTATTCCGTACTGAACTGGTGGAAGTTAACGTGCCACTCAGTGTCAACACGCCTAAACAAGCGCCAGCCATCCACATCAGCCCCAATCCCGCACGCGCCTGGGCGCATATAGATTGGCCCGTTCAGGCCCAGGTGCAATATCAGGTGTTCAATGCGGTAGGGCAAATGATTGCATCAGGAGAAGAATCCAGTGGCTCCTTTAATATAGAGGTAAAAGGCTGGTCTCCAGGTATATACATGCTCCAGGCCACCTCCAAAGGCCAATCTGCAACAGCAAGAATAGTGGTGTTTGAGTGAGTGAGTGAGTGAGTGAGTGAGTGAGTGAGTGAGTTTACCACTAAGCCACAGAGGGCACTAAGAATTCACACTCTTAGTGCCCTCTGTGGCTTAGTGGTAAACGCACTCACTCACTCATTCACTCACTCACTCACTCATTCACACCGCTACTGGTGCTTTAATAGCAGGCCATGGATCGTAATCAACCAACTCAAAATCTTCGTATTTGAACTGGAAAATATCCCGAACCTCGGGGTTGATCTTCATGACCGGTAGTGGCCGGGGTTCGCGGGAGAGCTGGAGATTTACCTGCTCCAGGTGGTTGATGTACAAGTGGGTATCGCCACCCGTCCAGACAAAGTCGCCTGGCTCCAGATCGCATACCTGAGCCATCATTAGGGTAAGCAAAGCGTATGAGGCAATGTTGAACGGGACCCCCAGAAATACATCTGCACTGCGTTGATACAGCTGGCAGCTTAATTTACCGTTGGCTACGTAAAACTGGAATAAACAATGGCAGGGCGCAAGCGCCATTTGAGGTAAATCTGCCGGATTCCAGGCAGAAACTATGATCCGCCGACTGTCGGGATTGGATTTCAAGGTGCGCACAACTTCGCTGATTTGGTCAATGGTCTGTCCGCTCGGAGTTCCCCAGGATCGCCATTGTTTTCCATAAACCGGCCCCAGATTGCCCTCTGAATCAGCCCATTCGTCCCAAATACTTACACCGTTTTCTTTCAGGTAGGCAATATTGGTTTCACCTTTCAAAAACCAAAGCAACTCATGGATAATGCTTTTGGTGTGTACCTTTTTAGTGGTTAATAAAGGGAATCCATCCGCCAGGTTGAAGCGCATTTGGTATCCAAACACTGAAATGGTGCCGGTTCCCGTGCGGTCAGACTTTTCAGCCCCCTGAGCCAGTATATGCTTCAAAAGATCGTGGTAAGCTTGCATAGTAGTTGTTTTGAAATGTCGGCGCTAAGGTCGTAAAAAACACCAACTGAATAAAAAAAGCCGTTAGCGTGCATCCATTCGCGGCAAAAATTGTTTTTACCCACCCGGCAATTCCCGGAAAACTCCCAATTTTACCCCTTGATTCATCGTTCATCGTATATACCGGTCTAAACGTGCAATTTTTATTCCCAGGATTCCTAGCGGCATTGGCTGTCATCGCAGTACCCATTATTATCCACCTGTTTTATTTCAGGCGGTTTAAGCGGGTGTATTTTACCAATGTTCGTTTTCTCAAAGAAGTAAAGGAAGAAACCAGTAATCGGCAGAAGTTGCGCAACTTACTGGTGCTGCTCATGCGCTGCCTGGCTATTGCTGCTATGGTACTGGCGTTTGCACAGCCTTTTATTCCGCTCAGTTCGGAGGCCAAAAGGGGAGAAACAGCCGTTTCTGTCTTTGTAGACAACTCGTTCAGTATGAATGCGCTGTCTAAAGATGCCCCACTTCTGGAACTGGCCAAACAACGTGCGCGCGACATTATTTCCGCTTATCCGGTAACCGATCGCTTTCAGATCCTGACGGCCGATTTTGAAGGCAGGGATCAACGCCTCGTTAGCCAGGAAGACGCCCTTGCACGTATTGAAGAAATTAGAACCAGCCCGGCCTCCAGAGATTTGTCGAAGGTCTTGATCCGGCAACAGCAATGCCTCAATACCGGCAAACAGGAGAATAAAGTAGCTTATCTGGTAAGCGATTTTCAGGAAAACATATCCGATGTAAGTAGCTTCAGGGATTCATTACTGGAAGTTAAGCTGGTGCCTATGCGCGCGGTGCAGGAACGCAACGTGTCCATAGACAGCGCCTGGTTCGAAAGTCCGGTGCAAATCCTGAACCAGCCGGCGAATTTGCTGGTAAAACTGAGTAATCGGAGCGATGAAGAAGTAACCGATATCCGCCTTAGCTTGCGTCATGATGGCCAAACCAAACCGGTTGGATCTCTGAATATTCCTGCCCGCAGCTCCAAACTGGATACCGTGAGCTTTACCATCCTGCATCCGGGATGGCATGAAGCCAAGGTTTCGGTTACGGATTATCCGGTACAGTTTGACGATGATTATTACGCCAGCTTCTACGTGGCGGAGCGTATAAATGTATTGTCAATTAATGGCCTCTCAGCCAATAAATATATTGAAAATGCCTTTTTGGGGGCTAAATACTTTAAACTGGACAACTCAGATGCACGGGCGCTGGATTACTCCCGTTTTGCTGATTATCAGTTGATTGTATTAAACGAGTTGAATACCATCTCTTCCGGCCTGGCCAATGAATTGAAAACATTTTGCCAAAACGGAGGCAACGTATTAGTATTCCCAAGCCAAAGTGCAGACTTGGCTTCCTACGATGGCTTATTGCAATTGTTTGGCGCCGGTAATCTCGGCGCTTTTGACCCAACACCACGTCAGGCAAGCCAGATTAATACTGAAGAGTTTGTATTCAGGGATGTTTTCTTGAACAAAAGTGCCAACCTGCGCCTGCCGTCCACGCAAGGTAATTTCAAGTTCGCGCAGGGTAGGGGAGAGCATATCCTCACCTACCGGGATGGCTCAGCATTTCTGGTAAAGTTTCCGCTCGGTGAAGGCGCTTTATACAGTTGTGCCGCTCCGCTTCAGGAACAAGTGAGCGATCTGGTTCGAAATGGCGAAATCTTTGTTCCCATGCTGTTCAAAATGGCAATTGCCGGCAACAAAGGCAAACAAATAGCCTATACTATAGGTAAAGACGAAGTGCTGGAAGCTAAACACCGTGTATCCGCATCCGGAGAATCCAATTACAAACTCAAACTGGTGCAGGAAAACCTTGCTCAAACACCTAAAGATGCCAGCCAGGGAGGAGAGTTCATCCCGGAACAGCGCATTTTTGGCTCAAAAGTGCTGCTCACACCGGGTACGCAAGTCCGCGATGCCGGCTGGTACCGTCTGCTCCTGCAGGGTGACAGCACCCTGGGCGAATTTGCTTTCAACTACGATCGTAAAGAAAGCGACCTGAAGTTCAAATCAGACGAACTACTCGCCAAAGAGCTTCCATCCAACATGACCGTTATGGTTGCCAATGCAGAAGCCAATTTTGCCCAGGTGGTAGATGAGCAGGAACGCGGCATTGTGCTCTGGCGCTGGTGTGTCATCTTTGCATTGCTATTCCTCGCACTTGAAGTGCTCTTCCTCCGACTGTGGAAGGTGTAGCACGGGCGGGAATGATTTCATGTTTTATTTCGGTGCCAATCCACCTCCGTGTCTAAGCCCATAGTCGCTTTGCGCCTCGGTGCCTTTGCGCCTTAGTGCTATCTCGCCTTCGTGACCACCCTTTGTGCCTTATCCCACCCTTTGTGTCTTTTCCTTAACATTTTTTTAAGTGTTGCCATTTTAAACGCCCCAGCCTTGCGGCAGTCTATGTATGTGTTCACCGGCCGGTAAACTATTTTCCACCAAACCATTCATTACACAAAAAATAACCGATTCATGAAAAAGTCTGTTTTGTTTCTGACTGCCCTTTTGATCACCATCCTCGCCGCAGAATCCTGTCGCAAAAACGATAACAACGATGTAGCCATCACCACTGCAGAGGATCTTTCTGCTAATGAAGATTACACTGAACAAATTGACCTGGATGCCGACATCGCTGTAGAAGAGCGTGGCGGCGGCTCCTGCCCAACCGTAACCTTCGCCCAACCGGAAGGCACCTGGCCAAATACCATCACCATTGATTATGGCCCTTCCTGCACCCGGCCGGACGGACGCGTGCTGAGCGGTAAAATCATCATCAACCAAACAGCCGAAATACGCACTGCTGGCGCTGTACGTACCATCACACACGAAAACTTTTTTGTAGACGGAACCAAAGTAGAAGGCACCCGTACCTGGACCAATAATGGCCAGAATGCCGACGGCTTATGGTCTTACACCAAGGTAGCTACAGATATGAAGCTGACCTTTGAAGATGGCACTTTTACCACCTGGAATAAAACCCGTACCAGCGTTTTGATTGAAGGCGGCGGCACGGCTACTCATTGGGACGATGTTTGGAGCAGCACAGGTACTGCTTCAGGAACCAACCGCAATGGGGTTGATTTCACCGCAACCATCACCGAGCCATTAATCAAAAGCGCTTCCTGCCGCTGGATTTCTTCCGGTATCATCGAATTCAGCGCCGGGGTTCGCACTCGTACCCTTGATTTCGGCGACGGAACCTGCGACCGCTTTGGAACACTGACCCTGGCTAATGGCGATTCTTATACCATCCGTCTGCGCAGGTAATAGGTTGCAATAGTTTTTGTTAGAAACACCCACAACGGGCTTCTTATCCGGATCATGGATAAGAAGCCCGTTTTTTGTTTATAAAACCTGTGTTGAGGTGCGTCGGCGAAAAAAAATAAAAAAATTTAAAAATTTTTTTTCGGCTATTAAAATACTGATAATCAATATATTATGTAATAAAAGGTTGCAATCTTAATGAAAGTACCCGGCAAAAATAGGTTCTATGTATTGCAAAGAACCTATCAATACCATTATCTTTGTGCTACCAACTAACAGGTTAGGCCATGAACCTTTGAAAACACGGAGCAACAACGACAACAATTAAGCTATGCAACCCAAAGTCAAAATCGCACTTTCTGTTTTTTCCTTTGTGGCATTAGTCCTTACCGGACTTGCCGCAGCGGAGCAGGTTCCCAAAAACAAACCTGCATCAACAGAATCATTGATCAGCCCCAACATCATCAGTTTGAGCCCTAAACTGGTGCGCCGCAAAAACCAGTTTGAAAAAGACGATAAAGCGATCCGGGCAACCGACACCCTGATCATAAAAGATCAACCCGCATCAAGCCATTGAACCATTCTCAGAAGTTTCTGAACAACGCAAAAAATTATGGATATCGAAAATGCAAAAGCACAGATGCGCAAGGGAGTATTGGAACTCTGCATACTTGCCATCATTGAGGAGGATGAAGTGTATCCCAGCGATATCATATCGAGGCTCAAAAGCAACGACCTCATCGTGGTAGAGGGTACCCTATATCCACTCCTGACACGTCTGAAAAATGACGGACTACTGGATTATACCTGGCGCGAAAGCAACTCCGGACCGCCGCGTAAATACTTCAAAATCACAGAATTGGGCCGTCAATTCCTGGAAGCGCTTAGTGATAGCTGGCAACAACTGGTACATTCAGTTGGTCAAACCATCAACAAGCCGCAGGCCTCCCGAAAAACCCGAAAAACCGAACAACCTCCGGCAGCGGAATAAAGGTTATTGAGTGGTGGATTGAGGTCATTTGAGTCACTTTGGTCATTTGATGGAAATCCCTGAAAAAATTCACTGAATAACTTCATTTCAAACTAACACAGCAATGAACAAGATACTGAATATCAATCTGGGCGGTTACGCCCTCACCATAGATGACGATGCGTACGAATACCTCTCGTCGTATCTCGAAAGCATCCGCAAACGCTTCAGAGAAAGCGAAGGCCGCGATGAAATCATTGGCGATATTGAGGGCCGACTGGGTGAAGTGATTACGGGTAGCATGGGCTCCCGCACCATCGTGATGCTTCCGGATGTTGAGGCTGCAGTAGCGCTGATGGGTAAACCGGAGGATTTTGGCGGCGAAGACACTACCACCACCTCTGGCAGCGCCCAGTCTGGCGGTACCTGGAAAGGCAAAAGCTCTTCCATCAAAACCGGAAAGCGTTTGTTTCGCGATGAAGAAGACGCAGTTGTGGCCGGTGTGTGTTCCGGTTTGGCGGCTTACTTCGGTATGAATGATCCTTTGTGGATGCGCCTGATCTTCGTACTGCTTGGTTTTGCCTCTTTCGGCTTCTGGGCTCCGGCTTACGTGCTGATGTGGATTTTGGTGCCACCGGCAAAAACAGCCGTAGACCGTTTGGCTATGCGTGGCGAACCAGCCAATATGGACAATATTGCCAGAGAGGTGGAAGAAGGGTTTGATCGCATTGGAAAAAAGGTAAACGACATGGGCACGCAGGCAAAAAAAAATTCTTCTAACGCCCAACAGGTAGTCAGCACCGGCGTAACCGCCATTGGCCAGATTTTTGGCTTTACACTTCGGTTTATTGCCAAATTCGCCGCCCTGATTGCTATCCTGATCGGTATTGCACTGGTACTCGGACTCGGTGCAGGCTGGATTGGCAGCATCATGGCGCTGATGGTTGGCGCACCATACGTTGAATATTTTAGCCCCTATTCCTCAGGCTGGACATGGTTTGCCATCGTGAACATTTTCTTTCTGTTGGCTATTCCGGCGGTTGGATTGATCCTGTTTTTCTCCCGTTTACTGTTCAAAACACGCACTCCGGGTTGGGTAACAGGCACCTTAACCACCCTGTTTATCCTGAGCGTTATTGCGGCATTCTCCATGTTGCCCTTTGGCATAAAGGAGTACAGCCAAACCGGAACCGTTTCCAAGGAAATTGATTTGAGCAGCCTGCGCTCGGATACCATGCGGGTGGAAGCTATCGAGGATTTGCTTGGCCAACGGTACCACAACGTGAACGAATTTAACTTCGATGACGATGGAGTACACCTCAGTGAGGAAGGCATGCAAATGCGCTGTCCGTTGGAAATCCGCGTATTCCCGAGCAAAGACGACCAGTATCACGTAACCCAAATCATCAAGTCTCAGGGTTCAAGTAGCCTAAATGCCCAGGAAAATGCGGATAAGGTGGCTTATTCAACCGTTTTTGCCGGCAATACACTTCAGGTGCCTACCTCCTACACAGTGGCTAAAGGTGAAAAATGGCGCGGCCAACGCATCAGGATCAATATTGAGGTGCCTAAAGGCAAATTCATTACATTCAAAGAGAATATCCATGAATATGCCGGCGCCGATTTGGATGAGTACGACGATGAGAACGAGAGCAACTACATCTCTCGTCGACCAGGTAAGGTGTTCCGCATGGGCACCCGCGGTTTGGTTTGTGCCGATTGCCCCAACATGGGGGATAAAGGTTACCGTTCCGACCGCAACTATGAGCGTTTCATTCTGGAAGGCGACTTCGAAACGGAAATCCGTAAAGGCGATGACTTTCGGGTAGAAATTGAGGGGCCACAGGAAGAAAAAGATAAAATCCAGAAAATTCAAACCGGAGAGAAAATCACCTTTACAACGGGTGGAAAAAGCACAAACGGGCGGGTGAAAATTTTCATTCAAACGCCAACTTTTACCTCCCTGAATGCAGATAGCGGAACCATTACCCTCCGCGGATTTGATGAAGGTGTGGCCAATATTACCGCTTCCGGTAACGCCAAAATCAAAGGTTATCTGGATGTTTCCCAGGATTTCAAACTGGCCTTGTCTGGAAAGGCAGCCGTTGAACTTACCGGAAACGGCGACGATATGGAGGTTAGCCTCAGCGACGATGCAGTACTGGAAGCCACCAACTGGACCGCCGATCGCGTAGAGGTTTCCGCAGCCGACAATGCCAAAGCAAGGCTTTTCGCCAGAGAAGATGCCCTGGTATTGTCTACCGGCCAAAGTTCAGTGCGTGTTGACGGAGGCGCAAATGTCCGGAAAAAGGAAAAGGAAGAAAACTAAGGTAAACGCGAAGACGCAAATACACGAAGGGTTTATTTGGCCACCGCCAAATAAACCCTTCACATTTTTATGCCTAAAAAACAGTGGACGAAGTCCACGCCCTTCACGCCTTTGCGTCTTCGTGCCTTTGTGCCCTCGGGTTCTCGCCTTTGTGCCTTTCTATTTGTGTATTAGTGTCTTTTCTCTACCTTTGTCGGCTACCGCGCATTGTTATGCCACCTGAATCATCCTCGCCTACCGAATTGTATCAAACCATTGCCCGCAAGGTCAAAGACGGGACCTGTGTGCTTTTCCTGGGGCCGGCTGCCCTCGCCGCCAAAGACAAAAACGGCAACTGGGAGCCCCTGACCGAATTGTGCGCCCGGCATCTGGCTGAGAAATACAAGCTGGAACTCAGCCCTGAGGAAGAATGCAGTCTACCTTACGTTACCAGTCTGCTGCGCATTCAGAACCGCTCTACCGACAATGTATTGCAGGAAGATGTGGCCAAGTTTTACGCAGACATGGAGGATTCCTGTGAGCTGCATCCGGCGTTGGAACAACTCACCGACCTGAAATTCCGGATTGTGATCAATACCACTCCGGATAATTTCATTACGCGTTTGTACGACCAGATTGCGCAGGCTTATCATGCCGATTTTTACAACTGGTACAAACCTTCCACTACCCTGAACTTTGATTTTGAAAAAGATTCGCGGGTGGTGATTTATAACCTGCTGGGCTCCTATGTAAAACCGGAATCTCTGGTTTTGACTTATAAACAACAACTGAGTTACATCAAAAAAATAGTTGGTGAACAGCAAAACGAGCGCATCCCCGATGCGCTCACCAATGCTTTCAAGGACTATCGCCACCACCTTTTCCTGGGCTTCGATTTTGAAGACTGGGCCCTGCGTCTGCTGTTGGATACCTTGTACAAAAACGTTCGCGAAAACATTCAGCCGTACTCCTTTACCACTAAAGATGAACGTCCGGCAGATGCAGATACCAAAGTCTTTTTCCAGGGAGAATTTGGCATGCAATTCCCCAAAGACAACCTGGAAAATTTTGTAGAAAACCTGGTGTTGGAATATCAGAAACTGGGAAGCCCTGCCGCAGCTACCACCCAGCAAGCGCCAAAAGCAAAAATACTGGTGCTGCACAATGAAGCAGCTGATAAAGATGGTTTTGATCTGCTAATCAAACAATTGCGAACATTGCCGGCTCAGTTTGTCAGCCTGGCAGACGCCGTAGGACAAGGTGATGTAAAAACCTGGCTTCAAAATGCCCTGAACGAATGTCAGGTGGTGTTGCCCTTACTTACCGCCGATTTTTACGACGAGACACAAAATCCTGCTGTATCTCTTATGGCAGAAATTGCCCAGCGCAATAACCCCAGAAAAGGATTCCTGGTAATGCCCGTTATATTGAAACCAGTTCCCCTGGATGGCCCATTCGGCGCCCTGCCAACCCTTCGTCCTACCGACAAGCAAGCCATCATGGGTAGTGGCAAAGAAGCACAGTACGCCGCCGAAATTGCAGATGGCTTGAAAAAGTATATTGAGAATTTGAAGTGAGTGGGGATACCACTAAGCCACAGAGGCCACTAAGGATGCGCGCTCTTAGTGGCCTCTGTGGCTTAGTGGTAATTTTCCGCCGAACGCCAACTCAAACACTCCCACACTCAAACACTCCCACACTCACTCCGGTTCATACCAGAAATACAACTCCCCATACACCCGCAAAGAATCTGGTTTGGAGGAAGACGGTACTTCTACCAGCAATTTATTTTTTCCCGGTTTAAAAGTTTTGGAAGGCAAATAAGCCACCAGCCCGGGTGAGCCTGCTACCGGGTGTTCGTGAAACATCCAATCCGGATGAACCATCAGGGAATCATTGATTTTTAGTTTGAAAAAGGCATCCAGACAGGATATGTGTACACTGTCTGATCTAAAACGGCGCTGTTGTTTGGATAAAGAGTCCGGCCAATGGGGTGTTTGACAATGCTGGCTAATGGCGGCGTCCAATAATTTAGGATAATCCACAAAAACACGCAAAAATGGTCCTTCCACCACTTCAGTCGGAATACTCACCGGTGGGAGTCGGTCGGATTGGCTGCGCAGATTATCGTAAACGCCACTGGATAGGGTATGTTCATTGCGCTGGGAAGCATAAAACTGTCGGTTTTGAATAATATTCCTGCCTGATAATTGTGTAAGTGTGGTGACAAAAGTGAACACTACAAAGGAAAAAAACACTCCAAAACACAAAAACATATTCCTCAGAAGCCGTTTTTTGGGTATTTGTGAATTGAAAGTCAAATTCAGGTAGGTTAACGGCTTGTAGATAAATGGCATCAGAATGAAACCTGCCTTTTGCATGGTCCACTTTGCTAAATTTTGTACCCAGGGTTTGGCCGACCAGGTTGGAGAACGCATTAATGACTGCATAACCATGGGCAACAAGGCCATGATGGAAACCATAATCAGGAAGACTCCGCTTATCCACTTACCTATGTCTTTTCCTACATAAACCGGAACAACATTAATTATGGAAAAAACCAGTAGATAACCAAAAGATATGCCCATGCTGGTCAGCGCAATAAGGAAGGCTACAGAAAATATTTGATTGGCCAACCTGTCTAAACGCAAGATGTAATCGGCCAGCGTACCAAAGCGTTCACGCGATTGTTCCCGGCTAAAATCAGTCATCCAGGGAAGTTGTTCATATCGGATGCCATCGGTATACACAGCATGGAGTCCCACCGCGCCTGCCCAGAAAGCCCGCATGACAAAATGCACTACAAAAGTGAAAATCAGTACCCAGGCCACCACTTTCATGAAGCTGAAGGCCAGCAAAGGCAGGGTGATTTTGGTGAAATCTTCATCCATTACCCAGTTTTGCAGGTAATATTTCAGCAAATTATCCACCGCATCCGGCAGGTAATTGGCCAGGAAAATGGCTGCACCAGAGATGATCAACTCCAGATTCCAGCTTTTATCGGTAAGCGCTTTGAGCCATTCCGGCCGATTATCAGTGACGGGTTCGTTCGGTTCCATAGAATTGTGCGAATTTTGCGGTGGAAATATCCAGCATTTCCGGCATAAAATTCAAGCAGATTACCATGGCCCTACCTGATTTGTCTTCTACCATTGTTGCACTTGCTACACCCGCAGGAGTAGGCGCTATTGGCGTAATCCGTCTGAGCGGCTCGCATGCCATTTTAATTGCCGACAAAATCTTCAAGGGCAAACGCCTGGAAAATCAACCCAGTCATACCGCTCACTTTGGCAAAATTGTAACCGTAGATGGTCGGGTGCTCGATGAAGTACTGATTACCCTGTTCAAAGGCCCCAATTCCTACACCGGAGAAGACACGGCGGAAATTTCCTGCCATGGCTCGCCATACATCCTTCAGCAGGTGATCCAGCTGTGTCTGGAACATGGCGCCCGATTGGCCGAACCTGGTGAATTTACCCTGCGCGCCTTTTTGCACGGCAAAATGGACCTCACCCAAGCCGAAGCCGTGGCGGATCTGATTGCTTCCGAAAGCTCGGCGGCGCACGATCTGGCCATCAAACAACTTCGAGGCGGTTTCAAACAGGAAATCCAGCATCTGCGCGATGAATTGATCCATTTCGCCAGTTTGGTGGAACTGGAGCTGGATTTTGGTGAAGAAGACGTGGAATTTGCCGACCGGCACGACCTGCGTCAACTCATTCAGCGCATCCGCAGCATCACACAATCACTCATTCACTCATTCACACTCGGTAACGCGCTCAAAATGGGCGTTAACACCGTCATTGCCGGCAGACCGAATGCCGGGAAAAGTACTCTGTTGAATGCCTTGCTGAATGAGGAGAGGGCCATTGTGTCGGATATTCCCGGCACCACGCGCGACACCATTGAGGAGGTGCTCAACATCCGCGGAGTACAGTTTCGGATGGTGGATACGGCGGGCATCCGGGAGGCGCAGGATGCCATCGAAACCATTGGCGTGCAGCGCACCTTAGAAAAAGTGCGCGAAGCCGCCGTGCTCGTGTATGTATGGGATGTGGCAGGTGGCATGACCTTGGCCGAGATCTGGCAGGATCTGGCCGGACTTTGGCAGGAAGGCCTCAAAATGCTGGTAGTATGCAACAAAATGGACCGCAATCCGCATTTTCAGACAGAATGGATACTCCAGCCCAACAGGAAAGACATTCACCCGTATTTATTGCCGGAAGACGAAAAAGTCACCGTGCAGATACCGGCCGGAATTCCGCTGGATGAAAACGCCCTGATACCCATTTCCGCCAAAAACCAGCAAAACATTGCCTTGCTCAAAGACCGCCTTTATGAGATCGTGGTGGGCGGCGAACTCCGGCAGGAAAGCACCATTGTAGCCAATGCCCGCCACCGCGACGCCCTGCTCCGCGCCGATCAGGCCCTGGCCGATGTGCTCCAAGGGCTGGACCACAACGTTACCGGCGATTTTGTAGCCCAAGACATTCGGCGCTCGCTGGCGTATCTCGGAGAGATTACAGGAGAAATTGGGGTAGAGGATTTGCTGGGGAATATTTTTGGGAAGTTTTGTATTGGGAAGTAACCCCTACTTACCCACACCCAAAAAAATTAAAACATTTTATTTTTAAAATAAAAACAATTTATATTTTTACAGGACAAAATCAAACAATTTGTCCGCCATGAAAAAAGACCTCATCCTTGAACTATTTGAAAAATTTGAAGCCGCCTGTTACCTTTTTGAAGGCACAGAATGCTGGAGTGCCCGGGAATTGCAAAGCATTTTGGGCTATGCCGAATGGCGAAATTTCCTGAATGCAGTTGAAAAGGCAAAAATCGCTTGTGAGAAAGCCGGTGAGCAAGTGCGGCACCATTTTGTTGACGTCAACAAAATGGTCGAAATTGGTAGCGGCACCCATCGTCAAATTGAGGAAATGGCCCTCACCCGCTATGCCTGTTACCTCATCGCTCAAAACGGTGATCCTACCAAAAAGCCTGAAATTGCCTTTGCACAGACCTATTTCGCTGTACAAACCAGAAAACAGGAACTCATTGAACAGCGCTTGCTCGATCGCGATCGCGTGAGCGCACGGGAAAAGTTGTCCAAAACCGAAAACAAACTCTCCGGTATCATTTTTGAGCGAGGCGTAGACGAAAAAGGGTTTGCCATCATACGCTCTGAAGGCGACAAAGCTTTGTTCGGTGGGCGTAGCACTCTTGACATGAAACGCAAACTGGCCGTACCTGATGGCCGGCCTTTAGCCGATTTTTTACCCACCCTAACCATTAAAGCTAAAGATTTCGCTGCCGAGTTGACCAATCATAATGTTGTCGATAAAGACCTGCATGGGCAGTCTGATATACAGCAAGAGCATGTGGATAATAACCTTGCTGTGCGTAAAATTTTACATGAACGAGGTGTTAAGCCGGAGCATTTGCCCCCTGCTGAGGATGTGAAAAAAGTAGAGCGGCGCTTGAAAGCAGAAGAGAAAAAAGCACTCGAAAAGCCGGATAAAATTCCTCCAACGGTCTAATACCCCACAGCACCCCCATCCTTCCTGCTCTCACTGGCTCCGAAATACACTTTTCGCTTGGCATCCCAGCGGATGGCCTGGTAGCCACCGTATCCGCCCAGGCCATAGCCTACCTTATGTCCCATTTGCATGAGCTGGCGAATGGTTTCGTAGTCGTAACCTGATTCCAGCAGGATTTGGCCTGCTCCCGTTGAAATGCCGGTGGGATCACTGTTGCCGCCCTGATGGTCTATGCGGGGCGCATCGCCGGCCTCCTGGATGTTCATGCCAAAATCCACGAGGTTCATTACGATCTGCACATGGCCCAGCGGTTGGAAATCGCCGCCCATTACGCCAAAGCTAAGGAATGGCTGACCGTCTTTGGTAATGAACGCCGGTATAATGGTGTGGAACGGGCGTTTCCCGGGCGCGTACGCGTTGGCGTGCGTGGAGTCCAGACTGAACAACTCGCCGCGGTCGTGCAGCATAAAGCCCAGTCCGGGCGGCACCATGCCGCTGCCCATGCCCCGGTAGTTGCTTTGGATCAGACTCACCATGTTGCCCTCCGCATCGGCAACGGTAAGATAAATGGTATTGTTGGCAAAAGGATCGCCGGCCAGCACCTGTGTGGCGGCCCGGTCGGGCTGGATGAGTGCCCGGCGGCGCGCGGCGTAGCTTTTATCCAGCAATTCCTTCACCGGTATTTTGGCAAACTCCGGATCGGCGTAGTACCGGGCACGATCCTCGAATACCAGCTTTTTAGCTTCCGTAAACAGATGTATGTGCCGTGCCGTACCGAAATCCTCCGGTTTAAAGGCGTAGCCTTCCAGGATATTGAGCATTTGCAGCGCGGCAATGCCCTGACCATTGGGCGGCAATTCCCACACATCATACCCTCGGTAATTCACACTCACCGGCTCCACCCACTCGCTTCGGTGCGCTGCCAGGTCGGCTTCCGAGAGAAATCCGCCTTGCTCCTTGATGAATGCTGCAATGCTCCGGGCAATCGGGCCCTTGTAAAAAGCATCGCGACCTTTTTCCGCCAGCATGTGGTAAGTGTTAGCCAGGGCCGGATTGCGGAATACATCCCCCTTTTCCAGCGCTTTGCCGCCCAGGGTGTAGGTATCGTTGAAATTCGGGTATGAACCAAAGCGACGGGCGCTGGCCTACAGGTAATAGGCAATGAGCTCCGTAACCGGAAATCCGGTTTCGGCATACTGGATGGCCGGCTGGAGGTTGGCTGCCATGGAAAGTTTCCCAAATCGCTGGTGCAGACTAAACCAGCCGTCCACGCAGCCAGGCACCGTAACGGGCAAGGGTCCGTAGGAAGGTATGCTTTTGAGCCCTTTTTCCCGGAAATAGCTCAGTTGGAGCGACTGCGGACTCCTGCCACTGGCGTTTAACCCGTATAGTTTGCCGGTTTTAGCCTCCCAAACAATGGCGAACAGATCGCCGCCGATGCCGCAGCCAGTGGGCTCCATGAGCCCCAGGCAGGCATTGGCCGCAATGGCCGCATCAATGGCATTGCCACCTTTTTTCAGGATGTCAATCGCCGCCTGACTGGCCAGCGGATGACTGGTACAAACCATGCCGTTTTGGGCAATCACCTCACTTCGCGTAGCCCATGGCCGACCGGTGATACGGTCCTGGGCGGGTAAGGTGGTGATTAACAACAAGTAGAGGAAGGGTGGCAGGAAGTGGCGCATGGAGGAGAGGAGTTGGATGAAATTATTCAGATGTGCTTGATTGCATGTGTTGGGTCGTTAAACTGACGGGGCGACTGCCAGTCACCCCGTCAGTTTAACGACCCAACACATGCAAAATGATCTCAACGTGAGCTCCAATCTCTAACCTTTCTTGCCTCAATTACCCCCAAACCTCCAATGAACACCACTTCAGCAATAAAAAATGCCGCGCCCAATGCTGTATAGCCGGGATAAAAGTACAGTAGCAAGATCAAGGCAAACAGCGCATAAGCCCAGTTGCCATACACCAGCAACCATAGCATCCATTTCGGCTTTTCTGCACGATTCGCCAGACTAAGCGCATAGGTTGCGTACAGGAAATTGCAGGCGCATTGCAGGGAAATAAGCCATTGGGGCAATCCCAACCACGCGGGCAAGGATGTACGAAAAAGCAGGAGAAACAGTCCGGCCGTCAGCCCGGCAAAACCATCAATCCAGAGCAGGCGTTGGAGTGTCATTCGCAGGTTCATGGGCTCAAACATAATTCATTTCTCCAGTACCTTAATCTCCACCCGCTGATTAGCTTTATCGGCCGCTTTGTTCACGGCATTCACCCGTGGTCGACTTTTGCCATATCCCTTGTGGGTAATTTGACTGTGGTTTACCCCGTTATCCGTGAGGTATCGCGCCACCGCACGGGCGCGATTGGCCGAAAGCTCGGCGGCGAAAGCATCGTTGGGTCGCAAATTGGTATGGCCGCCAACTTCGATTTTTAAAGTTGGATACCGTTTCAAGTAAGAAACCAGTGCATTGAGCGTGCGATATGAAGTGGTATCGAGCCGGTAATCGTCGGCCGCAAAGAATACATGGCCCAATTCCAGTATGCTGCCCACCTTCAGTTGGTCCATTTCCGGATCGCGGCCAGCTTCGAAGATAACCTTGTCCGGCGCCGGTTTGGCAGGGGCAGGCGGGGTTGCTGCTGACGGTGAAGCAGGCTTGGCAGCCGGTTTTTGCTTCACTTGCTTCGGCGGTGCGGGGATAGGATCGAATTCGAACACCAGTTTGGCGCTGAAATACGCATGACTGCCATCAAATGCCAGGCTCACCGCTTCCACAAAAATGGTGTTGGTTACATTGGTGAAGAAATAATCGGTTACATCGTAGGTATATACCCGGTTGTAAGTAAAACCGCTTATACTCCTGAATGTGAACCATTTATCGTACCCGTCCTTCAGTGTCCCATCCCGATTTTCTGCACTGGCTAATCGCTGATTGATATACACCCGTGCTACATCGTCGGCATTTACTTCGAGGGTCACTTTACGAATGGGATCCGGACCCAACGGAATGGTTTTGCGCAGATGGTAGGCCTCGCCCTCGGTATCGGCTGTTCGGTTTCGCCAGATGGGCGTAGAGCCTGGAATAACTTTCGCCAGCGGGTTGTGTTCCGCCTTTGTAGGCCGGTTCGAGCCGCCGAACAAAGGCATGGTCAATTGTTCGGCTGACAATGGGTATTCATGTACCCGCACCCGTGCGCCACTGATTTCCCAGCTTTCATCGGTTGTGATGATCAGCGGGGGGCGGGCTACATTTTGACTGGCAAGCAGGTTGATCATGCCCGTGAGAAAGACGATGAGAAGACAGCGATTGGAGAGAGGCATGGGTTGAAGGGTTTGATGGGTTTGAAGGGTTTGAGGGGTTTGAAGGGTTTGATGGGGTTGAAGGGTTTGATGGGGTTGAAGGCGCCCCAAATTGGTTTATCCTATGACAATGACAATAAAAAGCTACCTTAGGTTTGCCGTATTAGTGATACATTGAACTGCTCGACGAGTACATTGGTCGAAGCTATCTTGCCAATGCCTTCCTTACAGTTGGAGTCGCCTCCCTCCAAAACAAAAGCTGTATCTTTGTGGCACATAAATACACTTGCCCTACCAAAGGATCTGGGTGATATTGCCCCCCCCCTTTTGGCAACTCAGGTTCTTTCCCTTATCAACGATGAAAAATCGCCCTTCAAACCGTTCAAACCAGGGGAGCGACCACAAGGGTCGCCACCCATCAAACCCCTCAAACCTCTCAAACCCCTCAAACCCCTCAAACCCTTCAAACCCCTCACCCCCTCCCTCCCGCCTCCACCCACGAAACCGACATCAGCACCGATATGATTTGCCTCAGCTCATTAGCGTATGCCCGGATTTGGCGCCATTCGTTCAGCTGAACGTGCATGGCCAGGAATCTATTGATTTTGCCAATCCTTCCGCAGTTAAATGGTTGAATACGGCACTTCTTAAACAGTTTTATGGCCTGGAATACTGGGATATCCCGGAGGGCTATTTGTGTCCACCCATTCCTGGCAGGGCAGATTACATCCATTACATGGCCGATGTGCTGGCTCAAAGCAATAAAGGTAAAATACCAACAGGCCCCGCTATCCGGGCACTCGACATAGGCCTGGGCGCCAATGCTATTTACCCCATTATTGGCCATCGGGAATACGGCTGGACATTTATTGGCTCTGACATAGATCCCGTAGCCATTGAATCTGCTAATAAAATCGTTCAGACTAATCCTGTGTTAACCAACGCCATAATGTGCCGTTTGCAACCAAATCCGGCCCTCATTTTTCAGGGAATTCTCCTTCCAGATGAAAAGGTAGATCTTGTAGTGTGTAATCCTCCTTTCCACGCAAGCCCCAAAGAAGCAGCATCAGAAACCTTGCGCAAGCAATCAAACCTGAAACGACAACAGGTGAATCAGTCTGTGCTAAACTTTGGCGGACAAGCCCGTGAACTCCGGTGCGATGGCGGAGAGGAAAAATTTGTACGCCGGATGGTTGCACAAAGCGAAACTTTCCGGGATCAAGCGCTTTGGTTTTCCAGCCTGGTGGCCAAACAAACCCACCTCAAGGCTATTTATGATGCACTCAGACAAGTAAATGCCAATCAGGTACAAACTATTCCAATGGGTCAGGGAAATAAAAGCAGCCGACTGGTAGCCTGGACATTTCAGGATAAAACTGCCCGGGCTGCCTGGCGGGAACAGCGCTGGATCAAAGTAGTCAAATGATAGATTAGCAGGCTATTCCTGCACAAAATGCCGGGTCCAGACCTTTTCTTTCCGTAAAATGAATAGTGTGCCAAGCCCGAAAATCGTTCCCGTAGCAATGCCAACCATGGTAAAAAACGGCTTCTCGGGGATCCGTACGCTAAGCTCGGAGGCGAAAGCGGCATACAAGCCCAGCACCGAATAATACATAAACCATACGTGTACAGCTTTGTATTTCCGGTCGAGATTGCGCATGAGCATAGGGATCATTCCGCCGGCTAGCGTTGCAAATCCAACAATGGCTGCAACATGGAATATGCCGAATTTTCCGGTAAGCCGGTAAATGCCAAAAGCTGAACCACAAACCAATATCATGGCAATTACATAGGCATATCCGGCATTTTTATGGCGTTTAGTGCCCTTGGGTGTAAATAATACAAATCCACCAGCTATCATGGCAAAAAGCGCCGTAAACAAATGAAACCAGCCAAGTGGAGAAGTCACAAAGTCGTACATAAGCAGGAGCTAGATTGTTTGGTGAAAATTTGCCATTCAATGGCTTAAAGAACTCTTTAACGAGCAGTTTGGGCTATTTTGGCCTTAAATATCTGATTTTTCATGAATTGGTTGCAAATACTTTGGATAACGGCATTAGCACTTTTAAACACCGGTCTTTCCGCCCAGATTGTCAATATCGAAGAACAACGAATTACCGGCACTACAGATACAGTGCATTGGTACGGACACTTGCGCGGAAGCAGTTCGTTTGTTAAGGTCAAAAACCAAAGCTTTCAGTTCCAGTCGCAGGTAAAAATACAGTATAAGTCAGATCCTCATTTACTGCTGTTATTGCTGAACGCTGGCTGGTTGCGTGCTGGAGGGACGGATATATCACGCCAGGCATTTGCCCACCTGAGGTATAATTACAAACTGAGTGAAACCTGGACCTGGGAAGCTTTTTCCCAAATCCAGAATAGTCCGGTGCAGTTGCTTCAGCAACGCTTCCTCGCAGGCACGGGCGCACGCTGGCGCGCACTGAAGTCGAAAAACGGTCGGCAACGGATTTACTTAGGCGTCGCTTGGCTCTGGGAAGAAAATCTGTTTTCAGGTGATGCACCCTCCAATAGTTGGCATCGTTCCAGTAACTATATCTCCAGTACTTTCCGGGCGGGCAAACATGCTTCACTGATTCAAACTACTTATTGGCAACCCGTCATAGGGTACATCCGCAACTATCGACTGAGCTCAGAATGGGTACTAAAGGTTGATCTTAGCAAACACCTGGCCCTCACCGTCGAGTTTGACTACAGCGTGGACCAAAACCTGCCTCAGGGAGCTCCAAAAGAGTTTGTCGCCTGGCGTAATGGGTTAACCTTCTTGTTTTAAAGGCACAAAGAGGGAAAAAGGCACGAAGGCGAGTAGGCACAAAGACACTAAGGCGCTAAGACCCTAAGAGGGCGTCTATTCACTCCCTCCAAAGCACCAAGTAAAATATTTTTTATATTGTGTAAAATATACTTTACATTATGTTGTTTATACCTTACTTTTGGAACAGTATTTTTGTCACCTAAAAAAGTAAGTTTATGAACAACCATCTGCTGATCTCTCATCGTTGGAAAACCCTTGGCTGGGTATTAACCATTCCGGCATTGATCCTTGGCTTTTACTGTATGGTAATGGAAGTGAGCATGGATGATTATCTCCAGATCACACTTCCGCAAGGGCTGGAGCGTTTGTTTTGGATTGATCAAAGTATTTTCGGGAGCACACAAAAACCGGTTACTTTGGCCTTGCTGGATGAATTGATCTCAATTGCCTTGCTTACTGGTTTATTACTGCTGGCATTTTCCAAAGAAAAAGTGGAAGATGAATGGATTCAACGGGTACGACTCGACTCCCTGCAATGGGCTGTATTGATTAATAGTATCCTGCTGATTGCTTTTATCATATTCACACATGGATTTCCTTTTTTCAATGTGCTGGTGTACAACATGTTCACCCCATTACTGATTTTCGTTGCGCGTTTTTACTTTATTTTGCGCATAAAGCCTTCATTTTCAAAAAGTTAAGCTATGAAAAATAATATAAGGGTGGAACGCGCTATCTTGAATATCTCTCAGGCTGAACTAGCCGAAAGGGTTCAGGTAACACGCCAAACCATTAATGCCATTGAGCTGGGAAAATACTCCCCCTCAGCCGTGTTGGCCATGAAAATTGCCCGTGTATTTGGAAAAAAGGTGGAAGAAGTGTTCGAACTGGAAGACACCGATTAAAAGGCGCAAAGAGGGACACGAAGGCGCAAAGGCGCGAAGACACAAAGGCCCAACGGATCAAATCCGTTGGGCCTTAATTTAACAACACCATCCTCAGCTGGCCCAAAACAATCGAGCCCCCCAAAGCAACGCCAACTCAAACACTCGCCAACTCAAGCACTCATCTAATCCGTTGGGCCTTTATTAAACTAAACAACACCATCCTCAGCCGGCCCAAAACAATCGAGCTCCCCAAAGCAACGCCAACTCAAACACTCGCACACTCGCCAACTCAAACACTCAAATACGAAGAAAGCCCAACGGATCAAATCCGTTGGGCCTTTATTGAACAACACCAGCCTCAGCTGGCTCAAAACAATCGAGCCCCCCAAAGCAACGCCAACTCAAACACTCAAGCACTCAAAAACTCACGCATCTGCGGCTTTGTCTTCATCTGCTTTGTGGACCACATCGTCAATAATAATGATGTCATCCTTTGTGGTGGCAGCAGCAACATCATCTGATGCTGCGGCAGGCTCTTCTGCCGCAGGTGCTGAAGCCACTTGTTCCTCCTGCCCAGCGGGAGCTTCCTTATCTTCCTTTTTCAAGGATTCCAGTACTTCTTCAGCTTTTTCTACAGCCTCTTCAAATACCTCTTCCGCTTTTTCTGCGGCTACAGAAGCAACAGCTTTGGCTGTATCCAGAGCATCCATCAATACATCGCCAAGCACATTGGTAGCTGCTTCAAAAAGAGAATCTTCTTTGTGGGCCGCAACTGCTTTGGCATGTGTTTCGGCTTCAATCTCGTTTTTCAAAGCCGCTTTTTTAGCCTCAATTTGTTGACGTTCTTCTTCTTTAGCCGCCTGGCGTGCTTCTTTATCGTGCGCAGTGGCCGCCTGACGTTGTACATCCGCACGCGTTTTGGTCAATTCAGCCAAACGTTCACGTTTGCCTGCAACACGCTCCTCGATCATTTTGATTTTGGCACTGCGAATCTGTGCTTCGAGCTGACCTTCCGTGGTATTCACTTTTTTACGTTGGAAATTCAGTTCCTCATCATCGCGACGAATGCTGTCTTCCATGCGCTTGATGGCATCTTCCAAACCGGCCAAACGCTTGTCATGGCGGTCGGCAATAGTACCACTGTTAGCATCCGGACCAAATTTGCGCTCCTTAGCTTTTTTAAAGGCAGCGTCAATCCGATCCCAAAGCTTGTTGCGGTGTTCGTTGCTCATGCGAGAGTTGTGGTACTCGCGCTGCATTTTTTTCAAATCATCAAACACACTGTTGAATTTGGCGCCGCCAGTGGTAATGCGCTCTTCAATTTCATCAAGAGCCTTACTGAAGGTCTCATAAACACCTTGAGACACCTCCATAAATTCGCTGTTCACGCGCTTGCGAACGTCTTTCAATTGCTCAAAAAGCACATTGATGCCATCACGCAGGTCGTCAGCATGTTGTTTATACAGGTTTCGCTCCCGACTTTGCCCCTGAACTTTGTCCCAGAAAGCTTTAAGCCCGTTGAAAAGCTTGTTATCGTAAGTAGACAGCGTTTCAATTTTTTCTTTGAATTCTGCCAGTTCCTGTTGATAAGCAGCGTGAAGTTTTGCGGAAAGCACCGCAAAATGCCACTCTGTCTGGGCACGTTGCACCAGATCCGGACGATCCGCTTTAAGGTCGTCTGGCAAAAGACTGTCTGTAACGGTCAATTCTCTCTCTGAGCTCGAATGTCCTTCAGGAAATTCAACAGCTTCTTTGTCATCACGCCATTCCTGCATCATTTTTTGCACAAAGGCTTCTGTAACGATGGCTTCCGGAAAGGAGTACAACATGACCTTGTTCGACTCTGCTTTCAATTCGAGCGCGATCAGGACTTTCTCGTTTTGGGCATTGCTGCCCCAAATTACAAGCTTGTTCTTCATAAAACTTCGGTTGTCGGTGCGTAAAAGAGCGACGTGTACGTAGTGTTGATGGTTGGGGCCGCAAAATTAGGCAATTTCGACGGCTTTTTTCTGTTTTTGTTTCAAAATACCTGCAGAAAGCAAGTACTCGGCAATTTGAACGGCATTGGTGGCAGCGCCTTTCCGGAGATTGTCGCTCACAACCCACATATTCAGGGTGTTTGCTTGCGATTCATCTCTGCGCAGGCGTCCAACAAAAACCTCATCTTTATCGTGTGCCATGAGCGGCATCGGATACTGGACTTCAGCAGGGTTGTCTACTACTACCACGCCGGGGGCGTTTTCAAGCAAATTGCGCACTTCAGCCAGATCGAAATCACGTTCAAATTCTACATTGACAGATTCTGAGTGGCCGCCAATGACAGGCACCCGAACTGTAGTAGCGGTTACCCGAATGCTGTCGTCTCCCATTATCTTTTTCGTTTCATTCACCATCTTCATCTCTTCTTTGGTGTAACCGTTCTCTGTAAAGACATCGATATGAGGCAATAAATTCAGGTCAATCTGATGCGGATAAGCGCGTTCACCGGATTTGCCTTTACGCTCGTTCATGAGTTGGTTTACCGCCTTCACTCCTGTTCCGGTAACACTTTGATAGGTGCTTACCACCACGCGTTTGATGGTGTATTTATCGTGCAATGGCTTCAATGCCACTACCATTTGAATGGTTGAACAGTTCGGATTGGCAATTATTTTATCCTTTTTGGTCAATACAGAAGCATTTACTTCAGGTACCACAAGCTTTTTCTCAGGATCCATACGCCAGGCAGAAGAGTTGTCGATCACCACCGTGCCACGCTCCGCAAACCGAGGCGCCCACTCTTTTGATACAGAACCACCCGCAGAAAAAATAGCAACATCCGGTTTTTTACCCACTGCAGCATCCATGCTGATAATCTTGTAACGTTTACCCCTGAACTTCACAGTCTTACCCACGGAACGCTCTGATGCTACCGGAAACAATTTAGTTACGGGGAAATTGCGCTCTTCCAGCACTTGCAACATTTTGGTGCCTACCAAACCGGTTGCACCGACAACGGCTACTTTCATTTCTGTTGTTAAAATTATTGAATGGTGAATGGCAAAATGAAGCCGCAAAGGTATGGAAACCTAATATGCCATGTTGGGAAAAATATATCTCCTTGGTCAAAAAAACAGCAGTAAATCGTTTAAAAAAACACAAATTTGGTTTCCTTCGCTCCGCAATTGCCTGCTAAACTGGCTAATCCTCCATTGCCCGTTGCTATGAAAACAAAAACCGTTGCATGCTTACTATTTCTTTGGCTGTTATATGGTACCCCCGGCCGCAGCCAAACCGGATTTGATATACCGGAAGGATTGCACCAGATCGAAATTCCGTTTGAGTACGTTAATAATTTTATCATACTCAATATCGCATTCAATGGCCCACTACCCCTGAAGTTCATTTACGATACAGGAGCAGAGCATACTATATTAACCAAAAGGGAAATAAGCGATATTCTTCAGGTTAGGTACGACCGTGAATTTCGGGTTAAAGGCTCTGATCTTACCTCTGAACTGGTAGCTTACCTGGCTCGAAATATCCGTTTGCAAATCATGGGCAAAGATGTAATTGCCAAACAGGAGGATATCCTGGTGCTTAAAGACGATTACTTCCGGTTCGAAGAATATGCAGGAGTAGAAGTACATGGTATTCTGGCCGGACGTGTGTTCTCCAACTATTTGGTGAAAATCAATTACCAAAAGCGAATACTAACCTTATTCAGACGGGGTACCTATTATCCAGGTAAAAACGGGTTCGAATCTTTGCCAGTAGAGCTTTACCGCAATAAAATATACATCAATACGACAGCTAAACTGCGACCAGATTCCAGTTCCTCCGTGAAACTGCTGTTGGATACAGGCGCCGGAATGCCGATGATGTTGTTTACAAATACTCATCCGCTTATTCAACCTTCCTCCAATGCCATACCTTCCAACATCGGTATGGGGCTCGGCGGCTATCTGGAGGGTTATGTAGGTCGAACGCCTGCTCTGACTCTTGGCGCCATTTTTCAACAACAAGTGCTTACCTACTTTCAAGCCGTTGACACTACCCAGGATCTCAGTTATCTAAATGGCCGCAATGGACTCATTGGCAATGCCATCCTGAGTCGTTTTCAAGTGTGCCTGGACTATCAGACTGCCGAAGTATGGTTCAAACCCACCAAACACGTCACTCAGGCATTTTTATACGATCGAAGCGGACTCAACATCATCGCCTCGGGCCTGAACCTGAACTATTTCACCGTATTGAACATATTGCCCGGATCGCCGGCAGATGAAGCAGGCATACATGCCGGAGACCGCATATTGCGCATCGGTTTTTGGCCTGCAGGAATGCACACCCTGTCGGAATTGCAAACCCTTTTGCAACAAAAACCTGGCAAAAAAATCAAAATAGTGATCAAACGCGATGGGAAAGTCATGAAAAAAGAACTGATATTAAGAGACCTTATCTGATCCTTACCACTCACCCTCATATTCCATGATAAGAGTCTGCTTTGATGCCAGCTTTCCTCCCATGTATATGTCTTTGTTGTAATACATAGCATATATCACGCCCCATTCAGGGTTTATTACATAACTGATGTACATTTCTATCCTTGGTGGCGTCTTTTCCAGCAATTCATCAATGGTTTTCTGAGGAGCAATTCCTTTCATTATTCCCCTCATCAACGATTTGGCGCCCTCCTCCTCCAGAATAATGGTATTTTGTTGACGGATCAAACCGTTCCAGTCTTCGGGCGCCGTTGTCAATAACTCATTTTCATACACCAACGTTTCCCCTGAAACCAATGGGTGTTCCGTTTCTTCCTGAAATATCCAGGTGCTATCAAGGGCATACTCCATGCCGTAAAACTTGTGAAGGGTCTGTAAATGATCAAAAAACTTGATTTGTGTGGCCCTTGGACTGGAAAATTTTTCCAGAAATGATTGGAAAATCTTCTTGTTTTTATCTTCCCCGGCAACTTTAACTATATGATCTATAGTGCTTTGCATGGCTTTTTGTACAGTATCCAGGTTTCTGGCCTCCAAAAAGGCGCCATCGTTGTCTATCACGTACTCCAGATTAATCGACTGTAGTTGGATAACTAATTCACTCAACTTTGGGTCGAGTAACGAAATGTTGCGTAAATCCTGCAGGTAACTGCTGGAATCCAATACATTAAGCACCCTTATAATGTAGGTGGTATCTGTGGTGTCTGCTACTACCAGACTCAACATATACGACTGGCCGGTACTGTCTTTCAGGGTCTCATCGCCCCGGTAATTGAGTTTGTATTCTTCTACCTTATAGGTGAATGTATCGTTGAGCGACCAATAGGCCAGGAGCGGGATAAATACTGGTTTAGGGTCTTGCAGCGTGTCCTGAGCAAAAATATCCCGGGGCAGGGCCACAACCAGCAGTAATAAACAAACAATACGCAAAATCATTGGCTTTTCAGCAGTTTGGTTAAATTGTGAAAGAGATGCTACATTTGGGCAAAACTTATTCCAATTTTTTATGGGCATCGGAATTCTCGTAGGGATCATCTTTGCTGCCGGCCTTTTAGGCGGTACAGCCAACTATTATATGGAACAGGCCAATGGTGCAGGTTTCCGCAAATCTGTACTCCTTGGGCTTACTGCGGCTGCTACGGTGCCTTTATTCCTCAAAACGGTTTCTAGCAACCTGATGGCAGAATGCCTGAATGGCGATGTGATTTCTCATTTTGTCTTTTTTGGTTTCTGTACTATTGCAGCCATTTTTTCCTCCAAATTCCTACAAACGCTGGGCGATAAACTGCTCCAGGAAGTGAAAGAAGTAAAACAAAAGCAGGAAGAACTTACCGAAACAACCGATATTCTGGTATCGCAAAACTCAGATCCGGTAGAAACACCTGTTGCTACAGAACCAGATTCCGGCAACGAATTCGAATCCTTCAACACCAATAAATCTGCCTCAACAGCATTGAATGACGAACAAAAGGTTATGGCTGCTCTCAGCACTAATCGTTTTGCATTCAGAACTGCCGAAGGTATTGCCACCGATGCGCAAATGGATATGGCTTCGGTGAAACTTAAGCTGCAGGAATTGGAGATGGCCGGAAAAGTGAAAAAAATGCGCCGTATGAGGGATAATGCATGGATTTGGTGCTTAAAATGAGTTATGTGCTTTTTTATCCCTACTTTTTTCTAACTATCTTTGGAAAATTGCATCAGGAATGTCTACCTTTGCGGGCATTTTTGAAAGAAGTATCACTTTTTAGCGCATAAAACAATGGAAATCATTGCATTGCAGGGTCACCGGAAAGAAAACTCCGGCAAAGTAGAGACATCTAAAATCCGTCGCAACGGTCATGTTCCGGCGGTGATGTATAAAAGCGGTGGTGGTGAATCCACTCAATTCACCCTTGACTCGGTTGAAATCCGCCCGCTCATTTTCACGCCTAAATTCAAACTGGCTGAAATCACTTTGAACGGTGTTGTGCACAAGTGCATCGTTAAAGACATTCAATTCCACCCGGTTTCGGAAGCTGTTCTGCACATCGACTTCCTTGAATTGGTTCCTGGTGTTAAATTTAAAGCTACGGTGCCACTGCGTTTTGCAGGTCAGGCTCCAGGCGTAAAAGCTGGTGGCAAATTCATCCCACGTATGCGTAACGTGAACATCCTCACCACTCCGGATAAAGTGGTTGACGAAATTCACGCCGACATCACTGCTATGGATCTTGGCTCTACGCTCCGTATCCGCGACATCGCTTTGGTTGATGGTGTTGAAATCACCAATCCAGCCGCAGTGCCAATTGCATCTATCGAAATCCCACGCGCACTCAAAGCGGGTAAATAATAGCAGATCCTCCTGGCTCTGCCTTGCGGGCGGCTCGATCCTCGGGCCGCCCGTTTTTTGTTGGTTCCTTTATCCCTGGTATCTTTGTCCAAACGATGCTACCCATGATACAGTTCACCTGCGTCCCCTTCGATGCACTTAGCCCCCATTCCCTCTACGAAATCCTGGCGCTGCGTCAGGAGGTTTTTGTGGTAGAACAAAATTGTCCTTACCAGGACTGCGATGGAAAAGACCTACAGAGCTATCATCTCATGGGCAGAAATGAACAGGGTAAACTCCTCTGTTATACCAGATTGCTGCCTAAAGGGGTTTCCTATACAGAGTATGCGTCCATTGGAAGGGTGGTCAGCTCACCGGCTGCACGCGGCACCGGGGCCGGAATCGTATTGATGGAAGAAAGTATCCGCCAATGCAGGCAACTTTTTGGAACAGAACCCATAAAAATCGGCGCACAATCCTACCTGCTTAAGTTTTATGAACGATTTGGTTTTGTCTCAACAGGTGAAGAATACCTGGAAGACGGAATCCCGCATACCAAAATGATTTTGGGTTGAGGCATGGAGCTTTTTTCACCGCAGAGTCGCGGAGACGCAGAGGAGTTTAATGTATCAGCACTCTGCGTCTCTGCGACTCTGCGGTAAAAAAAACACCACACTCTATTACCTGACTATAGTTACATCGCCTTTTCTGACTACATGCAGTATCCTCCCACAGATGGCTACATCTGCTTCGAGATACCACACCTGAACCCCAGGGTTATGATCCTTGGATCGGAACACTCCATTCCAGGCATCCGCCGTGTTTGATGTTTGGAAAAGCATATTACCCCACCGGTCAAACACCGCAAAAGTGAATCCAATCAACCGAACTCCGGCAGAGAAATAAGGCTTAAACTGTGTGTTTTCTGAATCCCTTGCATTAGGCATGAACACATTGGGTACATAAACAATATCAATATCTTCTGCCAGATCAGCCCAGCTTACCACGGCTTCACTGCGAACGGATTCACACATATTGCTAACTTCAACCCAAACAGGTCCTGCTTCGGTGGCATCGCTGAAAGTTGTTACTGCGCCATTCCACCACAAATATTCCAGGCTGGTTCCAATACCACCTGCAATACTGGGCTGAAGTGTAACGCCAGCACTGTCGCAGGGCAAAATACCATTGGCCAGACTAACCTGCAGCGCAGGGATTTGTGGTATGTTCACAGACTGTTCCGCGATACAGCCATTGCCATCCTCCACAAATACAGTATAGACGCCTGAAGCCAGGTCTTCAAAAAGCGAATCCACCTGATAACTTACCTTATCCAGTGAATATCTGAAGGGACCCGGGCCTACACCCGGTGAATTTACCGTAATATTACCACTTGGCGCATTGGCACAGGATGCCGCAGATTGAGCGGAAAATGAAGTGGCCGGAAACGATTTGACAAAGATCGTGACAGAACTGTCGCATTGCTCCTGATTCACAAAATGGAATTCTTTCGACTCCCCAATGGCAATTGACTCGCCTTGATAAGTATAGGTTTCCCCCGGACAAACGGTCACTTCTAATACCTCTGAAGAAGCATTTTTTTGGAAAATCGTTACCGTTACCATAGAGTCGCAACCAGCAAAATTGGTTAACGTAAACGTTTGACTTACGCCAGCGCCCAGAGAAACTCCCTGATAAACGAATACTTCGCCCGGACAAACCCCGGCGGTAATACTATTGGTGGAGGTAGGCAGATCGCCCAGTACCTGAACACTCACCACCGAATCACAACCCGCAAAATTGGTCAGTGTGAACGACTGCGTAGCCCCAGCATTCAATACCACACCCTGGTAAACCACGCTGCCGTTCGGACAAGTGCGCAGGGTAATGCTGCTACTCGAAGTAGGCAAAGCTGTTACGCTTACTGTTACCACCGAATCACATCCCTGCCAGTTGGGGAACGTAAAACTCTGGGTGCTTCCAACAGCAATATTATTGCCTTGGTAAACAGCAGTGCCTCCCGGGCAAGCCTTCAAACTGACAGTGCCGCTTGAGGTTGACAGAGCTGTAACGCTAACAGTCACCACAGAGTCGCAGCCTTGCCAGTTAGGGAAAGTAAAACTCTGGATAGCGCCAACCGGTAAATTACTCCCTTGGTAAACAGCTGTACCTCCTGGACATGCCTGCAAGGCAACGCTGCTGGCGGAGGTTGGCAGGGCTGTTACATTCACCGTAACCAGTGAATCGCATCCCAGCCAGTTGGTGAATGTAAAGGTTTGTGTTGCGCCAATGGCAAGCATATTGCCGTTATAATCGGCGCTTGTACCCGGGCAGGTTTGAAGCGTCACATTGCTGGATGAAGTAGGGTAGGGGGCCACGCTGACCACCAGGGTAGAATCACATCCTTCTGGCGAGGTGAATTGAAAACTCTGGGATCCGCCAACAGAAATATTATTCCCGTTATAGGTAGCAAATCCGCCCGGACAAGCATACAGTTGCAGGGTTCCTAATGCCTGACAACCAAAATCCAACAGAAAATCAACCGTGCCACTGACATCGCAGCCAGAAAGGGTCAGTTGATCCTGACCAATAACTATATGCCAGTTGGGGGGTAAGGAAAACGGATCTACGTTAAAGGAATATTGCGTTGATAAAACATTGGTAAGGGTAAAATCGCCCTCAAAATCAGATTGCGAAACACCATACAACGCCCCGTTTTGGAATGATACAACGGTTATTCCGGGTAATAAGGTGTCTGCCGGATCAATGAGTCCGTTACCATTCACATCAGACCAAACATTGCCGGTGATATTCCCAAAACCAGTGTACAAGGTCAGATCAAGAGGCGCACTTTCTGCTGAACATCCAAAAATATCGGTAAGCGCAGCCCAATACGTTCCACTCTGTTGTGCAACGAAATTGGGAGAATTGGCGCCCGGTATCGGATTGCCATCCAAATACCACTGCCAGGTTGCAATATTGGGAATGTTTGGCAAACACAGGGTGTCCGGACTGCAGCGGGTATGGCAACCCGCCGGAATACTGGTTACCTGCGGACCAGGCAAAATAGTCACTACATTACTTTTTGCCTCACATCCAAATTCGTTAATTACCCTGATATAATAAGCGCCAGGATCTTCAGTTGTCAACGAAGTACCACTGGCTCCAGTGCTCCAAAAAAATTGCCAGTTGGCCGGCGTAGGTCCGGTATAGGTTAGCACATTTGGATCGCCGGCACAAAAAGTTGAGCTGGCGATAGAAAACCCTGAAGGCAATGGATTAACAGTAATCAAAAACGGATCTGAAACAGCAGTACAACCAGTGGCCTGATTGGTCACCGTTACAGAATATAAATGGTTGCCTACCGGCAATAATGTGTTGCGGTCATCCGTGAAGAAAATGATGGAATTGCTGCCATTGCCACCTGACCACGAGTAGTTGGCGCTGCCGTTGGTATAGGCCTGCAAAGCCACATCCTCCCCAAAACAAAGGGTCACTTGTGGGAATTCGGTGCCTATGGCTTGTCCTAATTCATTGAACAACAGTGCTTTAACGACTGCGTCTGGCGCCGGACGGACATCAATATTAACCGCAGGTGGCACATACGTGCATCCGTTGGCATCCGTCAGGGTTACTTTGTAAGAACCTTCTACATTTACCGTAATAGCCTGAGTAGTGGAATGGCTGTCATCAGACCACTCGTATGACACCGCTCCTGCAGGCGCAGTAAGTGTAATGGAGCTGCCTTCACAAATGGGGCCAGGGTTGGCCGGACTGATATTGCCGCTAAGGGATGGAGGCATTACAGTAACACTTCTGGTGAACGTGGCTGTACAGCCATAGACATTGTTGGAGGTAGCCGTAAC
The DNA here is from genome assembly GCA_017303475.1 of Chitinophagales bacterium. Taxonomy (GTDB): domain Bacteria; phylum Bacteroidota; class Bacteroidia; order Chitinophagales; family Saprospiraceae; genus M3007. Next base: position 54,420 of record JAFLBO010000031.1, read on the forward strand.
GGTGTAGGTTCCAGTGGGATAATCGTGGTAAACGGTATTCCCGCTGGCCTCATTGGCCGCTCCGCTGGCCGGATCTCCAAAATCCCAATCGATGGAAAGAATATCCGGGTTCGCACTGGCTAAAAACTCAAGGGCGTTGCCGGCGCATTTTGCCAAAGGATCAGCAAAGGTTGGTGGATCGGATTCTGGTATCTCAATGGAATGGGTTACACTGGAGGTACACCCACTGGTAGCTGTAATGGTAAGTGTTACGTCGTAAATCCCGGCTGGAGTATACACGTGCAACGGATCTTCCATTGCAGAATTGTTATTCGCGCCTGAGGCCGGGTCGCCAAAATCCCAGGCATATTGGGAAATACCGGCTTCCGGTAATAATTCACTCCTGTTTTCAAATTCACTGGAAAAACCAGGGCAGCCTGGTAATTGGTAAAACCTGGCAACTGCTTCAACGTCAATGGAATCCAGGGCAGTACAGAAAGTGCCATCCGATAATTGCACCCGAACGGCTACAATATATTTGCCGGCATTTGAGTAAATAAAGCTGGGTTGTTCCTCTGTGGAAGTACCCAATACAGCACCGCCGGAAATCCCGGTAGTCCACTCAGCGGTACCAGGTACATACATTCCGGAATAATCATTTAATACAATCACAAACGAATCGCAGCGCGGCGTAGGGTCTGGCACGCACTGTACAACGCCTGAAGGGCAAAGCGGCCCGCTACCAAGCGTACAGGAGCCACCTCCTCCATTTGGATCACAATATTCAAACAGCAATATTGGGCCGGCCGTAGAAGTACATCCGTTGGAATTGGTAGCCTGTACAGTATAATTTCCATATTGATTGGAAAAATACACACTGCCGCTTGCGCCACCTATGGGGTTGTTGTCCCTAAACCACTGATAGGTATAATTGCCGTCAGTGTTGGTCAGAGCAGTCAATGATACCGTATAACTGTTATTGCAAAAACCGGTCGGGTCAGAAGTAGTCAAAGAAACATCAGGCACATCCCAGGTGTCGATCAAGAATTCCTTCGTCCCTGCACAACCGTTTACATCAATTACCTCTACCGAATAAATACCAGGCCCAAGGTCTACAGTAGCATTATTGCCAGCTACAGAACCGTTTTCATTTTTCCACACATACGTCACATACCCTGTAGCGGTTTGAATGGTGGCGGTATTGCCCGGACACAATCCAACCGGGTGTTGTACCACTGGATCAGGAAGTGAATTCACCGTAACCGGGAATTGTGCATTCAGGCCGCATACCTGTACATTCACCAGATGGTTCCCGGGGAGCGTCCAGAAAATTTCCGAATTATTTGTGCCTTGCCCATTGGCCACCGACCCTGCCTGTGTGGGGTTTGTACTCCATATAATGTCTACATTTTGAAGATTCGGGATATTGTAAGCGCCTTTCTCATCCTCACATACTTGTGGGGTGCCACTAATAATGGGTAAACTGATAGCTTGCATTACCAAACCAATGGTATCCGACAAACACCCCAATCCATCTGAGCTCACATGTGTGGCGGTTAACCAATAGGGGCCATTTGCTGCCCATTGGAGCACTAATGGATTGCCCACTTGCGTAGTAGTTGGCCCGGCGCCGTTTTGAATGGTCCAGCGAACATTGGCGCCGGCAGGGAGCCCCGTTGCCTCATATGCGTAGGCAGTGCCCGGGCAAATATTGGTTTCGCCGTCAATGCCTGTTGGCTTTACAGGTTGAGCCGGAACCAATATTACCCAATTGGCCTCTTCAGAACATGTTGCGTTTTGGTCGGCTGGATAGGCAAACAACCTGTAGGTGCCCGGGCCGTTTAAAAAAGGCACATTCGGTGAAATGGTAGCTACCGGCGAGGTCCAGGCAATGCTTCCGCCCGGCCCGTAAAGTGTCCAGTTGCATGCTAAACCGGCATTATTAAAGTTAAGTTTAGCGCTATAACTGGCATTACTGTTTTCACAGGCTTCCAGTGGACCTTCAATACGGAAGGCTGAAAGAATTCTTACATGAATCAAATCAGATCCACCGCACCCCAGATAACAATTATTGTATTGTACATACAGCGTATGATCTGCGGCCGGTGCGGGATTAGGAAAACTGCTCCATTCCACAGTAACCCGGTTAGTACCCTGCCCATCTATAATGGTGCCGCCCGTTGGCAGCGTCCACACAAATCCGGTGCCGCCATAAGGTTCAATAGTGTATACTTCTGTGGCGCCTGGACACACCCGCTCTTCTCCTTCAATTTGGGCATTTCCGGCAATTACAGGTACCTCTATCACACCGGCTACCGGGCAGGCAGCGCCTGAACAAGGCATTCCACCCAGGGTAATGGTTCCGCTTGGTCCATTATTCCACTGGATGGTAATAGAATCTGCCAGGCCTGTGCCGCCATTCAACACTGTTCCTTCAGCACTTACGGCCCAGTTGAACGGTGCACAAACATTGCTGGCAGTGTAGGTAACAGTGGCGCCGGTGCAAACAGTCGACACACAAGCCAAAGATGGCGCCTGGGCATTCAATACTTCTATCGTAAGGGTTGTCGTATCTGAACACAAGCAGCTGCTGTATGCCACTAGTCTGACGGTGTGTGTGCCCGGAGTTAAATAGGTATGATCCGGGTTCTCAGCAGCAGTCGTGGTTTGATCATCGCTGAACAACCATTCAAAATAATCTGCATCGCCAGTACTTTGGTTAGTAAAATGCACCGTTTGCCCTAAGCAGACTTGTACAGGGCCTCCGGCAATGGCTGCAGCAGGATTGGTGCTAAAGTCAGCTTTGGGTTCATCAATAATCGTTACACACAAGGCATCCTCACCGTTACACCCTGAGGCGCCATCCATAAATACGCTCACACTGCCCAAACCGGGAGTGCTCCAGGTCACCGTGACACTTGATTCAGCATGGTTGCCATTATTGTTATTGGAAACTGACCAACTGCTCGCGCCCGAGACTGCCCAGGAAAATACAGGTCCATTGGTGCCTCCACTACCACCAATGTTGGGAAAGCTGACACTGTATGTAATGGTTGTACCTGGGCAGGCTTTTTCACAATCATTGAAAATGCCGCTGCTGTCAAAATTACAGGGCGCCGGATTACTGGAAATAATTTGCAGTGGGTCAAAATTGATATTTTGCACCTGAAAACACTTCACTGCGGTACTTCCCATAGCATTACCGTTGGTAACGGTTACGCAATAGGTGCCCGGACAGAGGTTAAAAAGATCCTGTGTTGTATTCCCGTTACTCCATAAATAGAAGAAGAATCCGGGCGGTTGCGACGGCGAACTGCTTGAAACGGAAATGTCAATAAATCCATCACAGCCACAGGTCGGCCCAACAATGCCGTCGATGATGATGGTATCCTGATTTTGACCGAAAAGATTAAAACTGAACAAAAAAGCAAGGAGGAAGGCAGGTAAAAATCGGCTTTGCATATTACAGGCGTTTGTAAAGGGATGAGCAAGGGTTTTCAATTGCTTACGCGCCGAAGATACGTTACCTTAGGTTTCACGCTGCTTTTGAGCGTTTGGAAAATCATTTCATGCCAAAATCTGTCAATCCCAAACTTGCACCTACCCATTCTGCGCTATAAAACCCTATTTAAACACCTGAACGCCTGACCTAATCAATTCCTAATTCCTTTATTTTACCCGGAACACCTGAAAAATATTGCCAGATGAATGCCATATCCCTGGCTTCATCCTCCGTTGGGTAGAAAAGCTTCGGGTCAAAAAATACTTCTCTTGCTTCAAAATTAAATTTGCAAAGGCAGATTGGCACACCTGCCAACCTCGCAATATGATAAAAGCCGGATTTGAACTTATCTACTTTCTTGCGCGTGCCCTCAGGTGCAATAACCAGATGAATCCTGGGCTCCCGTTTAAATGCTTCCACGGTAGCATAAACCAAATTGTGATTGGTAGAACGATTGACGGGTATACCTCCAAGCCACCTGAAAAACCAGCCAAAAGGGGTCTTGAACAGGGTGTGTTTACCCATATAGTTGGCCTTGAACCTCCCGGCACTGTTTACCAGTACGCCCAAAGGAAAATCCCAGGCTGATGTGTGCGGAGCCACAGCAATTACTACATGTGAGAGCTCCCGCGGGTAATGTCCGGTTATCTTCCAGCCAAATGCCCAAAGAATAAACCTGCTGAATAAGCTAAACATGATGTAAATGGTTTTATATGTGCAATTAACCTCCTATCGCAATTCCAGCAACGCCACATTTTCAATATGGTGAGTATGTGGAAACATATCCACCGGACGTACTTTGAGCACGGAATATTTGCCAGACAACCATTGTAAATCCCTGGCCTGCGTGGCCGGATTACAACTCACATAAACGATTCTGGGCGCCTCCAGATCCAGCAGAAACTGAACAGCCTTCTCGTGCATGCCTGCGCGTGGAGGATCGGTTATCAGTACATCTGGTTTGCCATGCTCTGCTACAAACTCTGCCGAAAGTACATTTTTTACGTCTCCGGCATAAAAACGTGCGTTTTGAATATTGTTCATTCGCATATTTTCCAGCGCATCCTCAATCGCCTCTGGAATTTCCTCAATACCCACTACAGATTTGCAATGCCTGGCAAGATACAAGGCAATGCTGCCTGTGCCAGTGTACAAATCATATACGTTTTCCTTTCCGCTCAATCCGGCAAACTCAGCCGCAACATCATAAAGCCGTTTCCCTTGCAAGGAGTTGGTTTGAAAAAATGACTTCGGACCAATTTTAAACTGAAGATCCCCCAGACGTTCTACCGCAAACCCTTTTCCATAATACGTGTGCATGTCCAAATCGAACATGCTGTCATTCAATTTCGTATTAATACAATACACCAAAGTAGTTATCTCCGGTATTGAAGCCAGAATTGCATCCAGGTATCGCTTTAGCTTCTCAGGCTGATCTTTGGCCACACTTACCAGCAACATACACTCGCCGGTAGTAGTAAGCCGGACCATCAGGTTCCGAAGATAACCGGTATGTTTTCGTAAATCATAAAAAGTCAGGTCCTGAGCATGCGCAATTTCCCGGCAGGTATTCCGGATATGGTTGGATGGCTCTGCCTGAAGCCAACATTTTTCTATATCAATAACCTTATCAAAAAATCCTGCCTTGTGAAAACCTAACCCGGATAAATCAGCATCCTCAGGCAAAGTTTCAGCTTCACCGTCTAGTATCCAACGTCGGTTAGAGAAGCCAAATTCCAGTTTGTTGCGGTAAAAAGTGGTTTCAGGAGCACCTAAGATAGGCAAAAACTCGCCAATTTCAACTTTGCCAATACGAATCAACGCGTCCTCTACCACCTGTTGTTTGTGACGCAATTGCGCCTCATATGCCAGATTTTGCCACTTGCAGCCTCCGCAAATGCTAAAATGCTGGCAAAATGCTTCAACCCGATCCGGAGAAGGCGTAACCAGGCGGTCAATCCTGCCTTCCGCAAATCCGCCCTTCTTTTTTTGGATAAATACATCCACCACATCTCCCGGAACAGCCCCGTCCACAAAAACGGTCATGCCTTCCGCGCTGCGACCAACACCCTTGCCCCTGTCCGCTATGCCATGGATAGGTACTTCGGGAACTACATAATGCTTTCTTGCCATAAGAATGAAAAATCCAATAGAACCAGTGATTGCAAACCGCAATAGCCTGCAAAAGTAGGTAAGGCTTCAGGAAATTCTGTTTTGCCCGTCGAATTCCTGCCAAGATCTCAAAAATTTTTCCAAACCTTCGCGCATGGATTTGACAGTACAAGAACTCCGCAACAAGATTGAAGCCGGCGACTCCTTCGTCTTCATCGATGTCCGTGAACCATGGGAATTCGAAGAATTCAACCTCGGTGCACGTTTGATTCCTCTCAACACATTGGTTACCAGTATGGGCGACCTGGATGAACACAAAGATGATTTGATTGTTGTTCATTGCCGATCTGGCTCGCGTTCCGCTATGGCTCAGGGACTTCTCCTGGCCAATGGCTTCAAAAACGTCCTGAATCTCAAAGGAGGCGTTATGGCCTGGCAGGACGCTTTTGGCAACGCCAAGCCCTGATCCCAACCTGTATGAACCCTCAGGAGCAAATTCTGCAAAAAGCGCATCTGTTACTCCAATCCGTTACAGATCCGGAAATTCCTGTGCTGAGTGTTTTCGACCTTGGCATTGTCCGGGAAATTCGTTCGGGCTCCGATGGGGTACTGGAAGTGGTCATTACGCCTACCTACAGCGGGTGCCCTGCAATGGGGGTGCTCGAAGTGAATATCCGTGCCGCACTTCAGGAAGAAGGTATCGACCCAGTCCGGGTTATCACGGTATTGTCGCCAGCCTGGACAACCAGCTGGCTCACAGAAGCGGGTAAAGAAAAACTGCGTGCCTTCGGTATTGCTCCACCTGAAGAAGCCAGCAAGGACAAAAAAGCGCTCATGGGTGAAAGACGGGTGCTTCAATGCCCCCATTGTAGCAGTGCAAATACTGAAATGGTTTCCCAATTTGGTTCAACCTCCTGCAAAGCGCTGTTCCGGTGCCTTGATTGCCTCGAGCCATTCGATTATTTTAAATGCCATTAGTGGCGGTTTTCAACATAAAAGACAAAGCCCTTGCCCGAAAATCCGGACAAGGGCTTTTAAGTAGCATAAATGGGTGGTATTAACGGCCACGGCCACCACCACCGCCACCACGACGATCGCCGCCACCGCCGCCACGACGGTCGTCACCACGACCACCGCGACCACCATCACGACCACCACCGCCGCCGCCACGTTGGGCGCGAGCTGCATTCTCCTCATCTGTTGGCATGGTGCCGTCAGGCTTTGGTGTAATAGCTCTGCGGGAAAGTTTCATTTTGCCAGTTTTGGCATCAACATCCAGAATTTTGAACTTGATGCTATCGCCTACTTTCAGCACATCCGCAATATTTTCAATCCTGCGGTGATCAAATTCTGATACGTGCATCAAACCGGTTTTACCTTTGAATTTAATGAAAGCGCCATATTCTGCCAGCTCTTCTACTTCACCTTCAAAGATGGAGCCAATCTCAGGAACAAATACAATCTGCTGAATACGGCCATAGGCAGCATCCAGAGATGCTTTGTCAGGGCCAAAGATGGCCACAATGCCGCCTTTTTCGTCCTCTTCAATGCTGATGGTAGTTCCGGTCTGGCGTTGCATTTCCTGAATGATTTTACCACCAGGTCCGATAACAGCTCCGATGTATTCACGGTCAATACGGAACTCAACCACTCGAGGTGCATGAGGCTTCATATCCTCACGTGGGCCTTCGATGGCCTTGGCCATTTCGCCCAGAATGTGCAAACGACCTTCACGAGCCTGCAGCAATGCTTTGGTCAGCATCTCATAAGGCATACCGTCAATTTTTATGTCCATTTGCGTACCGGTGATGCCTTGAGCAGTTCCGGTTACTTTAAAGTCCATATCTCCCAGCGCATCTTCATCGCCAAGAATGTCAGACAAAATGGCAATACGTCCTTTTTCGTCAGCAATGGCGCCCATAGCAATACCTGCTACTGGCGATTTAATTGGAACACCTCCGTCCATAAGAGCGAGCGAACCGGCACAAACCGTTGCCATGGAAGAGGAACCGTTGGACTCCAAAATGTCAGAAACTACCCGAACGGTATAGGCGAAGTTTTCCGGCATAACCTTCCGGATGGAACGACCAGCCAGGTTAGCATGGCCAACCTCGCGTCGGCCTGGGCCGCGCATTGGTTTAACCTCACCGGTAGAATATGGCGGGAAATTGTAGTGAAGCAGGAATTTATCATCATGCGGATCCAAAGCATTGTCAATCAATGCCATATCCTGCTTGGTGCCCAATGTCAGAGAAGTAAGAGATTGGGTTTCGCCGCGGGTGAAAATGGAAGATCCGTGTGCAGCCGGCAGGTAATCAACCTCGCACCATATCGGGCGAATTTCGTTGTATTTCCGGCCGTCAAGGCGTTTTGCATCGCTCAGTACAACATCGCGGATAATGGTCTTTTTCAGCTTGTCAAAGTAACGATCAGCAGTACCTTTCCATTCGGCCATGGTTTCTTCACCAAACTCTTCAAGTACTTTGGCCATGGTTTCGTCTTTGATCTCTTCGATGCGGGTTTTGCGGGTGTCCTTGTCAGACGCGCTGCGTGCCAAGGCATAAATAGAGTCGCTTGCCAGAGCTTCAATACGCATCTTGAGCGCTTCATTTTCCGCAATTTCGGGCAATGGTCGCTTGTTCAAGGCTTTTTCTCCTACCAGTGCAGCCAAACGTTCCTGAGCATCAATTTGTACTTTGATAGCATCATGAGCAAATTTCATGGCAGCTACAAGATCTTCTTCCTGGCATTCATTGGCTTCGCCCTCCACCATAGTGATATCACGTTTGGTTGCGGCAACAATAAAGTCCATATCTGCTCTTTCCAGGTCTTTTCTGTTTGGATTGATCACAAACTGACCATCAATACGAGCTACACGTACCTCAGAAAACAGTGCTTCCACTGGGATGTCGCTCACAGCTACAGCTGCGGAACAAACCAAACCAGCCAGTGCATCAGGCATTACTTCCTTATCGGCACTGATCAGGTTAATGATTACCTGGGTTTCGTTCATGTAACCGTCGGGGAATAGTGGGCGCAATGCGCGGTCAACCAAACGGCTGATCAGGATTTCGTACTCGGAAAGGCGGGTTTCACGACGGAAGAAGTTGCCGGGAATACGGCCTACTGCGGCAAATTTTTCCTGATAGTCAACAGAAAGCGGGAAGAAAGCCTGACCTTCTTTGGCTTTGTGGGCGCTTACAATTGTGCAAAGCAACATTGTTTTGCCCATTTGGAGCAGCACGGCTCCATCTGCTTGTGCGGCAAGTTTGCCGGTTTCGAGCGCAATTTCACGTCCGTCAGGGAGATTGAACGTAGCGCGCAAGGGAATTTGTTTTCCCATGTGTTAAAACAGGTTATGCCCGGAAGTTCAGTAGCGTGCAGCGACCAAAACAGGCCGGTAAACCTGAGTGGGATGGTGAAAACGGTCCAAAAACCGAAAAAATCACACAAAGATGCAGGACTCTCAGTACCTGTGTCTTTGTGTGGGGGAACGTAAATCCCCGTTTTTGGCTAATGTTTTAACACAATCCCTGGGTAAAACGGCTATTATGGGTGGCCATGCCTGAACCCGGGCGGGTTAATAATATCTGAACATTCCGAAAATCGGAACGAATATCTTGAAGGCGAGCTTTGCAGACAATCTCATACAGCGCAAAAATCCGCCCCGACTGTTTAAGCCGAGGCGGATTTGCGGTTCTTTTACTTACGCAGACCGAGTTTTTCGATCAAAGCACGGTATTTGTAAATGTCTTTTTTAGCGTAGTAAGACAGGAAGCTTTTGCGTTGACCAACCATTGTCAGCAGAGCGCGGCGTGTGGAGTGGTCCTTTTTAAATTTCCGCAGGTGCTCGGAGAGACATTCGATGCGGTAAGTGAGCAATGCAACCTGAACTTCTGTGTTGCCGGTGTCGTTGCCGTCAGCGCCATATGTTTTGACGATTTCGGCGATTTTTTCTTTGCTGTAGTAAACTGCCATTGTAAAAAGAATTGAATGAAACCAAAATCGGAATTTCAAAGGGTCAAACGGCAGTTATTGCCTATCCATCCCGTTTTAGCGGCTGCAAAATTAAGGCAAAACTTTATTACTACCAAAATAAGTATGGAAAGTTTTGAATGGGATGTATTTCAACCCATCTTTCCAAAGATTATTTTACCGGCCCAGTGCCTCGCGCATCTTGTTATAAATCTCAGTGTTTTCATATACCCCTGAAAACAACGATGCACCCGGGCCAAAAGCGTATACCGGAACCATTGTAGCTGAATGGACCCGTGTAGAAAAGGTAGGGGTGAAGTATTTCTTACTGTTTCCCTGACTAGCCAGGGCCAAGCCTCCACATTCATGATCTCCGGTTACTACCACCAGAGTTTCTCCATTTTGCATGGCAAATCGTAGTGCTTCCCGGATAGTAAGGTCGAAATCCGCCATCTCTGCTTTCAGCCAGCTTTTATCGTTGGTATGGCATGCCCAGTCAATCTGGCTTCCTTCTACCATGAGAAAAAAACCTTTGTCGGAGCGTTTTTGTAAAAACTCACAGGCTAGTTTTGTTGCAGGCGGGAGATAAGTTCTGCCTCCAGATGCAGTTGGAGGCTCCATTTCATGTGTAAAGTGCACGAAAGGCTTTGAGCCATCCAAAGGTAACTTCCTGAAATTGGTACCTCGCCGAACCACATATCCTTTTGCACGCAGTGAATCGAGGAGGTTTATCTTGTCATAACGTTGGTTAAACAACTGTTCTCCTCCGGCTATCAGACAGTCGAAATTGGTTTTCAGATACTCTGCAGCAATTTCTTCAGTTAAGGCACGCAATTCAAGATGTGAAATAAAGGAAGCCGGTGTAGCGTGCGTGGCTGTGCAGGTTGTCACCATACCAGTGGCCATACCTTGAGCATCCAGTTCTTCAAGAATGGTTTTACACGGGCGCTCATCAGGGGGTAGAACGCCTATTGCACCAACTTTGGTTTTTTCCCCGCATGCAAACGCAGTTGCGCCAGCGGCAGAATCTGTTACGAGGTAATCGGATGCATGGCTTTTATGAAATCCAACCACCGGAAACTGTTCGAATATACTTTTCCCAATGCCACTCCAGTAGATATGAGCGGATACCTGCGCAGTAGCCATGCCATCGCCAATCAGGAATATAATATTCTTGGGGCGGGTGGCTAAGGGAATGGTTTTTAAGGAAAAATCCTCCTTGGGGGCAGAGGCACATGAGCTGAAACTCCACATGGCCAGAACCTGTAGACAGACGTAACAAATACGGCGACACGTTAGAATAGTGAGCATACCAGGTAAATGGGGTTAAACCAGTAAACCATCTTTCATTTCCAGGCAGCGGTCTGATAACTCTGCCAATTCCTGGTTATGGGTTACAATGACAAACGTTTGCCCGTAATCATCTCTGAGTTGCCGGATTAGGTGGTGCAAATCTCTGGATGCAGCAGAATCCAGGTTGCCGGTAGGCTCATCGGCAAAAATGATATCAGGTTGGTTAATCAGTGCTCTGGCTACTGCCACACGTTGTTGCTCACCGCCAGATAGCTGGGTGGGTTTATGCTCCATTCGATTTTCCAATCCCAGGTATGTAAGCAATTCTTTGGCTTTGGCCTTTACTTCTGCGTCATTCCTGCGAAGAATATATCCGGGGATACAAACGTTTTCCAGTGCTGTAAATTCGGGCAACAAATGGTGGAACTGAAAAACAAAGCCAATATGCTGGTTGCGAAAGGCAGCTAATTGATTGGATCTCAAGGCCTTTATGCTTTGGTCAGAAATATGCAAATCTCCACGATCTGCCCAATCAAGCGTGCCAAGAATATGCAGGAGGGTGCTTTTGCCGGCCCCGGACTTACCTACGATACTAAGTATCTGACCTTTAGGTATTTCGAGGTTGACCCCTTTTAGAATCTCAAGCGGGCCATAAGATTTATGGATGTTGTTGGCTGTAAGTACCATATGAAAGCAAAGTTCAGGAAAACTCTGGTTAGCTTGGTTTATAATTTCTCCCCGTATGCCAAATCACCTGCATCGCCCAGTCCTGGTACGAAATAGGATTTTGCAGTAAGTTCTTCATCAATAGCTCCTGCCCATATATAGGCCTTTGGCCAGCGACGGGTAACGGCTTCCACACCTGCTGTACTGGCAATTACGGTGGCTATATGGATGCTTTTGGGCTTGCCATAACGTTCAAGCTCCTTAATAGCCAGGTTAATTGAGGCGCCGGTGGCCAACATAGGATCCGCCAGGATGAGCACGGCATCCTCCAGGTTGGGAGTACTTACGTAATCCAGTTGAATTTCGAATGATCCGTCTTTATGGTGTTTCCTAAATGCTGCTATAAAGACATTATCTGCCTGATCAAAATAATGCAACAAACCCTGGTGCAGGGGTAATCCTGCACGAAGAATGGTAGCCAGCACAATCCGATCTGCGGGAATGGGGATAGCGGTGCTCCCAAGTGGAGTTTCCACCAACATGGGCTCGTAGTGGATTTTTTGGGAGATTTCGTAAGCCAGTATTTCGCCAATTCTTTCCAGGTTTCTCCGAAACCTCATTCTATCTTGTTGAATATCAACATCTCGCAGTTCAGCGATGAACCGATTGGCTATGGAAACTTTATCTGATAGGTTAAGGACCATGGAAGGTTTGTTTACAGTATGCCTGAATGAGGGGGCAAATATAATGGTTCTGACAGGGTAGGGTAGGGGAAACAAAAAAGCCTTGCACAGCGGACTGTACAAGGCTAATTTAATTTGAGTTGGCACCGACCTACTCTCCCGGGACATCTGACCCAGTACCATCGGCGCTGATGGTCTTAACTGCTCTGTTCGGAATGGGAAGAGGTGAACCCCATCGCTAAAGGCACCAACAACTCTTTATCCACCAGAAAGTGGATTGCCAAATTATGATGGCTATTTTTTAACACAGACAAGGTTGTTGGGAGAGTGCTTTAGTAAAGCACGAAGAAGAGTCCTAAGAAAAATTTAAAAAAGGAAGTTAACGGGCAATTAGTAAGGCTCGGCTGCACACATTACTATGCTTTTACCTGCCTCCTATCAACGCGATGGTCTCTCGCAGCCCTTAAAGGATGATTCATCTCAAGGTGGGCTTCGCGCTTAGATGCTTTCAGCGCTTATCCCTGCCGGACATTGCTACTCGGCGCTGCACCTGGCGGCACAACCGATACACAAGCGGTCCGTCCACCACGGTCCTCTCGTACTGGTGGCAGGTCCTTTCAATCATCCAACGCCCACAACAGATAGGGACCGAACTGTCTTGCGACGTTCTGAACCCAGCTCACGTGCCGCTTTAATGGGCGAACAGCCCAACCCTTGGGACCTTCTCCAGCCCCAGGATGCGACGAGCCGACATCG
>JAFLBO010000032.1 GCA_017303475.1 Chitinophagales bacterium
CGATATTACCTCCGATGGTGGTCCAGGAAGGCACCATCAGGGTATCGTTAGGCGCCGGGAGTGGTCCGATATTAAGATCCGTAATGGTACAGTTCAGTGTTGCCGGATTGCCTACAGGGGCAGGAGGATTGATTTGATTGCTGTTCACCGTTACAGAAGCCGATGAGGTACAGCCTGTGTTGGTATTGGTAATAAGCAGGGTGTAGGTTCCCGCGGCGTTAACTGTTGGCGTGAGTGTGTTTTGTCCGGAAACAAAATTTCCGCCCACTGTAGTCCAGTTAAGTACAAAATTAGTGTCAGAAGAAGACCCCAACGCATTAATCACAATCTGCGGCAATGTGCAGGTGATTAATCCTGGCGTGGCTATAACAGTGGTTGGTGGCGGGTTTTGGACGATAGCCAAATTGGTACTGGTTGCGCATATCGTTGCTCCGCTTACTGTTACGGTATAGGTACCAGGCATGACCACATTGATCGGATTTCCTGTCATACCATTTGACCAGTTGTATTGCGGAAAATTACCTCCCGAGACAGTCAGGGTTGAAGTATCTCCCGGACAAAACGGTGTACTGGAAATGGCTATAGTTGGGGTAGGTTTTAAGCCGACTGTGACACTACCGGTTCCTGTACATCCGTATATATTGGTTACAGTAACCGTGTAAGTACCGGGCTGAGTAACGATATTGGTGATACCATTTACGTTATTTGACCATTGGTATTGGCTAAAACCACCTACTACACGAAGTGTATCCGGATCCCCTACGCAGATTTGTTGGGCAGTCAGGCTGATTGGGAAAGGTGCTACTTCTGCATTTTGAACCCCGATTACTCCTACTCCGGTACAGCCAAAAGTGTTGGTAACTGTAACTTCGTAAAGGCCAGGTTCATAGATGGTAGCACTTTGAGTGGTTTCACCATTAGGCCATTGGTAGGTTACCCATGGTTGATTCACCTGAACAATAGCCGTGTCGCCTTCCGGGCAAAGGTGGGTTGGGCCAGAAATGGTTGGCACAACAGGAGGGCTCAGCGGAATATTGATTTGATCTGTGAACGGACAGCCCAATTGGTCTACCACCGTTAGGGCATACGTACCGGGTTCAAAAACGGTATAGGGAGTCAACTGGTTGCTGGGATTATCAGGATTCCAGTTCCAGTTGGGAAAATCGTAATCAGGATCCAACGGGCTGTTCAAAATAACCACCTCAAGATCTACAGAGCCATTATCACAAAGCGGTGCGCCTTGAATATCAATGTTTCCATAGAAAAAGTAGCCAGGCTGGTCATAAGTATTTTCCCAGTGGTTCTGCTCACATCCGGTGCCTGAGGGATCCCAATCCCAGGCGCCTGGTGGCACTACGGTAATTTTATGCGCTACTTCGCCGGTATTCCAGGTAGCCACATAAGGATCTAACTGGCCAGAGAACAGCCACCTAACAAAGGCTGCCAGCTCAATGGTTTTGGTAGCACAGTTTACAGTAGCTACAGTTATCGGGTTGCAGTGACCTAAAGCAATGGCCACAGCAATCGAATCATTTCCGTAACCTACTACATGAGGTTGATTGTTGGATGGGGTTCCATTAAGTGGATCGCCATTGTTCACGGGTTCACCAAATGCCAAAAGCAGGTGAGGCATGACAAAAAGCGCGAGCAATGGGATTAAATAAAGAGGAGTGTAGCGTTTTGTCATAAACGTTAGTGTTTGAAAAAGGAGAGTACTAAAATGAGCAAGATGCGGTCAGACGCAAAAACGCTGACTAAGACAGGTGAAATTTTCAGCCGCCAAAAATAACAATTCTTTTATTTCTACTTTATCAATATCTGCGACGGATATTTTTTTATTATCCGTCGAAGATTCGCTGAATTAATCAAGCCTCCAAAAAATTAATCGTTCGGTGAATGGGCTCTTCCAACGACAAAAAGGTTTCAGTTCTTTGCACTCCTTCAATCTTCTGAAGTTTATCCTGTAATACTTGGCGTAAGTGGTTTGTATCTTTGCACACGATTTTGCAAAGCAAACTGTAAGTGCCGGTGGTGTAATTGGCAGAAACCAGTTCCGGAATTCGTTTTAAATGCCCGGTAACTTCCTCGTAGGCAGAGCTTTTATCCAGATAAATGCCGATAAAAGCTGTGACATCGTAGCCAAGCTTATGGTAATCCAGGTTTAAACTGGACCCTTTAACCACCCCCATGTCCTCCATTTTTTTCATTCGGACATGGATAGTGCCGCTGGAAACAAACAGTTGTTTGGCAATATCCGTGTAAGCCATTTTGCCGTCTTCAACCAGCTTGGCCAATATTTGTCGGTCTAATTCATCGAGTTTGGCAAGTTCAGTATTTTGCATTTAGGCGGGAAAACTTGAAGATTAATGAAAACTATCCAACAAAAATAATCAAACCTTGAAAATTTGATAATTTTTTTTCATTCCACTTGAAAAATTATTTCCCCAAAACACCCAAACACTAAACCATTCCATTCATGTCTGAGCAAACCCAGGCCCCAAAATTCCAAACCCGTCTTCCACTGCTTCTGGCCATAACCCTGGCCGTAGGTATGCTTATCGGTCAGCAATTGCCTCACTATGATCGCAATTTCAGCCTGCGCAGTGGCAAAACCGTTTCCGATGGCCCGCTGGACGAAATTCTGCGGTACGTTGAATCTAAATATGTTGATTCTGTTGACGTCACGCACCTGCGCAAACAGGCCATTGATCATTTGCTGGAAGGCCTCGACCCGCACTCCGTATACATTTCCCCTGACGAACTAAAGGCTGTAGAGGAAGACATGAACGGTGAATTCGAAGGAGTGGGTATCGAGTTTATTGTACTGGATGACACCATACAGGTGGTTGCGCCCCTTTCGGGCGGACCAGCCGAAACGGCCGGCATTCTCGCCGGCGACAAAATTGTTCAGATTAACGACACCGTAATTGCGGGAATCAACATTGAAAACGGCAAAATTTATGATAAACTCCGTGGCCCAAAAGGCTCCAAAGTTAAAGTAGGCATCAGGCGTGGTCGTGAAACGACACTGCGACAGTTTGAAGTAGTTCGTGATATCATTCCGGTAAAAAGTGTGGATGCCTCCTACATGCTTGACGAGCAAACCGGTTACATCCGCGTTGCCCAGTTTAACAGCAACACCTATCAGGAATTTATGCAAAGCCTGACACCCATGGTAGAGGAAAAAGGACTCAAAAACCTGGTGTTGGACCTTCGCGGCAATCCTGGCGGCTATCTGGAAGAGGCAACCGATATGTTGAGTCAGATATTTCCAGATGGGAAACTCCTGGTATACACTCAAGGCCGAAATGGTCAACGTAAAGACTATAAAAGCAATGGAAGAGCCCGTTTTGACATACAGAACATTGCTGTACTCATTGATGAAGGTTCAGCATCGGCCAGTGAAATCGTAGCAGGCGCCGTACAGGATTGGGATCGTGGCTGGGTAGTGGGCCGGCGCTCATTTGGCAAAGGATTGGTGCAGGAGCAATACCCGCTTTCTAATGGCGGCGCAATCCGACTCACTGTTTCCAGATATTATACTCCCAGCGGTCGTTGCATTCAAAAAGATTACAAAAACGACCACGATTATGACCATGAGGCCGACAGGCGCTTGAAAAATGGCGAGTTAAATAACGCAGCCAACATAAAACAAGCCGATAGCACCCAGTATTACACAGGGAAAGGCAGAATCGTATTTGGCGGCGGCGGCATTACACCAGATGTATTTATTCCGCTGGACACGGCTTTTGTAACACCTTATTTTTCCAGCCTCCGCGCCCTGATTCCACAGTTCATTTCCCGTTGGAGCGAACAAAATAATCGGAGTAAGCTGCCGGCTACTTTACAGGATTTTATGCAGCAGTTTCAGCCTTCCGATGCTATGCTGGATGAATTATGCGACTACGCTGCCAAAGAAGGTACTCCTAAAAATATAGCAGCGCTCAATAAAGGTCGCACAGAACTTAAGCTCAACCTCAAAGCCCGACTCGGTAAAATCCTTTACGGAGAAGAGGCTTTTTTCCGCATTCTTAATGATGATGATCCTGCAGTTGAAAAAGCACTGCAAATAATGAAAAACGGGCAATGGGTAAAGTGAATTGGTTGGTGTTTTAGTGTTTTGGTGTTTTAGTGTTTTGGTGTTTTGGTGGCGTTCGGCTGGGTATTAGCGCAAAGTATTTGGGGATAATTTATCGCGCTAATTTCCAGCCGAACGCCACCAAAACACTAAAACACCAAAACACCAACCACTAGTTCGCGATGACCTTTTCTTTGCTTCTTGAGGGAGCAGTAACCGGGCTGGGTGAAGGCACTTGTGGCGGTTTTTGCGGATCTTCTCCGCGGCGGCGCAGTTCATCTTCTGTCATTTGGGTAGGCACATCCTGGAAAACCACCTGTACTTTGTAATTCCGGTTGATACTTCTGGCAATAGGGCCGAACATGAGTTGCATGACGGAATCTGCTCGCAATTTGGCTTTTTCCAGTACATGTTCATTTTCCAGGGCATCCTGCCGGAATTGTCGCCGAAGTTCGTTGAACCGATCATTCATGTCCTTTTCACTGATACCTGCCAGATATCCCACATCCAGCTTGTCAACCCGTGGATACACCTCATGCGAGAGGATTGTTGGCTGAGGGAGTTTGATGTTAAGCGTACCTTTATTCGGACTTAGCGTAACATCAAAGTATTGGTCAAGCTTAAAGCCGGTTTTGACCACACTGATGGCCTCCACACGGATATCGGTTTCAGAAACGGAAAAGCCAAAAATCTTGTACTGCAGGGTTTTATCAATCCCCATTCGGCTGCGCAATTCATAGGTGGCTAATTCAGCAATGCCTTTGCGCACCTTTTCTTTCAGCAGCCCCCTTGAAGCGCTGAAATCCATTACTTCTGCTTTCTTTTTCAGTCGATCTGCCATTGGCTGCAGTGCCTCGTGAATGGCTATGTCGCAGGGAGTACCCACATTTTTCCCTTTGGCATAAAACTTTCCGCCATTCACACGCAGCAGGGTGGCCATTACCTGGGTAACAAAAAAGCAGGTGTATTTACCGGCTACTTCATTAAACAACTGAACAGCTTGGTTGGCATTGTCTGCGTACCAATTCTCATACAAATTGGCCGTTGTGTCCTTCAACGTTACAAAATCGTTGTAGTACAATGCACTCAGGTAACTATGATGTTTTTTGTATTCAGGCTCCAAACGCCGCTTCAAGCTATCCGGCAGTGCCATCCGGTTGGCTACATGGTACAGCAGCGACACGTTGAAGTCGTACACCAGCCGGTCAAACTCTTCCCGGTATTCTTCGGGTTGCGAGAGGATACGCAGCGTTTTTTCCTCATCCAGATTAGGATTAAAATCGGATGGAACATAGGTCATCCGCACCTCTTTAGGCTCCTGAAAAAGTCCGGACAAGCCGCCGCCATCGGCGAAAAACGCCTTATAGCCTACAATAACCGCCACAGTGATCAAGGCGATCAAAATCAGTTGTTTGCCCAGTCCGCCGCCGGTTCCGCCATCATCAGGTGCATTGTACGCACCATCTGTTTGTTGTGTTGCCATAATTCTTTGGTTAGATGGCCCCAAAGTTATGCAACGGCGATGGCATATAGGAGCGCTTCATCATCTGGCAACAACAGTTTTCCATAATTCAGGTGAAACAACTGATTGAAATTACCCTTTTCAATCTTTCCGGTTCCCTGCCCCTGCATACCATCCCAGGTAAACGGTCCTACCAGAATATGTCTGCGGAAATCCAGCTCTTTCAACCCGTATGCCTTGTACAAACTCTCTTTAGCCGTCCAAAAAAGGTGAAACAACTCAAGGTGGTCTGCCTCCGGAAATTGGGCCACAAACTCTTGCTCAGATTCATTCAGGAATTTATATGCCAGCCTGGCCATTTTGGGCGTGCTCCGTTGAATATCGCAGCCAATAGCAGGGGGCGGACCTTGACCAGCGCGGCCATCAAACACCAGAGCTCCCACAGTACCACGTGAATGACTGAGGGAACAACCTAATTGATCGTTTTCCGGAAAAAATGGTTTGGAAAAAGCATCCTTGGCCAAAGCCAGTCGCTCAGGCACTTCGGTAAGCTTGTGTAACAACCACCTGCCTGCCAGCCATTCCAGACGTCGCAACGGATTCTGATGCCGGGCAAACTCAGCCTCCTCTGCTTCAGACAAAGGCAGGTCCGCCCGAAAATATTCCTCCGACTCGGCAATTTGCCAAAGCCCGAAACTGGCATTCGGAAAAGGTTTGCTAACCAATAATAAAGGCATCTTTGACGCAATTTTCTGCTGCAAAGATGGGAATAAAATTGACGTTGGACGGTAGACGGTAGACGGTGGACGGTGGACGGTGGACGGTAGACGGCCTACGGTGGACGGTGCGTGGGTAACTAAACTAATGTGAGTTGTCATCCCCGGTAGGGGACCTACACAAGCCTGGGGTTGATCCTTCCTGACTACCCCGAGCCCAAAACCGTCCACCGTCTACCCACGCACCGTCAACTGTCTACCGTTCACCGTTCACCGTCTACCGTAGGCCGTTCACCGTCTACCGTAGGCCGTCCACCGTCCACCGTAGGCCGTCTACCGTCCACCGTAAGCCTCACATCTTCACCAGCCTGGCGGTTTCGGACCCGCGAGCGTGGCGCAGTCGGAGAAAGTATAGGCCTTGATCCAGCTGGGGCAGGTTCAACTGAAGGGTTTGGGCAGACTCATTTCCCTGAAGTGGAATCTCCTGAATCAATTTACCCGATACATCCAAAAGCTGCAGCACAGCCTGACCGGGCGCCGGAAGTGTTAATTCCACCTGAACGGTTGAATTGAAGGGATTGGGGGAAACCTGCATGCCCGAACTCATTTCCAATGCCGTGTGCCTCCGATCGGCTGAGGGGAATTCACTGGTCAGGAACAGACCGTCGCACATCCGGTTGATGGTGAGTAAAACACTGTTGGCGCCAGTTGGTGTAATACTGGTTCCGGGAACAAGCTGAACGAACTGTCCGGCATTGAACATACCATGTGCGTTGCCATTCATGGCCACATCACCTGCAGAGGCAATATTGCCAATTTGAATGCTATTTTGGGCGCCAACGGCAATTTCAGCGTTCAGGGTGACATTGGCTATAATCCGATCGTCTGGTGTAAGCCGATCCTGCAGAAAACCTGTGGCATCAATGGTATTACGCATTCTGGTTCCCTGGCCGGCAGAAAACTGTGCATAACAGCCCGCCCAATAGCTCATGATATTGTTTGTTGGCGGATTATAAGCCTGATCGCTGCCGTTACAATTAATGGTTTGCGAACCTGTGTATGTACAGCCACTGCTCATATTTTGCGAACCGGCAAAGTCTGCCGGAGTATCGCACACAAAATCGCCATCAGAACCGCAGCCTGAGCCATCCGGACATTCTGCGCCCATGAAGGTTTCAAAGGTGTGTAGCAAACCCAGGCAGTGCCCTACTTCATGTTCAAAATTAAAGGAAGCGGTAGCCGCTACCGAGCATTTGCTGGAGGGAATATCGTAGGCATTCCCGCCCGACCCTTCAAAACCATTGGCATGTACATAAATATCAATGGCATCCGAATGAGGATTAACAGCATGTAAATCGCCGATATCTGCCGTAGAATAGTTGGTATTCCATTCCGTATTGTCGATGAAATCCCGACCAACAAAAGTGAAACAAATGTTGTGCGGACGATAAAACCCGGCCATTCGATCCAGATTAGTGCGAAGGGTGGCATCATCCATGGCCGCATTGGAGCCATCGTCGTTGCGCAGGATGTGGACAAAAATTTGCACTACATAAGGATTGGCGGAAAGGTTTTCCGTAGCTGCAAATTGCAGTACCTGTTTGGGGTGTGGGGTGCCACAACTGGCGTGAGGTTGCTGGGCCATAAGTGCTTGCATATTGCCTAAAAAAGCAACAACACTCAGGGTTAAGAGGTATTTTTTCATAGGTTTTGGCAAAGATTTATTGGGTAAATATTTCGGGTTGAACAATACACCCAATTAATTCTTGCCGGCTTTCAGTGCTGCATTTTCAGTTTCCAGGTCTCTAATGCGTTTTTCCAGGGCTATAACATGCAGGAAAAGCTCTTCAATTTTTTCCATTTGGACTTTCTGCATTTCACCCACCGACAGCCCGTTTTGAGCCATTTCAGCTGCCGGAGCTACACCTGGAAGGTGTTTGTTTTCCTCAATAAAGGATGCCACTTCAGCTAGTGGTTTCAGTTCATAAGCTGGTTCAAACACATAATCCGGCCAGCTGCCCTGGAGTTTTACCCATACTTCTTCGGCAATGGCACTGCCGTTAACGTAGAGTTCGTGGTTGCCGGGTGTTGAAGCCGGATTACCCACTATCATAACTCCGTCTACCCGACCGTTGCCATCAACCTGAAGCGAACCGTCAACATTGGCGTTTAGGTCCACATCCAAATTAGCATTGATAGAGGTATTACCACCAACCTGGAGGGCGCCATCAATATTGGCGCTGAGGTCTACATCCAGATTTCCGCCTACGGAAGCGTTGCCATTAAACCGGCTGGCGCCAAGCACTTCCAGGCGGTTGGCTGTTGGTGCAAGACCCAAACCCATGTTGCCATTGGCAAAAGTATTTCCGTTGAGGCGGGTATTACCTTCAACGGTAAGCAGAGAGCCGGCATCCGGGTTTGTGGTACCAACACCTACATGCGTACCATCGTCGAACAGCTGACTATTGCCCAGAGTGCTGGACGGATCGCCGAGGTTGGCGCCGGTGAATCGGGGCAATCGGCCAACATTGCCGTTGATATCTGCGCTGGTGAGTATTTTTTGCCAGGCCGACCAGGCATTGGCGCCTGCGGCATCCTGTGAACGAGTCCAAAGACCATCATCGCCACCAGTAAACAGCTGCCGGTCCAGACTACCACCGCCAGGTGCCAGGGTAAGCGTACCTCCATTTGCATAGGTATTGAGGCCAAGGCCCAGTTGTGCGCGGGATTTGCGCTCAAAATAGGCTTCGTCTGAATAAGAAGAAGGCAGGTCGGTCGGTTCATTGAAATCAAAATGAATACGACCAAAAAAGCGTCCCGAAGTATGGGTATTACCCAGGATTTCTAGGTGGTACTGTGGATTCATGGTACCGATACCTACCAGACCGTCGGAGGTTATGATAGCGCGTTCGTGAAGTCCGGCGGCGCCACTGGTGCTAAACACCATGTTAGCACTCAATAATCCTGGTGCAACTGCATTAGCGGTGGATTTGATGGTTGCCCCCTGGCGGATATCGCCAATTGCGGTAAGGGCATTCCATTTAATAGTACCAATAATGTTACCAGCAGCTGCAGGTGCGGGCGTAACGGAGCCGCCGTTGTGGCGGTACATAATGAGTTCAGGTTTTACGCCACTGGCTTGTGCAGCTGACTGAGTGGACCAAAAGCCGCAAAAAAAGACAATAAGTGCGAGGGGAAAGAGATGTTTGATCATGTTGGAAATTGTTGAATTGGGTTTATAAAAATTATTTCCCCTTTATGTCAACAACTTCTCAAGCGTGAACTGGATTTTTAAAATGTGACACTCTGGCCTGTTGGATATTGGACTTATGCTCTGTGTAATGGATCCATATTACCGCATCGAGCACAAGTCCAATATCCAATAGTATTACGTCCACAGTCCAATTACATTTTCAGTGGCTTACCCAGATAGAAGTCCAGGATTTTGAGTTTGAAAATGTAATCGTATTTGGCTACAACCAGGTCGTTCTCGGCAATATCGCGGTTGTTTCTGGCAGTGGTGAGGTCGAGGGTATTGATGGTGCCGAGGGTATGCCGTTTGGTGGTGTTTTGGTAAGCAATTTCTGTGGCTTCCATGGTTTTCTGTGCGGCTTCGAGGGTAAGGCGGGCAGCACGGGCATTGGCGATGGCCGTTTGTATATCGTTTTTAAGTGTTTGCTGCGTCTGGATCTGTTGCATTTGCGCAGTGAGTACACCCAGGCGCGCGCGCTCCACGCTCAAGCGTGTTCGACCATTTTGGTAAATAGGCACCTGAATGCTTGCGCCGATTCCCTGACCAAAGTTCTGATCAATCTGATCAAAATATTTCACTTTGGGATAGGTAATGGAGGATGGCTGGTATTGCCGGATCTCAACATCTGTGCCCCCAACATTTAAGATGACAGGGTCGCCCAATACAATAGGCCCCAAAACTGGATTGTTAAAATCTCTAAGTTGAGAGGAATAGCTGCTGCTGAGATTGGCAAAAGCCGAGATGGTTGGGTAATAGCCTGATTTTGCGATAGCTATACCTTCCTGAGCGCTCTTCACCCGGAAATCTGCCGCAAGAATACTTGGCTGCGTGCTCATGGCCGTTTGGTAAACCGGAGAAAGCGTGAGTGCTTCCGGATTAGCATCGGCCGGCACTGGTACTTCCGGGCGCTCAATTTTGAGGTTGTAGTCTGGCTCAAGCTGAAGAAATTGTTTAAGGCTGAGGTAAGACAATTCCACGGTGTTGCGCGCTTGCACCTCGGCTTGTTCCGCCTGAGCCAGCTGGGCCAGGATATTGTATTTATCTGCCATGGGCAAGGTACCAGCCTCGATGAGTTTGGTAGTAACATCCAGTTGTTGTTGCGCTTGTTGAATGCGTTTTTGGGCATTTTCCAGTTGCTCTTCTCCCAAAAGAATGCTCAGGTACGCGGATGCAATCTGAAGGCCAAGGTTATTTCCCAGTTGAGCGGCATCAGCCGTAGCGGCTTTAAGGTCCCACCCAGCCTGTTTTACAGAATGATGCAGCAAACCACCACTAAAAATATTAACCCCGGCGCTGAGGTTAATGCTGTTAAATGCAGTGGCCACCGTGCTGAACTGGTTGGTAGTAGGGTCAATGGTACGACCAAATTGTTCACCCACATTGGAGCTGGCGCTTACATTCGGCAATCTGGATGCCTTGGCCTGGCGCTCTGCCAACAATGCCGTGCGCACATTGGCCTGTGCTTGTTTGACCGTTATGTTATTGTCTTGTGCGTACTGAATACAGCGTTCCAGCGACCAGGTATCCTGTGCCTGGATGGCATTCATGGAGATGGCAGCAAGAAGAAGAGCGAAGGTTTTGAACAGTTTTTGCATGTTACATGTGTGCAGTTAGCCTGAGAGGCAGCTGTAATTATCCGGATGCAAGAGTACGCAGGCGCGCGGAAGTGGGTGCAAAATTTTATATAAATTTGGGATATTGCCAGACGAAAATGGCCATGATCATTGGATAAACTAAAAACATCTCATTGATTTGCCTCCTGGTTTTTAAAGAATATTGCTATTTTCCTTGAATTACTATCTCTTACATACGCTTTTCTGTTTCTCCCTGGTTGTGACGGGCTGTTATCGGGTTCCGGGTAAATCCGACTATCAAAGCCAACCTGATCCAAAAGCACCTGGCATGGAAAATCTACGTTCTGACGGCTTTTATTACCTTAATCGGGATGAAGAAAGACAATATGTCAATTATGTACTAAGGTACTACCCAGATGGCACCGCATTACTAACTCCTTTTGGATCGGATAGCACCCGTATTAATCCGGAAGCCTGGAACCGGATTTATCAAACCATGCGTAAATCCTCCGATCCCAACAGGAAAGGGCATATCAGTCGGCGAAATAACCACACGATGTTGCTTGAGGTGTGTCACGGGTACCCTTCACGCGGCTATTATTTTCTTCATTACACCCTTAGTCCAGCAGGTGAAAATCTGGCTATTCAATATACCGGGTATCGAAAATTTAAAAAGGTGATGAAGGATTTCCCTCCTGTTTTCGGACCTTTAGGCGCAGGAAAACCAGACACCCTTCGTTTCCTGGCATGGCCTCCTGAACAAAAATGAACTACATTACACGTACTGCGAAAGCCTAATGAAAAACCACCGCAACAAATCCATCAAACATTCTGCTGCCCAAACACTGGAAAAACTGGAAAATGAGGTTTGGCCAGAAGATGGTACATCCAGCTACCTGATAGAAACCTGTTCTGCGCTCAGAAAAAAACCACTCCCTGATTTCGAGGTGGAAGACCTTAGAATAATGATCGGTCAAAACATTAGTCTGCCGATCCTCATCCCAATGGCCATTAAGGTGTTGGAACAAAATATTCTTGCTTCAGGAGATTTTTATCCCGGCGATCTTCTGACAGTTCTGCTAAAAAGCGAAAAGTCGTACTGGGAACGAGAGCCGCTAAACTGGAACAGTGTTTGCACACTTTTTAGACAACAGCAAGCGTTACTGGATGCTTCCGACACAAGTAGAAGCATTAAAAGGGCATGGCACGATGCATTTGCCACTTTTGAAAAATACCACGTCTGCTAACACCTAATTACAACCGATACATGTCCAAGTTTCTCTGGTTACTTGCCCCTTTGTTTCCATTTTGCCTACACGCACAAGGCGCTAATACCCAATGGGTTCCTTATTACCATTCCGATTTTACCGTAGTATTCCCATCGGACTGGGAACTGGATACGAGTCATCAAATGAATACTTCTTTTTTCCTTTTTAGTCCGCTCACAGATAAAAAAGACATGTTCAGGGAGAATGTCAACCTCCTGGTGCAGGACCTAAGCCGGTTTCCGGCAGACCTGGATCAATACGTCAAGATTACAGAAGGGCAAATTGGCAGTTATATTGAAAACGGAAAATTGCTGACCAGCGAGCGTAAAACTGCCGCCGGCCGGCCGTTCCAACACATGACATATTCCGGGAAACAAGGCAAATACGACTTAATGTTTGAACAATACATGTGGGTGGTCCGCAAGGAAGCCTTTGTGCTCACTTTAACCTGCCAGGTAAAAACCTATGATCAGTACAAAACAGTTGGGCAGAAGATTTTGAACAGTTTCAGGCTAAAAAAATAGGTAATAGGCTATCATTCAAATAAAATAAGCTATTATCAAAAGCAATAAACCTAAAATGCACAGCCATGCTGGGTTTGACATGAAAGTCAGTTCTTTTACGACTACTATTTCTGTTGGATACTCTTTGCTTTGAATGATATCTACCACCTCCCCAACCTTATATCTTGTAGGGTAAATACGGTGTTCATATTTCTTTGTCATAGGTATTCCTTCAAATGGAGGAAGTTGTAAAATCAGGTGAAAATGTTTTTTACTACGAGCTCGAGCCCTAGGATGGTTGTAAATTTTTTCCGCCTCAATGGCCAATACTGTGGCTTTCGTTCGAATACCCTTCTTGAACAGGCGATTAAATTTAACCGCCTGATAAAAACAGTAAATGCCATATCCAAAGGCCAAAAAGCCTGCTAAGAAGCTAAACATAGGCTGCAAATTACGTTTTTTTGGACTATTGGACGTAAGACTAGTACCCGATGTGGTTAAAATGACTTTTTCACCCCGAGCACAAATCCAACGTCCAATAGTCCAAGGTCCCATCATCACATAAACAACTTCCGGATTCCATAAAATAGCCGCTCCAGCAGGCGCAAATCCTGGGTAACCACTTCTGCTGTGCCAGCCATTTCAGATTTACAATAAAAAGGCTGTTGGTAGCTGCTGGTAAGACCTTTAGGCAAAGCCACTGTTAACCTGTAGTTTCGGATATTTTCTGAGGGTGTCATGGCTACTACTTGTCCTTCCAGGGTGCCAAATTCCTGGTATGGATAGTCATCCATTTTAAGCACCACCCGCTGACCAACGGCAGCTTTGCCCAGTCCGCGCACAGGTATTTCAACCATAGCCAGGTACTCACGTTGCTCCGGCAATACCGAAAACAAGGCTTCATTGGCCGACACGTACTGTCGCTCTGCCAAATTTTTCAAACAAACCAGCTTCCCATCTGATGGCGCCGTGAGCAGGTGCCGATGTTTCCAGGCTTGCAGATCCTGGTCTAGTTGATGCAGGGTTTGCATTATCCGGTTGAGGTAATCCCGCTTTTTGGATTCAAATTCAAACAATACGGTGTGGTATTCCGATTCCAGCCGGGCAATACTTAACTGATTTTGAATGGCATATTCCTCCATGCCGGCACTTTCGCGTTTTTTTTCGAGGTACTCGTTTTCCCGTTTCAGAAACTCGGTTTTGCTGTACAGCCCTTCCTCCATCAGTTTTTGATCCGTTTGGTAGGCAGATGCTACGTTTTTAAACTCGGCTTCGTTCAGCACTTTGCGCTGCGCATTTACCCGCAACAACTTCTGCTGAGCCACGATCTGACGCTGAATTCCTTCCAGCTTTTGACCATAATAGGAATCCGTTACCAGCCAGCGGTAACCGTGGTAGGTCTGCTGCAATCCGGCAATAAGGGACTGAAAATCGCCTCCGTTCAAAGAATCTGTAGGGAAAACCAGCTCTTCGGCAGGATTTTTCAAAAACCGGCGTCCCTGTTCTAGCAGGCGTTCTACCTGCCGGGTATCATCCAGGCTGCTGAGGTTTTCCATTTCTGCCAGCACATCGCCTTTTTTCACCATCTGGCCATCTGTAACCAACAGACGCATCAACCGACCGGCGGATTGTGTCACCACCTGAATGGTAGGTGCACTTGGGCTTACCACTGCCGTGCCTTTCAAGATTTCCGGATAACGGATGTACCAGGTACCTGCGAGGAAAAGGACGAGGATAAAAGAGATAACAGTAGCGCCCATACGCACAATCCAGCGCGGGCTTTCGTTGAGGATGTCGAGGATGTCGTCGGAATGAGGAAGCATGGGTAGAGGGCTTGAAAGGTTTGAGGGGTTTGAAGGGTTTGAGGGGTGTTTTTCACCGCAGAGGCGCAGAGGCGCGGAGGCGGGTATTTTTGCAACTTCTAATTGGTAACTTATTTATGCGCCTCTGCGGTAAAAAACACTCAGTTAGCCATTTCGAGTTGTGAGGTGAGGAGTTCATGGTAGCGACCCTGCAGGGCGATGAGTTCTTCGTGGCTGCCTTTTTCAACAATACTGCCTTTTTCAATGACTACAATTTGATCAGCATGGCGGATGGTACTGAGGCGGTGCGCCACAACCACCATGGTTTTACCCTTGAAAAACTCTCTGAGATTGTGCATAATCTGATTTTGATTCTGTGCGTCCAGGGCATTAGTACCTTCATCCAGGAACAGAAATTCCGGATTCTTGTACACCGCACGGGCAATGAGCAGGCGTTGTTTTTGTCCCAAACTCAGGCCATTGTATTCTTTCCCGATGGTGGTGTAATAACCCATGGGCAAACTTTCGATATACTCATGCAGATTAGCCACCCGTGCTGCCTGCTTGACCCTTTCGAAGTCCAGATGTTCATCACCCATGGCAATATTTTGAATAAAGGTGTCGGAAAAAATAAACCCGTCGGCGGCTACTACACCGCATTGTTTACGCCAGGTATGGCTGGAAATATTACGCAAATCGGTGTTTCCTACCAGTGTTTCGCCGGAGCTTGGGTCGTGGTACTTGAGCAGCATTTTCAAAAGGGTTGTTTTGCCGCTGCCGCTTGAGCCAATGATGGCTGTGGTTTTCCCTTCCGGGATGTATAAATTGATGTCGCGCAGCACTTTGGTATTGGTTCTGGGGTATTTGAAGCTGATTTTGCGCAAAACCAGGTTTTTCTCTTCAGGCAGATGGTGGATCTTTTGTTGCGTCTGAGGTTCCTCATCCTGCATCTGGTGTACCTCGTTCAGGCGTTCCATACTCAGTTTGGCATCTTGCCATTGTTGCATGTAGTTCACTAATTGTTCGATGGGAGAGTTGGTTTGTCCGAGCATTTGCTGCACAGCCAACATGGCGCCCAGGGAGAGGTGGCCATCCAGCACAGCTTTGGCAGAAAGGAAGGTGATGAGGATGTTTTTGGTTTCGTTGATGATTAGGCCGCCAATTTGCTGGGTCTGGGAAAGCGAGAGGCTTTTCATTTGTTGGCGGAACAATTTGGCACGTAGCAGTTCCCAGTCCCAGCGGCGTGTCATTTCGGCATTGGCCAGTTTGATATCCGGCATCCCTTGCATGATCTGCACCAGTTTATCGCGTTCTTCAGCAGCCATTTCAAATCGTTTGGCATCCAGATCGCGTCTTTTACCCATAAAGAGGCTGATCCAGCCGAGGTAAAGCAAGGTAGAGCCCAGGAATATGCTGAAGATCACCCCATCGTATATGGCAAATATGGCCGTGTAAATCACAATATTCACCAGCGAAAACAGAATATTGGATAGCTGGGTAGACAAAAAGGTTTCGATCCTTTTCTGGTCTTCCACGCGTTGCATCACATCACCCAGCGATTTTTCATTGAAAAACGCCATGGGCAGGCGCATCACCTTGGCAATAAAATCAGTGAGCAGGGAAATACCCACGCGGGTGCTCACGTGCAGGAGCAACCATCCCCGGATGGCCTCCAGTGAATTTCGGCCCACCATCAGCATCAACTGGGCAAACAGGATCAGGTAAATGAAATCCATATTGCTGTTGTTGATACCCACATCCACGATAGACTGAGTGAGGAACGGCGGCAGGAGTTTCAGAATGGTGCCTACGAGTATGGCAATACCCAGCTGACGGATCAATTTGGGATGTTTTCGAATATAGCCATACAGCCAGGCATAGCTTCCGGTTTGTTTTTCATCTTCTTCTCCGGGGTCGTTAAAGAATTCGGGGGTTGCTTCCAGCAATAAAACGGATCCTTCCATTTGTCCATTGGGCAGCCAGTTTTTACAAAACTCGCCGGCAGAAACGGTTACGGTGTCTTTTTCCACGCCGATGGCAATTTGGTTTTGCACCACTGCGGTTACCACCACAAAGCCGTGTCCGTTCCACTTGATAATGCATGGGAAGGGTGCATTTTTAGCCAGGGTGGCGAAGTCCATTTGCACACATCGTGCCCTGAAGCCGAATTGTTCGGCGGTTTCGGCAATGTTGCGCAGGGAAATCTGTTCGTCGCCAGATTTGTTTTTGAGTCGGAGCGCCTGCAGCGACAAACTTTTACCGTGATGCCGGGCGATGGTTCTCAGGCATTTCAGGGCAGAATCTTGGTCGAAAGCGTGTGTGTGCGAAGGGCCGGTGGCCAGAGAATAATTACCCACAGGATACATCAGGATTGGTTAACGGAAAACTGAAGACTATAAAACTCTTTCAGCAAAGGTGCCGGTGAGGGAGGCTCTGGTGTAAGCGCAGAACTACGGGTTTAGGAAATCAGGGGTTTTCACGGGGGGGGATTGGCTGGGGTAAAAATTTGTGCTTAATTTTGATTTTAAAATCAGGCATTCCCATCCATGTCAGAAACCTATAAAAAACTTGCCCTTCAATACAGCGGTTCTAACTGGTCGTTTTCCAGTGCCAGGGTCTGGGAGGCTGTGATTGAAGCAGATCCGAGTCCACAAAACCTGATGTTGTACGCTGAACAACTCCGGCTAACCGGACAATATTCCAAAGCACTTGCTCTGCTGGATCAAGTGGCCCCAGGTTCCATACCTAAAGACGCTCAATATCTGCTTCCTTTGCGCAGGGGGTTGATTTATCAGGATTCCGGACACCTAAAGGAGGCCATTTTGGCCTTTCAGGAAATGACCACGTTTCAGCCGGAAGAAACATACCCTTATGTATATCTGGCAGTGGCCCTAAGCAGCCAGGAACGACTTGAAGAAGCCAGCAGTGTGCTCAAAACAGCCCTACAAAAGCACGGTGATCTGGATGAGGTTTGGTATAACCTTGGGTTAATACAGGCCAGAATGGGTCAATGGCGTCAGGCCATTTCTTCCTTGGAGGCGTGTTTGAAACTTTGCCCTGATTTTCCTCATGCACGCACATGGCTGGATGATTTGGAGCATCTGACACAAAAAGGACCTGGAAGTTTGGCAGACGACCAGGCACTTCCAGGAGCAACATTGGATCTAACCTAAACCGGTTTTAATTGTTACTACGGCAAACAATCTTATCCATGGCAACAATTTTCATCAAAAATATGGTTTGCAACCGTTGTATCATGGCGGTTAGAGACACGCTGGAAGCAATAGGCTTGCCCCCTAATAACCTTCAACTTGGAGAGGCAACCTTTGACCATGAATTGTCTGGTCAGGAAAAAGATGCCATCGAAAAAGCCCTGATTCCGCTTGGGTTTGCCTTGATAGATGATAGAAAAAGCCGATTAATTGCCCTGATCAAAACCCTGATCATTGAGTTGGTACACCACAACGACAATGAACTCCGTACGAACTTGTCTGACTACCTGAGTCAGCATTTACACCATGAGTACAACTACCTATCCAACCTGTTTTCAGAGGTGGAAGGCAACACCATAGAAAAATATTACATAGCCCAAAAAATTGAACGGGTTAAGGAGTTATTGGTATACGATGAACTTTCACTAAGTGAAATTGCCGATCAATTGCATTATTCCAGTGTTGCTCATTTGAGCAACCAGTTCAAAAAAGTAACCGGCTTGACCCCCAGTTACTTCAAACAAATCCGACTGGAAAAACGAAAGCCGTTAGATGAAGTATAAGAAACCTAAAATCCTGTAAGTCTTCCCAGAAATGGTGTAACGGCTGATGCCCGGTGTTGCGGCACTTTTGCAGTGAATTAAATATTCCTGATATGTCAAAAGAACCAGCAACACCAATTTATCTTCCGCTGGAAGGTGTGGAAAGCGAACATTGTGCACTGATTGTAGATCGTGGTCTCCAACAGGTTTCTGCAGTAACGTCCCATAAGGTAGAATTAAATAATCAGCGAGCCATTATCACGCCAGCCAGGCAGGAAGCCTTGGCCGATGCGGTAAAAGCCATCCGGGATTTGGGATATGGCGTTACCACCATTAAAAAGACTATTCCGGTATTACAGATGAGCTGCGCCGCTTGTGCTGTGAGCGTGGAGAGCATCCTTCAGGCACAGCCAGGAGTGGTAACTGCCCATGTAAATTTTGCGGCGTCTACAGTGGCCGTAGAATATTTGCCCAATCAGCTGAAGGTTGAAGACCTCAAAAAAGCGGTACAATCTATTGGCTATGATTTGTTTATAGATGCTACATCCCCACAAGACTCTACACTGGAAGAGCTTCAGCAACAAAAGTTTCAATCCTTGAAACGGAAGACCATCCTGGCTATTGCCTTGTCTATTCCGGTTGTGCTGATTGGTATGTTTTTTATGGACCTTCCATATGCCAATGAAATCATGTGGGTACTCAGTACCCCTGTTGTGCTTTGGCTGGGTCGGGATTTTTTCCTGAATGCATGGAAACAAGCGCGACACAGATCAGCCAATATGGATACTCTGGTGGCCTTAAGCACAAGTGTAGCCTACGGATTCAGCGTTTTTAACACCCTGTTTCCAGAGTATTGGCATGAAAGAGGTCTGCATGGACATGTATACTTCGAAGCGGCTTCTGTAGTGATTGCTTTTATTCTGTTGGGTAAATATCTGGAAGAAAAGGCCAAAGGCAACACCTCCTCAGCCATCAAAAAACTCATTGGATTACAGCCCAGAGTGGTTACCATGGTTCAAACCGACGGCAGTACACAAACCATAGGGGTTGAGCAGGTACAGAAGGGACAAACCTTGCTGGCGAAGCCAGGAGAAAAGATTGCCGTGGATGGCATGGTAACCAGTGGTGAATCCTATGTGGATGAAAGTATGTTAAGCGGAGAACCTGTTCCGGTGCTAAAAACAGAAAATCAGGAGGTATTTGCCGGCTCCATCAACCAGAAGGGAAGTTTCATGTATAGAGCCGAAAAAGTAGGTTCGGAAACCCTTTTAGCCCAAATTATCCGGATGGTTCAGGAGGCTCAGGGCAGCAAAGCTCCGGTGCAAAAACTGGTAGATAAGATCGCTGCCATTTTTGTACCCGTGGTGATCCTCACTTCTCTGCTGACTTTTGGCGCCTGGTATTGGTTGGGTGGCGAACACGGATTTACACAAGGTTTGATGGCAATGGTTACCGTTTTGGTCATTGCCTGTCCGTGCGCTCTTGGATTAGCTACCCCAACTGCCATTATGGTTGGCGTGGGTAAAGGCGCCGAACAGGGCATTTTGATCAAGGATGCTGAAAGCCTGGAAGTTGCCCGCCATCTGACAACGGTTGTGTTGGATAAAACTGGTACAATTACAGAAGGAAAGCCGGCGGTTACAGATAGTTTTTGGCTTGAAGAATCTGCTTTGCTGAAAGATGTTCTGTATAACCTCGAGCTCCACTCAGAACATCCCCTTGCAGATGCTGTAGTTCATTTTCTGGACCGATCCAAGAGCATACCTGTAACGAATTTTGACAGTATAACAGGCATGGGAGCAAAAGGAGTATTGCTTGGCACTACCTACTTCATTGGCAACGAACAATTGCTTCAAAAGCACGGAATATCCACAACTCAGGCATTAAAAGATAAAAGTAAAGCCTGGAGTCAGGAGGCCAAAACCGTAGTCTGGTTTGCCAACAGCGTGGAAGCGCTTGCTGTTCTGGCTATTGCGGATCAAATCAAACCCGGCTCACGGGAGGCAATCCGGCAGTTGCAACAACAGGGAATTCGTGTTTATATGCTCACAGGCGACCAGGAAGTCACGGCACGGGCAGTGGCAGAAGCTGCCGGCATCACACAATTCAAAGCCGGAGTGCTGCCAGAACAAAAAGCGGCCTTCATTCAGCAACTTCAACAGGACGGCCAGAAAGTAGCAATGGTGGGTGATGGCATCAACGACAGTACCGCACTGGCAAAGGCGGATGTAAGCATTGCCATGGGGAAAGGAAGCGATATTGCCATGGATGTGGCAAAAATCACCATAATTTCCTCAGACCTGACCAAAATACCCCATGCCATCCGGTTGTCTAAACAAACTGTAGCTGCCATTCGCCAAAATCTGTTCTGGGCTTTCATTTACAACATTATAGGTATCCCAATCGCGGCAGGTATCCTTTATCCTGTAAACGGCTTCTTGCTTGATCCCATGCTGGCCGGTGCCGCAATGGCACTCAGCAGCGTAAGCGTAGTAAGCAACTCCCTGAGGATCAAGTGGATGAAATAAACATGTGCGGGGTAACTTTTGAGTCGCCTCTACAATACTCCCCAAAATCATGTAAGTCAAACCCAAAATGGTGTAACAGTTAAGGCTGGTATCGGCCGGAACTTTGTTCCAACAATTAAAACAACATTAAATTATGAAATCAACAACATTGTCTGTTCCCGACATGCAAAGTGCACATTGCCAGATGCGTGTACGCAACGCCTTGCAACAAGTAGCGGGCATTTCTACCCTGGAGATCGCCTCAGGCGCCGTCAAACTGGAATTTGAGGAAGAAAGCCGTCTCCAGGAAGCTGCAAAAGCCATTGAAACAGCGGGGTATACCGTTGTACAGCCAGACAGCGAGACGCCTCAGACCTACCAGTTTAAAACCAACATCAACTGCGGAGGCTGTGTTGCGGCAGTAGAACCATTTCTGAATAAAACAGATGGGGTTTGCTCATGGTCGGTGGACACCCAAAGCAAGGATAAAATCCTGACCATATCCTCCAACGGCATTTCTCCGGAAACCATCGAAGATGTGGTGGAAAAGGCGGGCTTTAAGGCGGAGCAGGTGGGATAGCTTTGTAAAAGACTCATTTTAAGACTGATCCATTATAACCCTGAGCAATCAGGGATCACCATTAACAATTTTAAGCTATGAAAACTTTGATTTCATTTCTGGCAGCAAGCTTTGTAGGCTTTACTGCTTCCGCTCAAAACAATGAGCTGTTGTTCCAACGTTACATACTGGTAAAAGACGCACTGGTAAACTCCGATAGCAAAACAGCATCTGCACAGGCCGCTGCTTTGCTTAAAAATCTGGAGTCTTACGGAACCGCAACGGAAACACAATCCATGATAACGTCCGTAAAAACCATCGCTACTAATCCTGACCTTAAGGCGCAACGTAAAGCATTTGCCGAGGTGTCAGAAAAGATGTGGAATCTCCTGAAAAGTAAAGGTGGCATTCAGCGAACCGTATATTACCAGTATTGCCCGATGAAAAAAGCCTATTGGCTTAGTCAGGATTCCGTTATCCGAAACCCTTATTATGGTGCACAAATGCTGACTTGCGGAAGCATTTCAGACAAAAAACAACCTTAACCATGAAAAGGCTGATCTTCATTGCACTCTTTTGGTATGGACAACTGGCCATGGCACAACAACTGGTCCGGTACGACCTGTACGTGGCTGACACCACAGTGAATTATACCGGAAAACCTCGCAAGGCTATTGCTGTCAATGGCAGCATTCCCATGCCCACGCTTTATTTTACGGAAGGCGACACAGCAGAAGTGCACGTACATAACAAAATGCACCACCATGAAACGTCCATTCACTGGCACGGATTACTCCTGCCGAATGAACAGGACGGTGTGCCATACCTGACGACAGCACCTATACTGCCACACAGTACACATGTATACCGGTTTATACTCCGACAGAGTGGTACTTATTGGTATCATTCGCACACCATGCTGCAGGAACAGGTGGGCATGTATGGAGCCATTGTGATCCAAAAGAGGAATGAAAGGCCAAAATATCCTGAAGAAGTTGTGTTGTTAAGCGACTGGAGCGATGAAAATCCGCACCAGATAGAAAGATCCCTGCACTACGCAACGGATTGGTATATGATCCGCAAAAACGCTGTGCAGAGCTACGGCGAAGCCTTGGTGCAGGGATACTTTCCTGCCAAACTGGAAAACGAATGGAAACGTATGCACGCCATGGACGTAAGTGATGTAGCCTACGATCGGTTTACCCTGAACGGGAAAGAAAAAGTGCAGCGTCCTCATTACCAAAAGGGTGATACCGTTCGGCTGCGCGTCATCAATGGCAGTTCCTCAACATATTTTTGGCTGAGCTATTCCGGAGGTCCCTTTCAGGTTGTCGCTTCCGATGGTATGGAAGTGGTGCCGGTATCGGCAGACCGGTTGCTGATCGGTGTGTCAGAGACCTACGACCTGCTGGTGACACTGCCGGATACGGGCGCTTATGAATGGGTTGCCACTGCTGAGGACCGAACCGGACAAACGGTTTTAACGCTGGGATCCGGACCGGCAGTACCGCATACTCCAATGCCACGGCTAAGGTATTTCGAGGGTATGAAAATGATGAACGACATGATGACCCTGAATGGAAATATGGATGATATGGGGATGCAAATGAGCTTGCAACAAATGGACATGAATGCGGTAATGTATCCGGAATTGGCCGACCGAACAGCGCACAACCATCATAGCGACCATTCCGGACACACATTGACGGCGCCCGTTACTCTGAACTACAGTATGCTGCGTTCACCAGTTCCTACCACGCTTCCGAAGGGGCCAACGCGAACCCTGGCATTTGAATTGACCGGAAATATGAACCGGTATGTGTGGACGCTCAACCAAAAAACTATATCTGAAAGCGATAAAATTCAGATTAAGGCAGGTGAAAACATCCGGATTATTCTGACCAATAATTCCATGATGCGACACCCAATGCATTTGCACGGGCACTTTTTCCGGGTTGTGAACGGGCAGGGCGATTTTGCTCCCTTGAAAAATGTGCTGGATATCATGCCCATGGAAACCGACACTATTGAATTCCAGGCTTCAGAAGGGTACGGCGACTGGTATTTTCACTGTCATATTCTTTACCACATGATGGCGGGCATGGGTCGTATTTTCAGGTATGAGTATACGCCGCCCAATTTGCAACTGCCGGATCCGGCCAAAGCACTGAAAAAAGTATACGCAGACGACCGGAGGTTTTATCTGGGCGCCGAAGTGGGTCTGGAAAGTAACGGGAGTGATGGACAAATTGGGTGGATGAATACCCGTTGGCAACTGGATGCTGAATGGCGGTTGGGTTATACCCGAACGACCGGTTTTGAAACAGAGAGTCATCTGGGGCGTTATCTTGGAAAGAACCAGTTTTGGCTGGCATACGGCGGCTGGGACTGGCGATACAGAGAAGGAAACGAGCCGGAACGAAACCTGCTGGGGCAGTCGAATTCAAAAGACCGGCGGAGTGTGGTTTGTTTGGGCATTCAATACACCATGCCCTGGTTTCTGGTAGCTGATGTTCGGGTTGATCACACCGGCTATGTAAGGCTTCAATTGTCGAGAGATGATATTCCTATAACCCGACGTTTGCGACTGTGGGGCATGTTCAATTCCGATCTGGAATATGCTGTTGGTACGCGGTACATTTTGAATAAATATCTATCCGCTTCTGTTCATTATGACAGCGATATGGGGTTGGGGGCAGGAATGGTGGTGACATATTAGAGCTTGTTGGATTCTATGGGTTGAATTGCATGACTAAAAAGACGCCATGAATTCAATGCGCTTGGTGGTTTTAATTGAATTATTTTGACAGTTGTAAGTAAAACTTTCTCTTACATTCGTTTTTTGTAATTCATTTCAGCATGTTCCGTTGTTTATTCATCCTGCTTCTTTTTCTATTCTCCTGCTCCAAAGCAGAATCCCCCACCCCTACCCCGCCGGAAACGCAAAAGGATCCTGTTTCGGCGGTAGATTTGTCCAGTTTACCAGAAATTGAGCAAAGCGGCGCACAGTTTTTCACTGCCAGTGGTTTTCAGCAGGATGTGCTGACACAATTGAAAAACAGTGGCGTAAATACCATCCGACTGCGCTTGTGGGTTAATCCGGCTAATGAACACTCCGGCCTTCAGGAGGTTAAAACCTTTTCCCAACGGATCAAAAATGCGGGTCTAAAAACCTGGATAACCCTGCATTACTCCGACACCTGGGCAGATCCGGGCAAACAACAAAAACCTGCCCAATGGACCGGCATTTCCTTCAATGCCTTGGTGGATAGTGTAAAAACCTACACCAGCCTGGTAATGACAGAGTTACAGCCGGATATCGTCCAGATTGGCAATGAGATCAACGCCGGTTTGTTGTTTCCGGAAGGGAATATCATCAACAACTACACCCAGTTCCGCAGTATAATGACAGCCGGCATTGAAGCCGTGCGGCAAGCAGCGCCCAATGCTGAAATTATGATACATTTCGCCGGTTTAAGCAATGCCAACTGGTTTTTCAATCAGGTAAAAGGCCTGGATTACGACCTGATGGGCATTTCTTATTACCCGATATGGCATGGAAAAGACCTTGAGGAAGCTAAAACCATCCTGAATAATATCAGTCAGGCCCAGAAAAAGGATATCATTCTTGCGGAAACCGCCTACCCGTTCACCCTTGAATGGGCAGATTGGACCAATAATATCGTTGGGCAGGATGATCAACTCATTTTGCCACAGTACCCGGCAACAGCAGACGGGCAGAAGAAGTTTCTTCAGAAGATCAACACCATGATGGTGGACGAACTCTCGCGTGGAGCAGGCTTCTGTTATTGGGGGGGCGAGTTGATTGCCTGGAAAGGAAATCAGGCAACCGATGCTTCACCCTGGGAAAACCAGGCCTTGTTTGATTTTAATCACAAGGCATTGCCCGTTTTGGATGCATTTAGGGTGGATTGATGAGGGGGAAGAGGTGATTTTTGTGGCAAAGACGCGGAGGCACTTAAACTGAGAGTCTCACTTGGAGTGAGACTCTCAGTTTAAGTGCCTCCGCGTCTTTGCCGCAAAAATCGCCTGTAAAACAACCGACTCAACGTACAAACACAAATAACTACCATGCAAATCCTATCCAGAGTCCTGCTTGGAGCCACCGTATTATGCACAGGTTTCACAGCCACTTTCGGGCAAAACAAGCCTGCCCAAACCATTCCTTTCCGGCTTACTGCTTACAACAACCTGGTAATTCCTGCCTTACTTAACCAACAGGATTCGGTTCGGCTGATGCTGCATACCGCCGCTTCTGATGTTACCATAACGGAAGAAGCCGCCCGGCGAATGAAAAGTCTGAGCTTCGATGGGCAGGTAGACAGCGTTCAAAGCTGGGGCGGAAATGCTAATACCGCCGATTTCAGCAAGCACAATCAATTACGGGTAGGCACCTTGTTGCTGAACGATCTTACTATTTGGAAAAACCAACATTCCGGTCAGGAAACAGACGGGAAGGCCGGATTATCTTTATTTGACGGACTGGTTATTATGGTTGATTTTGACCGAAACCAGCTAAAAACGCGCAATAAACTACCCCAAAATGCTAGTAAATACCAAAAATTCAAGCTGGAGGTGCAAGACGACATGATGTTTCTGCAGGCGGTTTGTTTGATAGGCTCAGACAGCGTTGAGCATACTTTTTTGATCCATACAGGATACGGGGGGTCGGTGTTGTTCGACGATGATTTTGTCAAAACGCATCAACTTGGGCAGCGGATTCCCATTACCGGCGAAAAGAAGCTTTCTGACGCATATGGCAATGTTCTCATTACTAAAAAAGGTACGATACCAGGCTTTCTTATAGGCGATTTCAAACTAGATGACTTGCCTGTTGGCTTTTTTGAAGGCGCCATTGGTCAGCAATCCATCAGCGTTTTGGGAAGTGATGTATTAAAACGGTTTAACTGGATTATTGACGCTGACCGAAGCCATATTTACCTGAAACCCAATGGCCTGTTTAAGACACGTTTTGCTACTTTCTGATAAACACACAGATTTACACATGAAAAAACTACTCTTTTTAGCACTGTTGTTCAGCGCATGCGCACCTCAAATGGAGCTCACCAAAAGCCCGACCCTTTCAAAATATCCCCCTGTTGAACCATATGAGGCTTTTGCCCTGCTACCAGACAGCAACCTTTTGCAAAACAAAGTCTACCTGGGCGATATCATTATCCGGGATGCCGGTTTTACCATGGATTGCGATTTTGAAACGGTGGTTCAGCTGGCAGCTGAAAAATCCAGAAAACTTGGCGGCAACTGTTTTGTACTAACCAAACACAAAAAGCCCGGACTCAGCTCCAGTTGTCACCAGATTCGGGGGAAAGTGTACCATATAGACAATGCTCCTCAATTTGAAAAAACCATTCTGTGGCACCCGAACCGCCCCCTAACTATAGAAAATTTCAGAGGTCCCACAGAAAACAGGCCTTTTCAGGCAGTCACTGCTTACCAGATACAGACCAAGGTTAAGGACTATACACTGGGCGGAAAAACCACCATCAGTGTAGAAACCCGGTTTATCTGCGATGATTCCTATTTCAAGAAGTCGGAAAACGATGCCCAGGTGTTGCAACACGAACAACTGCACTTTGATATTGCGGAAATTTATGGTCGGAAATTCAGGAAGGCCATTTCAGAGCAGGCCACCAACTACAATCTGTACCGTGCCAAGTATGAAGCCCTTATTGCAGCGTTTCGTAAGGAACTCATCCTCAAGCAAGACGAATATGATTCAGAGGTGTACAAGGACCCTTCCCTGCAAGCAAAATGGAATACCTGGGTGCAAACAGAACTCGCGCAATTTCAAGATTTTGCCGCTACAGAAATTGTTTTAGGAGAAAAACAAAGGGAGTAACTACACTTTTACATTTCCGTTACATCCTTTTAGCCTCATAAGCACGGCTTACATTTCCATGGCATTTACCTTTGCTTTATGAAAGGCAATTTGCTGAAACATATTGGTTTGTTCTCTGTATTGCTGACATTGAGTTTTTTACTCATGCAGTTTGTTTGGCGTGTTTCAAGCGCACCTGCTCCGGCCCCTGGAGTGCCTCCTGCGGATAAGGTAAATCTGGCATTGCGCAGAACAGCTCATTTATTATTACAAGCAGCCGGCGACAGCACCAGCAATATCCCACCCGTGGAGCAAACAGCTTTGTATACCTGGCTGATAAAGCTGGAACGCAATTTTGATTACGCTCGCCTTCCTGGTCTGCTGGAAGCCTCTTTGAAACAACATGAGATTACCACTCCATACGATGTATCGGTGGTGAGTTGCACCGACAATTCCATTTTGTTAGGCTACAACAAGGCAGATATTGCCCCGGATCAAAGTGTTCCTTGCCAGGCAAGAGAGATGGATGTACTGTGCAATAACCTTCAGGTTTCGTTTCTGATTCCTGTTAAAACCCAGCCATCCCTGCCTTTAACTGGTTGGATCATCAGTGCTATTTTAGCAACTGTGTTGTATTTTTTGGGATTAAGACGCTGGCAACCTGCTGTTGCAAGCCAAGATACAGCCAGCCCGGAACCCCATGCCGGTGGCGCATCCTGGTTATCTTTCGGACAATCCAGACTTGATGTAGCCAATCAACGACTTCATTGTGCGGGCGAACAACATCATTTGACTTACCGGGAAGCCAAGCTGCTGCACCTGTTTGTACAACATCCCAATCAGGTGTTGGAACGGAACACTATTTTGGAACAGGTTTGGGCTGATGAAGGCATACTGGTGGGTCGAAGTGTGGATATGTTTGTGTCCCGCTTGCGAAAGCTCCTGAAGGCAGATGAATCGGTACAGATTGTAGCGGTGCACGGTGTGGGATACCGAATGGAGGTTGGAGTTTTTTGAGAGAGGTTTTTTACTGCAGAGGGGCGGAGGCACTTAAACTGAGAGTCTCACTTGGAGTTAGACTCTCAGTTTAAGTGCCTCCGCCCCTCTGCAGTAAAAAATCCAACTTTTACAAGCCTGTTACATCCTTTTACAGCATAAAAACAGCTTCGGGATATGACGCCCATACTTTTG
The DNA here is from genome assembly GCA_017303475.1 of Chitinophagales bacterium. GTDB lineage: Bacteria > Bacteroidota > Bacteroidia > Chitinophagales > Saprospiraceae > M3007. The sequence goes on from JAFLBO010000032.1 coordinate 28,528, forward strand.
CAGCAAGTTTCACCACAACAAAAAAACATCATGCGTTACTTTGCTTTTGCCTTGCTGCTGGCTTTTGCAGCCTACCGTTACCTGCCTGTTCAGGCTCCAAAACCAACCGCGGCGCCCGAGTGCAAGCCGGCTTTTGAATTGCCTGCCAATACAATGATCGCCTCCATCGATGGGGGCTCGAATTGGGAAATCCTTCCTAATTCCTTACCTGAAGGGTTGAATCCATTAAACTTGTGGTCTATCGATGGCGATGTGTTTCTGAGTACAAATCTGAGCAGGGTATATCATAACCCTCAACCGGGGAAAACACCCTGGGAGCAACTTCAGTTGAATGATCAATTTGAAGATAATTTCATAAGCGGTATGTATGGTGGTCGCAACGGCCGGTATGCCACTATCGCCTCATTGGGTTTGTACCGGCAATTGCCCGGCACAGGCTTGTGGGAGTCTTTAAACCTGACCCTTCCTGACAAAATGATTTCTGCTGTTTCAGAAACAGCAGATGGCGCCATTCTGGTAGCTGCTTCCAGCGGTATTTACCGCAGTACAGATGGCGGCCAATCCTGGGAACATCCTTATGTTAGCGATTATACGTCAAATCTGATAGTTACAGAAACCATGGTTTTGGCCAGTGGCGGTCGCGGCATTGTATGCTCCAAAGACCAGGGCAAAACCTGGGAAAACCTACTGGTGGATGAAGGAAGTGTCTATGAGTTAAAAGAAGTTGAAGGAGGCATTGCAGCCCTTCGGCTCGACGGACGAGACGGTAATTTTGAAACCCCATTGTTCTTCACAGCAGATGGTGGCAAAACCTGGGAACGCCGGGAAACCGGACTGATGATGGGTCGCAAATATGGCCTGGAAAGTGTAGGAAAATACCTGTTTTGCAGTCATAGTGAGGGCATTTCGCGTTCGGCGGATGGCGGTAAAAGCTGGGAGCTGGTATTGCCGGCCAAACTTACAGAAGAACAGACCTATATCCGCCTGGTTGTTGTAGGCAAAACCGTTTATGGCGTTAAACTTCGGGCCGGATGTTAAATACAAGAATTACGATATTCGGCCTGTTACTGGCCTTTGGCGGCTTAATGGCTTGCACAAGCAATGGTCACTCTCAGGTAGCCAAGCCTGCTGAACAAACCGTTCCAGCCCCGCCTCCAACAGATACCCTATTGGGCACAGATCCCTATTTTGTGGATAGCAGAGAAGTAATTTCTTCATCCGGGCCATCCAGCATCACCCGAAGCATGTGTCAGGATGCCGACGGGAATTATTGGTTTGCCAGTTGGCAGGGCATTATCCGGTATGATGGCAAGGAATTCACCAATATGACCCTGCTAAACCGGCTCCAGCGATTTCATGTCTTTAACAGCAGAGTAACCCGAAACGGGCAGCTTTGGTTTGGAACCATCAGGGGAGGTGTTTATCATTATGATGGAAAGGAATTCAGGCATTTTACCACCCGCGACGGGCTTTCCGACAACTGGGTAGAGTGGATTTTCGAAGACCATTCCGGTAATATATGGCTGGGTGGGAATGAAGGGTTAAACCGTTTTGACGGGCAAAGAATGCAGTTCTTTACTAATCAAGGCCAGCCATCTCCGGATGAAGTCCATGGCATCACTGAGGATAAGTCAGGTAATTTGTGGGCTGGCGCCGGAAATGGTGTCTGGATTTATGACCATCAAAAATTCACAGAATTCAAGCAGGCGGACGGTACTTCTTTTTCAAATACAAGGTCTGTTATTACCGATCGTAACGGACATATCTGGATGGCTGGCTCCACAGGTTTGTACCGCTATGACGGGAAACAAATCAAACGTTATTTCGATGGTTTTGCGGGGTATGTGTATGAAGACAGGAAAGGGACTATCTGGTATGCCGGCAGCGACAAAGGCACTCATATCATGAAAGTCTACCAAATCCTGGACGATACTTCCATAGAATTCATGACGCCGGTTTACCCTCCAATGGCAATGGTCTTTTTTATTTATGAGGATCAGCAGGGAAATATCTGGTTTGGCGCTGATGATCGGGGGGTGATCCGGTACGATGGTAAAACGTTTGAACGTTTTGGGGGATAGGTAAAATGGAGTATTTTTAAGCCAAATTACTCCAACCATGCTAAAACAAACATCACTATTACTTCTTCTGGGAGTTTACTTTCTAAGCTCTTGCAAAGAAGAACGCTCCTGCATGCCATCTAAAGGTTTGCAGGGTCAATGGATATGGATAAAATCTGTTGGCGGTATTGGCGGCTGGACCGAAACGCCGGAAAGTGAAGGCTATTCGCAAAAACTGGTCATTGACGATTATTACTATCAGGAATATCGCGACGGCAGTTTGACGCTTAGCTCCCAGTATGACTCAGGGATATCCGATGTGCCATTATTTGGCACTGAAGAGCGCACTTATATTACGGTAGATTCTATTGGGCAACGTGCCTTCGTACTAAATGGGAATGAATTACAAATCATTGATGCCTGCTTTGATTGTTTTACCCATTATTACAGGCGGAATTGATTCTACAAGAAGTCATCTCAATATTTGGTACAGATACTTAAAAAACTGAATGATGAGCCGGTTTGCGATGGCTTCTAATTCAGATATAAGGGTGCGTATAATGGAAAAGTTTAAGAGCTTCTTCGGGATTTGGATTTTGGGCTACAAGCGGTTAATTTTATTTTTCGTTAAAATTTTCATCGGATTGCCCGCATACGACTGCAAATTTTTCCTAGTCTAAAATAAAACTTGCTCGCTTTCGCCTCAAACCCAAATCCGAACAAGCTCTAACTGGCGGCTCATCATCCGAATAATCGGGTATGATTCCGCAGTCTGACATTCAGTTGATACCCTGATTAAAATCAGTGTAATACCTGTTCTTAAGCATTAACACTCATGGTCCCACCTGATACTTTTGTAGTACAGGTGGGATTTTTCATTTGTATTAAATTCAATTTTTATCATGAAAAAGCTGGAGAACAAGGTAGCGGTCATCACAGGGGCAGGGGCCGGCATGGGAAAGGCCATTGCCCAATGTTTCGCTTCTGCAGGATGCAGGGTTATTGCCGCAGATATTAATACGGCACGGCTTGACGTGCTTAAAGCCGAAGTGGAAGCCTCCGGCGGTGCAATAACAACCATCATTGCCAATATGGCAGTTGAGTCCGATATTGAAGCTATGATCCAAAAAGCAATCTCGGAATATGGCACACTTGATATACTAATAAACAATGCCGGCATTATGGATAATTTTCAGCCAGTCGGCGAAGTAGACAACGCTACCTGGGAACGGGTAATGGCTATCAATGTAGATGGCCCTTTCAAAGCCATGCGAAGTGCTTTGAAAATATTTACTGCCAAAGGAAGTGGCAACATCATCAATATTTGTTCTATCGGTGGGTTAAAAGGCGGGGTTGCAGGAGCTGCATATACTACCAGTAAACATGCGTTGGTTGGTCTTACCAAAAGTACAGGCTATATGTATTCCAAATCCGGAATCCGATGTAACGGTATTGCCCCCGGTGCTGTGAATACAAGTATCGGTGAGACGATCGATATGACAAAAATTACGCCTTTAGTGCAGGACAGGATTATGACGGGTATGGCTTTAAATCCCAGAACCGGAAACCCGGAAGAAATTGCACAGGTTGCCTTGTTTTTGGCTTCTGATGATTCCAATTTTGTCAATGGTCATATCATGGTAGTTGATGGCGGGTGGAGCACCTATTAGGAGAAAGACACAAAAGGGCGGCGCGAAGGCGCGAAGAGAACAATGTAGAAGATGTCCGCAGGCCATTACCCACAGAATACCCCCGGGGTTTTAGCCCCTAAATGTCGGTAGCCCAGGGATTAAATTAGATTCCCCTGCCGCATCGCGGCAAAACATTGTGCTCTTTGTGCCTTAGTACTGCTTATAATGCTTCCGATCAGCTTTTATGAGCCATTCAGCAGCTATTTCTGGTGTAATATCCCGCTGCGGATTGGCTAACATTTCATAACCTACCATAAACTTTTTGACTGTGGCAGAGCGAAGCAATGGTGGGTAAAACACAAAATGCCAGTGCCATTCGGGATGTGGTTTGCCATCTATGGGCGCCTGATGTATACCAGCAGAATACGGGAATGACGTTTCAAATAGGTTATCATACATCACCGTCAGTCTCCGATAGGCTTCTGCCAGATCACTTTTTTCTGACTCCGTCATTTCTGTAATCCGGGCCATGGCGCGCCTGGGCAGTATCATGGCCTCGAAAGGCCAAACAGCCCAAAATGGTACTACCGCTACGAAATGATCCAACTCAAACAACACACGGTTTTGTAGCGTCAGCTCCTGTTGTAGGTAATCAGAGAGCATTGTCCGGGCATGTTTTTTCCAATATCGCAGTTGGGCTTTTTGCTTTTTTAAGGGCTCATCCGGTATATTTTCCTGTGCCCAGATTTGTCCGTGCGGATGCGGATTGGAGCAACCCATGATGGCGCCCTTGTTTTCAAAAATCTGCACGTATCGGATAAAGGCATGAGCGCCCAGGGTTTGGTATTCGGAAATCCAGAGATCCACCACCTTGCGTATCGCGCTTAATTCCATTTCCGGAATGGTCAAATCATGCCGGGGGGAAAAACACACCACCCGGGCCAAGCCCCGTTCCGCACGGGAACGGAAAAAAGGACTTCCCGCAACCCCTTCACCAGCCGACTCTGCCGCAGGCAACAAGGCGGCAAAATCGTTGTCGAATACAAAAACATCGGGATAATCTGGGTTTTGCGCTCCGTTAGCTCTTGTATTTCCGGCACAGAGATAGCAATCCGGATCATGCTTCGGGCGATTATCGGAGGGCAGTTTTTCTACTTGTCCCTGCCATGGACGTGCGGCCCGGTGCGGCGAAACCAGCACCCAGCTGTCTGTAAGTGGATTGTAACGACGGTGTGGCATGATACGGTGGACGGTGGACGGCCTACGGTGGACGGTGGACGGTGGACGGCCTACGGTGGACGGTGCTCCATAACCCTGAGCCAAAAACCGTCCACCGTAGGCCGTCTACCGTCTACCGTTTAATACCTCTGTTCCATTGGTGAGTTGAACGGGATATGTTTTAAGATTGAGTTGATATTTTTCCAGATATGCCGCCTGCATTTGGGCAATGAAACCCGGCACGGCTTCTTTTTTCACCAAGTTAATAGTGCATCCGCCAAATCCTCCGCCCATCATGCGGGCGCCCAATACAGCAGGGTTTTTGCGGGCTTCTTCTACCAGAAAATCCATTTCCGGGCAGCTTACCTGATAATTATGTTGCAAACCCTCATGCGTTTCATACATCAGCTTCCCAAGGGAGGTCATGTCATTATGCATTAATGCTTCGCAGGCCTGTTCAACCCGACGGATTTCTTCCACTACATAAGTGCACCGTTGCAACACTATGGGAGAAAGCCTGGCTGCATGCCTGGATAAAAATTCAGGCGTTACATCCCGAAGGCTTTGTATCGAGTCATCCAGCGATTGCAGGATACGCAAGCCTTCCTCGCATTCGGTCCTGCGGGTATTGTATTCGCTGTCGACAAGCGCGTGTTTAACGCCGGAATCACAGAGTACAAGCGATACATCCGGCGCATCAAAAGGGAAATAGTCGTATTGTAAATTACGGCAATCCAGTCTTACCACATGATTTTCCCGGCCCATGACGGATGCAAACATGTCCATAATGCCGCATTTCATGCCAACAAACTCATTTTCTCCGCGCTGGGCGAGCTTTACAATATCCATCCGGGATAATCCCAGTTGATAAAGCTCGTTCAACAGAAACAAAACGCCACTTTCCAGCGCTGCCGAGGAAGACAAGCCCGCCCCAAGGGGAATATCGCTGCCAAAAACCACATTGATTCCGCCCGGTTGAATGCCGTCTTTTCTCGCCTCGCTGATTACGCCAAGCAGGTAATTAGCCCAGGTTTTTTCTCGCTGAAAAATTACTTCTCCGTTTTCAGAGGTGAAAGATTCCTCCAAATCGGCGGCATAAAAATGCAGCGCCTGATCGGTACGTTTACTGGCGGCGAACCAGATGGCTTTGTCTATTGCACCGGGAAGTACATACCCGGCATTGTAATCGGTATGTTCACCTATGAGGTTGATACGCCCGGGCGCGCGCACGATGATTTCCGGCTTTTGCCCTAAGACAGTGCTGAAAGTTTGCTGAATGTTTATATTATCCATGAATGCGGCAAATATAATGCCTTCCCGGAAGGAAAAGTCTGAAAGATTTTATCTCAGAAAGCAATAAACGTGGAAGAATTCGGTTTGTAAATCATATTGATCAGGCAGTTGATTACTATTCAAACAACTAAAACCATGCGATTTTTATTTTTCTTATTAACCTTAATTCCATCATTATCCCATGCACAACCCTTTATGGATGAATACATGGTTATTAGCAGTGCTTTAAACCTAAGAGAAAACCCGGATATTAAATCCAAATCATTAATCCAAATCCCTAATGGCGCCATTGTTCAAACGGTTGATAATCAGAATGAATGGCATGATGATCAGATTGATGAGTTGTACGGCCATTGGATCAAAGTCCGCTATAAGCAATTCACTGGATACGCTTTTTCAGCTTATCTGGGCGCCAAATACATGCTGTACTTCGAAAATGCGCATATTCATTACATGCCCAAAGTAAAATATTGGTATGGTGTATATTATGACACACAGCAGAAGCAGGAAGTGATCCGTAAGATAAAAACCAGATTGAGTGAAGTGCCTTATGAAGAATCAGGTGAAAAAAAGCAATTTTTGTCAACGGATCAGAAAAATAAAAGCTTATTCCTGATAGCTACTAATGAGCTTATTTCAGAAAAAAATATGGGTGTGTTCAAGTTTAGAAACAAATCTGAGGATAGTGGCGTAAGCCTGCTTCCAGGTAAAGACCTATGGTTGTATTTTAAAGTAAATGGAAGCAACGTAGACAGCGAAACATATCATCTTTTTGCTACAGGAGCATACAGTATGAGCGAATATGGATTAAGGCTCTATGATTTTGAATTGTATGTAGCAGATAATAATCCGCCAGACTCCAGGTTTACCGTGATTCAAAACTTAAATAAAGATATAGGCGGTAATTATTTTGAAGGGGCTTACCTGTTTTACTGCGGAGATATTGATGGAGATGGCAAACCAGACATTATCCTGAATACTTGTAGCAATTCTCATTGTACCTATATACTTTTACTAAGTTCTTCTGCCAAGCCCGGCGAACTGCTACGCGCTGTATCTACCTATACCTTTTATGATGATTGTTGAATTGTTATTCCGCACAGATTTCACACAGATTTATTGCACAGATTCAACACAGATTTTTAATAACACGGACACTCACTCATTCACTCATTCACTCACTCATACACTCACTCACTCACTCACTCCAGCGCTTGCAGGACTTCAATTTTCTTCCTGACTGACACCGCAATCAAGTCGCCATTGGTGAGTAACAGATAGCCTCCGTCTTTCTTCTCGAAACCGCGTACATAGTGCATGTTTACCAAATGCGATTGGTGTACACGCATAAAGCCATGACTCTCCAGCAATTGCTCAAATTGCTTCAGGGTTTTGGTTACAAATACTTTTTCTCCGGATGCCAATATAAACCGGGTATTGTTGTTATCTGCCTCACAACGCACGATCTGCGAAATCTCGGTAATAACAATGCGCTCTTGTGTATGCAACGACAGGCGATCTGGCGCCACATCAGGCCGGCTGATAGCCTCGCGAAGAATGTTCAGACTTTCGCGCATACTGCCCAACTGGACCTGCGCACGCGAAACCGCTTCCTTAAGCTGGCCAGGATCAATGGGTTTCAACAAATAATCCACGGCAGCATAACGAAAGGCGCGCAATGCAAACTCATCAGAAGCAGTGGTAAAAATGATCCGCGCATCCAGTCCGGGCACTATTTCCAACAAGTCAAATCCGGTGCCGTCGCCCAGCAAAATATCCAGAAAAATGATGTCCGGCTTCTGCTGTCTGAGCAGTTTGGCTGCACTCACCACCGAATGTGCCGTGCCGATAATTTTCACTTCCGGACAATAGGCGGCCAGATCTGCCTCCAGCATCGCAATAGCCGGCAACATATCCTCAATAATGACTGCTTTTATGGTTTGTTTTTCCATTAGTCAAAATGCTATAGTAACGGGTATCGCTATGCGCACTCGTGTACCTCCTGATTTGGGCAAATCACTATACTCCAAACTACCACCCAATGCCACTATGCGTTCCCGGGTTACCTGCAAGGCGGTAGATTGATGCCCTGGCTTTTTGGCTTCGCGCAACAAAGCCGCTTTTTCCCGGCCAATGCCATTGTCTTCTATGATACAACAAAGTTGATCAGCTTCCAAGGCAAAATGTATCTGGATATGCCCCGGATACGACAAATGCGCCACACCATGAACTACCGCATTTTCTACAAACGGTTGAAGCAACATAGGCGGCAAAGTAAGCTCTTCGGGGTCCAGCTCCGGCGCTATATCCAGGGTAAAGGTAAAAGGATTGGCCTGACAAAACTGTTCCATACGGAGGTATTGCTCCAGGGTTTCGGCCTCCTCTTTAAGCGTTATTTGCTGTTTTCGGGAATTATATAAAATGCTCCGCATCAGCCTGGCAAAATTGCCTATTTCGCTGCGGGCTACCTCGTATTCCCGGGTAGCCACGAGCGCTTGGATACTGTTTAGCGCGTTGAACAAAAAATGCGGATTCATCTGGAGTTGCAAGGCTTTTTGCTCCAATTGCAATAGTTTGTGCTCCACTTCCAGTTTCTCCCGTCGGGCTTGCTCCCTTTTCCTGATCTGACGGGTGTAATACCAAACCCCGGCAGCCAGCAACGACAGGAACAACATCAAAGCGCCCAACCGGAAATACCACTCCTCCCAAAAGGGCTTTTGGATGGTAAAAACAGCAAAAATGGGGGCGCTAAACGTAATTCCATCCGTAGTTGCCTGCACCCGAAGCCGATACCGGCCAGGCGCCAGATTAGCGTAGTTCACCTGGGCTTGTTCCGTCCAGGGCGACCAGTCCGTATCTGCGTCTTCCAGCTTCCAGCGGTAACGGACAGCACCGGCCGGCAATAAATCCACTGCCCGAAAAGCAAAACTGAGGTGATTCTGATCCCAGGGCAAAACCAAACCCGCCCCGGTGGAATCAAACAACAAATCCCTTCGGCCCGGCTCCAGTGGCTTGTAAAACAGGCTTACCTGTTCAAAATGCACCAATGGCGCTGCAGCACCACGGGTTTCGTCCTGATTAACGCAGCGCATCAAGCCGTTCAGCGTGCCAAACCAAAGTTGCCCGCCAGCATCGCAGAGCGCAGCATCCTGACAGGTTTCTATACCTGTAAAGCCCTCATTCCGACCAAAATGTTTCACAGTAGCTTTGCCATCTGCCGAAAAACGTAAACGATCTACCCCGTTTTCCGTACCTGCCCAAAGTTGCCCTGCTTTATCCCGCAACAACAGGTAAATGTTTCTGGAACTCAACAAAGACCCATAAACCGACTCAAACCGGTTAACCGGTCGGCCAATGCCTTTCACGATCCCCTCCCCTTTCGTGGCTATCCAAACCTGCCCCGCAGTATCGGTGGCAATAGCGGTAAGCACTGTGGCCGGAACACCTTCTTTTGCACCAAAAACGGTAACAATGCTGTGATTTCGAATATTTCCCGCTCTGCCATTCAGCGTGCCAAACCACAAGACCCCGGCAGCATCCAGATGCAGAGTGGTAACCGATGCGCCCGGCATTCCCTCCTTTACATCTAACCACCGGTGCCGATATCCTTCCGGAGTTGGTGAAAATAACACCAAACCCTCAGCCGTTGCCACCCAAACGGAGCCGCCTGGCTCACAAACAATTTTTTGAATCCAATCTGATGGCAAAAAGCCGTTGTCTTTTTTCAGCACCCGCCTGCCGTTTTTTCCCAACACCAACACACCTTTACCTTCCGTTCCTACCCATATTTGACCGGCCGTATCCACCGCCAAACTTCTGGTTTTCACTCCCTGCAAATAGCCGCTATCCGCGGCCACAGTATGCCAGCCTGTGGAATCAAGTCGCGCCAGACCGTTTTGCGAGGCGCTTATCCATATCTGTCCGGCGCCATCCTGCTGAACAGCATAAATACGGTTACCGGGCAGGCCGTCTGAACGGTCGTACCTCCTGAATGCCTGTCCACCCACCAGCGCCAGTCCGGCGCCGGAAGTCCCCAACCATATCCTGCCATTTCGATCCTGCAAAAGGGCGTGTATATGACTGTGGGGCAGACCATCCATCTCCGTGTAGTGCTTTACAACTGATTCACCGGTGGCATTGATCTGAAAAGCGCCCTCTGAAGGCGTTCCGGCCCATAAGGCGCCATCATTGGCCGACATCAGGCAAACCACACGTTCCAGGCCAGGAACCAACAAACTGCGGATCAAACGACGGGAATCTACCCCAATTGCCAATATCCCGGAGCCCAGAGTACCACACCAAAGGGTATTTCCCTGCCGAACCAGTGCACTTACCGGGTTAGGTGCAATTTGGGCGGTACTATTGATATAAACAACCTCATTTTCTTTGGAAACATACCAGAGTCCGCGCACACTACCTACCCAAAAACCTGCTTCGGGATGCGCCGCAAGGGATAGAATAATCTGTTTATCCAACACAGGGTTCAGGCGCATGGGCGCGCATGTGCGGCTCGCAGCATTATACTTCCATACACCTTTCTGGGTGCCCAGTAAAATACCATCGGGCACGGCAAGCAGGGCGTATACCGACAGCCCCGCAGTTTCTGCAATCTGCTTAACACGTTGATTTTCAAGGACATAAAGTCCGGCATTGGTACCTGCTACCACCTGTTTACCAAATGGGACCAGTGAATTGACAAAGGTGTTCCCTAGGCCGTTTTGCGGACCAAAGACTTCGAATTGTTGTCCGTCAAACCTGCAAACCCCGCCGCCCTGAGTGGCCAGCCACAAAAAGCCATAAGCATCCTCACACAAGCTATAAACCTGGGATTGTGGCAAACCTTCATCCAGCGACCAAGACATGAATTGTCCGGATTGCGCGATGCCCTGGCGCCACGCGAACATTGCGCAGGCCAGGGCGATCCATATGGTTTTGTGGTATGACATTGTGCAAAGATTGCGAATTTTTTTTGGGGGGAGGCGCAGAGAGTTTTTTTACCGCAGAGGCGCAGAGGTGCTTAAACTGAGAGTCTCACTTGGAGTGAGACTCTCAGTTTAAGCGCCTCTGCGCCTCTGCGCCTCTGCGCCTCCGCGGTACATCCCCCCTACTCAGGAACTAAAACCCCGTATGCCATGGCTACCCCCTCCGTTTCCTGATAAAACCCATTTTCAGGATCCTGATCTGCTTTGAAGGTCCAACGAAATTGCTCCGGCTGCAAATCCATGGTTCTGATGCGGGCCGACAAATCCGGATGGTGTTTCACAAACTGATATTTTTCTTCTTCTGTTTGACAAACCGGCGCCTTGGAAGCATCAGGGTAATAGGTTTTCCAACGCACGGTTACCGGGAAATAATGCAGGTAGGAATCCTTTGGAAAACGTGGTTTATGCCGGCATAAAGCTTCATCCCAGCAAATGGTATCCCTGCCATATCGGGCTGCCAACTCCCCGGAAACCCACTTGTTGCCAGGATAGGTTCCTGCAGGAAACACTACCGATTTAAAACTGGCCAGATAGCGTTTTACCTGTCCTTCAGATTGATCAAAAATAGTCAGATACGGATCGGCTGAAATAGCTGCGCCATTAAATGCCATGCTCATGGCCTGTATCAATCGCGCATCCTGGCCAATATTGCACCCGTTTATAACAATCTTTGTTTCCGGGCCCACATGTTCCTTTGGCAAACCCCGAAATACACCCAGTTGAATGGCCTTTTCCATTGTTTCCCCATCCGTATGATCCGAAGACTGAGGGGTCAGGGGAGCTCGCATGCCGGTCCATTGGTTGCCGTGTACCACCAGATGTATCCGTTGCCAGGGACCATCTGCCGGACGGTGGGTGGCCAGGTATTGGTAAACATCCTGCAACGTAGGGTATGTATGCTCCACGAAATCCGTCTTTTCCACAGAATCTGTACTAAAATATGCTTTTGCGTGGGCAAAGTAAGGGTTTCGAACACCCCGGTCGTCGCCAATCAAAAAGGCAACAGAATGTCCGTTCACCGTTGATACGGGTTCGTCTGGACTACACTGACAAAGCAAGAGCGGCAGAACAACCAGCGCGCCGGCTTTTATCATCCGGGCATTTTTTCTGCGAAAAACCACCACCAAACCGGTAAACAGTAATCCACCAAGCACCCAATACCAAACCGGGAACCCTTTCGCCGGCAATCCGCTCACACCGCTGAAATCCATATCGTAACCCACCGCCAGATCCGACACACCGGAAGGCATTGGCAGGGTTTGTTTTACTTTAACCGGGCTTCCATCAGGGTTAACCGGCGTTTCTTCCACCGCCAGGAATGAGGTGTAGGCTGTCAGCAAATTATAGGTCAAACCCAGGTTCAACACCTCTGCCTGGTCTTGTGGCGAACGGCCACTTACCGCGTAATCATCCAGCTGACGGATACGTTCACGCGCCCAGAGGTAGCGTAAAGCGGCATTTTGCGCGCCGAAACTGGCATTTTCAGGCGATATTTCCATGGTTACAAGCCTGTTTTGCTGCGAACCAGACAACTTATCTTTGGCATATTGAAATGCATTACCCCAGGAAAGTGGCTTGTCGCCGGAGTAACCATTGAGCTGTATAGAGCCCGTTGGAGCGCCCCGCCATTTACCAATAATCATCACAGGTCGGTCTGACATCACATCCGGAATAAAGGAAGGCTGAATATCGTAGGCATCAAATCCGTTGAACGACACCCAAACATTAGTTAGCACCGGTTCAGCTACATACTTGCGAAACTTTTCAGCGGCATTTTCTGCCTCTCCCATATCGGTCACAATAAACGGTTTTCCTTGTCCGGCATGGGCTACACCTTCCATCAGATAACGGTTTACGCTGGAACCAATACCGAAAGTGAACAGATTGGCCTGATTAAGGTTGTCTTTTACCAAACTGATACATTCACGGTCCAGGCCAATATAACCATCTGTAATCAGCAAAATAGAACGCGACAGGCCTTCCATGTGGCGTGGCAGGTGCAGGGCACGTTTGAGGGCTGCATTCAATTCAGTTCCACCACCCCCGGATTGTTGATCAATCAGTTGAACAGCACGGTTGATGTTTTCCTGTGTGCCTGGCAGCGATTGCTCCGACATCAGGGCACTGGTTCCGGCAAAAAGGATGACATTAAAACGGTCGTTCGGCTGAAGGTGTGAAATCAGGTTGCGGAGCAATTTTTTGGAAACATCCAAAGGGGCGCCGTTCATGGAACCGGACACATCTACCACAAAAATGTATTCACGTGGCGGAACATCCTGCGCTGCCACACGACGGGGCGGTTGGGCCATACAAAGGAAGAATTTCTCTTTGCCATCGTCGAAGAGCAGCATCCCGGTTTCAATCTGATTACCACGCAGGCCATAACGCAGGATAAAATCCCGGTTTCCACCGTTTTTTTCTGAAGGATCCAGTCGCACTACTGCCTCCGAATTTCTCGGATTGGAAATTTTCACCTTATGGCTGCTACTGTTCAAATCTTTAATAGCCATACCTGCAGAAATATGCACTTTAACATCAAAGGAACAGTTGGGAGTATCGCCGGCATGTTGGTAAGGCGTTGCGGCAAACTGGCTACCTGTTTCGCTACCATTCATGTAGCGCGGACCTACAACGGTGGGGTACACAAACTCATAAATACCCTCTTCAGGAATGAGCATTTCCGTGTAGCGCAACATTACCTGAATGGTATCGCCCGGCATGATATTGGCCACATTCATCTGGAACACATTGGGGCGTTCCTGTTCCAGCAGAGAAGCTCTTTTGCCTTCACTTTTGGCCTGTTCATATCCTTGGCGGGCGGCCTGTTTTTCAAAAATTTTAGCCTGAATAACCCGTTTCCCTACCTGCATCGACAGGCCGTAAACAGCTGCATTGGTAGAACCCGGGAATACATACACCGCTTCCAGAGGCTTTTTGCCTGTGTTGCAATACACCTGACTCACCACCACATCGGCGATGAACCCGGCAATTTGCACATTAGCAGAGGTACTTTTCAGCGGCAGGGTTTCTACCCCCGGCGTACCACCATTAACCTGGAAATAAGGAGAAAGGCTTCTGTTGGTATTTTCTGTTTGAGCGTAGCTCAAAAGTGGCAACAGACAAAACAACGAAACAAGTATCTGGCGCATAAGGCATCAATTGAGTTAAGAATGATGCTGCAAATGTGCCGGGGAGAAACTTGCCGGAAAGGGTACTTCTATCAGGTGTAGAAAACCGATGAGGAATCGTTGCGGGTTTTATAGGATTCGTATTTTTTACTGTGATTTGCAATGATTCATGTGATGGCCATGATTTATAGCCTGAGTACTTGATTATGTAAATATCTAGATTGGTGGAATGCCACTTTACAACTTCCTTCCTCCTTCAAACCTATCGATTAACCACAAAACTTAAAGCCATACTCCCAGTATTCCCCAGGCCCGGGTCCCGCCGTCTGCGAGGCAAGCCCGACCGAAGGGGATGTTCCCGACGTAAGGAGGGAGCGCCTTCTTTTTAACCGGCGGTACAGCACGATGCCAAAGAAAAAACGATGGCCCGCGGTTAAAAAGTAGCGCAATCCCCGCAGGTCGTTGGCTCTGCCGGAAAGACTGCCTTTTTTCTTTTGGTTACTTTTCTTTTTGGGCAAGCAAAAAGAAAAGTAACAATGCCAGACTGATGAACTAATGCCAAGCTAATAACCATCAATTACTTATTTTGTGGGTAAGCGATAGCCTCTTAGCCTCTCCTAAATCGGCGCCATAACCACCGTCGTAGGCACAGCGCTGCCATCAGGTGTGGGCTCTTCCGACACCGCAAAGCCAATGGCATTTTCTACGTAAGCAAACTTTTGCCAGTCGCCATCTGTAGCCACCATGCCCATACTTTTGGGCGCCGTTTCCCCTTCCACAATTGCCCAGAATTGCAGGTATTTACCTGGTTCTGCTTTGGGCATCCGACTCAAATCCAGCGCCACCGATTGACGTGCATTGTTGTAATAAACAGCCGTTTGTTTCTCTTTACCGGCAATATTGATCACTTTGGTACCTGGGTCGCGCAGCAAATTGAATTGGTCTTCCATGGCAATGAGTTGCTTTTGCCTTGTCTGACAATCCTGCATTTCCTGCTGCATACGTTTGTTCTCCTGTTCCAGCAATCGATATCCGCGTTGCGATCCCTGCCATAAAATAGCCAGTACAACGGCTGCAGAGATGGCTCCGCCCAGAATCATATTCCGGGTAAAATTATTCACCTTCTGCGAACCTGTAGATGCATCATTTGCTATGTCTCTCAGGATTTTATCGCGCAATCCGGCAGGTGGGGGCACGGCATTGGCCTGGGCAAACTGTTCCAGTGCCAATTCAATCCGGTTCATTTCCTCGCGCAATTGAGGGTGCTTTTGCAGCATAGTTTCTACCGTTGACCGCTCCTCGGCGCTGCATTGGTTGAGCACGTATGCTTCAAGTAATCCGGATGCCAAAAATGTTTGAACGTCCATGGTGCTGTATAATCGAAGGTACAAGTACCTGCGTTGTTAAAATATTGGGTTTTCAAATACGTTCTGCCATCATGCCTATGAGCAGCATGGCAGCGGGGTTGTCGCTGAAAATCAAGCGGAGTTCGTTGATGGCAAACCGCAGGCGTGTTTTCACTGTACCCAAAGGAATACCAGTGGCTTCTGCCACCTCTTCCTGGGTATAACCCTGGAAATACACCATCTCTATCAGACGGGCATATTTCTCGTCCAGTTTGCCTACCAGTTCGCGCAAACCAACGTGTTCAGGGTTGATCTGTTCGCTTCCGGGAGTATGTACGAGGGAATCCAGGGAATCAGATTTTTTCGAATGATTAAATTGTGCTGAACGAGTAGCATCAATAGCACTGTTTCGGGCTATGTTAAGTAACCAGGTAAAAAGCCTGCCCTTTTCAGGGTTATAAGAAGCGCCGTTTCGCCAGGCTTTCGTAAAAGTATCCTGCAATACCTGCTCAGACAGTTCCCGGGATTGCACGATGCGCATTATCACCCCGAACAATGCCGCACTGTACTGATCGTACAAAGTGGCAATGGCGCGTTGATCCTGCTGCTGCAGTTGAATGATGATGGAATCTTGCATCAATATAGTACGAGTTTTGGGCGCTTTTGGATCAAGTTAAGGAGGTTTTTTTACCGCCGAGGCGCGGAGGCGCAGAGAGCGTTAATCCTCTGCGCCTCCGCGCCTCGGCGGTAAAAAAATACGCTTAAACAAATCATCCCCACAAAAGTGCCGCTTTTCGGCCGCTCCGCCAACCAACCAACAAAAGTTTAATAAAGGCGTTCATTTTTTTCGAAAAAATCCAAACCTGAATGCCCCTCCGTATATTTCCGCAAACCTCATATCCTCTTCCGAATCATGCAAAAATTTACCCTGTTACTCAGCTTTATTTGTTTTTGCCTTAACCTGTCTGCCCTGGAAGCCGCACATGGCGGAACACTGAACGGCATTGTAGTAGAACGCGAAAACATGCTCGAAATAGCCGGCGCAACCGTACGGCTCCTTCCCCTGAACCAACAAAATGTAACCAACGAACT
Organism: Chitinophagales bacterium; assembly: GCA_017303475.1. Lineage (GTDB taxonomy): Bacteria > Bacteroidota > Bacteroidia > Chitinophagales > Saprospiraceae > M3007. The sequence goes on from JAFLBO010000032.1 coordinate 45,278, forward strand.
CGGCGCTTTCAGCTTCAGCGATCTGCCTGGTGGACAGTACACCCTGATCGTTCAATGCCTGGGCTTTCAGGCCGACACCCAAACGGTGGTGATCAAAGACCATGAAAGTTATTACCTCAAAATAGCCCTCCGAAGCACATCCCTACAATTAGCTGATGTGGAAGTGAATATTCAACAGGCCAAACCGCTCAGCACACTTAGTCAGATCGACCTTAAAACCCGCCCCCTGAACAGCACCCAGGATATGCTGCGCTTTGTACCCGGCCTGGTCATTGCCCAACATGCCGGCGGCGGCAAAGCAGAACAGATTTTCCTCCGCGGTTTTGATATAGATCACGGCACCGATATTGCCCTTTCTGCCGATGGTATGCCGGTAAATATGGTATCGCATGCCCACGGACAAGGCTATGCCGACCTGCACTTCGTAATCCCGGAACTGGTGGAAAAAATTGATTTTCAAAAAGGTCCTTACTACGCAAACGTGGGCAACCTGGGTACCGCAGGTTATGTTAAATTCCATATGCAGGACGTGCTCCCCCAGAGCTTCGTTAAACTCGAAGCCGGACAATTCGACACCTACCGTAGTGTGGCGGCCCTTGATCTGCTGGGCGCCAAAGCTGCCGCGCGTGGTACCCACGCCTATGTGGCCGGCGAAACCTTGTTCTCCAATGGCTATTTTGATGCTCCTCAGGATTTCAAACGCATCAATGTAATGGGTAAATTCCGGCAGGTGATGGACGATGGCAAATTGCTTACGCTTTCCGTTTCGCATTTCACGAGCAACTGGCTGGCTTCCGGACAAATCCCGGAACGGGCCGTGCGCAGCGGCTTGATTGGTCGCTTCGGAGCCATTGACCCCACTGAGGGCGGCAGCACTTCCCGCACCAATGTAAACCTCGAACACAGCGTAGCAGTAACCAATAAAACCTTGGTTAAAAACCAGTTTTTCTGGTCAAAATACGATTTCGAACTGTATTCCAATTTCACCTTTTTTCTGGAAGATGCCGTCAATGGCGACCAAATACGGCAAAAAGAAAACCGAAACATCACGGGCTACAATGGCTCCGTGATCCACGAAATGCAATGGCTGAATCGTCCGCTACGACTCGAAGCTGGCGCTCAGGTGCGGTACGACCAGGTGAACGATGTGGAACTCAGCAAAACCCAACGCCGGGTAAACACCCTGCAACAACTGGCATTGGGCGACGTGCAGGAGCTCAACCTCGGGCTGTATGCCGATGCACATTGGAAACTCAGTCCAAGGCTGGATGCCAACCTGGGCATGCGTTTTGATCAGTTCCATTTCGCTTACGCCGACCAGCTGGATTCCATAGATCAATATCCATCCAAAGGAAAATCCATTGCCAGCCCGAAACTGAACCTGAATTATAGGTTGCATCCTAAAATCAGTCTGTATGCGCAGGCCGGTACCGGATTTCACTCCAATGATACAAGAGTTATTCTGCAACAAAATGCCGAACAAATCCTGCCCCGCGCCATCGGTTATGAACTGGGCGCCATGGTTAAACCCTGGAATCGCCTGCTGCTGTCGGCCAGTGCCTGGCAGCTGGATCTGGAACAGGAGTTTGTATATGTGGGCGATGCCGGCATCGTGGAACCCAGCGGCCAAAGTAAGCGCCAGGGTTTCGACCTCAGTGTGCGCTGGGAAATTGCGCCCTGGCTGATGCTGGATGCCGATTACAACTACACGCACCCGCGCGCAACCGAGGAACCGGAAGGTCAGCAATACATTCCGCTGGCGCCCATACACACCAGCATAGGCGGTTTGCTGTTCACCAGTCCGAAAGGGTTCAACGCAGGCCTGCGCTACCGTTACCTGGCCGACCGCCCTGCTAATGAAGACTACAGCCTGACGGCCGATGGCTGGTGGCTCTGGGATGCACAAATGGGGTACGCACCGAAAGGCAAAGCCATGGAAGCCGTGATATCTGTACAAAACCTGGCCAACACCAAATGGAAAGAAGCCCAGTTTGAAACCGAAAGCAGACTACGCGATGAAGCCGAACCTGTGTCGGAGATCCATTACACCCCAGGAACACCGTTTTTTGTGAAGGCAGGATTGGTGTTTAAATTTTAAGGCACAAAGCGCTGGGCCGAAGGCGCGAAGTGGGTTGCACAAAGGCATGTTACACAAAGGCGCGAAGGCACAAAAGCGCGAAGATTGGCGTGGATGCCAATAAGGGGAGGTCAGGCGCAGATCATATAGTACAGAGCGTGATTTTTCCTGTTTACTGTTGGGGTGACTGGCAGTCACCCCGACAGTAAACAGGAAAAATCACGCTCTGAGCCACAACAAACACATAAAAATTCGCCCCCCCCTCAAAAAAACTACTCCCCCTAAATCCAAACGCCCCCCTACCCTCGTATATTATTCCAGAAGACCAAAAGAACGAGAGCTCCCTCTAATATCATTCCATAATTCACTGTAAATCAAAATTTTATTGAAAAAGCGCTTGCTTTTTCCGGCCATACCCTTGCCCAAAAACAAGCGCACAACCAAAACCTTTCACCCAACAGATTCCTCATTATGAAAGAATCCATCTTCCACTCCCTTTGCCGGCGACTTCCTGCAGTCTTTGCACTGCTGATGCTTGCCATGAGCCTCCGGGCATCTTCCCACCGGGAAGCGCCACTGATTGCCAACGATCCGCTGGCCGACAACACCGATGTGTACGCTTTCCGGAGCCCCGACAACCCCAACACCATTACCATCATTGCCTGCTACATTCCGGCTGAATTACCGCACGGCGGACCCAACTTCCACACTTTTGGGGAAAACATCCGCTACGAACTGCACGTAGACAATGATCCGGCCAAACCCGGCGATGAAATCACCTACCGTTTTACGTTCAAGCGTACCAACGAAGATCCATCTACCTTCTTCAACATTCGCCTGGGTAAAATCAACGCCAAAACCACCTACACCTGCGAACGTTCCACAGACGGTGGTCAAACCTGGCAAACCATCATCACCAACGGCATGGTGCCGCCTCCAAACATCGGTCAGCGCTCCATCCAGAGCGGTGTTGGTTTGGGCGCCGCTGATTACAACAGCCTGATGATGAGCGCTATCCTGAACGCCAACACCGGAGAGAAGGTGTTTTGTGGCCCGGTAGACGATCCATTTTTCGTAGACCTCGGCGGCGTGTTCGATCTGGGCAATATGCCACGTCAGGGCGGCGCTGCCTTCCGCGATGGTTTGGGCCAGTTCAACTGCCATGCCATTGCCATCCAGGTGCCTATCAGCACCTTGCTGAAAGCTGGCGTAACAGCAACACCCGTCAGCATTCTTGATCCCAACTATGTCATTGGCGTATGGGCCAGCGCCAGCAGGAAAGCCACACGTACCCTCAGCGCTGGTGGCTACACCGACAGTGGCAACTGGGTACAGGTTAGCCGTTTAGGCATGCCGCTCACCAATGAAGCTGTCATTCCAATTGGTTTCAAAGACTACTGGAACTCACTCACGCCTTACCAGGAACTCAACGACCAGATTCTCGATCAGTTCTTCTACAACCCCGAACTGGCCTTGTATATGGACAACTCCCTGTTTGGCGGCGCGGTGCCTGCGTTTTCCAAATTGCGGATCCAACGCAAATCGCTCGGAGCGTTCGACTTTGGTTACGGGAAAGACGGACTTTGGTCGCTGAAAGGATCGGCGGCAGTGGCCGGTACAGCCCTGGATGACGCCGTGTTTGGCACCTTGCTGCTGCCTGGACCAGGCAAAGCTCGCTCTGTAGACCTCTGGCCAATATTCCACACCGGCGTGCCTAATTTCCCGCCTTATCAACTGGCAACGGGCAAAAACGGCAACCCATTGGCGGCTGGTAAACCCTTTATCCACAACTTCCTGCCCAACGGCGGCGATATGCTTCGCCTCAACATGGCCACTCCGGTTACCCCGCGCAACGACCCGGCTTTCTCCTCAGAAGGCATCATTGCAGCAGCCGTGGCCGGACTTACCCAAGCGCCTTACAACACCAATACAAACGTGGAATTTATCCCAAATATGGACGGATTCCCTAATGGTCGCCGGCTAGAAGACGATGTTACCCGCATCGAATTGCAGGCCGTTTCAGGCATCGCTCTGGCAGCCATCGGTTTGTGGTACGACGATTTCAACGGCAGCAATCCGGTAACCAATCAGCTGGTGAATGTACTCACCTACGACACCGGCGTTAACCAAAACGACAAATCCTTCCAATCCGGTTTCCCATACCTGGCAGCCCCATGGAGCGGAACGGAAACGAATTAGAGAACGATGAACGATGTCATCGAAACAAAATCAATGTTAAACAAATTGAACAATGAAACTCAATATAAAAAACATACTGGCCGCACTGATGATGCTGGCCACCCTGGGCCAGGCACTGGCTTCCAGTCACCGCGAGGCGCCGCTGATTGCAGACGATCCGCTCGCAGATAACGTAGATGTGTATGCTTTCCGCAGCCCGGACAAGCCCAATACCGTTACGCTGATTGCTACTTATGTTCCGCTGCAATTGCCTCAGGGCGGCCCGAACTATTTCTCTTTTGGAGAAAACATCCGTTACGAACTGCACATCGACAACGATGCCTCCAAACCCGGCGACGAAATCATTTACCGGGTAGAATTCAAAATGGTGAACGAAGACCCAAGCACCTTTTTCAACATTCGTTTGGGTAAGCGCAACCTGAAAATGACCTACACACTGTCTCGTTCCGACAATGGCGGCCAATCATTTATTACCATTTTGCAAAACAAAGTGGTGCCGCCAACCAACATCGGGCAGCGCAGCATTAATTCACCTATTGGTTTGGGCAAAACTTACCAGCAATTGGTGAATGAAGCCCTCGCGTACGCCACCACGGGCGAGCGCGTGTACGTGGGACCCTCAGACGATCCGTTTTTTGTAGACCTCGGCGGCGCTTTTGATCTGGGTGATCTGCCGCGCCAGAGCGGCAATGCCCGCGATGGATTGGCTTGCAAAAACGTGAGCACCATCGCCATTCAGGTGCCTATTGCTTTCCTGCGCAAAAAAGGCATTGGCGGCGCGCCTAAAAACGTACTGGACCCTAACTATGTGATAGGTGTTTGGGCCAGTGCCAGTCGTCGCGCGGTGCGCACCCTGGGCGCCGGAACAGAATCTTACACCGGCAACTGGGTTCAGGTGAGTCGCCTGGGCATGCCACTGACGAATGAAGTGGTTATTCCGGTGGGCTTCAAGGATTACTGGAATTCCCTGACTCCTTATCAGGAACTGAACGACAACACACTGGATGCCTTTTTCTACAATCCGGAACTGGCGCTGTACATGGACGATGATCTGTTTGGTGCTGCTGTGCCAGGATTTTCCAAACTGCGCATTCAGCGCAATTCCCTGGGTGCTTTTGACTTTGGCAACGGGAAGGATGGCTTGTTTGGTCTGAAAGGCTCTGCAGCCGTAGCCGGAACCGCTCTGGACGATGCCGTATTTGGCGCCCTTTTGTTGCCTGGACCGGGCAAACCGCGTTCTGTTGACCTTTGGCCGATATTCCACACCGGTGTTCCGAATGTTCGCCCGTACCAGCTGGCTACAGGCAAAGGCGGCAATCCGTTGGCGGCAGGTAAGCCGTTTATCCACAACTTTCTGCCTAACGGCGGGGATATGCTTCGTCTGAACATGGCCACTACCCCCACGCCGCGCAACAGCGCACAATTCAGCAGCCTGGGTATTGTGGACGCAGCCGTGCGCGGTCTTACCGATCCACAGTACAACAACACCAACATTCAGTGGATTCCGAACATGGATGGCTTTCCAAATGGTCGCCGACTCGAAGACGATGTAACCCGCATTGAATTGCAGGCCGTTTCCGGAGTTGCGCTGGCAGCCATTGGTTTGTGGTACGATGATTTCAACGGCAGCAATCCGGTTACCGCAGATTTGCTTGACGTACTCAGCTACAGCACCGGTGTGGAAGCCAACGATTTGCCTTTCAAAAACAGCTTCCCATATGTAGCCCTGCCTCATGCCGGCGACGGCGATTGTGGCGGCACAGTGGCTGGTTCAGGCAATCGCAACCAGGATCTCAGCGGCGGCATCAGCGGCGCCAACGAAACCCAACTGGGCGAATCCACCAAAATCCAGGCCATGAGCTACCCAAATCCGTTCACCGAAAGCGCCAACATCCGCTTCCTCGTGGAGTCTCCTACGGATGTACGTATCGACGTGTTCGACCGCTCAGGCAAACTCGTACAAAGCCTGGTAAATGCCCCACGCGATCCAGGCGAATACGAAGTCCGCTTCGATGCTGCCACCCTTCCGGCAGGCATCTACTTCGCCCGCATCACCAACAACCAAGGCAAGGAAACGCAGGTACTTAAGCTGGTGAAGCAGTAAAGAGTACATGATTGAAGATTACATGATTGAAGAGTACATAATTACATGATTGAAGAGGGAGGGGCGCTGAATTTTAGATACCATCGGGCCAAGGGCCTTGCAAAAAATCATCCCGATAGGCCCATTGACCCGACGAAACATCAAACTCAGCGCCCCTCCCTCTTCAATCATGTAATCATGTACTCGTCAATCATGTAATCAAAAATCCCAAACCCAACGCAACTAAAACACCAAAACACTAAAATACTAAAACACTCAAACACTCCTCCTCCATGCGCCTCCTATTTTTCCTCTTTTCCGCCGTCCTTTTCTGGACCGCTTGTCAGAACAACCAACCATCAACCACTACTGCAGCCGCACAGATCGGTAGCGAAAACGCCATAACCCTCCCTACCCTGCTCGATCGCGCTGAAGCGCTTCGCATGGGTGAAGAATGGGATTTGGTACAAAACATCTACGGCCAGCAAAGTGCCGTATTGCGCAACAACCCCAACGATGCTGAAGCTCGTGTAAAACTGGCAGAATTATTCATGCAGGAAGCCCGCGTTACTGGCGAGCACCCGCACTATTATCCGGCAGCTATGCAAATGCTGGAGCCGGTTATTGCTCAAATGAGCACCCTGAACAACCTCAACCCGATGGAGAAAGACCTGTACTTCCGGGCGCTCAGTCATAAAGCCAGCGTACAACTTTCCCTGCACGCCTTTGATCAGGCACGCCAAACCGCTGAAGCTGCCATTGCCATCAACCCCTACAATGCCTATATCTATGGTTGTCTGGTAGACGCCCAGGTTGAGCTGGGCCAGTATGATCAGGCGGTACAAACCTGCGATAAAATGGTAAGCATCCGTCCCGACCTGCGCTCGTATGCGCGCGTGTCGTACCTGCGCGAGATTCACGGCGACATGAATGGCGCCATCGAAGCCATGGATATGGCCGTAAAAGCCGGCTATCCAGGCTATGAGCAAACAGAATGGGCCCGACTCAAATTGGGCGAATTATACCAGAAAACCGGGAAGTGGAAAGAAGCAGAAATGCAATACCAAATCTGCCTGCAGAATCGTCCCGACTACCCATTTGCCCTGGCTGCCCTGGCCGATCTGGCTGTTGCGAAAGGTAAAAATGCGGAGGCCGAAGCCCTTTTGAAAAAAGCCATAGCCATCATCCCGGAAGTTGGGTTTAACATTGATTTAGCCAAAATTTACCGCAAAACCGGCCGCGAACAGGAAGCCCTGGCGCTGATTGAAGAAATCAAGGGTATGTTTCAGGAGGATATCGCTGCCGGGCACAACATGGCACTCGAAGCAGCGCGTTTCCATCTGGAACTGACCAAAGACTTCAACCAGGCCCAACAGTTTGTTCAACAGGAGCAACAAATGCGCCCCAACAACAAAGACGTTAAACAGCTGTCTAAGGAGATTCAGGAGCGGCTTTTTCACCACTAAGGCACTTAGGGCACTAAGAAAATTAAGCTTAGCACCTCTTAGTGCCCTAAGTGCCTTAGTGGTGAAAAAAAAACGCTCCTTCCCACACTTTCCCGAACTTTGCGGTGAACCATTTTTCTACTGTCCATGGCTTTTTCCTCTTTAGTAGCCAAACACCTCCGCGAAGTCCATTTTGGTAAAAACTGGACCTGGGTAGACCTCAAAACCACCCTTGAAGATGTAGACCTGAAAATGGCCACCACCCAAATTCAGGATCTGAACACCATTGCCACGCTCGTCTGCCATATGCACTATTATGTGGAACGTCAGATGGCTGTACTAGCCGGCGGCCCACTCGAAGGCACCGACAAAGACAGTTTTGCCACCCCCGACTTCCAAACCGAGGCTGAATGGCAGGCCTTCCTCGCCAAAGTCTGGGCCGACGCCGAAACCCTCGCCCAGGCCATCGAGCAACTACCGGATGAAAAGCTACACGAAATCTTCGTGCAGGAAAAATACGGCACCTACTACCGCAACCTCACAGGGGTAACAGAGCATTTCTATTACCATATGGGGCAGATAGTGTTATTGAAAAAGTTGATGGGGTGAGGTTTTTTTCACCACTAAGGCACTAAGGGCACTAAGAAAATAAGCTTAGCACCTCTTTGTGCCCTTAGTGCCTTAGTGGTGAAAAAAACCTCAGAACTCCGCCGCTCTCTCCACCACCACACGCTCCCCACTGACGGGATGTGTGAATTCCAGTCGCTCGGCGTGCAGGTGCAGGCGCGTGCCTTTTGTTCCGTACAATTCATCTCCCAGGATAGGCGCATTCAATCCGGCTGGGTGCGCCGCGTGCACCCGAAGCTGGTGCGTTCTGCCTGTTATCGGATAAAAATACACCCGGGTGAGTCCTTCCCCGCGCGCCACCACCTCCCATTCCGTGCGCGCTGATTTGCCGTAGGTGTAGCACACCATTTGTCGCGGACGATCATCCAGATCCACCCGTAGCGGAAGGTCTATCACGCCGGAATCAGCGGCCAGTTCGCCTTCCAGCAATGCCACGTAGCGTTTTTTAATGCTGCGGCCCATGAACTGACTTTGCAGTTGTTTGTGCACCTCTGCCGTTTTGGCCACCAGCAGGAGTCCGGAGGTGCCCATATCCAATCGGTGCACCAGCAAAGGCCCGGTGCCATCCGGGTAGCGGCGTTTCATGCGCAGCAGCACCGAATCCGTCTGCTGCTTACCGGGCACCGAGAGCATGGCGGCGGGTTTGTACACCACAGCCAGGTACTCGTCTTCGTACACAATGTCCGGGTCTTCCTGCGGAGGGGCGTCCTGCTGCATAGGATTGGGTTCCAGCGGGATACCCTCCAGCATATGGCCAAGAATGGGCTCACATTTGCCACGACAGGCCGGGTAGAAATGACCGTGCTTCCTAACTTCCCCCAATGGCGACTCGCCCCACCAGAATTCCGCCATGGCAACAGGCTTGAGTCCGTGCAGAAACGCGTATTGCAGGAGTTTGGGCGCCGCGCACTCACCCGCGCCCGCGGGAGGCGGCGTTGCAGCGTTTCGCTGAAAAATATCTGCCAGGCTTTTGCGCTCGCCGGCCTGATTGAGGAAGTAGTAATGATCAAAAATATGTTGCTGCAGCGCAGCCGATTTCTCTCTGCGGGCCTCCTTCAAACCACGAATCTCCGCCAGACGCGCTTCCAGGGTCTGTTCCAGCGCTTCCGTTTGTTCCTTCCAGTGGCGTTTCAGGTCTTTCATGCGGAAATGATCGTAGCGACTTTCCTGCATCAGTTCCTCTTCCAGCGCCTGCCGGGCGGACTCATCCAGTCCGGTCATGCCCCACCGACGTTCATCCCGATGGGCTTTGGCGGTTTTGGCGCGTAGTTTTTCCGCCTCCAGGGCAGCAGCGGCCTCCTGGTGGGCCTTCAGCAACTGTTCCTCCAGCGTAGCCAGTGCAGGATCCTGCTCCAGCTGCTCAATCCTGCGGTTCATCTGATTCAGTTCCTCTTCTCCGCGGCGGTAGAAGCCTTCTTCATCCAGCAAATCAAACACAGGAGGCACAAATCCCGGGTAATGGTTTTTGCCACCCAGCTTGCCCGAAAACGCCGCCAGGTATCCCAATTCCCCTTGTTCCGTGCGCACCACCAGCACGCCAAACATCTTGCCATAGGCTCCGCCAGCCGGATCATCCTCCTCCCAAAACGCATGTTGCCAATCAGGTTCTCCCTCCAGATACGCCTGCAACTCCTCAGCCGCCTGCATACTCAGCGGATGCGGCGTATACAGGAACGGAAAGGTGAAGCGCTCGGGCAGCGGCCCGGCGGGTGTTGATTGGAAAGGGATGAAACAGGAAGGATTCACGGGGCAAAGGTAACGACGGGACGGTGAACGATGGACGGTGGACGATGGACGGTGGACGATGGACAGTGAGGTGCGTTTTGTTTGGGCGGGTGGGTAGCCCAAGCCGGGAGTGGCATCCTGAGTGGAGCGAAGGATCTGGGGGGAGGGCAAAGTTTAAAATCACCGATTTAATCATTTCAAAAAGCCGAAAATAGCGCATAAAACAGGCATAAATTTGGACAATTGCGCTCAACTAAAAATATTTTTCAATGAGAGTGTTGGGGAATTGAAATGAATGCATTAGTTTTGCTGGGAATATGATGGAGTAGAAATTATTTGGCTGTTTCGAGTTTTAAATGTAACAGCAATTATGCGCCTAACCAAGTTAGAATATATGGAAGATTGTTGAAGTGTGTAATGTTAGTAGCAGATCGGATTATTCATCTAGTAGTGAAGAGTTAATGAGGACATAGTAAATAATAATGTTGCATTAGAGATACGACTAAACAATAGCGGCAATATAAAATGGTTATATGCGAAATTAATTTTCAGGGAATAGATCTGTTGCTGAAGGTGATTGGTGGCATTACTGCCACGGTTTTATTTTTTATTGGCTTTTGGAGATATAATAGGGAACAGAAATGGAAAAGAAAAGAATTTGTAGCAAAAGAGATTAAGGAATTTCATGAAGATAGAATGAATAAGAATGCAATGTTAATGCTTGATTGGGATACTAGAAACATTGAATTGTACCCCGAACACCCGGAGTATGAAAAGAGGTTTGTAAAAATAGGGCGAAAAGAGTTGGCGAAAGCGCTCATTCCTCATCATATCCTTTCAAGAAGTTTTAACAGGGATGAGGCTATAATAAGAGACACCTTTGATCATTTTTTGTCAAATATTACGAGATTTGAACACTTTGTTGAGACAGGTATTGTGTCTATTGAAGATTTCAAACCTTATCTGAGATATTGGATGGATGCGATAGCTTACAAACTACCCGAACCATCAAGGAGTGTGCTGCATCATTACATTCTGGCCTACGAATATGTTGGAGTAATGAAATTCCTAGCTCGCTTTGGAAGAGAAATTAAACCTACACAATCACTTGATATTCTTACAAAAGAAATAAATTGATTTGCACTTCCCTACACACTTGTTTTTTTAAACAATCGCTAAAGTTTAGATTTGTTATAGTAGCCTGAAAAGATGAAGGCGGGAAGAGCTAAGCACTTCAAAAGCATGCCGAGGTAAGATTGGCTTGGAAGACCAGGCTGTGTGCAAGCCGCTGATAAGAAAACTAAAATTGTAGTATTTGAACCTTGAATCTGCTTAAAGCTGCTTTTCCAGCTGATAAAACCCTCGATTATGAATCCACTACTATTGTTTAACAGTAACGGTATCGAAATAAGTGATGGTCTAATTGTTATTCTTTTTACGCTTTTTGTGGCCAGCTCAGTCAATGAACGAATCATTGACTTTATTAAACTTCGCTTCCCCGTCCTTTGGCTAAAAACGGTGAACTCTAAAGATGAAATCAAACGGCACCAGAAGTTATGGATATTGGCTTTTGTGATGGGAATGCTTACAACGGCCTTGTTAGACATTAATATGATCTCTGTTTATGTCGAAAACGGGTTAGTAAAAACGGGGGACAAAACAGCATCTGGCGTAACCGGGTTAGGAGGATGGCTGTTCAAATATAAAGACTGTTGTTTTGTTAAAGCACTGGGCTATCTATTTGCAGCCATTTTCATCAGTATAGGCTCAAAATTCTGGCACGACCTACTGGATTTGGTCTTGTTCGTCAAAAACAGTAAACGAAAAATAAACGCCTTCAATCCAAAAGGCGTTCAGCACATCGAACAGGTGGAACAATATCTAAAAGAAGATGATTATGACATAGCGGTAAAGACCCTGGAAGCCAATCGGGATCAACTCGAAAAACGATACAATACAGACACAATATACATTGGTTATGAATTGGTTGAAGGCCAATATCGCTGGGCGATAGTGGTCATGACTAGAATGGAGCGCTCAGTCAACACGTTAATAGACAACATAAGAGCTACAAGAGGCCCCAATGCATTGGAATATATTACTAATTATGGATACGTCTTCCGGTTTCCGGTGTTGATACAATCTGCCGGTGCAGCCTATACCACGGATGATTCAGACCGGATAGCCAAGGCTGGCGGCGGGCTTTTTAACAGCGCTGCTTCTGGCTCCTTAGGCACCTTTGGCTGTATGGTTAAATATATCAAAGATTGTGATGAAACCTTGTTGCTTACCTGCTGTCACTGTGTAAAATTACCTGAACATAGTTGGGAGAAAATTGATAAGCTCAGCAAGAAAAACAAAGTTGAGTACAAGGCTTCCGGAGAAAACGGGAAAAACCATGCGCTTGGCGAAATTCAACTAGCTTACAGAAACGGCAAAATGGATATAGCCTTAATCAAACCTGTATCAAAGGACATTGTGAGCGACTACATCACGCATTCGGGCAAATCTATTCCCATTGGCAGCAGACCTGTAGTCAAAGAAGACCTCGTTAAAAAAACACGGGTATGGTTTTCCGGCGCTCGATCGGGCAATTGTGAAGGCTATATCATTTATTACAATTGCGCTGTTCCAATTCAATATAACGGCGAGAAAGAGCCATTCAGAATGAGAAACCTTATTGCTTTTTCAAAAACATCCGGCGAACCATACAAGAAACCTTGTGACAAAGGGGATTCAGGCACCATCCTCCTGGAAGCCGACACCTACAAAGCGCTGGGTATGATTGTTGCCAGCGACGACAAGTTTGGTTATGCCATTCCAATGGCGGACATCCTCACCTACAACGAACTGGCGTTATTTAATGATCCTTGTGTGCAAAATCAAAACGTTTAACCCTTTAATTTTTTTGTCATGATTAAACCTGTTTTATCCTGTTTTTTCATCCTATTTTCAGGTGTTTGTTTTTCTCAGGGTGTTTACACCATTACCTGGAAAAAAGAGGGTGATAGTTGGACTGGTACGGCAAGCGATCCCAAAGGATCAACTATTGAATTTGAAAAAATACCCCAGAATAAACAACTGGAAATCTACCTTTCGGCCTCCAAAGCAGATATTGAAGCCCTTAAAGTAAAGGTAGAAGGAGATACGTTTATTGACGTAAAGGGATTTTTGAAAGAAAAGGAGGATGATTTAATGTTGGAAGTGGTGCCGAAAGGGGATAAGCCGGTAAAGATGCAAATTGGCGAAAATCCTAAACATATTGCCTATCCTTATGAGTTTGAGTTGATGTTAAAAGCAATCAAAGAACCGGTTAAGCTAAATATTGGAGAAACCAATTTAAAAGCGTTAAAGAATGAAGCGGAACCTTGTGAACTACCCAATATTTTAGCGGGAATCGTCACCACGCCATCCAATGAATCGCCACGTGATTGTGCTTTTTATCAATCCAAAATGGATCAATGTAATGTCATTATAGCCATAGACGCCTCTTCTTTTGTTTCAGGCAGATCCCAGCTTTATCGAAAATCCTGCTGTAGCAAGGACAACAAAAAGGAATGCAATTCCTGCGGCTGTAAAAAAGGCATCTGGGTAGGAGATTATGTCAAAATTTACCTTGAAAACTTCAACCCTTACCGCTATGAAGCAACTATAGCGGCACAAGAAGTAGATGCACAATTTGATAAGGCAAAAGCCTTGTTTGAACAATCAGGGAAGGAACAGAAATCCGGCGGCGCTGATGCGGTTGGCTACACAGGTGATAATACTTGCCTGTTAAAAAAATATGCCCATGCCGCTATTCAGTTAAAAGCTTATATTGATTTTGTAAAAAACAACACCCAACCTGAATATCAGGTATTGGAAGCCAATAAAGCAAGCATTCTTGTCAATCTGGCCAATGCACATTTAACAGGAACGGATATTGGTGTTGTGATCGCTAACCTGGATGCTTCGGGCAAAACAAACCTGAAAGCTGAAATTGAACTTGCCCAATTTTTTCCGGCCTTAAGGGCAGAGTTGCTGATGCTGACCTATGTGGTAGAAGGGACTATTTTACCCATCAAAGTCCGCAGTTTTGATAAACTGGAATTCACCGTAACTTTGAAAGACCGCACAAGCAAAAATGTTTTGAGTACCCGGATATATGAATACCTTATCAAAGGCGGTCTAAAAGTGGACCAATCTTTTGGCGTAGTATTCCACAAAATCCGGAATCAGGAGTTTGACCTGCGGTCATTAACAGAAAAAGAAACGACATACGCCAAAACCTCCACCGGGGAAATTATCAAGAAATGGAATTCAACAGAAGACAGTATAAGCAGCATTACAGACGTTGACAAACGTGAAATCATCCAGGCTGAAAGTCCAGATAAATACAGCATAGGCGCAAGTACGCTTACCCATCTGTATTACAGGACCTGTCTTTTTAACCGTGTCCGGCTGGGCTTAGGCCCCGAAGTTGGTTTATCGGCCGATGTTTATCCGGAAACGGCAATCCGTTATTTAGCCGGGTTCGGATTATCATTTTATGACGGTCGCCACAGAATCTCGCTGGACGCCGGCTGGGCGTTCGGCAAGTATAAAGTGTTAGGGAACGGCCAGGAAAATGGTACTAAACTGATTGGAAAAGATGCTCAACCTACGCTGGTTGACCGAACCGGGAGATCCTTTTATTTTGGAATCAGCTACAATATTCCATTAATAAAAAACGACACCCAAAACGAGAAATAACTTGAAAATGTAATCCACGCCGTCCGATGGAAGTATTCTAAAAATCCGACACTGCTAGAAATGCCCCCTTAAAGTAGTCATAACAGGGGCTTTTCAGCAGGGGCGGATGGCGAAATATTGAAAAGTCAATTTTCCACCAATACCCTTAAATTTCAATGGCTTTTTTGATCAACGATAGTATCCCAAAAAGTCCATCCAAAATCCTCACTCAGCCCTCAAAAAACGATCCAAATCACCCCCATCTGCTATTCCGAAACTCTGCCCCTCACCCCACCCTCACCATCCCTTTCATCAGTATCGGCAAAAGCCAATCCAGTAGCTTGGCGAATTTTTAGGGTACAATTTCAAAAATGGACATTCATTTTAAACTTATGGAAAATTCAACCAAACTCCTCGAAGAAAAAATCCAAGATAGCATTAACGAATTTACTTCAAGACGTAGAAGAATGTTCAATGTAGTGAGGAGATTTAAATATCCCTTAGTTTTCCTTACAGCAATTTCTACAATTGTACTTGGCCTTGAATTAGGATCTGCCTGGGTTGTAATACAAAAGAATATCGCATTAATAATCGGTGCACTAATTACTGGATTAACCACCTTGATGACCTTTTGGAATGTTGAAGAATATTGGATTAAAACTAAAGTGATTGAACTTCAACTTATAAGCCTTCAAAATAAATTTCAATTCGAAAAAAGTTTAGGGCTAACGGAGTCTCGCGCCAAAGAGTTTTTCAGTCAATACCTTACAATCCTCGGTCAACAGGAAGAATTGTGGAAAACTACCTTAGATGAGAAAAATGATCCCCCCCCCTAGCAATAACCATTTTCATCACCGCAGGCTCCAGCCACATAAATCTCCCCCCAATCACAAATCCTCCCTCCACACCTACAATTTCTCAACAAGGCTTCACGCATAATAGAATACACCTTCCGGGCATTTCCCATTGGGTCACTTTTGCAGCATCATGCTTAATTCACCCATAAATAGGCCATGAAGTACGTCCTGCTTTTCCTCTTCGCTGCGCTGACCTTGTTTTGCTTCTTACACATTACATCCTGCCAACCAGGCCGGAACAAAACCTGTGTAGCCATTCAACAGCCCCTTGAAATCAATTTCGATGGGTTTACCTTACAAGGCATCCAGTTTTCTCCCTTTGAGGAAGGAAAAATCTGGGTGAGGGCCATATATCGCGACTTTCTTGTTTGGGAAATTGATGTCGCTTCCGGCCAAAAAGTATTGCTTGATCAAAATATGGCTCAATACTTTTTCACAGACAACAACAACGGAACCATTCAATACCGCTACAAAGATCCCTTTAGCCCCATTATCTGGGTGGGCGCCCCCAACAAAAATGTTGTTTGGTACGATCAAAAAAACAAAACACTGAATGAATTGCCTATCCGCCACGCACGTTGGATCCTACCCACAGAAAAGGAGGTTTTTATGGCCGATGCCAGCGGACTTTTATCCTGGAACCGAAACACACATTACATCCAAAAAATAACGTATAATCCTTCTCAAAAGCCACAGGAATATACCTTTAACAAGGATTCCAGCATAAGTCTGAACGCCCAGTTCACCTATCATTTTACAACCAAAACCCTAACCAGAAACGTTGTTATTGGGCAAAACGGAATAACACTAAATCAATTTGATTTTAATGCTACCACTGAAAATTTCCTGGTCACACTGAGTACCGGTATCCTGTACGCTATTGATGGAATCTCTGACCAAATACCCGCCCAAGATCAACCACTGTACAATGTCAAAATATCCAACAACAAAATCTGGCATTCTGACAATCAGTTTTATTACGCCTATGATCCCAAAACAAAGCTAACCAATAAATATGCCTACAAAATACCGCCGGCTAACTACTATGCAGGCTCTTTTGAAGCCGACGATGAATACCTGTGGTTGTTACAACCTGAACAGACAATGCTTGTCCGGTTATCTGATAACCAGCAACTCAACTTTGCCATTCAAGCGGAAGAAATGCACTTGAGAACCATTTTGGATGACTGCAATGTTTATTCCTTATATAAAAACAAGGTATATATCGCGTCAAAAGCTGCCTTTATCAAACAAGGCAAGTTGTTTGATGTCAACCAATATAACAATGATTTAGCTCGGTTTAACGATGTAGTTGACTCCCTTGGCCTAATGGCAGACTCCTTCCCCGGCCCGGTTATGTCAAAATTGCATTTTTTACAATCTCAGTACGCAGGAACTGACCATGTCGAAATAAAGCAAAAACTACATTCACTCAAAACCACGGCATTTAATAATGTCAATCATTCCTTCCCAGCCGGATATATAGCTTGTTATCAGGATACTTCCTTGCCAACAGAATATCGGATTTCTTGTATTTCCTACCTTGTTAACCAATATGGAAGCGCTTCTGATTTCCAAAAAGTCCTTCATTTTGATCAGGAATACAAAAAACTATTTGGCATACCATCTTTCAATTATCAATATCACTCTGGATCAGCTGTAGACAGTGTAAAAAGATATCTGTTTATCACTGACAGTCTGGACAACACCAACCTCACCGAAGATTCCATCTATTATTTTAAAGCCTTAGCCTTAAATACCATTTGTCTTACAAAATGGTATTGCTCTGAAGGATGTGCCGGCTGCGATTTTTCTTTAGTAACCAACAAACTAAAGTCGTTTATAGCCAAATTTCCTAATAGTCAATTGATCGATAATGCAGTACTGCTGGTTATAACTGCCAATTTCAGCTTTGATTATAGTGAGGATGAAGCCCTTGCCGCACAAATTCGTGCGTACGAACGCTTCCTGAAAAAATATCCGGATAGCGATGCAAAACCAGATGCGCTTTTTTCTATATTTAATTCCTGGGCCTCTATGTATAATTCAAACACCCAGATGATAAAAGCCAGCGGAAAAAGGTTTATCGAAGCATTTCCAAAGGATGAAAGAGTTCAGGAAGTACAGCAGCGGTTAAAGTACTTGCATTAAACCATCTCCAACCTTTCCAACAACCCATCCCTATAACCCTTACTCAAAGGCACTGATTTGTCTTTCAACAGTACCATCATCTCCTGCAAATCAACACTTTGCAAATAACTTAGCTGTACTACATAACTCCGGTGGGTGCGTATAAACCTACCTTCAGGCAATCTCGATTCCAGCTCGGACAATGGAATCCGAATGGCGTATTTCTTTTGATTACTGGTGTGTATCATAGAATAATGACCATCCGCTTCCAGGTATAGGATATCGCTAAAGTTCACTTTTTCGAGCTTTTCCCGCACTTTCACAAAAAAACAATCCGTTAGCATCAGTCCTTTGTGTTCCAAATGGCTTTGTTGCATGAATCCTGTTCGAAGCCTGATTTTCCCTATCCCGTTTAGGTCTCAAGCGACTTTCACAGATTTAGGAGCGGCTATTTGAATAAATTTGTTCAGAACCGCAGTCTTAACTGCTGCCTCAGTTTTCTGGTTTCCAAACTCGCGGGCGTACATCTTTTCTCCCAATATGGTTTTCCAACGGAAGAATGCATTTTCGCTTTTGCTTCTTCGGTGATAGCCGGATTGTATTTTCCAACCTTCCCGATTAGCTTCTTGTCCGCCCTCGTCTATGATCTCCAGCGCCCGGTTTCTTGGGTGTTCAGTCGGCAGCCCATCTTTCCCCAGTTGAAACATGGCGTTTTCGCGGGGTGGTATGATTGGTTCAATTTTGGCTTCCTGCAATGTGTCCCAGCAGTCGTAATGATCATATGCTCCATCTGCCCCAAGTTTACCAATATTTACTCCTTGGTCAAAGGTGTCTGCCAGCAGTTGGTTCAACATCGCAGCATCATCCGTTTTGTTGTCTGTCAGCACTTGCGCTGTAATTTCTCCGGTTTTTTCATCTACTCCAACATGAATTTTCCGCCAGGTGCGGCGCTTCGACCAGCCGTGTTTTCGTACTTTCCACTCGCATTCACCGTAGATTTTTAATCCACTTGAGTCTACTACCAGATGAATCGGATCCCCGTTTTTGAGCCTTTCACTTATCCCTAAAGGCACTTTCAGGCCTGACTGCCGCCGACATATCTGCGTATAAGATGGCACTTGCAAATCAACCCCCATCAGCGCAAAAACGGACTCCGCAAAACCGGCCAACTGTCGAAAAGGAAGCCGAAAAACTGCCTTCAGTGTCAATAACAGCACGATGCACTCAGATGAATAGATAATTTGCCCACCACGCTTCGCCGGTCCAACATGGTACCATTTAGTGCTAATTGAATGATCTACCCATAACGTCAGACTGCCTCGGCGTTTTAACCCAGCATTGTACTCTTTCCAGTTTGTTACTTTATATCGGTCTTTAGGCTTGTTTGGATCGCTGATTGAATCTATCTTTGTCATGGGCCAGGAAGTCGTTTTTTAAGCTTCGGAACTCAAAAATACGCTTGCTGGCTCACTTTTCTTCCTGAAAATTAACCCGATCCTCTGGGATTCATGCAACAAAGCCGGAAAAAGCTGAACTGGAAGCAGAATTGCTTGCGTCACGCAACCAGCTTTTTGTTACCATTGCGGGGGCCTTGTTGCTGTTTTTATTGATTGGCGGTTATCTGTTTTGGCAATTAAGGAAATCCAGAGGTCTGTTGCAGGTGCAAAACACTGCCCTGGCTGAGCTGAATGCTACCAAAGACAAGTTTTTTGGCATCATTGCCCACGATTTGCGCAATCCGCTCTCCGCTTTTCAAGGTATTGGCGAACAGCTGAACTTTTACCTGGAAAAAGGGGATACCGCCAAACTCCGGTTTATCAGCACGAATATTGCCAAAAGCGCCACAAATTTGAACGGATTGCTGGATAACCTGCTCTCCTGGGCTTTGATGAACAGAGGTATGATTCCGTATCAGCCGGAGCCACTGAACGTAGCGCAGGAAACCACTGCTAACCTGGCTATTCATGAAAACGCCGCCCAGGCAAAGTCCATTCAACTGGAAAACCACATTGCTCCAGACCTTCAGATATTGGCTGACCGGAATGCTTTTCAGGCCATTTTGCGCAATATGATCGCAAATGCGATTAAGTTTACGCACCCGGGCGGACGTGTGTGCCTGACGGGCGAGGCAAAAGATGGCAAGGTGTTGATTCGTATAGCCGATACAGGCGTAGGTATGGCTGCAGAGAAGCTGGAGAAGGTATTCAGTCTGGACAAGCGCAGCGAGCATGGTACCGCAGGCGAGAAAGGCGCCGGACTTGGACTTTTATTGTGCAAAGAGTTGGTAGCCCTGAATAACGGAGCAATGACAGCAGAAAGTGTGGTTGGAGCCGGGTCGACATTTACCATTTCACTTCCACAAACATAAGCACAACATGACCCTTTTGATCGTTGAAGAGGCTTTGTTGCATGAACATTTTTTCTTCGGCCAAAGACGTTTGTTGATTACTTAAATTTCATGAAAAGCTCCTCCTGTTGGAAATGTTTGGCGAAATCACGAAAAACGAAATAAAAAATGTTCATGCAACAAAGCC
>JAFLBO010000033.1 GCA_017303475.1 Chitinophagales bacterium
TTAGTTCAACAGTCTGGCATTGTTACTTTTCTTTTTGCTTGCCCAAAAAGAAAAGTAACCAAAAGAAAAAGGGCAGTCTTTCCGGCAAAGCCAACGACCTGCGGGGATTGCGCTGCTTTTTAACCGCAGTCCGTCTTTTTTTGCATCATCGTGCTGTACCGCCGGTTAAAAAGAAGGCGCTCCCTCCTTACGTCGGGACCATCCCCTTCGGTCGGGCTTGCCTCGCAGACGGCGGGGGCCTGAGCATGGGATTGGTACGAAGCTAAGACACATGATACTTGTGTACATACCGTAGGTTTTTGGAAACCTTATAGGTCTGAATCCAAAATGTCCAGTAGTGTGGTGTATCAAAAGTCATTTTTACCGCAGAGAGGCGCAGAGGGACGTTTGCTAAACAACTCTCCTCTCTGCGCCTCTCCGCCTCTGCGGTAAATCCGGAATCCCCAACATACGCTCTTTTTTAGATAGCTTTGCCACAGGTATCTTCCTGCAAACATATTTAGCGTATATTATCTTTCTCTATGACCGCCTTTTCAAACGCCTCCAACCGGAGCATAGCCGGCATATTGCCTGTAGCACTCCTCCTGTCTGCTCTTCAGTTACTTAGCCTTACCCGCGCACAGGCGCAATCCGGACTTTGGTCGGAAGTAGCCTTACGCAACGATCCTGAAAAGTCGGAATTGGTTCCGGAGCTACCAAAACTCAACAAAGGAGCGTTATTTCAACTAAATATTGGTCAACTACAGGCGCGGTGCGCGGCAGCTCCGGAGGAGTTTTCCGTTCCTGCATTCGGCAGTACGGAAATTTCATTGCCACTTCCGGACGGCAGTTTTCAATCCTTTCAGGTGATGGAAAGTCCGCTGATGGAACCTGGCCTGGCAGCCCGTTTCCCGGAAATTAAGACTTATTTGCTGAAAGGCATCGACGATCCGCTCGCGCGCGGGCGCCTGTCGGTGAGTCCGGTAGAATGCAGCGCTTATTTTACCTCCCAAACGCATGGCCAAACGGTGGTAATCCGCAAGGCGTTCAAAAAAGATCCTTTTACTTACCTCATCTATTGGGGCAAAGACCATCCGGAGCAGTCTGTCAGTTGCCTGAGGGACAATTCCTTTGATAAAGTGGAAAGCGCTGAACGACTGCTGAATGCCGGCCCCAATGAAACCGGCGATGTATTGCGCGTATTCCGCCTGGCCATGACGGTCATGGGAAGCGTTTCAGAGGCTAATGGCTGGGACACCAAAACGAAGGCTATGTCGGCGCTTGTGGCTTTTCTTGGACAACTGAACAGTATTTACGAACGCGATTTAAGTGTTCGATTTGTGCTCCCTGAAGAACAGGATAAACTGGTATTTATAGACCGCGACACCGATCCTTTTACAGTCAATGGCGGAGGAGAGGCCGCTGGTGAAAACCTCCTGGTGACCAATCAGTTGATTGGCGTGGAGAATTACGATATCGGGTTGATTTTTGTAACCGGCGGTTGCTGCGCAGCAGGCAAACCCGTGGTATGCAGCGATTCTAAAGCCTGGAATTTCTCTGCTTTCTGGAGCCTCACTGTTACCGCACACGAGATTGGTCACCAACTGGATGCCGATCATACCTGGACCAGCTGCGGTCCGTCGAACAATGGCCAGTTTGGCACGAATGAATATGGTTCGGGCACTACCATCATGTCGTACGCAGGTTTGTGCGGGGTAGACAATATAGAACCTACCGGGAATCGGGATTACTTTGGCGTGTACTCCCAGGTTCAAATGACCAACCATATCCTGGCCAGAACCTGCTACAAAACGCTGGAAACCGGCAACCACATTCCGGTTTCCAACATTCCGGCGGGAGGTTTTTACATCCCGATTTCCACACCGTATGAATTGGTGGGCTCCGCTACCGACGCTGATGGCGATCAGTTGACGTATTCCTGGGAGCAAACCAACATCCGGAATATTGATTTTACCGCCTCCACTATTTCCATTCAAACCCCGCCAACACCGGCGGATGGTAATGTGCCCATAAGCAGGCTGTTCAACCCGGTGGCATCGCCTGTTCGTACCATTCCACAACTCGCTGATCTTTTATCCAATACCTCCACGGTTTATGAGCGACTGCCAACTTATTCGCGCAACCTCAAATACCGGATGTATGTGCGGGATAATCACCCGGGCGCGGGAGGCACCACGCATCAGGAACTGAGTTTTGAGGTAGATGGCACGGCGGGGCCTTTTCTTGTTACTGCGCCCAATACCTGCGTAAGCTGGCAGGCCGGCAGCAGCCAAACCATTACCTGGGATGTAGCCAATACCACCAACAACCTGGTGAAATGCCAGGAGGTAAAAATCAGTCTTTCCCTCGACGGCGGGTACAACTATGCCTATGTATTGGCCGCCGCTACCCCCAACGACGGCTCCGAAACCATCACCTTGCCAGCAGGCATCTGCTCCAATAAATCAAGAATCAAAATAGAGGCAGTTGGCAATATCTTCTTTGATATTTCCAACGAGAACTTCAGCATTGAAGAAAATGGCGGGTCTGTGGTGAAATCAGTTGCGCTGCAATTAGACGGTCCCGGAGAACGTGTACAGGTGCAAAATGCGTCGCTTGGTAATTTTGGAACCGGCAATTTTACCCTGGAAATGTGGATCAAAACCACGAATCAGAATGCGGCGCTGATCAGCAAAAGAGGCATTTGTAATTGCGATAACTTCTGGAACCTTTTTCTGGATCAGGGCAGGCTGATTGTGGAGTTTTCTACTTCCAACAACTGCGATAATTATTTTTATTACATGACCAATGACAACACATTGGGCAATGGAAACTGGCGGCACCTGGCCCTGGTGCGGCAAAACGGGATTCTATCTGTGTATATAGACGGTCTATTACAAAACACACTGGGATCTTCTCAAAACTTTGATAATCAGACGCCAATCAATATTGGCAACAATATCTGTGGCCAGAATTTTACAGGCAATATGGATGAAATCCGCATCTGGAGTATTGCCCGTTCGGCAGCAGAAATCAACGCGAACAAAAACTGTAGCCTGACCGGCAATGAACCTGGATTACTGGCATACTACGATATCCTGGTACAGGATTGTGGCGGATGTTCGGAAAATGCTTTTCAATATACGGATAAAACGCCCAATGCCAATCATGGCATCCTGCAAAATGGCGCCGGCTTCAGCCTTTCCACCGCAGCTATTGATCAATGTTCCGGTTGCCCCTACGGCAGCTTTACGATAGATCAAATACCGGTTGCACAATCTGTTTTTGTTGGCGACACCGCTACATTCTTTCTGAGCGCAACGGGAGATAACTTGTCCTATCAGTGGTACCAGAGCCTCAATGGCGGCCAGACGTTTACAGAAATTAATGGCGCAACCGCGCCGGTTTATAAGGTTAAAGCAGCGGCCTCGCAAAACGGCAGACTGTTTACCTGTTATGTTTCCAACGGTTGTGCATTGGAACAAACGGCGCCGGTTTCGCTTACACTTTTTTGCGGCACACCGGCTTTGAGCAGCATCACTGGTCCGGCGGAGCCTTGTGTCGATAATTACTTCACCTATTTTGTAACGCCCAATCCGGATATAGCCACCTGGAGCTGGACCGCTCCCGCAGACTGGCAGGTAAGCGTTTCAGGCAACATGATTTTTGTCAAAACAGGCAATCAGTCCGGGAATATCAGTGTGTTTGGAACGGATTTTTGTGGCCAAATAACGCCTGTTCAAACCTTCGCTGTGTCGCCGGTATCAGTGGGCATAACGGCTCAGCCTGTTTCTTTGAGCGTATTGCAGGATCAGCCCGCTACTTTCAACGTGGCGGTATCCGGCGGGTTAAATACCACTTACCAATGGCAGGAAAGTACCAATGGCGGCGTTTCGTTTGCAAACATAGCAGGCGCCAATGCGGATACTTACAGTTTGCCTGCTGCTATGGTGGATCATGATGGCCGCTTATTCCGGTGTATTTGCACCAATAACTGCCTGGTAGATACCACAGAGGTAGCTGCTCTGGAGGTAACCTGTACCACTTCTGCGCCAGCCATGCCTGCAGATATAGCCGGCGGTTTGGCTATTTGTCAGGATGCATCTGTATACTATTCCATTACGCCGGTACCGGGCGCCGACAGTTATCAGTGGGTACTGCCGCAGGGTTGGACCGGCGCATCTACCGGCCTAGAAATTCTGGCTACTGCCGGAAGCACAGGAGGCGCCATACGGGTGCGGGCTGTGAATGGATGCGGCATTTCAGAAGAGCAGATTCTTCCGGTATCTGTCAAATCAGACCCGTGCAGAAGAGCCATACATTTTGATGGCGACGATGATTACCTGGCCATTGCACAAAATGGACAATCGCTGAAAGGAGAACTGACCATTTCATTCTGGATCAGGCCGGATATCATTGCAGCCGATCAAACGCTGCTGTACAATGGCCATGAATTTACGGTTTTATTGAGCTACGGCAGAATCCGTTACAAACATTCCAACGATTGCTGCGGGTATGATAACCTGGTGTCTTTGGATTGTTCCAGAATAATCCTGCCGGGCGTATGGACGCATGTCAGCATTGTTCGTTCAGCCGCCAATCGCACGGTTGATTTTTACATTAACGGGAAGTGGATAGAACAAAAAACCTACGAGTCGTACCAGGCGCCGCCAGGTGAGCATAACGGCGACCTGATCCTGGGCGCAGGTAAAAATGGGGAATGGTTGCCCTATAAAGGCGCCCTGGATGAACTTAAGCTCTGGAATGTAACCACCGGCGCTGAAGACCTGTTGCAGGAGGTGTTGTGCGAGCCTTTGGGTGACGAGCCGGGTTTAATGGCCTATTATTCCTTTGAATTTGGTCAGCCTTATGGAGATAATCAGAGCATCCAGGTCTTTTCCAATGCCGCTGCGGCCTATGGAGAGGCTCAGGTAAGAAATTTGACCATGAAAGGTGTTGTATCCAATGTAGTATCTGGCGATCAGCCGGCTATTGGGTTTATGGACGAGGATGCCGACGGATACGGCGGTGCGGCGGTAGGCTGTGGGTTTGAAGGCGCCATCGTAACCAATGCATTGGATTGCGACGATAACAATGCGGCGGTTAATCCCGGCGTAGTGGATTTGTGTAATGGTTTGGATGATGATTGTAATGGCCTGATTGATGATCTGCAATACAACTTTACCGGCAGTGGATTGCCGGTGGCAATAGGGGATATTGGCACTTTTACTTCAACCCGTGTGGTGAATGTCCCAATCACCGAAATTGTGGATATAAACTTGATCCGACTCAATATTACCCATACCTGGACAGCCGATCTGGTAGTGGTATTAAGAAGTCCGGACGGCACGGAGGTACAATTGCTGCAGGGGTTGTGTGGAGACAAGGACGACATATTGCTGAACTTTGACGACGACGCGGTTGCTGATTACGGACAAATACCTTGCCCGGCAACCGACAATGGCTGGTATAAGCCGCAATTCCCCCTTGCTGCCTTTAACGGAGAAAATCCGAACGGCACCTGGACCCTGACGGTGACCGATGTTGAAGCGCCGGATGCAGGCGCCCTGAACGACTGGGCCATTGACTTTCCTGAACCATCTTTCGCCTGGTATTCGGATGCAGATGGCGATGGATTTGGCAATCCGGCCCTGGTGACGCAGTCTCCGTGCAGCTTGCCGGGTTTTGTAGCCAATAACCTGGATTGCGACGATACCAATGCCGCCATCAACCCAACCGCTGAGGAGGTGATGAACGGACTGGACGATGATTGCGACAGCATGATCGACGACAGCATTTCGGTTGGAACGCTGGAACGGTTGGGGGCTACAGGATTTGCGCTGATGCCTAACCCGGCGGATAAGTATTTGGATTTGATTCTTTCTGGTGAAAAAAATGCCGTTGGCAGTGTGGTTTTGATCAACCAGGCCGGGCAGGTGGTATTAAGCCAACAGGTGACGATTGCTCCTGGCGGGCAAGTTCGGTTGGGTATTGACCAACTGCCGCAGGGGGTGTATTATGTGAGGCTTATCAGAGAGGATGGCGTTTCCGGCGGGGAGGCATTTGTGATTCAGCGGGGGTAGGGACGATGGCGTAAACAATGACTTTGCCTTGTCACCCTGAGCGTAGCGAAGGGTCTGGCGAAGCCTCTTTTGGGGATCATACACACGACATCCAAATATGATTGTCAAACCAGCATCCGAAAATAATTAGAGATACAAAGCCAAAAGCAAAACGCCGTATAGTTGGACATCAGACCCTTCGCTACGCTCAGGGTGACAAGGCAAAGTCTGTGGATACGCTTGTCCACCGTGCCGGTGGATCAACAGCTGGTTTTTCTGGCGGGGAGGCATTTGTGATTCAGCGGGGGTAAGAAGTGTTTGGCAAAACCACCGTACATTTTCGCCGTGAATTCCAACATCAATCTGCTCAATGCTCCCATTGATCCGCCCTCCCGTGGCGCATTATACCGCCAGGCGGTGCTCATTGGCATTGGCATATTC
This sequence comes from Chitinophagales bacterium, assembly GCA_017303475.1. Classification (GTDB taxonomy): domain Bacteria; phylum Bacteroidota; class Bacteroidia; order Chitinophagales; family Saprospiraceae; genus M3007. Next base: position 6,483 of record JAFLBO010000033.1, read on the forward strand.
GGGGTGCTGGCGGTGTTTCAGCCTTTTGGTACTTATGTGTTTAAACATGAGCTGAAATACCTGATTCTGGCGGGATACGGGTTGCTGGTGCCGCTGACAGCCTTCGTTTTGCGCGAATCTGTGGCCTTGCTTTGGAGCAACTTTTTTGCTCCGGGGCAATGGAATTTTAAACGGGAACTGGTCTTTTCCACAGTATTCCTGCTTCTGGCCGTAACCTTTAGCTATGTGTATCAGCGACTGGCCATTGGCGGGCAATTTTCGTTTTTCGGGTTTTTGAGTTTCATTTTTTATGCCATTACAACCGCCATCCTGCCGATGGGATTTTTCCTGGCCTGGCGGTTTTTCGATATAAAAAACAGGCTCCTGACCCACGAATTTTCTGAAAAACTTGCACAAATGCCGGCCACAGCCCAAACACCTGCCGAAGCGCTGGTGGTACTGCAGGGCGAAAACAAACACGAAAAGCTCACCCTGCTCCGCGCTGACATACTTTTTCTGCGCGCAGCCGATAACTACGTGGAGATATTCCTGCAAAAGGACGGACAAACCCAACGGCTCATGCTCAGAGGCGCATTGAGCAACCTGTTCCTTCAACTGAACAAAGCAGGAGCATTCCGGCAGGTGCACCGCTCCTATGTGGTCAATTTTGACCATCCGGTGCGATTGGAGGGGAAGTCGCCCACCTACTTTCTGGTGTTTGACAAAACACCGGATGCCGGAGAAATTCCCGTATCCCGATCTGCCGTGGCCGATATCCGGGACATTATAGCCTCCAAACCCCGCTGACATTCGCCCCAAAATCTTGCCATTCACCCCAACGAACTACCATTCGCCCCGCATTTTGATCCTTTACCCCTTTCTTTTGTCCTGAATTTTCGGGCGCCGCACTTTTGCAGCAGTTGATCACAAACCACTGTTTATCAAACTATTGCAAAAGTCATGCGGAATAAAACTGTTTTCTCCGTTCTCGTTCCTCTGGTATTTCTGGCTGTGTATGTCACTACACGGCAATTGCCCCAGCCCCACTCTTATGCCGAACTGGTTGTTACCCGGGAAGTACTTCCGTTATTGCTGACCGGGCTGGTGATCTGGTGGCTGCACGGCAACCAATGGAGGGCTGTTCCGGCGGCCTGGGGCCTTTCGGCCAATGGCCTGGAAGCCCTGAAAATGGCCTTTATTTTCTGTTTGCCCATGCTCATTGGCTACGCTTTTTTAGCCGATTTTCAGTTGAACCTCAGCTGGGAGGGTTTCCTGCTGGGCTGCCTGGGTGCTGCTGTATCGGAGGAGTTGTTTTACCGGGGTTTTGTATTTGGCCAACTTTTCCGCTTTGCCGGCTGGGGTTTCCTGGCTGCCGGGCTCCTGAATGCCCTGGTGTTTGGTTCGGGGCATTTGTATCAGGCGGGCGATTTGGGTAGCGCCATTGGGGTTTTCAGCATCACGGCATTGGGCGGGCTATGGTTTGCCTGGCTGTATGTAGAATGGGACAACAACCTGTACATGCCCATGGCCATGCACTTTTTTATGAACCTGTGGTGGAACACATTTGAGGCCGGCCCCAATGCCGCCGGCGGTCTGGCCGCCAACATATTCCGGGCAGCTACTGTGGCCATCAGCATCATCTGGACCATCCGGATGAAACGCAAGCGCGGCCAGGCGCTCAGCATTACCCGCAATCGTTGGTTCTAACTTTTTGATCATGAAACTGATTCCTGTCGTTGCTTTTCCGGGGCTGGCTTATGCCGCTATGTACGCCACCATCTGGCTGCACGAACTGGGCCATGCCCTGGTGTACCGCTTCCATGGCTGCAAGCCGGAGTTGTTCAAGCTGCACGTACCACTGCATTTTGGTGCAGCCAGTCCGGACCCGCTGGATGCCTCGTGTGTAGCTGAAATGAGTGCTTTTCACTTGTTTATAGCCGCTATGGGAGGCATTTTAGTCAATATTTTGCTTGCAGCAGGCGGCTTTATGGTATTGCGGCGTTTGCCGGCAGGACAATGGTCGGCCTGGTTCGCCAGTGTTTTCGTGCTCTCGAACCTCACCGAGGCCGCCAGTTATCTCACCCTGAGCAACATCCGGCCCCTGGGCGATATCATAGCCGTGCAGGCATATTGTCCGGCTTTTCGGTTGCCGCTTGGACTGCTGGGCATTGGACTCATCCTTTGCATCATTCATTTTGTAAACACTGTGCCTCAAAAATGGCGTACCAGCCTGAGCATTTTCAGCAGTGTAATGGCGGCTTGTATGGTAGGTATGCGTTTTGTTTTTGCAGGTTAAATTCAACATCACATTTTCATCATGAAAAAGCTCTTTTTGAGCAGCGCTTTGTTGTGCTGCACACTCCCATTTTTTGCCCAAAAAACTATCTCTGGTCGTGTAATGGAAGAAGCTACCGGCGAGGCCCTGGCGTATGTTAGTATAGGAATTCCGGGCACTTCCATCGGTACAGTAGCAGGCGAAGATGGAAGATTTACCCTGGAAATTCCTGAAAAAACCCTCAATTCCGGAAAAGATTCCCTGCAATTTTCCCTGTTGGGTTTTACCCGAAAATCAGTGGCCCTCAGCATCTGGAAAGAGGAAGTGGTTGATGTGGTGTTAAAACCCTCCACCCTGCAACTCCGGGAAGTGGTGGTAACCCCCGACAATACCAAGCTGAGGGTGTTGGGAAAAGAAAAAAAGAAGTACCGGATGGTGGTCAACTATGCGCTTGAGGGCAAAATCAACCAAAATCTGGGCTCGGAAATCGGGCGCCGGTTTAAGATTCAGAAAGCCTCCCGCCTGGAAAAATTCCAGTTTTATGTGGCTGCCAACAATTTCGATACCGTGCGTTTTCGCATCAATGTATACGATCTGGAGGGTGATGAGCCTGGCGCCAGCCTGCTGCAGGAGCAGATTATCACAACGCTTACGGGCAAACAAACCGGCTGGGTAACGGTGGATCTGCAACCCTATGATCTGGTAGCCACCGAACGACTGGCAGTGGGGGTGGAATGGATATACGGCAGCAAAGGAGGTACCATGCTCACCCTGCCCATTGCGATGCCCGTAGCCGGAAGCAAACACTATTATAAATATGGAAGTCGCAACAAGTGGAAATCGTTTGCCGGAATGTCGGCAGCCATGTTTTTGGAAGTGAGGCAGTAAGGGAACGATGGACGATGAACGATGGACGATGGGGTTGCGTGGGTATTTATGATAAAGTGGGTTGTCATTCCGAGTACTCGGAACCAAGCCGGATTATGCAATTATCCCTTGCCATAGAGAATTGTGCGTAGCTGGGCTTGTGTAGGTCCCGGTTCCCGGGATGACAACCCACTTTGCTATAAATACCCACGCAATGCCATCGTTCATCGTACCATCGTTCATCGTACCATCGTCCATCGTTCATCGTTCATCGTTCCAAAGCAACGCCCCCGACCCATTTTGCATCATCCGGCCTAAAAAACCATAATGCCGGATGCTGCCCCTTACCCGCCATTGCATTTTTGTTCTTGTTTGCGCTTTTGTACCTGCCTCACACGCTCAGCAAGGCATTTTGTATCCACCCAATCCCTATCCCGATCATTATTTCTTTGCCCCATCCGGCCTCCGGGCCAATGCAGGCGCCCGTTACCTCAAAAACACCTCCCTCGTATTTTTCCATTCCAACAAAACCAAGGAAAACGGAAAATCTGTAGGCTGGGGATTGATTCCCACCTTCCTGACCGGAGAAACCACCGACATACCCATCTGGCTCACTGCCGTAAAAAGATGGCAAACCCGCAACCCGAACATCAATACCTGGGCCGGCGGTTTTTTCCTGAAACTGCCGGAAGATGCCGAAAGCGACGGCTGGATATTTCATTCAGGCATTACCTTTGGTAATCCGGAGAAAAACCTCAGCTGCGGCGTTTTGGTGGGGTCTTTCGACAAAAACTCCCCGCCGTTTAAAGGCATCATGCTGAACGGGCAGGTGCGGCTGGGACGAAAATCCTGGCTTATCTGCGAAAACTACCTGTCGCCCGGCGCGCAAACCGTGACGCCCGTTTGTTTGTGGGGTTTTCGGAAAAAAATAAGCCGGTCGCTGATGCTGGAACTGGGCGCCGGCTGGACCAAATTAAGGCAGGAAGATGCTGAATCGCTTTCCATAACAACCCGGTATGTGCCGCTGCCCTGGTTTAGTTTGATGTTCAGCCGAAAAAAATAGACATACAACCTTATGAATCAGGAACAATTTCATCAATACTACGAAAGCGAGTCGGAGCGGTTTTACGAGTACTTCTCCAGACTGCCGTAAGCTGATCTGCTCAATCTGATCAGTGACCCCAACGAATCCCGGTTTCATATCTGGGAAGGTCGCGATAACTTTCAGATCTGGCGCGCTTTTCAAGCCAATGGCGGCGCCCTGTCTATCCGGCCACTATACGCCATTGTGAGCAATCTGAAGTACCCGTATCTGGTTCGCTACCACGCCTGTGAGGCCCTGTTCAAAATAGCCCAACTGACCGACGAAGGCTTCAAAGGGGAAGTGCAATACGGACTCAATGCCGAAAGGCAGCCGGTGGATCAGCAACTGGCTTTCCGGCGATTGGGAGAGGTTTTGGGGATTGAGTAAGGGCACACTACTGGACATTTTGGTTTCAGACCTATAAGGTTTTTGGAAACCTACGGTATGTACACAAGTTAAATAGAGAATCAATTTCTGAGATTATCCCCATTAATAACATCTAGCATCTTGTAACCCGCTGTTTTAACGGCGGGCAAAAGTCGCCCCCCCCCATTATATCTAGCATCTTTACAAAACATCACATCTTCAATAGGTTATGGATGCTGATGCTCTGCAAAGATGCTAGATGTGAATAGTGGGGTATTCCTGGCCACTCGTTAAAACGAGTGGTTACAAGATGTTAGATGTGTTTCCAGATTGCCTTAACATCCATATATAACTTGTGTACATACCGTAGGTTTTTGGATACCTTATAGGTCTGAAACCAAAATGTCCAGTAGTGTGGAGTGAGGGATCATTTCTGCGCCTCCTTAATCATAAATATCTCCGCATTTTCCGGGGTAATGCTGATGAGGTTCCCCTTGCCATTTTCGGTAATAGCTTTCAGGTTTTGCCCGGGTTTGCTGCCAAATTTGAACACAGAAAGTGAAATACCTAACTCCGCATGTTGCCGAATCAGCTCCAGCGAAGGCCCCGACAGGATGAAATCGCCGTCGGTGGCCAGGATGATGCGGTTGTTGCCCTGCACTTTAAAGTTTTGACGGGCCGTTTGAAAGGCCATTTTCAATCCTTCTTCTATGTTGGTGGTTCCCTCTGGTCTCAACCCATTGATGGCGTCGAGTATGCGTTCCTTTTTTGTGCCGGAGGTGGGCGGCAGCAATACCTTTCCTTTTCCTGCAAAACTCAGCACTGAAACATCATCCTGTTCGCGCAACAGTTTTACCAATCTGCCAATAGATGATTGCAGCAGTTTCAAACGATTTTCTGTTTTCATAGAGCCAGATACATCCAATAGAAACACCAGATTATTGGCCGCAAATCCTTCCAGCGAATAGAACGAGGCGCCCACCACGGGCGGTTTTTCCAGGTAAATGGTATCGTGTATGTACACTGTATCCCGCTGTGGCGCCACAGGTTGGAGCGCCGGCTTTACAGCTGGTTTGGTTTCCGAAACAGGTTTGCTGGCCGGTGGCGCTGTGCTGGAACGGGCCGGCGGCGGCAGTTCGGGCTGAAACTGATCCATCAGTCGGGTATTTTTCAACAACGGCCTGCCTGATAATTCCACAAAGCGGTTAAAATCTTCCACCACCACATTGTACAGGTAAATATAATCTGTTGGCTTTTTGCGCTCGGTCCCGCGCGCGTATTCCGCCAATCGCCGGGAATTGAGCCCCACATCTTCATACGGCGTATAGGGGCATAAACCATTGTAGCGACCCAGTTTTTCTATGCCCTTCAGGTTAACAAACTCGTCTTGTATAGATTTTACGGCAGCATTTTCTACGGCTTCATGGGGCAGGCTGGCGGGCTGGGCGCTTTGCGCAGCCGTACTGAGTATTTTATCAGCCTGTACCACTTTGTGGAGCGCGTCATAACTGAGTTGCCAGGAGCCGCCGGCAGGATCAGTTGGATAAGAAGCATAGATTTTGGCAATACTGGAATAGAGTTGCTCCTTTTTCTGGTCAAAAACGGCAAACAACTCCACGTATCTGTCGCGGGCGCGTTCTGCCTGCGCGCGGGTGTCTGACTGAGTCTGTTTTTCCCTGGATAAATCCACCAATTGTTGTCGCAAACCATCCATTTCCACCGAAATATCCATGATTTGCCGGGTCAATTGACTCAGATGCGCGCGGTAAATCTCCGGCACATACCGCGATTGTCGCTCCACTTCAGCCAACAGACTTCCGGGCAGGGTATGCGTTTCGAAGGAGAAATAGAGGGAAGATTTTTCAGGGAATGGTTTGTAGTGAATACCGTTGTTGCGCAGCGCCATCAGCAGAAAATTGTTTTTGCGGGCGCACTCGTTGATGAACTGCACATACAGATTGAGGGCAGCAGCTGTAGGCGCAGAAATGGGTTTATTTTGAGGAGCAATGATCAGAGCCGGCGCAGCAGCATCCTGAAACACACGAATGGTTTTATCCGGGGGTACTGCAGTTGTTTTAAAGGCGAAAACAGGGGTTGTACGGGCCAGGTGTATCGCCTTCCACCCATCCGAAACAGCGGCATCGGTGAATTGATTGTAAAACGACACCATACAATTGTTGTAAGTATTCAGGCATTGGCGATAGTAATCATTGGCATGCTCATCGGTTTCCTGGGCTTTGATGGTATAGTTGTCTGCATAATCACGTTGACTTTCCAAAAAATCGTTGGCGCAGGCAAGGCAGGATTGATAATAAGCAGAAGCCGGGTAGCTGAGTCGGGGCTTTTGGCGGGCAATTTCCTCCAGAGCATCTTCCATACGGATAACATGCGCCAGCACCGCCTGTTTCGGCCAGCCGGTGTGTACCTGTTCGTTAAAATTGTATTGCAGGTTTGCCATAATATCCCGGTGCAGGGTCATGATGCTGCGCAATTGTGCATCCGCGGTAGCGTAAGGGCTAGCGGGTTGTGCCGCAGAGCGACATTTGTCCTCATATGCCTGCTGACTTTGTGCAAAAGCCTTTGCCAGCGTCGGCATTTCCTGCATCAGGGCGATGGCGCCGGCATATTGATCGGTTTTATAGGTTTCCAGTTTAAAATACGTATCGAGCGACTGGCATTGGTGCACCAATGCATCCAGTGCGCTCTGAAAGGCATTGGATACAGGTAATAATTGCTGCCCCGTAGCTCCGCTTTTGGTTTGCGCTTCGATACGGTAATACGGCTCCTCCCGGTATGGGCAGCGGTATGATGGGCGATCATATCCCTTTCCATCGCGGGCTTTGAGCACGCGGGGATACAGTTCGCCTACGCTTTCCACCATGGCTTCCACCTGCCTGGCGCTGTTCTGGATGTACTGTATCTGGTTATTCAGGGCGGTTCTGGTGTTGATTTGCGCCGCAGTGGGCATAGCGGAGCCCATCAGAAGGTAGAAGAGGAACAGGAGCGGAAGGCGGGCATTAATCTTCCTGGTGCGGAAAGGGAAAATGGGCGTTTTCATGGAGGCTAAAATACGGTGTGCGTGAAATGGCAAAGTGTTAAACTTCAGATCGGGTGGTTTTGGTGTTTACTTTTGTAGAGTCCGGGCAACAGAGCCAATCAACAACCTGCTGTACAACAAGCGAATAGTCATCATAAAAAACAAGTCATGCACAAGATTACTACTTTCATGCTCACCTTCTTCACTGTTTCGTTTGCTTACGCACAAACGGTAAAAGAATTATACAATGAAAACAAATACGATGAACTCGTCAAGTATGAGCAAAAAGCTGATGCACTGACAGGGGAAGAGCTATATATGGTAGGCCTCGCCTTTTATGAGCGCCAAAATATTGGATGGCAAAATGATGTACAGTGCCAAATCAAATTTTGGAAACAAATAGTCTGTGTCTGACTCAATGAAGTTCGATAAGTATTTGCCATCGGCGCCTCTCACACCTTATATCAAACACTATGCTGTGGTTGAACAAACCCTGGAAAGTGTCTATAAGGTTCTGCCTACTACCGGACTTGTCATTGGGTTTCAGTTCAAAGGAAAATTATCAACAATACAAAACAACACTGTAAATGCACTGTCTTCGGCAGGAATTACGGGCATTTCCGATGGTTTCAAGCTGTTTAAAAACTCAGACAATATCGGGACGGTGCTTGTGTATTTTACAGAAACCGGATTTACCCATTTTGCTACCCATCCGGCACATGAGTTGTTCAATATCAGTATTTCACTTGAGGAACTATTTGACAAACATACCATAGCAGAAGTAGAAGACAAACTGACCGGGGCAGCCAATGACCTGTACGTATTTCGATAAAACGGGCAATACCATACTGAAAGAGAACATTCCGGAAGTGTAGTGGATAAAGGATCAAAAGAGGTTTAACCTCGGCGGCGGACCCAATTCCCGCCAGCCCCGGATTAGTAATACGGCTATTCCCCAACAGGTGATGATCATGCCAATGTATTGCATCATGTATTCGTTGTTGTAATCGCATAGGAAAATCACATCGGTTATACCATGAAACAACGCACAAGCCAGCAAACTGCCCCGGGAGCTGTTGAATAGCCAGGTAAACAATATAGCGCCGGTTAGCATACTGAAAAACCAGCCAACCACACCTGCCATATCCATGGACACATAACCCGGGCGGTATAAAAAAAGCGGCAGATGCCAGAGCGCCCAAAAGACTGTTAATATCAGGGTGGCGGTCAGAGCGCTATATTTTTCCTGCAATCGCGGCAAAGCAAAACCTCGCCATCCCACCTCTTCACCGTATCCAAAAAAGACAATATTATAAAGCAAAAATCCGGAAACAGACAATTCCGGAAACTCGGAACTGCTCCCCATGTTTGAAAAATCGGGTAACACGCCATCTGAAAAACGAGCAATCAGAGCGCCTAACCCTGCATATACCAATGGCAGCAAGATGGCAATAACTGTCCATACCAGTGGCTTCCATTGAAACATTCGGCTCCATAATAAGGAAACGCTCTTCTTTTCACTATAAACTGCTGTGGTAATAAATGCCGCCAACATAGGACCCAAACCGCCAAAACCGTGTTGATAGGGCAAAAACGGCTCCGCTTTTACACCAAAATAAGGCAACCACAGAGGCGACCACAAGAACCATGAAATGCCATAGGCAAGCAGAAAAAAAGTGGTTAATGCTCTGATATTCATATAGATCTAACCGGTTCGCGTAAAATAGTTTTTAAATCCTCCGGCGCTGTTTTCCGAAAATCTGACAGGTAAATTTCATGGTGCAACCCATTTTTCACCAGGCCATTTGCGGCAGAAAACTCCATGATTTTTTGCAGCGTAACAGGCTCTTCAGCATATGGCCCGAGGTGCATCATCTGAATACATTTTCCCTCTGTCAGAGTAAAAAACTGTACGCGTTCCACTCCGGGTATTTTTTTCTTTGAGGCCACCGACATTGCTGCTGCGGCAACCATCTTTTCGTCTACAAAATCAGGCATACGCAACAGTAAGCGGTATTCCCAGACTTCGCGGGGTACTTTTTGAGGGGCTTCAGCAGGGGTAAAATCGCCGTATTTCTGCTCATCAAACCACCAAAGGCCTTCGAGTTTGGGCACTGCAAAGTCTTTCCCCAGTGCTTTACAAACAAATTTGATGGCATAAGCTACCGGATAAAGCTTCTGTATATCTGCCGAAAATGCCTCGCCTGAAGGATCGCCTTTGCCACAGATAGAAATATATCGGGCTGACTCAAATTCTATGATTTCCGGCTTTGTTTTGGCGGAGTAATATGGTTTGTATTGCTTGGTCAGGTCAATTTTTTCCATATTTAAGTGGATATTGTTAATTAACGCAAATGAATGGCATTTTTACCGGATGGTGAATGATCCGGATCAGGAAGAGGTATGATTTTCGGGAAGGGAGAGAAATTTGTTTATTTTTGTACCCTTAATGCTCAAAGAGTACATATTTTAAAATCCAAATCAAACCCTATGCTAATCTATCTATGCATAATTTTTGGCTTGCCCACATTCTTTTTAGCGCTGGAGTTCATCAGTTTCCTGTTTACAGGCAGACGCTTGTATAGCAAGCCTCAAATACTGATACTGGAAATAGCTGGCATGCTGTTTCTGCCTTTGTTCTATCTGGGCTTTTTTGATGAGTCTGCAAACGACTGCTGTTCAGACAGTGCCACCTTTTCCCCGGAGCATAAGCCAACTATTTACCTGCTGATTTTTCTATGCATAGCTGGTTACTTTTACTCCAGTTTAAAGGATAGAATAACGAGTCCAGTGGTAGAAGTACTGATCAATGTGCTGTTGTTGTTCGGGTTTGTATTGAACATATTCATAGGCATTCATATTGGCGATATTTATTGGCTATTTGGGAACATCCCGGTTGGAATACTGCTGCTTTTCCGAATGATAGAAAACCATCGTTTATTTCTCGAACACCATCAAATTCACACCATTGAGCCGGACAATTTTTTTGAAAAAGTAGCCTGGAAGATCCTTGCCCTGCATCCATTGCTAAAGATCCCAGTGCTGTTTCTATTATGCCTGCCTGTTTTTACCGTCATCACCTCGCTGCTAATGCTTTTCGGGCAAAAGCCTGATGCTATTGTGCGGGCATTTACAGACACCTATAAACACGGTTTTTCGCAGCTCGATCATTTGTGCAATAACGTAGCATGTGGTAACCATTTTTTGTGTTCTGTGGCTGCAAACGGACATAAACAAGTGGTAAAACCCATCCGCTATGGCGAACGCAACGGCCATAAGATCATTTGTAACCGGCAACTTTTGATTGCCAATGCCTTTGAAGAACTCATTCAGGAAAAAATGCCCCGGTCGCACAGGTATATCCGCAGTCAGTACAACAAAGTGGGCAATGTTATTCACCGACATTATCACTTGTTCAGCCACAAATGGTTGTCGGATTGTATTTACCTGCTGATGAAACCACTGGAGTTGGTTTTTCTGATTACTTTGTATACTTTTGACCAAAAGCCTGAGAACAGAATTGCCCGGCAGTATGTGAGGAAGCGGCAATGACCCGTAAATTTAATATAATAGTCTTTTGAACCATAGTCAAATCACTCTGCACCTAGTATGCACTGAAAAACAACACACATCATGCAACAACGCTTCATCCTAATCCTCGCCATCTGCCTGTTTTACATACCTGCCAAAGCAGATACCATCGACTACTGGCATGTTTACTACAACAATGCCCGAATCAAAGCCTTTAACACTTACACCAAAGGCGAACTCAGGCTGCGCATTAGCGACATTAAAAAATCTGACTCACTGGCCATACGATACTTCCGGGATACACCCTGCGCCCAATGCGAAACAACCCTGACTATTGAAGATAAAAGCAGCAGACAAATTTCGCAAGCCTACGGAATTGGCACCGCCCAGGCCATTAAAGTGCCTGTTTCCAGCCTGTTGCAGTATCAGCAGCATTTCGGAGAGAAGGATTTCAAAGTGTTTTATCAGGAGAATTTACCCCTGCGGAAACGGCAAAGGGTGTTTCTTTTTGCGATAAAATTGGAGTGAAATACCTGGGGGTTCAGGCCTACAAGGTTTTTAGAAACCTAGAGTGTGTACATAAGTTGTTTGTGAATGTTAAGGCAATCTGAAAACACATCTAGCATCTTGTAACCACTCGTTTCAACGAGTGGCCAGGAATACCCCACTATTCACATCTAGCATCTTTGCAGAGCATCAGCATCCATAACCTATTGAAGATGTTGATGTTTTGTAAAGATGCTAGATGTAATGGGTGGGTCAACTTTTGCCCGCCGTTAAAACAGCGGGTTACAAGATGCTAGATGTTATAAGTAGGGATAATCTCAGAAATTGATTCTCTATTTAACTTGTGTACATACCCTAGTTTTTTTTAGAAACCTTATTGGTCTGAAGACTATACAATCAGCATTCACCAGAATTACACAAAAAAACTACAACCGGATAACCATGCCACGCCTGCTCAACGCTCTGATTTTTCTATCCTTAAGCTATGCCGCATCAGGCCAAAATGCTTTGACCAAAACGATAACAGGCAATATCAGGGTTACGTTCTTTATGACCGGCGTAAAAACCTATGACAGCTACGTCACAGTGAAAGGAACAGACGCCAAAGCAGCCATCGACTCCAACGGTCATTTCATCCTGACCAAGCTCCGGGAGGGTCATATTTATCCACCTAAACCAAACACATGGCAGGGCTTGGAAAAAAGAAGTCAGGAAAGATGTGTTTGGACTAAGAAAACGTCGATAATTTAAACACAAAACTCATCCCATGAAAAACATCGTCAGCATCCTACCCCTGCTTTTCCTGTATCTCCCACTGCAAGCCGGTACCCTGCACATCGGAAGCGGGCAACCCTACCCTGATTTGATGTCGGCGGTAAATTAATCAAAAATGATTTTGGATAAACCATTGCCACCTAGCCCGGCTTGTGTAAATCTCTGTTATCAACTTACCTTGCCACAAACATTCAACAATGAAAAACCACTTGACAGTACTGCTTCTGGCATTGTTTTGCCAAACAATTTCTGCGCAAACACTACTGCCTTTCCTTAGCCAAAATGGCAAATACGGATTTGCCGACGAAGCCGGGAAAATCGTATTTGCTCCCGAGTTTGAGGGCCAGGTAGAGCCATTCTGGCCTAATACCTTGGCCATAAACTGTAAAAAAAACGGCCAAACCATTCGCCTGTTTCGCTCTGGTCTTCAGCTTCCGAACCCGCATTTGATGATGGGGCGCGTTTTACCGGTACTTAACCATAACGAAAACAATGTTCGGCTGGATTCTTTTGGCCATATGGCAGCCGTAAGGGTGGAGCAAAAAATTCAGATCATAGACCTCCGCACCGGCGGAAAAATGGCCGAAACCTATCAGGAAGATTTTCTCAACCTGCCCAAATGGGCCAAAATGCGCGGAATATCTCAAGCTAATAGTCTGGAGCTGCGATTTCTGCACGGGATTTTACGCATTTACCGTGCCGATGGGCGCGTCAATTTCCTGGATGAAAACCTGCGCGAAATATTACCTAAAGACCTGGCTGCCGGAGCCGTTTTGGATGCGCAGCACCTCCTGTTCGCCGAAGACAAAGATCGCTTCGGAATAATGGACCGAAATGGGAAAACCCTCGTCGCGCCCGTTTTTAGAAGTCTGGAACCAAGCGGACATCCTGGCTATTTCATTGCCAATAAACAACGCGACGGCTCCATCGGTGAAAAATGGTTGTGCGGACTCGTGCGCGCCGACGGCAAAATGGTACTCGATACCATATACTCTGACATTGAAAAAGTAAGAGGCGCCGACTTGCTCATTGTTCGAAAAACGGGCAAAACAGGTCTTTTTGACTTTGAAGGACGGGAAATAGTGCCCATCGAAGCAGAATACGGCTATCAGCAAGGATTCGGGTTTTCCCTCTTTAAATGGCCAAACGGCCAGGGCGTTCAACTCATTGACCCACATGGCAAACGAGTCCTAGATGGAAATGCTGCTGAAATCACACCTTATCAAGTGTCGGATCATTTGTTTTTCAAGGTTAAAAAGGGAGGTTGGACCAGTATTTTGGATACATCACTGACGGTAGTGGCCCGGGATTCGGTGGAGAACCTGGATATTGTCGATACCGATCCGCTGCTGTTTATGTTGCGAAAAAACGGAAGACAAAGTCGCCTGGTCAGCATCCGCGACGCATCCGGGAAGACGCTGGTGGATGGGAAGTTTGACGGCGTTTGGACGGCCAACTGGCCTAATGGACTGCGCTTTATTTATTTGGATAAACTGAAAGGTATAGTGGATCAGCAATTCAACGAGATTTTGCCACCTGTCTATGAAGAAATTGCTCTGGAAGAAACCCGGCGGGACACCCTTATCTGGGCAAAGAAAAAAGGAGACGCGCTTTTTATGGCCTTTAGTGTACGTGGCCAAAGGCGCAACGACATAGACAATGCGCCGGAACCTCGTCGGGAATCGGCATATAGCGTTATGGCCAAAATGCAGGAACTTCCGGGCGGTGGCAACATGGCCACCATGTTTGACGGAACCCAGCTGAAGTGGCCCGATTCCCTGCGAAACCAGCAAGTTTTGGCTTCCTTTCGTGGCCAAACAAGCGGGGCAATTGTAGTGGGGTTTGATGCCAAACGCATCACAACGGTGCTTGATCATCGGTTTCGCAAACTGTTGCCAGAGGGCTATGGTGTTCCTAAAAACATTGCAGGCGAGTCCGTTCTGGAACGTTTTCAGCAGTTTGGCCTCTTAACGGTCCAAAAATTACCCAAAGTCAAACCCCGGGTCCAGCCAGCCCAAGTGCCCAAACTACCACCCATCAAACCCGCTACCGACGCACCCGTGGTCATTTCGGATGAGTCCATCGAGGAATACCCTATTGAGTCGGATAGCCCCGGCTGGAACGATGTGTCAAAGGATCAAGAACCGATTTCCGGCGCTTCCTGCGGCGTACTTGATCTGGAAGGGAACTGGCTGCTGGAACCCAAAGCTGAGGTGGAGTATTTGGTTTTATCGCCATTTTTGGTGGCGGAATTTCCGGTTGGTGCTAAGTCTTCGAGCTACCAGTTTTTTGAAAAAGGATTGAAACTGCATCGGGTTCAACAGGCGGAAAAAGGCACTATTGCGGCGCATTGGCTGGGCCGCGACCGTTTTTCACGCGAAGAAGGCAACAACATGAAAATAGGCAGGATCCGTGCAGGCACTGCCAGGCAGGCCGAATATGCCTATTTTGACCAAAAAGGCAATCCATTGACTGATTGGATTTTTGAAAACGGGCCGGATCATTTGCGCTCCAAAAACCTGGTGCATATCTGGGAAAAAGGGAGCCTGAGTATCCGGCAAGCGGTCATTGATGCGCGTGGAAAACTCCTTTTTGAATTGGGGAAATATATGACCGATGATCCGCCGCATGACAGAAACAGCGACTGGAATTTGAGCTATCTGGTGGTACACGAGCGCAAAGCCGAAGATAATCTTCCGGAAGGACTGATGGATTCTACCGGGAAGCTGGTTTTGCCGCTACAATATCAGGAGCTGCTGGTTTGGGAAAACGATCGTTTTTTGAGCGCCAAAACAGCGGCCGGAACATTGGTTTTGATGACCCTGGATGGCCGGCAAATCCACGAGTTCAAGGCCAGCAAATCGGGCCTTTTGATGCAGTACAACGGACGGGGGCCAAACAACACCAACGCTGGCCCATTGGCTGTTTGGACCGAAAACGAAACCATATTGGTTGATGCCAACAACAACGTGCTGAGGCAATACAACCTGCCGTTTGGGCGGGTGTTTATGCCGGAAAAAATGGCGGATCGCTACGTGGTTTTGATTAAAAACAATCAGAAAGTATGGGCTGATTTTCGCTCGGGGAAGGTGTTTTGGGAGTAGGCCGTAAAACTATACTATGTGCGTGTAGCGCGCAATGGGCGGGCCAGCTTCTTGTCAGTCACAGGCTGTATGTGGCGCCGTTTGATTTGGATTGAATGTTAGTGAAGGCCATCTCAAAGCTGGTCAACGATCAGAAAAAGCGCCTGGAAAGATGAAGATCTTGGTCACATATTGCTGACACACTTTTTGGATACTATCTTTTTTTATTTCAGCTAGCGTGTGGCTCGCTTGCATACTTGCACCTGTTGAGCATCGTGCGTTGGGTTTGGGCGCAAGTTGGCAGCAACACGTTGTTCTCCGCAGAATTCTTCTTTTCTTTATATTTAATTGATTATCAATATTTTATTTTTAACCCCTCAGTATTTTCTTTCTTTTAGCGATTTATATATTCAAATTTAACAAATTTTTTATAGTCGCTCTTGCTAACATGATACGTAATTAATTCAATGAGTCCAAATTTATTATAGTCATATGTGATCAAACTATTTCCCCCTACATCTCCATACTCCCCAAAGTCTGATATATTTTCATCTCCAATAACCTGAACTTTTATTCTTTGCCCTCTATTGTTTTTGTGGGTTATTACACTTCTTAATGTATCTCCTTTAATATCTATCAAATGACTTGTTATCAGGTTTTTTGATTTTATGCTTACAATCTTGGACTTTAATTCCCCTTTTCTGTAATTTTCAATGATTGTTTGATTTTTGATATATTTATATTTTTTAATATCATGATTCCAATTTGGTGGATTTTGATTATCCGAAAATGAATTTGAATTGGGTCGAAAATATACTTTTGCTGTTAAACTATCAAGTTGGTAACTCAGATTTTCTTCTTTTATTAATCTTGATTTACTATCATATTTGTAAAATTTCTGAATTCTTAAAATTGCACTATTTGCATCATACCATGTATTATCTATGCTTTTTACTAAACCATTTGGCAAATATTTATAGTCAATCGTCCAAATGACTTTTGATGTATCTAATTGTTCGTTTGTCCAAAGGCTATAATTGTCTTCTCTTATTAACTGCCCTTTTTTATCGAACTTAAAGTAATATCTACCTTGCAAAGTATCTTTATAATAACAAACTGTCTTGTAATTCCTGTTTTTGTCGTCGAAATAATGAAAGTCCTCTGTTCTGTAATCGCTTAAATTGTATGTGCTTGTTACTTTTATAATTTTAATACCTTTTTCCCCCTTTAAATAGGCAAGGTTGGGGTTATATAAATTCTCATCGTTTTGTGCTTGTAATCTGATGGTGTGCGAAAATACAAGCAAAATGCACAAAAATTTCTTCATTTTCCTACGATTTTAGTGTCATTTCGGATTTTTTCTTTTTTGCGGAGAACGTGAGCCTCCCTGCCAACCGCCGCGTTTAGCGAGCGGTTGGCAGCCACGCAGAGTTGGCGCCATTATATATTTATATTACACGTCTGAGTTCTAACACCTCTTGGGTTGTTATGAAGTTGGTGAAACCTTTTTGGGTCAATCCACCAACGAGCAGTTTATCTCCAGTCCAAAGTTTGATGTCAAGGAAGAGACTGAGCGCAACATGAGAGATGTCATCCATATCTACGTCCCGAACAAAATCAGCGGCTTTTTGCCAAAATTCAAAAGGGATTGTACTTTCCGAAAAGAAGTCAAGCTGTTTGTAAACTAGAAATTCTACCTCGTCATATTCGTGCTCATTGTAACCTGCGATCTTGATGATCTTATCTTTATGGTCGTTGATCTCTTGTCTTAAATATTCACAGCCGTAAAAGGTGAACGTATCTTGAGAGTTCAAGATGATGTCGCCAATGCTACTTTCAGGATTGAGCATGGCACTAAAGACAATGTTGCTGTCCACTACAAGTTTCATTCTCCAGGCAGGAAACGATGTTTGTTCTTCTCCCACCAGCCTTTGTTGACTTCTCTGGCAAGTTTGTCAACATCTTCTTGGGTCGCCTTGCTCTTGGCAACAATTTCTTTGTAGCGGAGGTAATTCAAAAAACGCTGAATCTCCTCGATGTTAATATTCGTTGGCAGTTTCACGATGATTGCATCTGCCGTGCGTTCGATAGTCATGATAAATAGTCTTGTTAGACCCCAAAGATATTGGCAAATTGGTAATTATCCAAGTCTGTAGGGGGATTTGAGTGCGAATGCCCGAAGCGATCCACCGCCAAGATTGTCTATTGTTTCCCCCCCAACCCCAACCCCCTTTCGTCCATAAATCCCCAAAACCCGTCGAAAAGCCCCATCCCGGAAGTGCTGAAACCCATCTTTTCGACATGTTTTTTAACCAAGCGCAGCAAAACATGACAGCCTTATTCACAACCACGCCTCAAACTGTACCCGCCAAACCGCCCCGGCGCAGCAAAGCCGAGCAGGTGCTGATTGATTATGTAGCGCAGTTTGCGCCACTGAGCGAGCAGGAAATCGAGCAGATTTTTCAATTCATCAAAATCCGCTCGCATAAAAAAGGTAAGGTCCTGCTACGTGAAGGACAAAGGTGCAATGTGTGCTATTTCGTGCTGCAAGGTTGTGTGCGACAATATTACCTGACAGACGGCAATGAAAAAACAACCAATTTTTTTACTGAAGGCATGCCCGTTGCTTCCACTTTGGTATTTGAAAACAAACCCTCTAAATGCTATTTAGTGTGCAACGAAGACTGCATCCTGGTGGAAGGCCGACCCGAAGACGAGCAGTTTTTTACGCAGATGATGCCACGCATGGAAACGCTCAACCGCATGGGTGTTGAGTTCGAACTTAAAAAAAGCCAGGAATCTTTTGCCGAATTTATCATGTCCAGCCCCGAAGAACGCTACCTGAATTTGCTCAATACCCGACCGGAGCTGCTCGACCGGGTACCACAATACCAGCTGGCCAGCTACTTAGGCGTCACGCCGGAGTCCTTGAGCCGTATCCGCAAGCGGATCATGGAGCGTTAGGGAATTAGGCTTGGTTACGTGACCATCCCCTGCTCTGGCCCCCGCCGTCTGCGAGGCAAGCCCGACCGAAGGGGATGGTCCCGACGTAAGGAGGGAGCGCCTTCTTTTTAACCGGCGGTACAGCACGATGATGCTAAAAAACGACGGTCTGCGGTTAAAAAGCAGCGCAATCCCCGCAGGTCGTTGGCTTTGCCGGGAAGACTGCCTTTTTTCTTTTGGTTACTTTTCTTTTTGGGCAAGCAAAAAGAAAAGTAACAATGCCAGACTATTGAGCCAATGCCAAACTACCCGGCATGATTATAATTACGGCGGAGCGAGTGGTCATACATAAGCAGCCAAAAATTACAGTTAAACCACTCATTCCACCGAATGCTTTGTCCAAAATCATTTTTGATTATCGGGCTTGTGTAGGCCCCGATTCTCGGGGTGACAACTCACGTTTTTTTACGGCGGAGCAAGATTTTCAGCAAAACTGCGCTCCATCTAATCCCCCCCCAAGCATTTCTTACCTTAAGTCAATGAACGCCCGCCCTACCCTACCTGACTTTTGCTTCAAATTTTCAAACGCAAGAATTTATGAAGCAAAAACTCAGCCTGGCAATACTATTCATTGCCATTTTCACGGGCCAAATATCCGGTCAGACCCTCACCCAAACCATGCGCGGCGTAGTCCTTGACGCCGACAACCAACAACCACTCATTGGCGCAAAGCTTATCCTGAATGTGGAACCTCAAAAAGGCGCCATGACAGATGCTGAAGGACTTTTCAGAATAGAAAAAGTGCCCATCGGGAGGGTTTCTTTGCAGGTTACCTACCTCGGATACGAACCTTTGGTGGTGCAAAATCTGGTGGTCAACTCCGGCAAAGAGGTGGTTTTAACCCTGGAAATGCGGGAATCCACCGCAAAACTGCAGGAAATTACCATCACCGCTACACAAAACAAGGGGGAGGCCGTCAATGAAATGGCCCTGATTTCCACCCGCTCCATTTCTCCCGAAGAAACCAACCGATACGCCGGCGGATTCAACGACCCCTCGCGTATTCTCTCCAATTTCGCCGGAATTACGAGTACCCAAGACGGCGCTAACGACATCATCGTGCGCGGCAACTCGCCCAAATACGTGCAGTGGCGACTAGAAGGCGAACAAATTACCAATCCCAATCATTTTGGCGACCAAAGTGCCGTGGGCGGGTCTGTGAGTATCCTGAACAATAACCTGCTGGCAGCCTCCGATTTTCACACGGGCGCTTTCGCTCCGGAATTTGGCGATGCGCTCTCGGGCGTGTACGATGTGCGCCTGCGCGCTGGCAACAACGAAAAAACCGAATTTGTATTCGGATTGGGCTTGCTGGGCACTGAAATGACCGTGGAAGGCCCTTTCAAAAAGGGCTATGGCGGTTCGTTTTTGCTCAATTACCGTTATTCTACGGTGGGTTTGGTTTCCGACCTTGGCCTGGTTGACGTCGTAAACGGCGTTTTGAATTTCCAGGACGCAACGTTTAAAATCGTATTACCGACCAAAAAAGCCGGTCTTTTTTCGGTGTACGGTTTGGGAGGTAAAAGCAGTTTCCAATTTGAGGATGTAACGCCCGCCATTTGGATTACACCCGGCAACAATACCACCCAATCCGAAACGCGCAATGATTTTGACAAAAAATCTCATCTGTTCAACGGTGGCATCAAACACAGCATCGCGATCGGGTCAAAAGGTCTGCTCCAGACTGGTTTGTCTTACTCCAGTGAGGGCATTGAAGATGATATTTTTGAGGCTGGTGTGGTGCGGTTTTACGACGATGAAGGGGAACTGATCCGGGATTCGGTTATCAGTAAGAGTCAAACCTTTCAGGGTCGGTTGCGCAAGCCGGCATACCGGGGCTCGTTGACATACCAACACAAGTTTAATGCCCGGAGCAAGGTCCAAATTGGCTCCAAATACACACTTTTTGACGCCAAATTTGAGCAAAACCGGTTTTCAGACGCAGGTTCCCAAAAAGTGGCTTTGCTTGATTTTCATGAAAACATTAGCACTGTCCGGAATTTTATCAGTTGGAAATATAGGGCTGCGGAAAGGCTGGTTTTGGTGGCCGGGCTGCACAATATGAACGTGTTGCTAAATGAAAAAAGCACCCTCGAGCCACGCCTGGCCCTGGAATGGCGAACCACAGGTAATTGCAAGATCAATATCGGGTACGGCAGGCACTCCAATATGGAAAGTATCCACCATTATTTTGCCAAAGTGAAGCAGCCAGACGGCAGCGTAAATGAGCCAAACCGCGACCTGGACTTGTTGAAAGCCGACCATTTTGTGCTCGGTTTTGAGCGCCGTTTGGGCAAAAACATGCGGGCAAAAGTGGAGTTTTACTACCAGCATCTGTTTGATTTGCCGGTAGAAAACCTGGATACGAGCTATTTTGCCACCATCGTGGAAGGTCTGGACTTCCGGTATGTGGATCTGGTGAATGCCGGTAAAGGCAAAAACTATGGCGTGGAAATCACCTTGGAAAAATTCTTCAGTCGCAACTACTATTTTCTCTTAAACGGCTCCATCTACCGCTCCAAATACACTCCACTGGATGGCATTGAGCGCAACACGCCTTTTGCGGGTGATTATCTGGTTAATGTTCTGGCGGGAAAAGAGTTTCCCCGATTGGGCAAACGCAAGAATCAAACCTTTGCCCTGAACACCAGAATGTTTTTTGGCGGCGGCCGCAAAATCATACCCCTGCTGCGCGATGCAAGCGGCAATCTGGCCGTAGATGTGGCCAAAAATCAGGTTTGGGATTATTCACGGGCATTTGAAACCAGTCTGGATGATCCGTATCAGATTCAGGTTTCCATGAGTTATAAATGGAATAAACGCCGGGCCACACACGAACTTTTCCTGAATCTGGATAACATCACCAATAATAAAGGCCGGATCATGGAGTTTTACGACGAGACCGAGCCCGGCAAAGTGGGCCACATGACCCAATTCGGGTTTTTCCCCAACCTGATGTATAGGGTGTATTTTTAAGATGGGGGAAACGAGGGGGCTTGAAAATCATTTGAGGTCATTTTATCAACGTGGGTTATCAGCCAAAGAGCTGGCCAAACCACGATATAATGCCCAGCCGAACGTCTCTGCGAAAATCTGCGGAAAACCTCTCGCGCGCTGGGTTTCCCGCAGATTTTCGCAGATTTCACCCGCAGATTTTCGCAGAAAGCGTGCGGCTTGATGGCTCACGGTGATGCTGACCCCAAGCCCACGCACCACTTGAAAATTGGGCATTGGATATTGGATATTTCTCCGATCTTCGTCCACCGTATGCCAGCACCATTACCCATAGAAGTGATCTCCGCCGGCGCAGGCTCCGGCAAAACCTTTACCCTGACGCAACGCATGGTGGCGCTGCTCCAGCAAGGCGTGCGCCCTGCCGGCATCATGGCCACTACCTTCACCAAAAAAGCCGCCGCCGAACTCCAGGAACGTGTACGCGTAAAACTCCTGGAGCTCGGCATGAACGAGGCCGCTAACGAACTCGGCGAAGCCCTCATAGGCACCGTACACAGTATAGGTACACGCTTGCTGCAACGCTTCGCTTTTGAAGCCGGGGTGTCGCCGCTGGTGGAAATCATTGCCGATGGCGACGAACAGCGACTCTTCAACGAATCGCTCTCGCAGGTACTTACCGTGCAGCGCATTGAACGCATGAACCTGCTGGCCGACCGGCTCGGACTGACCAAAAAAACCATAGGCGATCCGTACGACTGGCGCCGCGATATCCGCAACCTCACCGATGTGGCCCGGGCCAATAATTTTGATCGCACGGTGCTGGAAATCAGCAAACAGCGTTCCTGGAAAAGTTTTGAGCGATTGCTGCTGCCGGTTGAAAACCTCGATCCTGTTACCTGGAACAACCGCCTGCTGGCTGCCATGGACCAAACCGTGGCCGCTCTGGATGCCAACGAGGCGGATACCACCAAAACCACCCGCGATGCCGCTGAAGTGCTGCGCCAGTTTCAAAACCAGCTGCGCAGTCGGGGCGAACTCCACTGGCACGAATGGGTGAAAATTGGCAAAACCAATCCCGGCGCCAAGAGCCGCGACCTGATGGAAGACCTGCAACAAATGGCGGGTCGCCACATGGCCCATCCGCAGTTTCACGACGATATCCGCAGCTACATAGCCCTGGTGTTCGACCTCGCCGCTGATGCCCTGCACGAGTACGAACAGTACAAGAAAAAACGCGGTCTGATTGACTACACCGATATGGAGACCTATGTGAGCAAGCTCCTGCGGGTGGAAAGCGTGCGCCAAACCCTGCGCGAAGAACTGGACCTGCTGCTGGTAGACGAGTTTCAGGACACCTCCCCCATTCAGCTCGATATCTTCCTGCAAATCAGCGGTTTGGCGCGTCATTCCATCTGGGTAGGCGACCCCAAGCAAAGCATCTACGGTTTTCGCGGCGCCGAACCCGCCCTCATGCAGGCCATCATACAGGCCACCGGCGGCGTGAAAGACGAGAATATCCTGAAAAAATCCTGGCGCAGCCGGCCCGATCTGGTGCATGCCTCCAATGCCATTTTTGAGCGCGCTTTTGAAGGAATGCCCCGGGAACAAATTGTACTCGAGCCGGCCCATGCCGACAATCCCGCGCTCGGCCAGGGACTGGCCCTGCAGCACTGGCATTTTAAATCGGATCTGGACGAGAAAAAAGTGCCCGGCGCGCCCTGGTTTGATCTCTGTGTGGCCGATCAGGTGCGCATCATGCTGGAACGCGGCGTGCCGGTAGCCAACAAAAAACGCACAGAAGCCCGTCCGCTGCGTCCGGGCGACATAGCCATCCTCTGCCGCAGCAACCGCCAGTGCCTGAGCATGGCCGATGCCCTGCACCACGTGGGCCTGAAAGCCGCCATTGCCCGCAACGGACTGCTGGAAACCCCGGAAGCCAAACTGGTGCTGGCCTGTCTGAAATTCCTCGTTACGCCCGGCGATGCCCTGGCCGCGGCAGAAATCCTGTTCCTCACCGGCAGCATGGATCTGGAGCAGATTGTGAACCGCCGGCTGGAATACCTCGCCGAACATGGCGATGAACGATCGTACGGCGGCGAATGGGTAGAAAACGCCCCGATCCTGGAGCACCTGCGCAGCATGAAACCGCGCACGGCCGATTTATCCGCCTCCGAGATCCTCAATTTTGTTTTGGAAGAACTGGATCTGCGCCGGGCCGTGGTGCAACTCGGCAACCCCGATCAGCGCCTGGACAACCTCGACCGCCTGCGTCGCTATGCCCTGGATTACGAATCCGCCTGTCAGCGCCTGCACACGGCGGCCTCGCTGGGCGGCTTCCTGCTCTGGCTGCAGCAGCTGGCCGATCAGGAGCTGGACGCCCAGGGCTCCGGCGAGTCTGAAGATGCGGTGAAAGTGCTCACCTACCACCGTTCCAAGGGCCTGGAGTACCCTGTTACCATTTGTCATGCCCTGGAGCAGGCGTTGAAAGAGCAGATCTGGGGGTTCAACCTCGTGAGCGAAACCAACGAGCCCGACCTCAACAACATCCTGGGCAACCGCTGGCTGCGTTTTTGGGTAAATCCGTATGCCGATCAGTACCGCAACACCCCCTTGCAGGAATCTGTGGAGGTAACAGAAGAATTTATGGCCGCCCGCCGCGTGGCGCTGGAGGAAGAAGCCCGGCTTTTGTACGTGGGCATCACCCGCGCGCGCGACGCCCTTGTCTTCCCCAGCACCATGAAAGGCACCGGCTGGCTCAACCGCGTGTTCAGCCGGGGCGACGAGAGCATACCCACCCTGGATCCGCACTCCGACGAGACCCCGTTTTACCACCAGGGCATGCCCCTGCGCATAGAAACCGAGGTATGTTATAAAGGCCGTGAGTTTACGGAGAACACCCGCGCCGAAAGCAGCGTGCAGTACCATGCCAGTCGTAAGGGGCGCCGGCCATCCATACAGCCCAATTTGTGGATAGATCCGCTGCGCGAAATGCCGCCCGGCGTACAGCTCAACCCCGGCGAACCCGAGGTATGGAGTTCCTGGCTGGAATTCAGGGGCGATTACGTGCCGGAAATAGGCAAGGCGCTCACCTCCTTCCTCTTGGCCGACCGCCCCGGTTTGCGGCAGGAAGACCGGTTGTTTCTGGCCCGCAAACAAATGCAAATCCGGCGTTTGAAAGACCAGGTAACGCCCGAGCAGTTTTTGCGTCAATCAGCCGCTTTTCAGACATTTATACAGCAAAAATTTGCCCCCACGCGCATACTGGCCCACTACAACGCCGAAGCTCCCCAGGGCAAGCGCCTGCTCAAACTGGAAGCCGATCTCTACCTGGAAACCCCAGGCGGCCCGGTGATCCTGCATTTTGCCCCCTTTGCGGAAGGCATGAAAAAGTGGAAACAAACGGTGCAGGGGTTAGGGCCGTTGTTGGCGTGGTGGAAGGTGGTGAAGGCGGGGGTTGAGGTTTGGGTGGTTTGGGGGGTGGAGGGGAGTGGGGTGCGGGTGGGGTGAGGGTGGGGTGAAGAGGTTGGCGCGGCTGTAATCGCATAATTGAACCGACTAGAAGGAGGTTATTGGCAATCTTGCACTTCAGTTCATCCGGGTACAAATTTCTGCGATTAACTTTTTTAATCCAGATCTTGACTTTGCAAGGAGGGTTTTGTCTGAAGGTCTTTTAGGCCAAGGCCATAATATGCGTCCTAAGATTTGGCAGACATTTTGTAATCTAATAAGAAAAAGATAAAAATCATGTCAATTATAGCTACTCCTGATGATTTTTACATAGGTATTGTCAAATCAGTCTTTCCACATAAATTTTTTGGATTTATAAGTGGGCACGATAAAAAGGAATACTTTTTTCATTTCCACAATTCAACTGGAAAGCCATTAATTGGCGACTTGGTTTTTTTTCGTAAAATCGAATCAAACAAATATGTTGGCAAGTTATCAGCTATTCAAGTGTTGCCAATTAGAACAATAAAAAACATTAACCTGCTAAAACCCTTTTTTGAAGTAGGAGAGCCTATTACTAATAAGCAAAAAATTATCGAATCTCTAACTGGGTGGCAATTAATAAAGCTATTAGAAGCTTTATTTCCAGAAGGTTTTAGTAGCTTAGCTAATGAAAAAAATATTGAAGAATTTATCAATACTTTTAAGCCATTTATAAATTCAACCTCTAAAAAAATGCTATCAAATTGGATTATTGAGAAAGGCGGGAGAGAACTTCATCTAAAATTATTTTTTGATGGCACTTTAGATACTATCGGCGATACATCTTTCATTCTAAAAATATTTGATAATCTTAGTGAAGATCAAAAAAAAATCATTATTTCACGAATTAGCAATAGTGATATGAATGTGATTTTAGAAAACAGGCGTTCAAAAGTAACAAAGCCAATTGAAACATACGAGGAATATGAAAGTTTTCGATCATGTTTTGTTGGTTTTCAACAATTTTTTATTGATTATAAAAACAAAGATATTTTCACCGATTTCTTTCATTGGAAAAAAAAATTATGTGACGAATCTTCAAAAGAATTCCATGTTAGATTTTTTATAGATGGCGTCACTGAATATATTAGTAATGATTTAATAACTGATGAACTTAAACATTTAAACTACGAACAATTAGAGGAACTTTTTTCCAAATTAGATCAGGAAACTTTGTTACATGTTTTGAGTAAAATTCAAGAAAATTTTGATAATTATGCGTTTCAAATAATATTCAAATTAATAGCCGAAAATATTAAATTTGTAGAAATTATATATGCAAAAAGTACATTTTATACAGTATATGAAAGTACTCATACTAGCTATAAAGTAAATGCTCTTGGGTTAACGATTCAAGGAAAAGAAACTTTAGATTTAGTAAAAAATAAATCTAAAGATGGGATATTATTTCAAAAAATATGGGAAATAATGTTGCTAGATTTAAAACGCTTATTTACTAAAATTGCAATTGAACGGGTTCAAAAAAATCACTTAATAACTGAATTCCTTTTTTCAATTGTAAGATATTGTTCCCCTGTAATATCTCAGCAAACCTACGAATTGTCGAAATCTCTATTTAAGATGATTGAAGAGGCTATTGAGACGTCTGTTCTTACCTTTTCCTCAAAAAGCACCCGAGAATCTCGAAACAAAGCACTAATTATAGATATTTATCAACCATTAAAATTAAAAATTTTTTCTCAAGCAATTCCCTATTATAATCTTTGTTTTTCTCTTGACGGATTCAATTCCGAAATTGATGAAAAATTTGTCATATCAAATTACCGGTTTTTAGACAAAGAAACCATACACAGATTACTTCAACTTAATCAAAAACGTCTTAACCAAAGATTATTTGAAGAAATTATAGACGAAATCAAATTTATTGATTCAGATAATGAATTTTTCAATCTAAAAGAATTGTTGTATCAGGTTAAAACCTACTTGCCAAGTTTTTTAAATGAAATTACTCAGAGAGCTGCATTAAAATGTACTCAAAAATATAGTTTTCATCTTTGGTTAGAAGGTTATATTTCGCAATTTGATGAGGAGTATGTAAATAATGTTTTTCATGAAAGTCAGGAACTTGTCAAGCAGAAAATAATTGGGCTTCTGCCTTTAGACGTAACAGCTAGAATATTAATAAATGAAATTTCTGTTATTAAAAAAATAGATGATAAAAGATCATATTCCCTATTAAAAGAGGTCTTAATTTTCTTTCGCAAATTTGCGCCTTCTATACTAAATGAACTAGAAATAACAGAATACATCAAAATTGATTATAAATTTATGTATTTGTTATGGATTGATGGATTTAATATTCCATTCACTATTGAACAAATAATAAACCAACTTAAGCCATATTACGATAATTCGAATCCAGAAAAAGTTAAAGTAGGTGCCCTATCAACTCTTAAACGTAGACTTAATAACCTTGGCCAAATTGAAACGGATAACCAATTTTTAGAAGTCGCAACTGTACTCAGATACATTAACAGTTATTTCTCAAAAAGTGATTTTGAAATCGTTTCCAAAGAGCTGTATTATAATAATACTGATTTTTGTAAAATAAAAATGTATATATTTGAATTCGTCAATTTGAGTAAGGAAGATTTTTGCAATGATATTGAATCAATATTTAAGGGACAGTTTTTTAGACTTCTTCGAGAAGAAAAGAAGAAATTTCTTAAATTAGCAAAAAATCAACTTCCTGATTTTAATCTGAAGATACGCGATGATATCAACCCTAGTGAGATTATAGAAAAAATGAAAGATGGCAAAGTCGTTTTAAATACGAAATTCCGAGATGTTCTTTTTTTTAATGGAGCTTTCGCAATTAAAATTGATGATGACACTTGGAGTGAAGCTTTTTCATGGGATTTTTCGAAAATTGGATTTAATCTCTTAAGACGTTTTTTTTCGAAGCAAAATGCAGATTCAGCTGTTAGAATTACTGTATTAGAAAAAAAAATCATACCAACATCTGACCTTGCACTAGGCTTGCTAGAGTTTAAAAAACAACTCTTGGTAATATTCCAGCGTTTCTCATACGACGATTCCGTTATTAAAATTGGGTTACCAGCACGCTCTGAATACTCAATATTATCTAATAAAGATATCAAGCGCATTACGCATGAAGAAAATGGCGAATGTGTTCGTTTCCTTTTTGATTATCAATCTGAAGCATTTAGACCAATTTATGTTATAGAATGGGTGCAAAACGAAAAAAATCCAATGGCTTCTACCCATATTGGCTCATGGCTTTTCTCATTTATTTTGCCAAGCAATGAAATCTTGATTGTTTGGGAAAGTGAAAAACTTGATCGGGCCACTCACCTTTTTCGATGCAAGCCAGAACTTTATCCTGACGTGATTAATAAAATTGAAAAATATTTAGCTGAATCTGAAGGTCCTAAGCGAATTCGATTTAGTGGAGATACCATTGATGATATTGAATTAAAACAAAATTTATTTTACTTTGGACACATCAATCATGATCACATGAATAATTGTGAACGTTGGTACTGTGAAATACTGAGATTTATTCCTGCCAAGCCTGGTCTTAACCCTCCAAATGAATCCTGGTATCCCACCTCAACGCGTTAAAGCAAAGGCGGCCCAACTAATTAAGGCTCCACAAACGAAACGCCCCTTCACTCTAAAGTAAAGGGGCGTTTTATTTTAATGCGTGAAAAATTCTTAAAAAGCCGGAGTCAATTCAAACGGGTTCGTAATGGTGCGCCGACCAAATTGCTTTAACAAAGCCGCTTTTGTTTCGCCTTCGCTTGCCTGAACCTTTTCTTTTAAGAAAGCCTCAACCTGAGGTTGCGAGGTTCCAGGAATACGACTTTCAAAAAATGGGGGTAGATCATCGGATACATACTCCTGATTCACATCCGGGAAGTTGGCAAAAGGCTGGATCTCTGATTGGTTTTTAAACCAGTCAGAATAAACAAATCGCCACCGACTCTCACTAAATTCCAAGGTTCCAATTAGGTTGTTTTCATAAACAAGCCGAAAAACAAGCCGCGGAGCGGACTTCATCTGCTGTTCTGTGTCTTGTACGCTGACATTTTCGGAACGCTGCCAGCGGCGTAGCCATGTGATTTTCATGCGCGTCCCTCCTTTTTTATTTGGTGAATGATGTCGTTGAGCATTTGGAAACGCAAATTAAGACATTTCCTGATCAAATGGTAACGGGTAGGGGAGAACAATTTTTCAAATTCTTTTTCAAGCAAAGCATTTGTGTTTGTCTGACAAACAGGGTTAATCATGCCTTCGAAGACAAAACGAAATTCAGGTCGGTTTTGATATATCAGACGAGTTAATTCGAAATGGTTAGGGTTTTGCACCCCCTCCCAACCAATTCGTGGCATGGAAGTTTGAGCATACCTTTCCAGATTTGTGACTCCATCAGACGTTTTTTCTTGAAACCGCGGAAGTTTATTTTCATGTTCATTCCAAAATAGCCCTCTTGCAGAATCATAAACTGGAGAAAAGCGTGGAGCTCTTTCACCTTTGATGTGACGTATGATGCCCCAATTGTAGATGTGGCGGTCATTATTGCCCGTAATGGCATCAAAACAGAGCATTTTTACCAAATCTGTCATGATCTTCTCTCCGATGTCTCCGTGGCCAAATCTGTGCTTTATCGCGTTCTCCGTAAACTGAAACGTAAAATAGTTCCGAACGGTTCTCCGATCCTTCTCAATTTCTTCCACCAATGACTCATCGGAGAGGTAGCCTGCATAAATTTCAGCACCGTGCTCAAGCCTTTCACCTGGCTTCAAAAAATATTCGCTTAAAAAGCGAAGGCGTCCAAACTCATCATCTACGGCAAGACGAGAATTTGCAACCGTCACGCCTAGAGCAAAACCCAAACGATTGAGTAAATGTTCCGTAATGCTTTCGTTTGGATACCATTTTCGAGCAACTTTTGCAATATAAGGTGTCCAGGTCTTGGGGTTGCTTTTTCGTGCACTCCTCCCAAATTCGTACAAACGGATAAAATCCTTCGGAGCCTCTCCGGAAATGGCCTGATCCAGAATTAAGGTGTGTCTCTTGGGAAGAGTTGGCAAATGCAGCCGTAATTCAGGGTCAAAACCTGAATGATTTTCATAAGGCACGAACTTCAGAGATTTAGACATGGATTTGTTTTATTCCGTGTAATTTAACCAGTTAGATAAGCCCTCGCTTACTCCTTCTCCACTATATTTGCCGCAGACTTCGGCAACATATCATAAATATAACCTAAAATTGCTACTCTGCAAAAAAAGATAAAATTTGTGAATCATCAGAATAATTTCGATTGATTTTAGTCCAGCACTTCAGCATGACAAAAGAAGCCCAAATAGAACAAAATCTGATCACCAAGCTCTCCGAGCTGAAATATACCCCTCGCCCCGATATCCGGAGTAAGGGGGCGCTGGAGCAAAATTTCAGGGAGAAATTCCAGGCGCTGAACCGCTGCCAGCTGTCGGATGCGGAATTTGCCAGGCTAAGGGATGAAATCATCAACGCCGATGTGTTCACCGCATCCAAAATCCTGCGGGAAACCAACACCTTTCAGCGTGAAGACGGGACCCCGCTGCAATACACGCTAGTGAACATCAAAGAATGGTGCAAAAATGATTTTGAGGTGGTGAACCAGTTGCGCATGAGCACAGAAGGCAGCCATCACCGTTACGATGTTATCCTGCTGATTAATGGCATCCCGGTGGTGCAAATTGAACTGAAAAGCCTGGAAATAAGCCCGCGCCGGGCCATGCAGCAGATTGTGGATTACAAAAACGACCCCGGTAATGGCTATACCAACTCCCTGCTTTGCTTCCTGCAGCTGTTTGTGGTGAGCAACCGGACTAATACCTACTATTTCGCCAACAACCAAAACCAACATTTCAACTTCAACGCCGACGAGCAGTTCCTGCCTGTTTATCAGTTTGCCGCCGAAGACAACAAAAAAATTACCTGGCTCGACGATTTTGCCGACAAATTTCTGAGTAAATGCAACCTCGCTCAGATGATTAGTCGCTACATGGTGCTGGTGGCCACAGAACAGAAATTGCTGGTGATGCGCCCGTATCAGATTTACGCTGTAAAGGCTATTGTGGATTGTATCCACCAAAACCGGGGCAACGGATACATCTGGCATACCACCGGTAGCGGCAAAACCCTGACCTCGTTTAAAGCCTCTACCCTGCTCAAAGACAATCCCGATATTGAAAAATGCCTTTTCGTAGTAGACCGGAAAGACCTTGATCGCCAAACACGGGAGGAATTCAACAAATTCCAGGAAGGATGCGTGGAGGAAAATACCAACACGGAAACCCTGGTGCAACGCCTGCTGTCAGACAGTCTGGCCAATAAGGTGATTGTAACGACCATCCAAAAACTTGGTTTGGCGCTTGATGAAAACAGCAAGCGCAACCAGCAAAAATCTGAAAGAGGCCGGCCCACCTACAAAGAACGCCTGGAACCTCTGCGCAACAAACGCGTAGTGCTCATCTTCGATGAGTGTCACCGTTCGCAATTTGGCGAAAACCACAAGGCCATCAAGGAGTTTTTCCCCAATGCCCAGTTGTTCGGATTCACCGGAACGCCCATTTTTGAAGACAATGCCACCTACAAGCAGGTGGACGGCACGGTGGGCTCTTTTGTGACCACTCAGGACATTTTTGAAAAACAGCTGCACGCCTACACCATCACCAATGCCATTGACGACCGGAATGTGCTGCGTTTTCATATCGATTATTTTAAAGGAGAACAAAAGGCAGACACCGCCAGCCGTCAGCACAAAACAGCCGTGTTGAACGCCATTCTGAATAAGCACGATGCCGCCACGCAGCAACGCCGCTTTAATGCCGTTTTTGCCACGGCCTCCATCAACGATGCCATTGATTACTACGAACTGTTCCGGGAAACCCAGGCAGAAAGGCTAAAAAAAGACCCGGAATTCCGGCCTTTGAACATCGCCTGCGTATTCTCGCCGCCCGCCGAAGGCAACAAGGATGTGCTGCAATTGCAGGAAGATCTGCAACAGGAACGGGAAGACAATAAGGAAGCGCCGGAAGCCAAGAAAAAGGCACTGAAAACCATCCTGGCAGACTACAACAAACAATACGGTACCAACCACCGGCTCAATGAGTTTGATCTTTACTATCAGGATGTTCAACAGCGTATCAAGTTTCAGAAGTACTCCAATGCCGATTATCCGCACAAAAACAAGATAGACCTGGTTATTGTGGTGGATATGCTGCTCACGGGTTTTGACTCCAAGTACCTGAATACGCTGTACGTAGACAAAAACCTGAAGCATCATGGCCTCATTCAGGCTTTTTCCCGCACCAACCGGGTACTAAACGAAACCAAACCATATGGAAATATCCTCGATTTCAGGCAGCAACAAAACGAGGTAGACAAGGCCATTGCGCTGTTTTCAGGAGAAGATACCGCGCAAGCCAAGGAAATCTGGCTGGTGGAACCGGCACCCAAGGTGATTGAAAGCTTCAAAAAAGCCGTTGCCGCCATGGAGCAATTCATGACGCAAAGCGACCTGATCAACGAGCCTCATGAGGTGTTTAATCTGAAGGGCGACGCGGCGCGTATTGAGTTCATCAACCGCTTTAAAGAGGTTCAGCGCCTGAAAACCCAGCTCGATCAATATACCGATCTGAGCGAGGAACAAAAGGAACAGCTGGAGGCGGTGATGCCTGAAGACCAGCTGCGTTCTTTCCGGAGTGCTTATCTGGAAACGGCCAAACAACTGAAAACACTTCAGCAAAAACAAGGCAGCAACGCCTCTGACGATCTTCAGCAGCTTGATTTTGAACTGGTGCTGTTTGCTTCTGCCCTGGTGGATTACGATTACATCATGGCGCTGATAGCCAGATACACCCAAAACAAACCGAGCAAGCAAAAGCTGTCGCGCGGACAACTGATCAGCATGCTCAGCAGCAGCGCCAACCTGATGGACGAGCGTGAGGATATGGTGGATTATATCAACAGTCTGGAAGTGGGCAAGCCGCTCAGTGAAAAGGAAATACGGGATGGCTTCCAGGTGTTTAAAAGCGAGAAAAATGCCAAAACCCTGGCCACCCTGGCCCAAAAGCACGACCTGGATCCGGCAGCCCTGCAAGCCTTTGTAGAAGCAATCATGAGCCGTATGATTTTTGACGGAGAAAAGCTGAGCGACCTGCTGGCCCCACTCCAACTGGGCTGGAAAGCCCGTACCCTCAAGGAACTGGCCCTGATGAACGACCTGGCCCCTATCTTACACAAACTCGCCCAAGGGCGCGAAATCTCTGGATTGTCTGCATATGAGTAAAGAAGCTAAACATACGCTGATACCCAAGTTGCGGTTTCCGGAGTTTCGGGAAGCTGGCCCATGGGAGGAAAAACAACTTGGTAAAGTATCAGAAATTCTTCGTGGTGGATCACCACGGCCTATCGATAATTTCCTTACTAAAAGCCCAGATGGCTTAAATTGGCTAAAAATTGGCGACGTTGATAAGGAGTCTAAATATGTAGCGCACACTGAAGAAAAGGTCAAAAAATCTGCATTAAGTAAGACCAGAGAGGTTTTTCCAGGAGACTTAATTATGTCCAACTCTATGAGTTTTGGCAGACCATATATTTTGAAGATCAAATCATGTATTCATGATGGTTGGATAGCAGTTACGAAAATTGCGGCAAACATAGATAGGGATTACTTATATTACATTATTTTAGGAGACAATAGTCAATCATACTTTATTAACTCAGCTGCCGGAGGGGGTATAAAAAATCTGAATGCAGAAATAATTAAGCTCTTACCGGTTCTATTTCCAAAACCATCCGAACAACAAAAAATCGCCGCCACCCTAACCTCTCTTGACGAGCTTATCAGCGCCCAGGGAGAAAAGATCAAAGCTTTGCAGGCCCACAAAAAAGGGCTCATGCAGCAGCTTTTTCCGGCGGAAGGAGAAATGATGCCGAGGCTGAGGTTTGGGGAGTTTGAGGGAGAGTGGGAATCAGTTGGTTTAGAAAATATCACACATAAAATAATGGTTGGTATAGCAAGCGCCGCCACTCATGCTTACAGAAAATCAGGAGTAATTCTATTCAGGAATCAAAATATTAAAGAAGGTTTCCTTGATGATAAAGAAATTCTATATATTGATGAGGATTATGAAAAAGCACATAGAAGCAAACGTTTAAAAGCAGGGGATTTGTTAATTGCAAGAACGGGTTATCCTGGTATTGCTTGTGTTGTACCCAAGAAACATGAAGGCTCACAAAGTTTTACCACATTAATTGCAAGACCTAACAGTAAAGTCATCGACTCTACATATTTGTGTCTGTACATAAACTCAGAACTGGGTCAAGCCTTTTTTAACTCAACAAAAATTGGTGGAGGTCAACAAAATGTGAATGCTGGTTCTCTGTCTAAAATGCCGGTACCTTTACCTTCAGATAAGGAACAGCAAAAAATCGCCTCTTTTCTCACCTCCCTTGACGACCTCATCTCAGCTCAAAATCAAAAATTAGAGGCCTTGAAAACACTGAAAAAAGGGCTGATGCAGCAATTATTTCCTAACCCGAAAGAAATGGAAGTATGAGTGGAAAACTAAAAATACAAAACTACCCTTCGCTGTGGAAATTGGCAGTACAGCTACGCGCTGACCTCAAGGACTTCGATTTTGTACTGCTTTATGCCTATAACGGTACCGGAAAAACCAGGCTTTCTGTTGAGTTCAAAAACAGAGGAAAACAGGGTGAAAGGCGGGATACCCTCTATTTCAATGCCTTCACGGAAGATCTCTTTAGTTGGGATAATGATTTAGAGAACGATACAGAGCGAAAGCTTCGGATAAATGGGAACTCCAAGTTTTTTGATGGGTTCAAAGAATTGGCGTTGGAAGAGAAGATCTTCGCCTTTATGGAGCGATATGCTGATTTCAATTTTTTTATTGATTACGATCATTGGACGGTAACCTTTTCAAGGGGAGAGGCAACAAATATCAAGGTGTCAAGAGGTGAGGAAAACATCTTCATCTGGTGTGTCTTTTTAGCCATTTGTGAGATAAGGCTTGATGATGAAAAGGATGAAGGCACTTACAATTGGGTAAAGTATTTCTACATTGATGACCCCATCTCTTCCCTGGACGACAATAATGCCATTGCCGTAGCCTGTGATCTTTCTAATCTGCTAAGGCGTGGACAAGG
This sequence comes from Chitinophagales bacterium, assembly GCA_017303475.1. Classification (GTDB taxonomy): domain Bacteria; phylum Bacteroidota; class Bacteroidia; order Chitinophagales; family Saprospiraceae; genus M3007. The sequence continues at coordinate 41,636 of JAFLBO010000033.1, forward strand.
CAGGGTAAAAACGGTTATTTCCTCTCACCACAGTCTGTTTTTCAATGTGATGTTCAATGAATTGAAGAAATTCAATCCTGTGTGCTATTTCTTGTACAAAGGAGGGGCTGATGGTTATGGTCTACAACGCACAGACGATACGCCATTTTTTCACCACGTTGCTCTTTTGAGCGAGTTGAAACAGGTATCTGAATCCGGGAAGGTAAATACCTACCATTTCAATATGTTGCGCAGCATATTGGAAAAGACTGCTACGTTTTTTGGTTACAAGGATTTTTCAGATTGAATACACGGTGTAGAAGATGAAGTGCTCTACTCTCGTGCGCTGAACTTGTTAAGTCACGGCAAGTATTCCGTGTATGAACCAGTTGAAATGGGGCCAGACAACAAAGATCTTTTCAACAAGATTTTAAAAGCATTTCTGGACAAATACCAATTTGAATTGCCGGCATTACTTGATGAAAAACTGCCTGTAAAACCACCAGGCCGATCTTCCAAGTCTCTGCTTGTACCGCCCTCCATAAGTAAAGCACCGAACTAATCTGCCAACAATTAACCAAGAAGAAATTGTTATCACAGCCAAAAACACACCATGAGCGAACAGAACCAACAGCAATTAGGAAAAACCCTTTGGGCCATTGCAGACCAACTGCGAGGCGCCATGAACGCTGATGATTTTCGGGACTATATGCTCTCATTTCTGTTTCTGCGTTATCTTTCAGACAACTACGAGGCAGCCGCTAAAAAGGAGTTGGGGCCGGAATACCCGGAAAAAACAGCAGACGACAGGCGCTCGCCTTTGAGCCTCTGGTATGCCGCCAACCGGGAGGATGTGCCGGAATTTGAGAAACTGATGCGTCGCAAAGTGCATTACGTTATAGAGCCGGAGCATTTGTGGAGCAGCATTTCAGAGATGGCTCGCTTGCAAAGCAACGACTTGCTCAAAACCCTGGAAGCCGGGTTTAAGTACATTGAAAACCAGTCGTTTGAAAGCACTTTTCAGGGTTTATTCTCAGAAATAAACCTCAATTCCGACAAGCTGGGTAGAACCTACACAGAGCGCAACAGCAAACTCTGCGTAATTATTCAAAAAATTGCAGAGGGCATTGCCGGGTTCTCTACAGACGTAGATGTGCTGGGGGATGCGTATGAGTACCTGATTGGTCAGTTTGCGGCAGGCTCCGGTAAAAAAGCCGGCGAGTTTTACACCCCGCAACAAGTGTCCACCATCCTCTCAGAGATCGTGGTTTTAGACAGCCAGGAGCCCAAAACCGGCAAAAAGAAGCGGATAGACAAGGTGTTGGATTTTGCCTGCGGGTCGGGGTCCCTCCTGTTGAATGTCCGCAAGCACATGGGCTCCAACGGCATCGGCAAAATATACGGTCAGGAAAAAAACATCACCACCTACAACCTGGCCCGCATGAACATGCTCCTGCACGGCGTGAAAGACACTGAATTTGAGATCCATCACGGCGACACCCTGCTGAATGAATGGGAGGTGCTGAACGAGATGAACCCCGCCAGGAAACTGGAATTTGACGCCATAGTGGCCAATCCGCCCTTCAGCTTGCGCTGGGAGCCCAAGGAGTCCATGGGTGAAGATTTTCGTTTCAAAAGCTACGGCATAGCTCCCAAGTCGGCGGCAGATTTTGCTTTCCTGCTTCATGGTTTGCATTTTCTGTCTAAGGAAGGTACCATGGCCATCATTTTGCCCCACGGCGTTTTGTTTCGGGGAGGAGTAGAGGAGCGTATACGCACCAAGTTGCTGAAAGACAACCACATAGATACGGTCATTGGGTTACCCGCCAACCTCTTTTTCTCCACCGGCATTCCTGTGTGTATTCTGGTGCTGAAAAAGTGCAAAAAGTACGATGATGTTTTGTTCATCAACGCCAGTGAGCACTTCGAAAAAGGCAAGCGCCAGAATAACCTCCGGCCCGGGGATATTGCCAAAATTGTGGAAACCTACAAAGAGCGCAGCGAGGAAGACCGGTATGCGAAAAGGGTTTCCATGGAGCAGATTGCCGAGAACGGGTACAATTTGAACATTTCGAGGTATGTGAGCACCACCCAAACCGAAGAGGAGATTGACCTCCATCAGGTGTTTAAACAACTGGAGGCCCTTGAAAGAAAATCAGGAATTGCTTTAGCTAAGCACAATAAGTTTTTGAAGGAGCTGGGCTTGCCGGTTATTCCTGGGGTGGAGGTGGAGGAGTAGTTCTTCTGCTGCCCCGGTCGTCCTTTTTCAATGACCTCGAAAGACCTCCGTAAAATTTCGTTGAATCCTTCTTCCTGGCTTGCAATTTACGTTAGAAGTGCTGTATTTTGTGTAATGCGTAGTTGAATTGGGTCTTCTTTTTTTAGTAGTGTTTAACGACCACTATGATGGAGACCTTTTTTATTTTAGAGACTCACTTTTTAGGACGCTTATCCCCACGCGTGGCAAAATCAAATACAATACGATGGAAAATCAACAAAAAAATGGAATCAAAGATGAAATACTGTTGTGTATTTTCCTGGTTTTACTAGGATTAATAGCCTTCGTTTTTATCAAATATATTCTTCCAATTTTAGCTTCGTTAGTAATGTTAATTTCTACAATTGTTGCGGCATTGTTTTTTATCTATGTTATAATCCGGTCAATTTCTGGTAAGGGGTGGTGAATCAGAGCGTAGATTCCGCCCACAATCCCCCCCCCCGGCATCCCTCCGCCGTCGGATATGTTGGACCTCTTGCGAGGACCTGTGCGTTTTTCTGCCCCGCCCGGTCTTCCGCCCACAATCCCCCCCCCTAGCATCCCACCGCCGTCGGACATGTTGGACCTCTTGCGAGGTCCCGTGCGTTTTTTGGTCATTCCTACAAAGGTTGGACCTCTTGCGAGGTCTGCACGCCTGCCTGGCACTGGTGAATGTGTTTCCGCCCCGCCCGTTCTTCCTTCCTAAACAGTAAAAACCACTCCATGCCCAAAAACCGAGCTATTCCCCCCATCTTTACCCCACAAACATCCTCCACCCCCCACCATGACCCTCCGCACCCTCCTCCTCCTGCTCCTCTCTATCCCCGCCACGGCCCAATCCCGTTTCCAGGATCCGCAAACCCAAAAATGGGGCTACCAGGATGCTGATTGGAACATCATTGTGCCGGCTGTTTACGATGAGGTGCAGCCTAATATGGATACCATCATGGCTGTGAAAAAAGACGGCAAAATGGGGGCTGTAGACCAGTATGGCAACTTCCGGATTCCGCTGGTGTACGAATATATTATGCCCAACCTGAACCCTTTTCGCACGCAGTTTGGCTATGCTGCCGTGACGAAAAACAGCAAAGTCAGCAACTCCTGGGGCATGGTAGACGCGCGCGGAAAGGTCATTTTGCCTGAAAAGTTCCAGTACGTGCGCGCCATCACGCCCAATCTGCTGGTGGGCCGGGTAGATGGCGATTCCATGCTGCAATTTTTCAATTTGCGCGGTGAACCGCAATTCCAGATCAAAGGCGGGAGCGTTGAGCCGGGCCGGGTAGACAACTCTTTCTTTGAGGTGAACCCAATACACGGCGGCGGTTCCTGCCATGCCAAACTGGATGGCTCGTGGGTGCATCCGGCAGACCCTCGCGCAGGTATCTGGACAGACGGGAGCCGCACCATTCTCTGGCGCGAAAACAAGATGGGCATGATAGATGATCGCGGAAAGATCATCATACCCTTTGCTTTTAACGAGATTACGCCCGGACTTTCCGGCCAGTTTGTGGCCCTGAACCGGGCTGGATCAAACCTTGACAACCAATCGGGTGTGTTTGACAAAACCGGGAAGGTGGTGATTCCGGTGGCCAATCAGGAAATCTATGCCCTGGAAGGCGTTTACCGTTTCACCGACATCGCCGCAGATAAAAACGGCATTTATGGCGCCGACGGCCGCGTGATTTTGCCCGCGAAATACCATTTTTCGGGCATTTTCATCTCTGATGATTACCAAAGAATACCGGAGATGCACCCCGAGTGGTATGTCTATGTTCAGGATCCAGCGGAGCCTAATTCCAGTTTTTTGGTGCGCAAGGATGGCACCATCATTCGCCCGGAAGGCTCTTTTTCGGTGCGGTACTACTCTGAATTGCACCCACTGATTCTTCAGATGCGCACGGATTCGGTTGGTCAATTGCCCCGCTATAAAGCCGTTGATTTTTCCGGAAAAGAGCTTCTGCCGGCAGAATATTACAGTCTGGATTTTACCTCAAACCCTAACCTGTTGACTGGCCGGAAAGCGCTCAAGGGTGCTATTGGGTTCATTCCTTTGGATGCGCCGCATACCGCTGAATTCACGTTTGAGTACCTGCAAAAAATGCAGAATCATTACCTGGTGGGAAGGAAGCAACAGGATTTTGCCCTGTTTTCGCCCGCCGGAAAACGGATACATGAGGGCGCATACAGCTCGTTTTCTGAACCCAACAAAGCGCATTTTGAGCAATTCCGGAGCAGGAAGGGGACCTCTGGTCGGCTGGTGGCGGTTGGGTTTCGGGCAGGCATGGCCTATGGAGATTGGGTGGGTATCAACGACAGCGGCCTGGAGTTTTTGTTCAAAAAACCTGAACTCGTAGCGGTTAAACCAACCAAGCCCGCGCCGGTAGCCAAGGAGGCGGTTGAGGAATTGGTTTTGGAAGCTCCGGTGGCGGCATCACAGCCCTCCGGCGATGATTATTTTACATATGTGGAAGAAATGCCACAATACCCCGGCGGCGAGGCCGAACTGCTCAAATTCCTGAAAGACAAACAAATATACCCGCAATTGGCCAAGGAAAATGGCATCCAGGGCATGGTTGTGCTGAGTTTTATTGTGGAAAAAGACGGCTCCTTATCCAATTTTCAAGTGCTCCGCGATATTGGCGGCGGTTGCGGGCAGGAAGCTCTTCGGATGGTGCGGGCTATGCCCAAATGGATTCCGGGAAAACAAAAAGGGCAGGTGATTCGGGTGAAATACACGCTTAGGGTGTCGTTTCGGTTGGAATGAGGCGCGGATTTTTTTACCGCAGAGGCGGAGAGGCGCGGAGGAGGGGGGGCAGGTATTTCGCTGCGCTCAAAGGCACAACCCGCGTGGTTCTAAGCATTTTCACTTTTGCCGATGCAATGCTGATGTTCTTAAACCTAACGTGAGTTGTCACCCCGAGTTCTCGGGATGACGACTCACGTTGACTAATCCTTTATGAGGATGCTGATGTTCTGTAAAGATAGCGGATATGAATTGTGTAGTGTATTTCCGGCCACTACTCCCCTTTAATTATTACCAAAATTTATGGGGAAACAACATATAACCAGATCGCCATTTGCATTGAGCGATACCTGCAGGTTGTCACAGGATACATCTTCAGGCAGATTGAATACAATTTCCTGTTCAATTTCGGGCAAATCCGGCGTATCTATGTTTAACAACTCCAGTAATTTGGAGTCGTCCCAGTTGGTTTTGTAGTTATAGGAGTTGAGTTTTAATACCAAATCGCCATTGCTGTCACATTCTTTCTCAAAACTCAACTCAAAATCAACATCCACCTCCTGATCAAAGAAATAATCAATAACAGCCTTAAGATCCAGGTCTACTGAAAAGGTATTATTGTTTTTCCGGGTCATTTCCACACCCTCTCCGAATAGTTTCCCCCAGACAATACACCCTCTTAGTCTTGGATCAACATGAAGCTCATGTCCTATCCGGGCTTCCAAACGTGATAATAACTCAGCTTTTTTGATAACTACCTGAATCTGTCCATTAGAGAATTCAACGGATGGAACATTGTGGATATTGCTATTTAACGAAGCTTGTACGAATGTGTTCCAGTTTTCAGTCCCCCATAGTTCTTCGTGAGATACCGTGTAGCTACCCAAATTCAATGCGGTGGCGTTTGTTCGACCAAAATATTGCGAAAAAAGTGTGTCTCTCGTGCCGGCATTATTGGCCAGCAGACAGAATGACTCAATCAATAATTTATCTCCTCCAATTTTTTGAAGCATAAAATTCGAAATATCATTGATGTCCTCTACGTGGTTCAAGTTCAAATCAAAGCTACAGGTAGTATTTTTATTGAGGTTTTGACGCGCATAGTCCATATACGTATATGTCCAGGTTAATCCCTCTAAACTAATACCGAATTCGTCGTCTGAGCCTGCATTCTCCAGATTTGCCACCTTCACCACCAGTTGTAATCGCCAAATTGGAATACTGTAACCAGCCTTGGTGTACGCGCAGCGCAACTGAGAACGTCGGGCGCCTTCGTTGTTGTACGATTCAATCTGATAGCAATAACGGGTATTGGCCGTCAGGTTGTTATCAGTATAGTTTTGTAAGGCAAATTTGGGCAAAATGCCGCGCTCGGAAATATTTGTCCAGTTGAGCAGATCGGTTGTTCGGAGAATGCGGTTTCCAGTTTCATCATCTGATCTGTCATGCCAGTTAATACTCATACTGTTGTTGGTACGACTTACAATTGCTGCAACTACTGGTGGCGTTGGGCCTTTCGGAGGAGGAAGAGGAGGAAAGTAAGGATCGTCGAAAGCGAACAAAGGGAAGCCATAAACCGACCCTTGCAAAGCCCGGTTTGGGCGCATTCGTGCTACCATGCCATCTACTGCTGGCAGTATTTTTGGATCTAGCAAATTCCCGTTCATTAGGGTTAAATCTGCCGTTGCGCCGGCTTGCGCCACGTTAAGTTCAGGCCCCAGCTCCATTTTGAGTTGATCCTGGGCCTTTTTGAGCAGCGCTTTGTAATCGATTTCCGCACGTTTAGCTGCCAGTTTTTGCTTATCAAACTGTTGTTTTTCTCCAAAAGACAGGGCTTCTCGATAAGAATTTTCTGCTTTTTGGAAGAGCTTTGGGTCAATGGCTCGGGCTAAATTGCTTTTCAAAATAGACTCATGTAATGATTTGGCTTTGCCAAGATTAATTTTCGCCTTGTCAGCCACTAGTTTAAGTGCCTCATAGTCTGCCTTTGCCTTGTTGTAGTCCTGGTCACTGAAGTTGCCGGAGGTGTCAAATGATTTTCGCAGCCCCCCCACCGACTTTTCTGCTTTGGAATAAAGGGTTGGTGCGTAATCTGCCAGTTCGGTGGTTTGGAGGCTGATTTGACCTTCAAGCATTTCCAATTTTTGGCGAATGCCTTGTGCGGAAGTCATGGCTGTCCAGGAAATAAATATGGTTAGCCATAAAAGAGATTTTGGTAACATAAACATGGTTTTGGTTGATAAATGTTGTATATTGTTTCAGCCATTTTCAGAGCTGATTGGATATGGATTTGTCTAAATCAAAATTTGTGACCTGTTGAGGGGACTTTTTTTTCTATTTGGTATATAAATAGAAATATTTAAACTCAAATTTGCCTTTTCCGCCCCGCCCGGTCTTCCTACACCAATCGCAGCGGTGGGTTGATGTTTCCGCCCCGCGGGGTCTTCCCCCCCCCGTAGCTCCCCGGCATCCCCCCACCGCGCTTGGGTCTTTTTGACCCAGCGCAACGTCCGTGAGTGGCTAAACTAATGTACGCATCAATCTGGCCCGGGAGTCCATCACCAATGCCTGGCTGCTCACGTGGGTGCGCTGGGTCAAAAAGACCCAAGCGCGGCAGAAACCCCCAAGAACCACTCCTCCATGCCCAAAAACCGGGCTGTTCCCCCATCTTTACCCCACAAACACCATCATTTAAGGGTGTTTCACCACCATTCCACGCCCCACGCCCACAATCTCCCAAAACAGCATCCCTGCGCTTGCCCGGCTCATGCGGAGGGGGATTGAACCGCCTTCGAGCCCCTCAAAACGCTGTATTTCGCGGCCCTGGAGGTCGCGAAGGATCAGGGTGGCCTGGTGAAGGGGCGGGATACTTTCGAGGGTCAACTGTTCCTGAAAAGGAGAAGGAAACAGGCGAACGCTCATCCCTGATGCAGGAGAACTGACGGATACGGAGGATGTACATGTGCTTTGGGTATGCAGGGCGCTGTCTAATTGCATAAAATCCACACCGAGGTCGCGGCCGTCGGTGGCAGCGTGGGCGTAGGGGCTGCCGGGGCTCAGGCGGTATCCGTGGTAATCCTGGCTCCCACCCGAGTAATCCAAAAACTGCACGGCTCCCGGATTGGCGGGGAAATAATTCTGACTCAGGGTATTGTAATTGCTGTACCGCGCCGGATCTCCACCAATCAGGGCGTTTTTGTGAAATTGCTGGTTGGCATCGGTAATGCCGGGGAAATACCGGCCCATTGGCCCGTTGCCACCATGCGCAAAGCCCGGGCCATACATGCTCTGGTACCCGCCGTCGGACACAAAACACTGAACCAGGTTGTCGCGAAACGCAATGCCCATTGTGGTATCGTAGGCCCAGGTGATGGCGCCGCTTTGCAATATGGTGTTGTGTTCCAGAAGTACATCTGCCGGGTCGCCGATTTTTAGAAAGGTGCCGTCGTTGGGCCCTGTCACGTTGCCGTCGCCATAGTCGGGACCGCTGATATCGTCGAACAGGTTGTTGGCAATCCGGATGCGGCGCGATTGCAGACTGGGTGTGGGACTGTCATGCCCCGACAGGGATATGCCCGCACCGGCATGCCGAACGATGTTGTTGCTGATCGTGACATCGCTCACATCGGCCTGTGGGGAAGCCCCGCCCTCGGCCCGCACAGTGAGCAGAATGGCGTAACCGCTTTGTCCAATGGGCAGATCGGCCCAGCAGTTTTCCAGCAGGTTGCCATCGAGCAACACGCGCCTGCCGGTTTTCAGTTCAAACAAGTTTTTCACCGTCCAGTGTTTGCCGGCATAATCCGGATGCCCCGGTCGCCAGGAGAAGGGTTTGAAAAAATAATTGTTCCGCACCTCGATGTCGGAAGGCACCAGACCCGGTATGGCCGGAGCCGCGCCGCCAAACAGGATGTTCTCTCCGGCGGCTTCCAGATAGTTGTTGCGGATGATGAAAGGCCCCGGACCATTGGTGCCGGCTATTGCATAAGTGTCGTAGCCTATGCTGTGAAACCCGGATATATAGGAATCTATCACCGCCGCCCTGCTGCAGTTGAGGATCACCCCGCCCTTCATAATGGTGGCCTTATCGTGCCCGTGGATGTAACAGCGGTCAATAATGATGTCTTCGGGTACCACATCCATTGTGCTTTGGGCGGCGGAGGCGTCTCCCAGGAAAATCAGCCCATAACTATTCAAGACGCTGGTATCGGCGCAAATTTCCAGCCCGAGCAGCCGGTACCGGTGCGCCGAAGCGGCCGTCCGGAAACAGGGTAGACCCGCCGGGTGGGTGGTCATGATCTTCGGCATCGCATCCTGTCGGGTGGGATAAAGCTGGTCACCCGTAGCCTCCAGTGGTTGCAGGCGCAGGCCTTGCGCGGGCAACAGGTCCATGCGCGCAGGCGCGAGGATGATCCAGCCTGTACCGGTTTTGTCGGGCAGGGTAAAACTGCCTTTAAATACCACTCCTGCATCAAGCAGCAGCAAGGCGCCTGGTTGGGCGGCATCCAGGGCCATCTGCAGATCGCTGAAATCCCGTCCGATGGGCCCCACGGTCAGCACGGTATATCCGCTTGTATCTGGCAAACAGGTTTCAATGGCCGAGGTATTGGGCAATGCCGGGAGTGCCTGTGCGCATATAGTCAGCCGGGAAAACGCGCATAAAAGAATGATAAACAATTGTTTCATGGCAAAACATGCGGTGTTTGGCGGAATTCGTAAAAGTACCTGATTTTTAAAACGGGTCGTTTTACATAAGGATAAATCGCAATATCGGCATTTACCTTTGGGGAAGGTATATTTTATTTATTGGGTAATACCATTTCTGTACCGGCCGGGTAGCTTCTTTGGGGGTATTATCCCGATTTTTTTAAATATTTTGTATTATATTTGCTGTTGTTAAAAAATAATTTGTTTTATATTTGCTGCCCGTTTAAAACAAAAAACCATATTTACTATGCACCTTCCACAACTGGTATCCGTTATTCAAGCTACACATGATTTTGCCCAAAAGTTTGCGGTTCAACAGGTAAACAGTGCGCTGACCATTCGAAATGCTATCATTGGTTTTTACATTGTTGAGTATGAGCAGCATGGAGAAGACAGGGCGGAGTATGGCGCCAGGCTGTTTAAAATTCTTACAGAGAAGCTAAAAGGCACAAAGGGGTTAAGTGAGCGTAACCTTTACTTGTGCAAAGAATTTTACCTGGCCTATCCGTCAATTTTGCAGACAGTGTCTGCAAAATTCCAAGATATTGATAATCAACCTGATAACCAGCTACAATCTTTGTTTCGGAAGATTGAAATATCAAAAAATAATGCAGAATCAGAACAGTCCTTCCCTCCTGAAATACTGCTCTCCCACTTAAGTTTTTCGCATTTTGTTGAGCTGCTTCGGGCTGATACGCCTTTGAAAAGGATGTTTTATGAGGTGCAAGCCATCAAAAACAACTGGGGTGTGCGTGAACTGGAACGCGCCATGAATACCATGCTTTTTGAGCGCACCGGGTTGTCGACAAACAAGGAGGCTGTGCTGGAAAAAATGAAGGGAAGCGTGCCACTCTCGCCAACCGATGTGATTAAAAATCCGGTTTTACTGGAATTTTTAGGTCTGGAGGAAAAGCCTGCCTACACCGAAACAGATCTCGAACAGGCTATTATCAATCACCTGCAACAGTTTCTCATAGAAATGGGAAGAGGGTTCTGTTTTGAAGCCCGACAAAAGAGAATCACCTTTGGCAATACGCATTATAGAATTGATTTGGTTTTCTATCACCGGGTATTGAAATGCCATGTGTTGCTGGATCTCAAAATCGGCAAATTTGATCATGCCGATGCCGGGCAAATGAATGTATACCTCAACTATTACCGAAAAAATGAAATTACGGAACTGGATAACCCGCCTATAGGCATCATTTTGTGTGCCGACAAGGAAGACTCACTGGTGGAATATGCCACTATTGACATGCCTCATGAGGTTTTTGTGAGCAAATACCTGGTGGCTCTGCCCAGTGTTGAAACCCTCAAGAAGTTGATTGATGAAGACAGAGTGCAGATATTGCGTTAGGGCATTTCCGCTCTCTTTTCGGTCTTCCTCACCCTTTCACAAACTTCCCCGCATATACCTGCCCTGATTTTGATACAGCAGACACCCAGTAAACACCTGATGGGAGTGCGGCAATATCCAGTTTTTCATCCGTTCGGATGCTGCGGGATTGCAACAGCTTGCCCTGTTCATCTGTGATGTTTACCTGCATGTCTTGCTCAATGATGGGCAGATTCAGGTTAATCCAATGCGTAGTCGGATTGGGGTACAGGTTGAGCGGAATGGCCGTTGGTGCGGATGTGGCGGAGGTTTCGGGGGTGAGTTTGACGATCCAGAAGTCGGAGGAGCCTTGATTGGAGGATACGTCTCCGTCGCTGGAGTAGGTTTCTCCTGCTATGACATAATTACCGTCGTGAGTTTCGATTACTCCTGTGCTAAATTCTCCACTTGATCCACCCAGTGTTTTTTGCCACATCTGTATCCCCAGGCTATCTAATTTTACTACCCAAATATCTCTAAATCCATCATTGTCTAACACATCGCCATCAGTTGAAATTGTTGCTCCTGATGCAATACAGCCTCCATCCTGTGTGCCGAAAACTGAAAGGCCATAATCATCTTGAAACCCTCCCATTGACCTCTGCCACAAAATTTCTCCTGATTCTGATATTTTAATTATCCAATAATCATAATTGCCGTGCCAGCCTATCACATCTCCATCAGGCGAGCCAGCATAACCCATTAAAAAATAGCCTCCATGCTTGGCTGGATGGATATCCCATCCTCTATCAGATCCAATCCCCCCCAAGGCTCTTTGCCATTCAAGTTGACCAATGCTGTTTACCTTTACCAACCAACAATCACCATTACCGTGAAGGCCTGTAACCTGCCCATCAGATGAATATGTTTCTCCAAAGAAAATATATCCCCCATCTGACGTAATAACAACATCATTGGCTACATCATAGCCATTTTGTCCGCCATAACAGCTTTCCCACTCCAATTCACCCACATGATTCAACTTAATTAACCAAACATCACCTAAACCTAAGTGGGTATTTATGTCTCCATCAGATGATTTAGTGCCCCCACATACAATTAGGCCACCATCACTTGTAGCTAGTAAACCATAACCAATATCTTGATTGGTTCCACCAAGACACTTTTGCCATAATATAGCTCCAACTGAATCCAGTCTTACCACCCAAACATCAGTATCACCATGATTTCCTTGGACATCTCCACCTATTGAGTAGGTTAAACCAACAAAGGCAAATCCGCCATCATTTAAACAACAGATATCATAAGGGATGTCTGTTGCTTCTCCCCCGTAGTTTTTAGCCCATGAAAGTGATCCATCTGCTTTAATTTTCACTATCCAACAATCAGCACCGCCTTTATTTGTGCCAACATCGCCATCGCTTGAAAAGGTTGAGCCACACACAATGTAACCGTTATCAAGGGTTGCCTTGAGGGCATATAATTTTTCCAATGATGAACCACCAAATGACCTTTCCCACTGAATAGATGGTTGAGCAATGGAAATATTAGTGAGCATTAAAAGCAGTAAAACTTTAATAATGAATGGATTCATGACTGCTAATTTTTTACAACTTTAAATGACTTGGAAACACCTTCAGATTGCGAGGTCTGTACGCATGCCTGATGCTGGTGGACACTTCCAATAACCTGTAACAACCTCACCCTCTCACAAACTTCCCCGCATATACCTGCCCCGATTTTGATACAGCAGACACCCAATAAACCCCTGAGGGCAGCGCTGAAATGTCCAGTTTTTCATCCGTTCGGATGCTGCGGGATTGCAACAGCTTGCCCTGTTCATCCGTGATGTTTACCTGCATGTCTTGCTCAATGATGGGCAGATTCAATGTGATCCAATGCGTAGCAGGATTGGGGTACAGGTTGAGCGGAATAGCAGTGGGCGTTTGGGTGGCGGAGGTTTCGGGGGCGAGTTTGACGATCCAGAAATCTGTGGAGCCCATGTTCGAAGAAACATCTCCGCTTACTATACTGGATTCTCCAACAATAATGACGTCTGATTCATTGGCAAAACATAAGTCAAAGGCAATTTCAGGACCATTTCCACCAATTGATTTTTCCCAAAGCAAAGTGCCATTACTGTCAACTTTGATCAACCATATATCCTGAATACCATCATTCTGTGTCACATCTCCATCTATTGATCTGGTTGCGCCAGCTATAACGATATCCCCATTTGGATAGAAGCCGAATGTTTGCGCCCAATCATCATTTGTTCCTCCATATATCCTTTCCCAGATTACATTCCCATTACTATCTAGTTTTGTCAACCAATAATCGTACAATCCGTGCCAGTTAGGTATTGCATCGCCAGAGCCCCAATAACCAACCATAACAAACTCTCCACTATAACTTTGTTTGATCTCCCAGCCTTTATCAGAAGCAAATCCACCTAAAGTCTTTTGCCATTGAATTTCTCCAACACCATTTAGCTTAACTACCCATGCATCTGTGTTTCCCAAGGCCTCCGTGATATCACCATTGGTAGAATTAGTTTCACCTGTAAAAATGTATCCTCCATCATTTGTTAGATCTATGCAATAACCACGTTCATCTCCATCAGAGCCACCATAGGTCTGCTCCCATTCAATTGTACCATTTTTATCCGCTTTTATTACCCAAACATCTGTAAAACCAAGATATTGAGAAATATCACCATCATTTGAGCTTGTACTTCCACAAATGATAAACCCTTGATCAGGAGTTTGCTTGATTGAGTATCCTGATTCCGATTGAGTGCCTCCATAAGTCTTTTCCCACTGAATGTTTCCAATTGAGTCGAGCTTTACTGCCCAAATATCCCGATCTCCATGATTAAAAGAAACATTTACATCTGCTGAATATGTTTCTCCAACAACTACATATCCGCCATCATCTGCAATAGCAACATCATATGCACTTTCAGTTGACATACCTCCCAAAGTCCTCTCCCACTCCTTTTCACCAGTGTCACTTATTTTAAGTATCCACCAATCACCGCCTCCGATAGGGCCCGTTATGTCGCCGTCCGTTGATAGGGTGTAACCTATGACAATAAACCCTCTATCTCGGGTTTGTTTTACTGATCTGGCCGAATCCTTTTTTAACCCGCCAAAGGATTGTTGCCATTGAATGGATGGTTGAGCGACTAAGAGCCCATTTATACAAAAAAAATGTATAATCCAAAAGATGTGACGCCTTATCATATTATTTGGAATTTAAATTTTTAAAATTGATTTTGTGATTTTCTTGCCTTCCAATTCAATTACTAAGGTATAAAAACCAGGCAAGATATTTTTACCATTTAAATCTAATTGGTTGGGTACTCCATTAAATTTTGAAATATCACAAACTCTTGAGTACATATCAATTAAGATGAATTTGACTTCTTTAAAACAAGACAATTGATTAGAATTTTCTATGAATATTTGGTCGTCAATCATTGGGTTTAAAATTACCAAATTATTTACATTACAGTTTTCATCAAACGAGTCTCTGTCAACAATATTTAAATTTTCAAATCCATTAACTTGATTGGCTACAATTGTCGAAAATGAATAAGAGTTAACCCAATTAGTGCCATTTTTTTTGCAAAATTGCACCGTTTTCTGAATCGGGTTATAAGTTAATTGGATTGTGCCAATTATTAATGGAGAAATACCATCAACTCTACGCAATTCAAACTCGCTGGAAGGGAGTTCAACTTTTGTAAATGGGAAAGGTTGAATTGGAAAAATGCCCGAAAAATCTGTTGCCACAATCTGAGGCCCATAAGACACTCTCATAATTTGAGGGACTCCATCATCACCAAGAGCAAATTCAAAAAAGTTAATGGCTGAACCAAGATTCTGTGAGGACTCAACTTTAAATCCAACCCATTTATAGTTCTGAATCAAAATTGGTGAGCAAGGAGGAACGGATACAGGATTCACCGGAGTTCTGCCATCTAATACTAAGTCGAGGATTACCCCAAGCGGCGGACCAGCATAAATTTTGAACTTACTTGGATCTCCATTTTCGCAATTTGTCGCCAGCTCAAATTGATATTTTGAGCCATATAACAAATTCTGAATGGTAATCGAGTTTCCCGTTACATTTGAAATGGTATCCACATTTTCCCAGGTATTGGCATTCCCGCCCTCCTTTTGTACCACAATAGTGTATGTGGCCATAGGATCAACAGGATTCCAGGCTAAGGTAACGTAGTGCGCACCAGCATCCAAAATTCGAAAGCTGTCAGGTGGTGGGGCTTCACAGGTATCAGTTAAGATCGTTGAAGCGTTTTCCAGGTTTGTCGCGTTAAGCACGAAAAAATTTGCGACGAAAAATGAAAACAGAAGCGAAAGAAAGGATTTTTTTGCCATTTCCAAACCAATTTTAGTTTAATTTTGTAACTTTGATGCAAAAATAGACTCAAAATGAACCATGATTTCATAACACTTTTTTGAAGTTTTTCCCCAAAAATGGGCAACAGTCAAGTAGTTGAATTAATCCAAACGCTTTCAAAAGAAGAAAGACAATTGGTTCAGGAGTTTGCAGATCAACATTTTTTTAATTCCGGAAAGCATAAGCATATTGTAAAACCGTTACTTAGAATTCTGCTTTCAGAAAAAGAAAGTAAGAAGAAAGATGCTTTCTCCAAGGAGTATCTATACCGGCAACTTTTCGGAGAAGCGTACAAAGCAGATCAACGGTTAGAAAAGTCTATGTCTGAGGTACATAAAATTGTACGCACCACCCTGCTTTGTATACATTATTTCCGAGACTCAAATGACTTTTTTCATCAATACGATTTTTTAGATGTCATTAAACCGCGAAATTTAGAACAAAGATTTGTGCAAACTATAAATAGGCTAAAAAAACACCAGGAATCGGCATTAATTAGGAACGAATCCTATTTTTTAAAGCAACATTTGCTTGATTATACGATATTTGAAAACGAATGCCTACATAATCATGTAAAAGGCGACCTTAACATACCTAATTCGGTATTTTCTCTCGAATGCTATTTTTATTTGAACTACCTGAATTTAACAAATCACTACCTGCTGCAACAAAAAGTCACGAAATTAACGCCTCCAGACGACTTATCCAATTCCATAGATACATTTTCCATTCCAAAGTTACATTATGAATACTCCCCAGACATCAGGATCAATTATGAAATTTTCCTCATGTTGAGAAAAACCTATCCCGAAATTATTGATATAGATTTTCTTTCCAATCTGCTCAAAAGGGAGGAGCCTAATTTAGATACGGATAGTCTACGAAAATACAATACCTATCTGCGAAATATGTGTGTGCTTTACGCACAACTTAACTCGAATGACGAACAAATTCGAGAAATACTGTTCAACCTCTACAAAGACAACCTGGAGCGCGGGTATTTACATTTTGAAGGAAAACTCACTCCTTCAACCTATCTTGCGGTATCTACAGCAGCCATCAGGGTTAAACAATTTGAATGGGCAAAAAATTTTATTGAAACATGCAAACATCAAATTGTTGGAGAAAACGAAGATCATGATATTTATAAATTTAATGTAGCTCTATATTTGTTTGGAGTAGGCCAGTACCAAAAATGCCTGGAAACCCTGCCGTTAAGTTCGCCCATTCTGGACTATATGTTACAGGCCAAACGACTGGAATTAAAAGCTTATTATGAACTGGGCTCTGATTTACTACCCTATAAACTAGATGCGTACAAGATGTTTCTCAGCAGAACATCCCCCAAAATCCTTTCCGACCAAAAGCGTCAAATCCACACCGATTTCCTCAACCTCCTCGTCCAACTCACTACCTCCATACCCGGCGACACCAAACGCGCCGAAACCCTGATCAAGCGAATCCAAGAGAAAAAACAAGCCGCAGAATGGCGCTGGCTCATGGAGAAAGCAGAAGAACTCAAAAACCCGCGACTAAAAAACAAACTGGACTAGTCCAATTAACATGCTCCAAACCCATCCCAATTTGAATATCTTTGCCTATATTCCCAGTCAAGATGTCCATTCCATCGGAACAAATAAATCGTTTATTTAAACAAGCCAGTACCCTCCAGCTGTTGCGGGAGCATAACGCACCGCTCATCCTCTCCTTTTTGCGCTCCGCTTTTACAGAAGGACGCAACAGTATCAGGCGGGATGACTTGATACCCATATTGACTGATTTTCTGCAACAATTTGATGAAAAAGAGGTGTTCGACGAATCCGATACCCCAACAACTGACCTGTTTAACCGCTATAGCAATAAGGCCAAAGCTTTGCTGCGCGACTGGGAGGGGGTAAAAAAACGCTATTTGCGCGGCGATAACAACGCTGAAGGCCAATACGAATACAGCGTAACAGAACATGTGGTGCGGGCCTGGCAATGGCTGGATGGACTGGAAGCACGAGAGTTTACCGGCACGCAATCGCGGTTCGACGATATTTTTGAAAAACTCAAACGTATCCTCGAAAACAGTCGCGAAAAAACAGACAACGAACGAATTGCTGATCTGCGCCAAAAACAGCTGGACATTGAAGCCGAAATAGCTGCCATTCAGGCAGGTAAAAGTCAGTACCGCCCCTTCGACAACACCCGCCTTCGCGAAGAATACGACGGACTGCTGGAACAGGTGCGCGCACTGGCTACCGATTTCAAAGCCGTAGAAAGCAATTTTGAACGCATCCGAACCCAATTGCTACGCCAATACGCCGCACAGGAAGGCAGCAAGGGCGCTATGCTGGGCGCAGCACTCGATGCCCGCGACGAATTAGACCGCACCAGACAAGGACAGAGTTTTAACCACTTTTTTGAAGAACTCCGCGACGCGCAACGCTCCCGGCAGTTTGAAGAAGGGGTGAAGTCGCTCCTCGATATTATGAACGAACGGCAGGTTTCGTTCAGCAACGAAAATTTGTTGTTGCGCTTGTACCGACACCTGCTGCAGGAGGCGCAACCCGTGCTGGAAGCCAACCGCCGTATTGCAGACCGCATCACGCGCATTGTGGCTGAAAATGCATCGCACAACCGCCAGCTGCTGCGCCAACGCCTGGCTGAGGTCAAACAATTACTATTGCAACCCGCTTTTAATGAGGCTTTTACCAACACGGACCTGCCCTTTTGGGAAATAGACAGCCCGGAAGCCAATATCCATCTGCCGCTGGAAAAAACGCTTAAAACGCAGACTAACGAACAAAAACTTAGCTTTCAACTCCCGCAAAAAAGCGATGAGGCCAAGCCGGATATTCCATTTTCTGATGATCTGTCCATTACCCTGCGTCTGAAAAATCAAATTACCGAAGCCCTCGAAACCGATGAGCAAATTACCTTGTCTACGCTTTCAAAGCAGTTCCCCATGGAGGAGGGGCTGTCTGAGTTGCTGGCCTATCTGAATATTGCTGCCAACAGGGGCAATCGGCATTTTTTTGACGCTGAAGAAGAAGATTTAATTGTTTTAAATGCTGAAAAGGAACGGTTTGTAGACGGCCCGCGGGTATTTTTTCTGAAAGATTAAAAATGGAAGAACTGAACCATATCCCCCCTGAAAATGCTTCATCTGAGCAACCCACGAGCTTCGCGCCATTAGCCATTCGTTTGCTGAAAGGAGTGGTCTATGAAGAAGAGGCCCGCTACTGGAACGACTTGTTGAAAGCGCACGAACTGCCCCTGCGTCGGTATTTTGCCCAGATTGGGTTGGATCTTATTGTGAACCGGCAGGAAGGATTTGCGTACCTGCGCCAGGTCCAACAGGAAGAAACAGAGGCCAATCCCTTGCCCCGCCTCATGACGCGCCGCTCGCTTACGATAGACCAGACGATACTTTGCGTTTTGCTGCGCGAACACCTCGAAGATTATACCGTAAATGAAAGCGCCAGTCGGGAACCCATTTTGACCTTGCGAGACCTGCGCGATATGGTGGAACTGTTTTTCCGGGAACGCAACACGCAACAGCGTTTTTTGAAAGATGTAAAAAAAACGGTTGAGGACGTAAAAAAACAGGGTTTTCTGGAAGAATTGAACAGCGGCTCTACCAGCCAGAACGACGACGAAATCAGGTATCGGGTAAAACGTATCCTTAAAGCTTTTATCGGCCCAGACGAATTGCAGCAACTTGCCCAACAAATCGCCAACTTATGAATCGATCCGAACTGACGATTTTTTCAACAGACGCTCAATTTGCCGGATTTCGTTTAACCCGTTTTGAGGCGTACAATTGGGGCACTTTCCATGAAAAGGTCTGTGTTTTACCTGTGGTAAATGAAAATGCATTGCTCACCGGCGCCAATGGTGCGGGCAAAACCACGCTCGTGGATGCCATCATTGCGCTGCTCAATCCCACACCTGAACGCTATTTTAACCAATCGGCCGGTTTTGAAGACCGCAAACGCACTCGGAAGGTGGAAGATTACGTGCGCGGCGTGTACGGTTACTCCGAAAAAAATCGCGAACAATTACGGGACTTACCTGACGAAAAGCCCACCTATACCGTGCTATTAGGCGTGTTTTACAACAACGACCTGCAACAATACTACACACTGGCTCATCTGTACTGGTTTAGAAACGGTGAACTGCAAAAGCGCTTTTATACGGCTCCGATAGAACTCAATATTGAGGCGCACTTTCGCTTCGGCGGCGAAATTCGCGTTTTCAATAATGAGCTTAGCAAAAAGCTTCAGGCCAAATCTTACGATAGTTTCCATGAGTTTGCCGCCGATTTTCAGCCCAAACTGGGCATGCGTATACCCGCTAAAGCCAATAACGCAGCGGGGCGTACCAAAGCGCTGCACTTATTAGCCAAAACGGCGGGGATCAAAGTGCTCGGCGACCTCAACGCTTTTATTCGCGACCATATGCTCGATGAGTACAATATGGACGATGCCTTCGATCAGCTGAAAAAGGAATATGCCGACATTGCCGAAACGCAACAAACCCTGGAAAAAGTAACCCGCCAGCAGCAAATGCTGATGCCTTTGTTGCATAAAAACACTGAACGACTCCGATACCAAAGCGAAATGCTGGAATTGGAAACCTTACAAAAAGCTGTTGGTCCGTGGTTTGCCCGCCAGCATGTTGGTTTGCTGGAAACCGGCATCGCGGAAACCCGGCAGCGCATAGAGCAAAATAAGCAGGATTTAGCACAAACAGAAAGTGAATTGACAGCGCTTCGGGATCAGGAAATTAATATCAATATCAGTATTAATAACGATATAGAAGGGCAACGCCTGCAACAACTTGAGGAAGAGCTGAAACGCAGCCAGGTTGAGTTTGAGCGGCGCAGAAAAGAAGCCGGTCGCTACGCCGAAATTGCCCGTAGCCTGGATTTGACTGAGGAACCCGATTTTACAACCTTTTTCCATCAACAGCAACAGTTGAAGGAAATTGCCGGTCAGCTACAGGACCAAATACAGGCAAAAACCAAACATCGCGACGACATCGTCAGTAAAAAAAGTCGGCAGGAGCAGGCCGCAGAAGAACTCAAACAAGAACTCGCTTCTCTGCGCAAACGTCGCAACAACCTTCCCGACGACCTCATTCGATGCCGTGCCCGCCTGGCAGAAGGTACTGGCATAGCTGAAAACGAACTGCCTTTTGTAGGCGAACTCGTGCAGGTGCGCGAACAGGAACAGACGGTTTGGCGGCATGCATTAGAAAAGCTGCTGACGCCCTTTTCCCTCTATTTGTTAGTGCCGCCCCGTTACCTGTCTAAGGTGGTTCGTTGGGTGCGGAACAATCAAACGGGCGTCTTGCTGCGGTTTGTGGAAGCTGAGGAAAACGCTGGCGAAGCGCTTCAAGGCGACCACAGTTCAGCCATTGCAGCCAACAAACTGGACGTACATCCCAAAACAACCTTTGCCCACTGGCTGCGCAACGAACTCAACAAACGTTATCCGCACCATTGTACAGAAGACCAGTCGGAATACGAGCGTGCGCATAAGGCACTAACGCCGGAAGGCTTGTATAAAAGTGATAAATTGCACCAAAAGGACGACCGTCAGCGCAACCAACGGTACGTTTTGGGCTGGGACAATGCAGATCAAATCCGCCTTCTCGATGAAGAGCTTCGTCAACTGCAAATCGAGATTCAACAATTGCAGGAACGCACACAACCCGTTGAAAATGAAATCAGTAAGCTGAATGTAAAGTTGGCCAATACACAGCGTTTGGCCGATTTTACCTATTTTAAAACCATTGATTTGGCCAATGTTCAACTTCAGATTGAAGAGCTTACGAAGGATATTGAAAAATTGAGCGAGGCGTCCTCGCAGATGAAAGTGCTGCAACAACAGCTGAAACAAGTGAAAGGCCAGATCAAAACTGCTGAAGAGCATAAAAGCAAAATGCAGCGAAAGGAAGGAGAACTGGAGAGTGAACTCAACAGGTTGACCAATACCTTGCTTATTAAAAAAACAGATGCCGCTGAATACGAGGAGCATCCAATTCAGGCTTCTCAGTTGGAGGCCTTTCTGAATGGCATTCCAGATTTGGACCTTCAAACGATAGAAAAAACGGAGCAGATTAATAAAAGTCAGTTAGAAGAAAAAATCAAAACGGCATACAAAAGCGCATCTGAGTTTCGAATGGACGCGGAACGCCTGATGAAGGATTTTAAGCAGCCCACCAAGGCGCTGCTCGACCAGTTCCCGTCCTGGCCCAACGATACCGACGAATTGGGCCATCCAACCATTGAAAATATCGGCGATTACCTCAGCTTGCTTGAGCGTATCCAGTCCAACCAATTACCCGAACTCCTTGAGCGCTACCAGGCCCGTGCCAGCAAAGATATCGGCAATGCCATGCAGGCTTTTCAGCGCCGTCTGGAGGACCAACTCAACGACCATCGGGACAATATTCGCAACATTAACCAGTCGTTGCGCGCACTTTCCTACTCGCAAGACACCTATTTGCAGGTAGTGACCGAGGAAAACCAGCGCAGGGGCCGGATAGGTGAATTTTATCAATTGCTCCAATCCTGGGACTACGACCGTGCTGCTTATTTAGCCGCGTCCGATGCTGAAAAATTAGGGATCTTTAAAGAAACCGTCCGGAAAATTGGAGATATCATCCGACGTTTGGAGGACAATGATCTTTGGCGCAAAGAAGTTACCGATGTGCGCAACTGGCTCAGTTTCAAAACCCAGCAGTATTACAGCGCCACAGGTGAGGTAGTACGGGGCACTTTGCTGGACAGCACAGGCGGCAAATCGGGTGGAGAGCAAGCCAAAATTACTTACACTATACTTGCGGCAGCCCTTACTTACCAGTTCAACATCAGTGCCGACGAGCGCAATGCCCGCTCCTTCCGCTTTATCGTGGTGGATGAAGCATTTAGCAAATTGGATCCGGAAAACAGCGCTTATTTGCTCGATTTATTGACTGCCCTTAAATTTCAAATGCTCATTATTACGCCTAATACAGGCATTGCGACAGGCGAAAAATACATGAGCCATTTAATTTTTGTAAAAAAGGAATCGGAAACGCCGCCCCGATCTGTAGCCTACTGTTATGCTATCAAAGAGGTAAAAAAATTCATGGTTGCTCAATGATTAATCCAGCAGATATTCGCAAAAGAGCAGAGACATATTACTGGCAGTGGTTGACGGCTATCGCCCAGGGTAATCCGGTGTATGAGCCGCTTATAATCAAGCGCACGGGCGATCAAAAAACAGCAGATGAACGTTGGGACGCCTTAGTTAAACTCACAAATCAAAGCAAGGAAAAAACGGGGTTTGGCTACCGTATTGAACTGGAGGCGCCCTTGCCCAATAGTAAAAACAAACAAAGCCGCCTGCGGGCTATTGTATTTGACACTGAAGACGATTTACTTCAATTTATAGGAAAAACGCATGAATTAGACCATTTTAAACAAAATTGCACCCAGATTAAAGAAACACCCGAACTTTCCTCCTGGTGCGCTGCGCACGTTCGTGAGGTGGTTAAACACCAGGCTGTTTGGCCCCGATTGCTCGCTGTGGTGCGTTTTTTTCAGGAGAATCCACAACCTGGGCTGCCCGTTCGTTTGTTGCCCATCAAAGAGGTGGACACCAAGTTTATAGAGCAATACAATGCCATTTTGTGTCAACTGCTCGATGTTGTTCTGCCGCAATATGTGATTGACACCTCCAATAAAATTCTTTCAAAGCGATATGGGTTGCCCGAGCAAGCTCCGCTTATTGAATGTGCCTGGAACGATCCGGCTTTAATAGCGCATTACGGCGGATTTACTCGTCTGGCCTTTCCGGCAGATCAGCTGGGGCAAATTCCGCTTGCCGCTTCACGTATTTTGGTGGTCGAAAACAGAAACAGTATGCTTCAGATACTGCAACAACCTTTTACGGATGGTATCGTCATTTTCGGTGGCGGTTATGGGGTGGCGTTACTCAAGAATTGCCTATGGCTATTGCAAAAAAAGCTTTACTACTGGGGCGATTTGGATGCACACGGGTTGGCTATATTGAGTCGCTTCCGTGATTTTTTCCCGAATACCCAAGCTTTGATGATGGATGAGGCCACTTTGGATGCGCACCCGCACGCGTGGGTTGCGGGAAAGCTTTACCAAGGCGAGGCGCCTGCAAATTTGAGCGCAGAAGAGCGGCAATTATTTGATCGGTTAAACAGCAAATTGCTTCGGTTAGAGCAGGAAAGGGTGATGTATAAGATGGATCACTAAAATTGACCCGTCCTAAAAAAGGTTGACAGATTAATGATTCATTTTTGGCATTTGTCCTTGCTCATTAGGCTCAATTACCCGTCAATTTTGTGAACATTTTTTTGCCTAATACCCTCTCAAACAGCCACGA
>JAFLBO010000034.1 GCA_017303475.1 Chitinophagales bacterium
AATCCAGTCCTGCACGGTGCGCAAGTCCATGGCGTTGTACTTGTCCTCAAAACCGGGTTTCGGGAACACAACGTACTGGTAAATCTCACCCAAACCCGTGCTGATGGGCGCCATTTCGGGCGTTCCCGTGCCGGGCGGGATGTTGTCCTCGGCTTCTTTGAGGCGTTCGGAAATTTGGGTTCTTGCCCAAAAAATGTCCACCTCTTCCTCAAAAACGACCGTGACGACGCTCAATCCGAAACGACTGATGGAGCGTAGTTCGATGATTTTGGGGATGGGTTTTACCGCCTGTTCGATTGGGTAGGTGATGAATTTTTCGACCTCCTGCGCCGCCAGCGTGGGCGAAGTGGTGATGACCTGCACTTGATTGTTGGTGATGTCGGGCAGTGCGTCAATGGGCAGCCGGGACAGCGAAAAGATGCCCCAAACGACCAAAGCCAGCGTGAACAAGCCCACGACGAACTTATTCTTTATGCTGAAATAGATGATTTTATCTAACATGAAAGATATTTTGAGTTAGCCAAATGCGCGAAACGCCGCTCCGCGCAGGGCGACGGGCGGGTAGTTTTCGACAAGAAATAATTGGAAATATCGAGTTGGCTTAACTCAACTGGGGCGGGCGGTCAATGGCGAAGGCCATGTCTTTGACCTGGAAAATGCTTTCGGGGAAGACCCGTTTTGCGCCCCTCGGCTGCGGTTCTTGAAAGGCAAAAACCACTGTTTTTTTGAAGATGAAAATAGCCGAGCAGCAATGGCAGCCGCAAAGCGGGGTGCAACTGTCATCGCAATGGCGGTGCTGCGGGCAGCCGTGTTCGTCGGCATTGGCTGCTATCTGTACAGGGTTTGTTGTGTTTTGCCCATGTCCGTGTTCGCCGTCGTTACAGGGGAGGCACGACAGCACTAATAGGTACAGGGAAAAAATTTGGGCGAACCATTTCATCGGGCGCAAAAGTAAGGATAGTCAACTAAAAAACCAAGAAATCTTGCTATCTCAAGTCAAATAGGTACAATTTTTTGAATAAACAAAAAGGAGGTATCACATGACCTGGACTCGCAAACCCCAAGGAAACCCAGGCAAATACTTCTTTTCCGGCCAATTTTACATCACAAAAGGAGTTAGTGAAAGTCTCTCACTTGAAGAGATTACCGCTATCTGTCTCGACTTGAAAGCCTTTGTGAAGGAACAAAACGGGATTGACTACCTGCAAGTGTATGAATGTGCCGATGGAAGAAAAGTATGGTTCATTGACCAACTGGATGCTGACATGATTGCTTCAGGCGAATTCAAACCTGAAGACAACCACTGCACCCTGCTTTTGCCGGAAGAGTATTGATTATTTGACTGCCGGAGAAAGCCCGTGCAGTCATTTTTTGTAAAGTACGATGCAAATTGCCTTGACCTGATACTGCCTTTCTGTAACCTCCAATCAACTTGTGAAATTCAAACCCTGATGACCATTCGACATTTCCTCTTCATTCCTACGCTTTGAGTCCTTGCACTGGTGGGCAAGCAACTTTATGAGGTTTGGAAGATACAACAAAGAAGAAAAGTGAGTGACCTATCCAAACTTCATCGGCGTGATTTTGAATGGTACGTTGCAAACAGACTGAAGGAGAAAGGACGGCAAAACGTAAAAGTCGGGAAAGGTTCTTCAGATGATGGTCGGGACATAAAAGCCTACTGGAATGGAATTCCTCATTTGATTCAGTGCAAATGCTACAAAACCCAGTCCTCTATTGGGGTAAAAACCGTCAGAGAGTTATTGGGAGTGCTGGTGGCTACCGAATACCAGGGAGTAGGTGTGATTTGTGCAACCTGTAACTTCACTAAGCCAGCCAAAGACTTTGCCAGGAGAAATGGCATACTACTTTGGGGGCAGGATAACCTACTTCAGAAAATCCAGTAAATCTTGAATGGTACGATACAAAAGGGATAGTAGCAATACCCGCCAGGCTTTTGTTTAAAAGATTTTGTTTTTGTAGTACCAATCACGCAACTGCTCCTTTAGATGCAAGTAGATGTTGGTTTGAATCAGTTCAATTGCTCAAACTTCAGGAAAAAATTCGCTCAGATGGTGAACGTCTTTGGCAAGTCGAGGATGAAATCTTGCTACATCGAGAACTTGATAAAAGAGATACGGAGTTCGATAGTTCGCAATCTCCGCTATCAGGTCTGAAGCTTCATCATCATCCGACTCCAATCAGTCACCCTCATCAAAAATCTTTTTGAACTCGTTCAATGCCCTGATTTCAAGCCAGTCCAGTCTTTGCGGCAAATCAAACATGGTGTTAGGGACAAAAAGTAAAATAAAAAAACGTACCGAAGGGTACGCTACTAATCGAGACAAAAGTACAACTGCAACTTTCTGTTGCAAAACAATGTTACGTTTTTATAGTTTTGCAGAACGATTTTTTTAAATAACGGCTATTCAATATGAATAAAGAATTTTCATTTTATGAGTTTACAGGACTAATCACTCCCAGTGTAATTCTGCTTTTCTCAATTGATATACTGCTAAAGAAAGTATGTTCAATTTCGATTTTCGACTTCTCCAATTTAGGAGAGTCGCTTGTTTTTATTGTCATTGCTTATGGCTTTGGCCACATCATTCAAAGCTTTGGGTACTTTTTTGAAAAATTCGTTTGGTGGCTACTAAAAGGAAGGCCAACACAGTGGTTGAAAAGTGAAGGAAGATTTAAACAAACCATTGTCTCCCAATCAGAGGCACAAAAAATCCTTAGCAAACTTCAAAGCGAATTTGGAGATAAAAGAGACTATGGAAGCATCACATACACAAAAGTTTATGGCTCGAACAAATCTGGCAGAATTGATATTTTTAATGGTAACTTTTCCTTATTCAGAGGGTTATCAATTTGTTTTATAGCTTTATTGATAACGACAATCTGCTTACATTTGGGTTGGTGGTTTCTTGTCCCGCTATCCTTTTTAGTCGTCTCAACGGTGCGTATGATTCACTTTGGTAAATGTTATGCAAGAGAACTTTACAGGACTTACTTTATGCTCAAAGACTAATTTATCCGACGTAAATTCCAAGTTGTGAATCACCAACTATGACCATCAAACCAGGCAATCCACGAGGCTGCATGAAGTCTTTTATCCATTTGAAAAGAATCAAATCATCACTACTTTGCTTTGTTGAACAGTTATTAGGATGTGAGTGCCATTCTCCAATATAAAACAAATGATTGTCAGTACATTTCTCTATGCGTTCTAACCTATCTTTTAGCCCATCAATTCCCCTGTAATATGCAGTAGGGTACTCTTTACTATCATTTGGGGAAAATATGCTATCAACAATATAAATAACCTTCGACTGCATATCAAATGAGCCTATAAGAATACCACCAGTTTCCGTTGGCAACTTTATTGTTCTTTGGTCATGTATTCTTTCAAGCAAGTTGTTGCTAATAAGAATCATCCAATCACTCGTCTCAATCTTTGCAAATGGAGACGTAGGTATAAAAAAATGAGAAATGCTCATATCCTCATTCAAATGCCATATTCTAATAAAAGCACTCTTTTCTGAGTTTAATTGCTTAAAAATACCTGATGCTATCGAACTAAAGATTCCAAAATATTCATTGGGTATATTATTGCTAATATCTCTGCACGAATTTCCGTAACGAACTCTACCTGAATCAAATTCAAAATGATTCTCCAATCTCGTTTCTTGGCAAAGAAACTTGTAATATAGCATTTCAAGTTCGTCTAATTTCGTTGACCTCTCCGAATCTTCGGCCATTATTACCAAATCATTTCCCCTCGGATTCAAAAACACAGAAATTGCTCTGCCCTGAACACCCTCAATTTTTGATAATGCTCTACTTACGGATAGCGATGCAGATGTGTCTATTATTAAGTCAGCATTTAATAACTTCTCCTTTAAATCAGAAGAAATTGTTCCCCCCCCAAACTTTTCAACAAATGGCACAGAAAAATCGGGGTTGCCTAAAATTAAATTCGTAGTGAAAGAGATTGCTTGAGATTTAAAATAACCTACATGAAAGTTTGAAAGTGTGTGTCTATATAAGTTATGGGGTAGCAAAATGTCATCGTCAACAATAGTCCAACTATTACCAAATCCAGAACGAGCAAGTGTGTTTAATATTCCTGAACCAATTGCACCTACACCAATTTGAAGAATCGAAGCATATCCCGCTGACATATTTGGCTGTGAAAGACTTTCTGCAAACTTTTGGCTATAACTATTGTAAGGCAAAAGCATCCATACTGGTACTTTTGTTGATTCTTCCAAGTTTGGTTCGGCTAATAACAAGGGAGATACAATGTTTTCGTGGACTCCTAATAGTGATATTGAAATTCCAATTTCTTTAGTGGACTTGTGGCACAAAAATGCAAATCTTTGTATGCTTTCCACCTCAGCACCCATCTCTCTTTGAGTGGGTACGGTCAGAATAATAATTGGAAACAACTCCCTTAATCTTTCTTCAAGCACAAACTCTTTTAAGGACGAAGCTAAGTCTAATTCAAGGTCATTAAACAAATTAAATAAATCATGTAATGTCTGGGGTGTTCTATTTACTATTCCATGTACCCTTGGTTGGGATTCAAATAGCTTTGCGTAGAATTTGCCATCGCTATTCATCTCACCATTTTTCACCTCTAAGTTGATTTGGTATTTTGTCTCACTTCTTATCGCTACACTCAATATTTCATCGTTTCTAATATTTTCTGGAATGATAATTGTACCGTTCGCACTCAGAATAAATGGTTCTAACGGTTGGTCATTCTGGTGCAACTTACTCAACGCTGACAATGAAAGCCATTCTCTAATCCTTTCAATAAAGGAAAAGGGTGTCCAGAAAAGCAGAACTTCATCTGGCGATTGTTCATATAAGCAAAGACACCTTGGCTTTTCAAATTCAACAATATTTTGGTGAGGAAGTCTTGGGAAATCTTCTCTAAGAGCGTAAACAGAAGGTACTTGAAAACCTAACTTTACCTCTATGAGTATTCTTTCACAGTAATTAATACGATTAGGTGTTTTCTGCGGTCGCTGAACATCTACATCGAACACTAAAAATTCTGTCTCCCTGGTCGTGAATTTTCCAACACTTACTATAGAACAGAAACTATGTGCTTTAATAGCTTGTAAAATCTCAATTGACCTTGTGAAGGACAACTCGGCTTCATTAAGGTCAACCCATTCATAAGGTGGAAATATGTAGTTAATCATGTTGAAATTTTACCCGGCTCTTGGAGGGGTTTTAGAGCCTATATAAACACTCGCAGTTGCCATAGCTTTCTCCAATTCAACCCCTTCCTTATCAAGAATATTAAAAACTAAAGGCTTGGGTTCACTTTCTGTTGGATGTTCCATAGTCACTTTAAACTCGCCCTCTAAGCCTTTTGCTACTTCAGAGTAATAATTTGCTGCCTGCTTATGAGGTGGCTGTATATCATCATACCCTGAAGGAATAGGCTTGCTGGGCGAAACAATGTAACCTCCCTTTCTTCCTTGTACTTCAAACATCCACTTAATCTCGTCATCAGGAATAGTTTGCTTCTCTCCTTTTTCTTCAGATAAAGCAGTATAGCTACAATGATGGGAAATGTGAATTAAATCCCATTCCAACCTTGTTTCATTTCCTTTTGCCTTAGTTACCAATATTATATCCTTCCAAACCTCCCATGTTATATCAGCACCAAAAATAGCTTCGGTTTTAGCAGTGTTGTTAAATGTTAAATGGAGTGTTATTGCAGATGAATTTCTGTCAACTTCCACGCCTCCAATATGAGACACAAAAGGGCTTTGGGCGAAAAACTCTACTCCATCATTTGAAAGTGTAAATGTATCTACCAAAGTACCCGCATCAATAATTAGATGCTTTCTTGATTCAAAATCAATATCATTTTTTTTGCACCAATCCTTAAGTTTTTTGGGTCTGGAAAACACTTTAATTCCTGTTCCTTCCTTGAACCTGTATCTTGCTTCTGCTTGTATGATTCTATCCTCTTCTTCACATTCATCTTCTACGATTGCAGATGCGGGAACCCACATTTCTGCAATTTTTTTCCTCCCTTCTGTTTGGTATTTCTTTGCATGTAGAAGGTGAAAGTAATCAGAACTACCTTTGATGTGGTCATTATCCAAGTGAGTAAAACACACTACATCGAAAGTATCCTTTGTAACACGGTTATCTAACTCTGCTTTTAGGTCAATTCTTTTGTCATCCTTATCATTTGGGTCTCTCATATTGGCAAAGTCTATTTGAATCACTTTGCCATTGTTGAGTTCAATCAATGAACTATCTGCGTTGCCCAATGGGAAAAATGTAATTTTGTGCATAGCGACTAATAATTTAAACAAACTGTTGTCAAAAATTGTTCCATAAAAACAAAATGTGTCATTTTGTCACTTTGTACTCCATTGATGTGACTGTGCAAGTAGAAATTTCAATCAGCTGCCAAAATAGCAAAATGGCAAAATGACATTTTGGCATGCTTTAAAATACCCATTCCCCTTCAGCCACTCCTTAGCTTCAAAATAGTTAGACATCTGCACCTTCACAATATTCCAGAAACGCTCAGAGTGGTTTAGTTCGATGAGGTGAGCCAGTTCGTGAATCACCACGTAGTTGATGACAACCTGAGGAGCTTTGATGAGCTCTCAAGTAATTTCAAATCCTTTTTTATCTTATTATTGTTGAGGAAGTAGCGGAATAAAAATATTTACTGGCTTGCCCTCCTGCAAATCTATTCCTTTAACCTAAACACTTATGTATTTGTTAAGTTAGATACACCTTATCCCTTTATGGGTTTAAACGCTGGGGCCAAAGTTATAACGATTTTGGAGACCTCCAAAACAAAAAAGCGCCACTTTCTGAACCTCAGAAAATGGCGCTTTAGCATTAGTAGTCGGGATGACAGGATTCGAACCTGCGACCACACGCCCCCCAGACGTGTACTCTACCGGGCTGAGCTACATCCCGTGTTTAGACTACTGGATATTTGGATGTTAGACGTTGGACACGTTTGTTAAGAAATCGAACATCAATCGCTTGTATAACCAAGTCTAACGTCCAATGTCTAAATGTCCAGTAGTCTGCCTACTTCGTCGGACCAACGGGATTCGAACCTGTGACCTCCACGATGTCAACGTGGCGCTCTAACCAACTGAGCTATGGCCCGCATTCATCACCGTTCCGACGGGGACGCAAAGGTACACCCGCCATTCCTAAAATTCCAAACAAGCCGGAAAAATTCCCTTTTGTCCGCTTTTTTTGAAAAAACCAGCTCTAGTCCTACCTTTGACGGTATATACCGCCCTCTTTCTTTTATGCCTGATCAAAAAGCACTCATCCAGGAACTTATCTCCTTAGGTAAAACCGAAGAAGCCCTCGCAGCCCTCGAACAACTCAGCTCCGATGCCATTCTGCTCCAGGCCCGCTTCAACGGCGCCAAAAAACAGTACAACATGGGCCTGATCGAATTCAGCGAATGGTCAAGAATTCAAGCCCAGATCAATTACTCTGTACTGGAAATGACCAATGCGGTTAAAACCACAACCCCTGCTGCTGCTCCAACTCCTCCCGTTAGCAACAAACCCAACGTGTTTATTTCCTACAGCTGGAGCGATAAAGCCATTGTGGAACAGGTAAAAACCTACCTGGAAAATGCCGGCTGCACCGTTACCATCGACTCGCAAGACATGAAAGCCGCCCAGGAAATCCTGGAGTTTATACAACAAAGTATTAAAAAATGCGACGTCGTGCTCTCTGTCGTCTCTACCCAAAGCCTTATTTCCGGTTGGGTAGGACAAGAAAGTCTGGCCGCGTTTTATGCCATTTGGCTCGCCGATAAAAAGTTCATTCCGGTAAAACTGGATGATGTAAGCTTTGATATCAAATTTCAAATTGCCGTACAAAAAGGTATCCAAACTAAATTGCAGGAGCTGGATGAGGGTCTCCAGGAACTCAAATCTATCCCGGGCGCCGATACCCGCGCTTTCGATGACGACCGCAACAAACTGGTTGAAATTCAAAACAACCTGGGCAAAATCATCCAAAAGCTTAAAAGTGTGCTCACCCTGGATATTTCCGGAACCAACTTTGAGCCCAACATGAAAAAAGTGCTTGAAAGCATTCACAGCAACTAACCCTTTCTTTCCACCATGACCATCAAACATCCCTCCCTGGCAATCGCCACCCTCCTCATCCTCCTCTCCGCCTGCCAAAACACTCCGCCCAGCTCAAATGCTGTGCCTTCCATCAACGTGAAACCTTCTGTGCTCAACCCCGACGCCGCAACTCCGCCGCACCCCGAACAAAAACCCAAAGAACTCACTACCGCCTGGGGCGATAAACGCAGCGACGAATATTACTGGCTCAACGAACGCGATAACCCGGCCGTAAAAGCATACCTCGAAGCCGAAAACCGCTACGCCGATGCCGTGCTCGCACCCGTGAAAGGCCTGCGCGAAAAACTCTTCGAAGAACTCAAATCCCGAATCAAGGAAGACGACCAATCCGTGCCCTATTTCAAAAACGGTTATTGGTACATTTTCCGCTTCGAAAAAGGTAAAGAATACGGTATCGCTACCCGCCGCAAAGGCGATATGAACGCCCCGGAAGAAATTCTGGTGGACATCAACGCCCTGGCCGCCGGCAAGGAATACTGCCAGTTCGGTGGTTTCCAGGTGAGCCCCGACAACCGCCTGCTGGCCTATTCTGCCGATTTCACCGGCCGAAACCTGTTTAAAGTGTACCTCAAAGACCTGAGCACCGGCAAAGACCTCGAAGATTCCTTCGATATCGGTGGCGCCTTTTTCTGGGCCAACGACAATAAAACGCTGCTCTACGATACCAAAGACAAAACCACCCTGCGCAACGACAAAATCTGGCGTCACCAGATTGGCACACCACAGAGTCAGGACGTGCTGATGTACCACGAAAAAGATGAAACGCAATACGCCTACCTGGGTAAATCCAAAAGCGATCAGTTCTTTTTCATCAACTCGGCCTATACCCAAACCGTGGAGGTGCATTACCTCGATGCCAACAACCCGGCCGGCAATTTCAAGCTGGTAAAACCGCGCGAAAAGGACTTTTTCTATGATGTGGAACACTGGAACGACAAGTTCCTGATCCGCACCAACTGGCAAGCCAAAAACTTCCGCCTAATGGAAGCTCCCGTGGCAAACCCCGGAAAAGAAAACTGGAAAGACGTGCTGCCACACCGGGAAGATGTGCTGCTCGACGGCTTTACGGTGTTCAAAGATCACCTCGTTACCGCCGAACACAAAGGCGGCCTCAGTCAGGTTCACGTGATCCGCTGGGCAGATAAAGCCGACCACTATATTGAAGTGGGCGAGCCTACCTACGCCTGTTTTATAGACAACAACCCGGAATTCAATACCCAAACCCTGCGCTACGGATTTACATCCATGAAAACCCCCGCAACCATTGTGGACTACAACATGGAAACCCGGGCTAAAGAGGTGAAAAAAGTGGCGCCGGTGCTTGGCGGCTACGATCCGGCCAACTACGAAACAGAATACATATGGGTAACCGCCCGCGATGGCGTGAAAGTGCCCATGTCGCTGGTGTACAAAAAAGGATTTGTCAAAAACGGCTCCGCTCCCTGCCACATCACCGGCTACGGCTCTTATGGCAGCAGTTACGATCCCTACTTCAATCGGGATCAGGTGAGTTTGCTCGACCGCGGTTTTGTGGTGGCCATCGCGCACATACGCGGGGGCATGGAAATGGGCTATCAATGGTACGAGAACGGTAAAATGATGAACAAGCTGAACACCTTCACCGATTTCATTGATTGCGCCGATTATCTTGTTCATGCCCAGTACACCTCCTCCGACCGGATGTTTGCCGAAGGCCGCAGCGCCGGTGGTTTGCTCATGGGCGCAGTTACCAACATGCGCCCTACCCTGTTTAAAGGCATCATCAGCGGCGTACCTTTCGTAGACGTACTCACCACCATGAGCGACCCCACCATTCCGCTCACCACCGGCGAATACACCGAATGGGGTAATCCCGCCAACCGCGCCGAGTATGAGTATATGAAACAATACTCACCGTACGACAACCTGGTGAAGAAGGATTATCCCAATATCCTGGTACTCACCTCTTTTGCCGACTCTCAGGTGCAATACTTCGAGCCCGCTAAATACGTGGCCCGTTTGCGCGACCTGAAAACCGACAAGAACTTGCTGCTTTTCAAAACCAACATGAGCGGTTCCCACGGCGGCGCCTCCGGCAGGTTCAAACGCCTCGAAGAACGCGCCCTCGAATACGCCTGGATGATGGGATTGCTGGGGCAAGACGGGGGAGAGATGAAGCAATGAGGGTTTTTGAGTGTTTGAGTTGGGGTGCGGCTGGGGTTTACCACTAAGGCACTAAGGGCACTAAGGGAGATATCTCTTAGTGCCCTTAGTGCCTTAGTGGTAAACCTCTTAGCGCTCTTTGCGTACTTCGCGGTGAACCCCTTAGTGCCTTAGTGGTAAACCCCAGCCGCACCCCAACTCGAAAACTCAAACACCCAAACACTCAAACACTTTATTTAAAACAATTCGTTTTTTTTATTCCATTCTTCGTAATTTTGCCGATTCCGGAAAACAGCTTCCCAATTGCGTTGTTTCCCCGCTTGAAATGGCAAAAACAAAAAATACGGCAAACGACTTACCCTTGACGGTGAACGGTGGACGATCGACGGTGGAAGGCCGGGTCGACCGTGATTACATTGAAGTCATAGGCGCCCGCGCGCACAACCTGCGCAACGTAGATGTGCGTATTCCCCGAAACCAACTGGTAGTCATTACCGGCGTAAGCGGCTCCGGCAAATCCAGCCTGGCCTTTGATACCATTTATGCCGAGGGTCAACGCCGCTTCATGGAAACCCTCTCCAGTTACGCCCGTCAATTCATCGGCGAAATGGAGCGCCCGGATGTGGAACAGATCACCGGCCTGTCGCCCGTTATTTCCATCGAACAAAAAACCACCGGTCGCAACCCGCGCTCCACAGTGGGTACCGTAACGGAGGTGTACGATTTCCTGCGCCTGCTTTTCGCGCGGGCAGGCGAGGCCTATTCCTACGAAACAGGCAAAAAAATGGTGAAATACACCGAAGAGCAAATCGTGGAAAACATCACAGAACGCTTTTCGGCACATAAAATAGCCCTCCTCGCGCCTGTGGTACGCTCGCGCAAAGGCCATTACCGCGAACTCTTCGAACAAATCCGCAAACAAGGATATACCCGCGTACGCATCGACGGCGAAGTGCAGGAAATCACGCCGGGCATGCAGCTGGACCGTTATAAAATACACGATATTGAAATCGTGGTAGACCGGCTTAAAGTGGGCGACGACCGCAACGACCGTCTCTCGGAAAGCCTGGGCACAGCCCTCAAACTCGGCGACGGGCTGGTGCAGGTGCTTGACCTCGATCAGGAAGACCAGAGCACCGTGACCGCCTATTCCAAAAACCTCATGTGCGCCGATACCGGCCTTTCCTACGACGAGCCTTCGCCCAATACATTTTCCTTCAACTCCCCGTATGGCATGTGCCCTACCTGCAAGGGTCTGGGCGAAATCCACGAGGTCGACATGCAGCGGGTCATTCCGGATTACAACAAAAGTATCAACGAGGTAGGTATTGTGCCGCTGGGCGAGGTGCGCGAAAACATGCTGTTCAAACAACTGCGCGCACTGGCTAAAAAACACAATTTTTCGTTCTCCACTCCCATCAAAGACCTGCCGGAAAACGTACTCAACGCCATCCTGCACGGCGGCGATGAGATCAAGGTAGACATGACCTGGGGCAGCGAAGAGTGGAGTTACGACATGGCTTTCGATGGTCTGATCAACGTACTGAAACGCCAATATTCCGAGGCTACCAGCGAAAAAGCCCGCCAATGGGCCGAAGATTTCATTGCCATTGTCACATGCCCCGATTGCGGTGGCTCCCGCCTGAAAAAAGAAAGTCGTTGGTTCAAAATTGCCGAACGCAATATTGCCGAACTGGCGGATATGGACCTCAACGAGCTGTACAACAACCTGGAGAACGTAGAAGACCGCATGAGCGAACGGCAGCGCACCATTGCCAAGGATGTGCTGAAAGAAATCCGTTTCCGACTCAAATTCCTGCTTCAGGTAGGGCTTGATTACCTGGCGCTGAACCGTCCGGCCCGTTCTTTGTCCGGCGGCGAAAGTCAGCGCATCCGCTTGGCTACCCAGATCGGCTCCCAGCTTACCGGCATTACGTATATCCTGGACGAACCGAGCATTGGTTTGCACCAGCGCGACAACCACCGGCTGATTGAGGCCTTGAAAAACCTGCGCGACATTGGCAACTCCGTGCTGGTGGTAGAACACGACCGCGACATCATGCTGGAATCCGACTACCTGATTGATTTGGGTCCGGGGGCGGGCAAACACGGCGGCATGATCGTAGACATAGGCAAGCCGGCCGATTTTTTGAAAAACCCCACGGCTACTTCTGATTATCTGGCTGGTCGGGCCAAGCTCGATATACCAGCACGCAGACCCGGCAACGGCAAATGGCTGGAACTGGAAGGATGCACCGGGCACAACCTGAAAAACACCAGTTTGCGCATTCCATTGGGCACTTTCACTTGCATTACGGGCGTGAGTGGTTCAGGAAAAAGTTCTTTGGTAAACGAAACGCTTTACCCCATCCTGCAGAGCCATTTTTACAACAGCCTGAAGCGTCCGCTCAAGTACGAAAAAGTACAGGGGCTGGAGCATTTGGACAAGGTCATTGAAATTGACCAAAGTCCGATTGGTCGCACACCGCGTTCCAACCCGGCCACCTACACCAATGTTTTTGGGGATATCCGCAAGTTATTTGCAGAAACGCCGGAAGCCAAGATTCGGGGTTATGCCAACGGGCGTTTTTCCTTCAATGTAAAAGGAGGGCGCTGCGAGGTATGCGAGGGCGCTGGTTTGCGCACCATAGAAATGAACTTTCTGCCCGATGTTCAGGTACATTGTGAGCGTTGCCAGGGCAGGCGTTACAACCGCGAAACCCTGGAGGTGCTGTACAAAGGCAAATCCATTTCGGATGTGCTGGACATGACCATTCAGGAGGCGGCGGAGTTTTTTGAACCCATTCCATCCATTTACCGCAAGATTAAAACCTTGCAGGATGTGGGTTTGGGATACATTACCCTTGGGCAGCAGGCCACAACCCTTTCCGGCGGCGAGGCACAGCGGGTGAAGCTGGCGGAAGAGTTATCCAAAAAAGACACTGGCAGAACCATCTATATTTTGGATGAGCCCACCACGGGATTGCACTTTGACGATATTCGGCAATTGTTGCTGGTGTTGAATCAACTGGTGGAAAAGGGCAATACGGTGGTGGTGATTGAACACAACCTGGATGTGATCAAAATGGCTGATTACATAGTGGATGTGGGTCCGGAGGGTGGTTTCCGCGGAGGAAATATTGTGGCTGAGGGCACTCCTGAGGCGGTTTCTAAAGTAAAAGAGAGCTGGACAGGCAAGTTTTTGGTGGATGAGTTGAAAAGTTTACCCTAACTCTTGTTTAAAAAAACAGAATTATCTACCTTTGCCGCCCGTTTTGAAAAACTGCCGAGCCAATGGACGTATTTGTCGCGTATTCCCTCCCGATACAGGGATTAAAATCAGGGGTACATCATTACAAGTTTGAGCTTGACAATGCGTTTTTCGCTCAGTTCGAGGGTTCTCCCGTTCAGGACGGAAAAGTTCATTTTGATTTGGAACTCGACAGGCGGCCCGACATGATGTTGCTTCAGTTCACGCTGGAGGGTTATGTTGGAGCTGAATGTGATCGTTGCACCGCTAATATTCATCTTCCGATTGAAGACGAGCAGCAATTGATCGTGAAGTTTGCAGAAGAAGACATGGAGACAGACGACGAGGAAGTGATATTCATCCAACGCGAAGCTCCTGAATTCAATGTAGCCAAATACCTGTACGAATTTGTGGTGCTGGCATTGCCAATCACGAATACCTACGATTGCGAGAACGACCCCAATCCGCCTTGCAACCGTGAAGTACTCAAGCACCTCAATCCAGACCAAAATGATCCATCAGGCAGCTCTATTTGGGACAGTCTGAAAAATTTGAAAAGCGATAACTAATTGAATCATAAAAGGTTGTGCAAACAACCTATAACAGAATAGCGTCATGCCAAATCCAAAATGGCGGCACTCCAAGCGCCGCAAGCGCGCACGCCGCACACACGACCATGCTGCAATGCCAACCCTCGGCACCTGCAAAACCACCGGCGAAGTTCACATGTTCCACCACGCATACAAAGTGGATGGCGACCTGTACTATCGCGGTCAGGTGTTGATTCCGGGTACAGCCCGGGCTGCAGCCGAAGAATAACTTTTTGCCTCTTCAAGCAGGCACATAAGAGGCTCCAATCCCGCTCGTCGGGGTGTGTGGGGCTTTTTTTGTTTGTACTCATTGGCGTCATTTAGGGGTCATTTGGGTCATTTGGGTCATTTAGGGGTCATTTAGGGGTCATTTAAGGGTCATTTAAGGGTCATTTAGGCGTCATTTAGTGGCTATTCTGGGCATTCACGCCAAATGACCTCTGAATGACCCAAATGACCCTTAAATGACGCCTAAATGACCCAAATGACCCTTAAATGACCCCAATGACCCTTAAATGACCCCTAAATGACCCCAATGACCTAAATGACTAATAACATCCATCATGAAACAACTCATCAACACTCCAAACGCTCCGCTGCCTATTGGTCCGTATAATCAGGCTACCAGTTTGAACGGATTACTGTTCATTTCCGGTCAGATTGCCATTGATCCGGCCACCAATGAACTGGTGCTGGACAATATTGAGGCAGAAACCCATCAGGTGCTCAAAAACCTCAGGGCAATCCTCGAAGCAGGCGGCAGCAGCCTGGAAAAAGTGTTAAAGGCAACCGTTTTTGTCAAAGACATGAACCTTTTTGGCCGAATAAACGCTGTGTATGGTGAGTACTTCAAACCTGAGTTCGCCCCGGCCCGGGAACTGGTGCAGGTTTCGGAGTTGCCCAAATTCGTGAATATTGAAATATCAGTGATAGCTAGTGTTTGAGTGTTTGGGTTTATGAGTGTTTGAGTGCCTGAGTGTTTGAGTTGGCGTTCGGCTTGAGGGGCGAACGACGACAAAGCTCACACTACATGCACCCTCAAATTACTTTCGCACTTCAACCTTAAAAATTAGCGACAATCCCAAGCCGAACGCCAACTCAAACACTCAGGCACTCAAACACTTAGGCACTCAACATGAAAAACGTTCTCTCTTGCGTTCAGCCAACCGGCGATCTCCATTTAGGCAACTACTTTGGCGCGGTTCAAAACTGGGTTCGTATCCAGGAAAGCTATAAATGCTACTATGGCGTGGTAGATTACCATTCCATGACCATGCCTTACAACCCGGCTCAGTTGAGGGAGAATACCTGGAAAATGGCGTTCTACCTGCTGGCTTGCGGTATCAAACCGGAAAATGTGTTTATCCAGAGCCAGATTCCTGAACACGTGGAACTCTCCTGGATCCTGGGCTGTACTACTTCCTACGGGGAGCTCACGCGCATGACTCAGTTCAAGGACAAAACCGATCAGCTCCACGAAGCAGATAAAGACGCTTTCGTAAGCCTGGGTTTATTTGCCTATCCCGTGCTTCAGGCCGCCGATATCCTGATTTACCACGCCGATTATGTGCCCGTAGGAAAAGACCAGGAACAACACCTGGAACTTTCGCGCAATATTGCCCAGCGCTTCAACCACCAGTTTGGCAAGGAGTATTTTGTTCATCCGGAGCCGTTGTTCACCGAAACGCCAAAGATTCTCTCTCCGGCAGATCCAACCCGGAAAATGAGCAAAAGCCTGGGAGAAAAGCACTACATAAATCTCTTCGGTGAGGAAGACCGCATCCGTAAGCAGATCAAATCTGCCGTTACAGATACCGGCGAAACCGCCGCAGGTGAAATGAGTGCAGGGGTGAAAAACCTCTTCGAACTGCTGCGT
The DNA here is from genome assembly GCA_017303475.1 of Chitinophagales bacterium. Taxonomy (GTDB): domain Bacteria; phylum Bacteroidota; class Bacteroidia; order Chitinophagales; family Saprospiraceae; genus M3007. The sequence goes on from JAFLBO010000034.1 coordinate 16,042, forward strand.
GCCTGCAACAGCATGGAAGCCCATGATTCGCTTATGGCCGATTATACCGCCGGCGCCCTGCGCTACAGCGACCTCAAGGAAGCCGTAGCCAATGCCGTGGTAGGATTAGTAAATCCATTCCGCGAACGCCTCGCCGAACTGCAGGCCGACAAAAAGAATGTAAAAACCCAGTTACTGGAGTCCAGTGCTGAAATCCGCAAACGTGCCCAGCAAACGCTGAAAGAAGTGCGGGAGATTTCAGGTCTGACCTCGGGCCGGTAGACGGTGGACGGCCTACGGTAGACGGTGGACGGTAGACGGCCTACGGTAGACCTCGCAAGAGGTCCAACCTTTGTAGCCCAAATAACGGCCGTATCCCAGACCTCGCAAGAGGTCCAACTTCAATAAAAAAGAGCCACCCCAGGTTACCCAGGGTGGCTCATTTTTATTGGCAGCAAACAAAAATTATTGCTCTTTCTTACAAGCACCAGCAGATTTGCCTGCGCAGCAAGCTTTTCCGCCGTTAGCGGCGCCACCGGCACAAGCCTTGGCTTCGCTGGCAGAACAAGATTTTTTTACCATACCTTCAGAAGCGCCAGCACCTGCAGTAGCAGATTTAGGAGCTACATTAACGAAAGCATTGGAAGCTTCGTCGTACTGAACACTCACAAACTTTACGTTGCCCTGAGCGTCAGACTCTTTACGAACGTATGAGATAGAGCCGTCTTCAGCAAGACGCTTTTCAATGGAAGCATCAGCAGAAGCAGCTTTAGCAGCTTTGTTGGCGCAGCAGGACTTGCCTGCAGATGCAGAAGCACCCTGGCACTGAGCATTAGCAGATACAATGCCTACAGCGAGGAAGAAGGCGAAGAAGAAAATCGCTTTTTTCATGAGTGAAAGGTTAAGACTTTTAATGTGAATTTTTTTGTGTAGTGACGTATTTCAAGATCAAAAGTAATGCCTTATCAGGTTAATGCATTGCTTTTTTGAAAACCTTAACAGTGTTTAGATACCACTATGTTACTAAGGGCACTAAGATTAATAACCTGACGTAAATCTTAGCGCCCTTAGTGACATAGTGGTATCCAGTCATCAACCCTTTAAAATGGATTGATACTTGCCCGGATCATTCAACAACTTCACTGCCTCTTTTACCTCCGGATCGTTGACCAGGTTTTTGCGCACTTTGCCGCGGTGGAAATAGTAGCGGCCCACAATTTCCTGCTCAATTTCGTGCAGGATTTCCTCTTTTTGGCGCAAGATTTCCCCTTTCTTTTCAGCCTGAATCTTGGCCTCCAGGGCCTTCATTTCAGCGTCCAGCTGCCAGTTTTCCTGCTCTGCAATTTTGCGCAGCTCAGCCAGTTTAAGCTCTGAATGGGTTTGATAATCAAACTTTTTGGTTTGCACAAAAGCTAAAAAACCATCGAAATCCGTGTATTCAAACACCTCAATGGAGTCAATACTTTCCCGACTTTGCACATACTGGGTCACGTAATCGAAAATAATATTCTGGTCAAGCAAGGCTTTCCAGGCGCCGTGGGCAGTATCGTGTGGCAATACTACATCCGGCTTGATGCCCCCGCCGTCCAGTACCGTGCGGCCATTGCGTGTTTTGAACTGGGCACGCTCTGCTTCCGGAATATCCACCGGCTGACCATCCTTATACCGCACCGACTGGATACAACGACCAGAAGGGATGTAATACTTGGCAGTAGTGAGTTTGATACGTGCATTGTAGCCAAGCTCCTTGGTATTTTGTACCAGCCCTTTACCATAACTCTTTTGGCCCATGATAACCGCCCGGTCGAGATCCTGCAATGCTCCAGCCGTTACTTCACTGGCGGATGCACTCATTTTATTCATCAATACGACCACCGGAATATCTTTATCTATGGGCGAATGTTGGGTACGCAGGTTCAAATCCCATTCAGGCACTTTACCGCGGGTGCTGGCCACCAGTTCGCCTTTTGGCACAAATACATTCACGAGGTTTACCGCCTCATTCAATAAACCGCCGCCATTATCGCGTAAATCCAGGATCACACCTTTCAAACCTGGTGTTTTTTTCAGTTTGGAAAGTGCATCGCCTACGTTTTGGCCGGCATTCTCGGTAAAAGTGGTCAGGTTGATATATCCTACCCCATCTGCTACCAAACCGGAGTGAGGCACGTTTGGAATAATCACCTCGCCACGTTCAAGACTGATTTTCAGGTCTTTAGCAGCTCCGGGGCGGCGCACCATAAGTTCAGTTTTGGTGCCCGGGTAACCCCTCAGAAAATCCTGCACCTCTTGTTCGGTACGTCCTTTAGCGCTCTGACCATCAATGCTGATCAGGGCGTCGCCTACCTTCAAGCCAGCTTTATGCGCAGGGCTGTTTTCAATGATTTCAACCAGTACTACATAATCGCCCACACGCTCGCCGGTGGCGCCCAATCCGTTGTATTTGCCGTCAACCTGGATGCGATAACTTTCAATATCGGTTTCGGAAATGTAGTTAGTGAACGGATCCAAGCCCTCCAGCATGGCATCCAAGCCCCGGCGCATAACCTGATTGGGATCAAGAGCATCCACGTAAGAATGATTGACCTCCCGGTAAGCGTTGGCAAAAATTTCCATGTTCTTGGCAATATCAAAGTAATTGCCCTGTGCATACACCCCTGCACTCAGCAACAAAGCAGGCAGCACAAATTTCAATTTGACGTTCATTTTTATGTTTTTTTATGGCAATATAAAGCCTGTTTGGTTGATTTGTTAGGTTAGCGACGGGGTGATTGGCAGTCACCCCGTCGCTAACCTAACAAATCAACCAAACAGGCCATTAAAGACGAAAAACTTTACCGTAGGTTGTTTAAACGCCTCAAAATTAGACCAACACTTTATTCTATCACCAATTTCCGCACGCCTACACCGCTCTCGGTCTCAACCTGAACAGCGTAGATGCCCTTAGGCAATGCAGCTACTTCTAATGGTAAACGCTCCTGCCCGTTTGCCATGGATTGCTCCAGCAGCAATTGACCAGCTATGTTGTACAAACGCACCTGCGCTGCATCTGTAATTGGCTGCGTAAACGTAAGCCATACAGATTGTGTTGCAGGGTTTGGCGCAAGCGTGAAATCCAGTTTTTGCACCGGAATATCCTTGGCATCTACCAGTGGCTGGGCCAGGAATTTTGGTGTACCAAAAAATCCACCCTCACCGTCGGTTACCATAAAGCGGAAACCATCAGGCTCCGGGCTGCCACCGAAATCAAAAAAGCGCAACGAACCAGCATCAATATCGGCCTGGGTGAATTGTGCTCCTGGCTGCAATTGCACCCCATTCAGCTCCAGCACACCGTTTTCTGGCACCGTGAGCAGGGTGAAAATCAGTTGAGCATGTGTGTTATTCGGATCTTCTACCAACAGGAAATCTGGCGTTACAGCCCGATTGGTACCCGTTGGCAGTGGCATAATCAGGTTGTTAACCAGGAAAGGAGGCTGAATTTCTACAGATTGGCAGAATTGCAGGGCAAAAGCATTCAGGTTGCCGCCGCCACCAGAAACTTTGTCTTTTATCCGAAGGGTCCACAAACCAGACGAGTTTTGGCCCAGCAAAGGCGCCAACGGACTTTGTGGTTTGTTGATGGCGCCGGTGTTAGGCGGCGGACAAGAGAAAACGGAAGGCGATGCATCCGACAAACCAAAGTTGAAGGAGCCATTGAAGTTGCCACAACGGTCTTTCCAAAGCAGTATTTCTGAGCCCTGTGGACTAATCAGATGCACTTCCAGGTCTTTGAAATATTCGTGGTAGCCGGAAATCTGACTCACTACCACATCGCTGATCTGGCCTCCAAACGGCACGTTGATTTTGGATTCAACAATTGGTGTGCCGTTCGTGCTAATGTTTTTGGGCAGGTCATTTGCCTGAAAACTCAAACAATTTTCTGCAAAAGTTGAGAAGAAATAAGGCTCGGTCCACTCATGCACGCCACACTCATTGCGCGGGCGCACACGCCAGAAATAAGCCTTGCCTTTTTCCAGGAGGAAGGTGATTTTTAAGGAATCCTGCGAGGTATTGCTGGACGAGGCCAGAATATTGGTAAAGGCCGGACTGTCGGAGAACTGTACATCGTAGGTGTCAGCATCCAAACCCTTGCTCCAATGCAGGGTTTGGGACAATGCCTGATTGGTCAAACCATTAGCCGGCGTTACCAATCCGAAACCGGAAAAGTCATTCCTGCGCAGGAAAAGGCTCACCGGGCGCAGCATGGTATCTGTGCCGGAAATAGCGCGAATGGTAAAACTAAAATTACCCTCTACAGCCACACTGGCCATGTCAACCGTCAACGTGGCGGTTTCACCCGGGTTAATGTTGGTTGCACTGAACGTATAAGTGGCGCCGGCCGGCACACTACCTACCAGATCCAGTGCAACAGGCGTGGAATAACCCTGTACAGTGGCTGTATTGACGTTGGTAACAAAATCGCCGGGCAGACAAACCGTGGCAGCATCAGTAGACAAACCAACGGTGAGCGATGGCTGAACCGGGTTCTGGATCTTGAAATTGGCATTCGACAGGTCGAAGAACACATTATCCGCGGCCTCAATGCGCACGCGGGCGCTGGAGGTAAGGGTGTTTGGCACCATAATATAATGGGTACCATCGTTCTCTGTATCTGCCACCAGGGTGGTTGGATAGGTAAGTCCGCCATCGGTGCTCAGCAGAATATTTACTTTCTGGCAGTTTACCGGAGCTGTATTGGTATTGGAAACATCCCAGCGCACTTCCGTGAGCTCGCCAACGCGCCAGATGGTGCTGGCGGAATTGGGAGAAAGCACCAGGAATGGGCCCGCTGATTCAACGGCTTTAAAGGCTACATCGGCGTAATGCACCCCGCCACCGCCAGGCTTGTTATCACGTGCGGTTAAACGGAAGGTAAGGTCGCGGGAATAAAATGGCAGCTGTTCGGTAAAGTCTTCCGCATTAGCCAGAATGGTGCCCAATTGAGGGAAAACCCTATTATTTACATCCACTGGAGGCCGACTGCGGAATATGGCGGCATTACCCTGAGGCGCGCCCAGTGGCGTTTCAGGACCCGCGTCTATTTCTTCCCAGCAATACGTGAGTGCGTCGCCATCCGGATCGGTTGCTGCACCCCGCAGCTCGAATGGTGTGGAAATGGGAATACTGAAGTTGTCGGTATATGGCAAGGTTACCGTTGGCGGGTTGTTGGTGGTGGTTACATATCCACCACACTGGGCAATGGAATTGACAAAAAATCCAATTTCTTCTATGCTTCCGCCATGGTAATACAAATCGCCAATACCCACAATGTTGTCGGCGCCACACAAGCCGGCATACGACATAATGGTGCTACCGCTGCCGGGTTCAAAGGCGGTGAATCCAACGCGCTGGTCGTTACCTGGTCCGCAACGGTTCCAGGTATGGCCACCACTAAACTGGTGCCCTACTTCCTGGCCGATAACAAAAAGAAAGAAATCGCCGTAATCATTGATACCCTGACCAGCCGAACAACCGCGGCCTTTGGAATCAAGGCAGGCATTGCCGCCAGCCACACCGCCACCGCCACGAATGTACACGTGACCAACATCGTAGGAGTTGACATTGGTAAACTGGTTCAAAACGGAAGGGTTGATGGTCATGCAGGCATCGTTGGTCAGCACCGGATATGGGTCGCTGTTCGGGTCGGTAAACACCACAAACTGCACACCGTTAGTCAGCTGAATTCTGATGTCGATATCCCGTTCAAAAACGGCACTCACCAGGTTGGTGTATTCTGTAACGGCTGCGATGCCAAGCGGTTTTGTGCCGCCGTGGTCTTGCGTAAACTCACCCACTGCTGCCGCGCAATAGCGGAACACTTTCAGTTTCACAGGCTCCAATTCCTGTCCACGATCTGCTGAAACCTGTGGCAACTGTGCTTTTTTTCTGGCTTCAAACCAAACTGAGCCATCGGTATTGATACCGCTTTGCATACCTGGTTGCCGGTCTTCCGGAATATCCAGGTGTTCGTAAGCTATGTAGAGGTTATTTTCTCCGGGAAAAACCGCTTTAACCATAGATGCGTCCATATCCGGATGCATCACCATAGCCTTGAGTCCGCGGGGTGTCAGGCTAAACCGGACTGTACGGCGGGAATCTTTGAGGGAAATACCGGCGTAGGTGCGGATATCCGGATAGGCCGCTGCCAGTTCGGGGTCGAGCATAGCCACCCGCCAAACCGCAAAAGTTTCAGCTTTCCCGTTTCCCATGGGCATGGTTACCTGATATTGGCGCTGATCAGCTTCCGGGGTAAATTCCCAGGGTGCATTTTCAAGCGCAGCTTTCAGGCCGGCTTCATCCAGTTCAAAGGCCTCAAAGGTTTTAGGCAACCGAATTTTGCCTGAACCCTCTGCCTTCAGCACAATATCTGAAGGAATTCTGGTGAAAAAAGAACCGTTTTGCGCTTGTGATGCTGTCAGCATCAACAGACAGAACAGGAGTGTGTACACGTTTTTAGCGTTCATAACAAAAGTTTGGACGATGCGCAGCATGCTATTAAGGTGAAAAATTGCCTGCGAAGATAACAAGATTACGAAATAACGCTCCAGAATGGAATTACGTTTGCCATCAGTTGACAAATGATTGGCTCTTGCGCGATATCACACAATACTTTAACTTTGCTAAAAACCGAAAGAAATGGGACTTGTATATACAGATATTGAACTCATAAATGGAGAAGACCTCACACTGCTGCGCCGCAACCTGATTGGCCAGGACGAGGTAAAGCATATGACCATACGGGCTCTGGTGGACACCGGTTCGTATATGCTGTGTATCAACGAAGAAATTCAGGCGCAGTTGCAATTTCCGATCGTGGAAAAGCGCAAAGCCGAGACTGCCGACGGGCGAATTTTAGAATTTGACGTGGCTGATAGTGTTCAGGTCCGGTTTAAAAATCGGGCAACCACCTGCCGTGCCATGATTCTGCCAGGTGACAGTGAGCCACTCCTGGGAGCCATACCATTAGAGGATATGGATGTACTGGTACACCCGCAACGGCAGGAGCTGATCGTGAATCCGGATCACCCTTACTTTGCCCAAATGAAATTAAAGTAGCCTGGTTGCCGCTATTGCTTTATCAGTTTTCTGGTTAAGGTTTGGCCATTGGCCTGGATACGCACCAGGTACAGCCCCGGCGTCATAGATTCCAGATCAATGGTTTCAGTAAGCTGGGTGGCATCATTTACCGTGGTCATGTGCATACGTTGTCCCATCGGATTGAGTATTTCCAATTGGGCGTCTGTAGATTCCAGGAACTGCACTTCCAGGGTAGACAGGCCGCTGGTTGGGTTCGGGAACAAAGACACTCGGGCAAAAGTGGCGGGATCCTGCACTGAAGAGGTACCGAGGTTGAAGGTGATCTCATCGGTACAGCCATGTGCATCCAGCACGGTAACCGTGTAGGCGCCCGGGCCGAGGTTTGTAGCCGTTTGGGTGGTATTACCACTGCTCCAGGTGTATTGGTATGGCGGATTGCCCAATCCCACTTCTATTTTGGCTACACCATCAAACTGGCCGGGATTGGCCGGCGTTATTGCTGCGCTGAGCTCCATGTCTGCGGCGCAAGACAGGATATTGACATTATCCAGATCAAACCAGAAATCGCTGGCGCCCCAGATACCGTGGTAGCGGATTTTGAGGTTCTCACCTACATAATTTTCCAGGCTGATTTTGCGCTCGCGCATCTGGATTGTAGGCAGGTGGTTCAGATTGCTAATGGTAAAGAAGGTTTCCCAGGTTTCGCCGCAATCTGTGGATGCCTGAATTTCAATTTTTGTTCCACCCTGCAGGATAGTAGGCGTTTGACCCTCAGAATCATAGTTGGTGATCCGATAGGTGAAACGCAGGGAGTCGCCGGATTGTACCAAACCCATGCGCGGCATATCCGCCGTGAATTCCGTATTTCCGCTGTACAGGTTGAAGGCCAGCACATTGGAAATATTGTTATGGGTATTGGTTACAATGAATCCGAATGCTGGATCGTAGGTCCAATCTGTTGGAGGAGCGGTGAGGGTTTCGAAATTTTGCTGATAAGGCAATGGTTTCGCGCGGTGATCCACAACGTATGTAATAGTATCATTGCTGTGATCCTGATCTCCGGTGAGGTTGGTCCAGCATTTTATTTCAAACAAACCATCACGGCTGTCGAAAGGAACCGTGAAGGTATGCGTTACCTGTTGGTCTACTACGGCTGTTCCGGTCACGTTTTGTTGCACCGGAGCACCGCCATTTATGCTGTAGAAGGCTTTAATTCCGCTTTGCGTGGCAGAGCCGGCGTTCAGGAAGGTGAAAACAACCTGATCGTTTTCCAAACCGCACTCCTCTTCATCGCCAAGGGTATACATGGAAAGTGCAGCAAGATCTTTTGCAAAAGCTTCGAAAATCCGGATATCATCAATGCCGCAACCACCGCCGGAGAAGAAAGGGGAGCTGCGCATCACGTAACGAAGGTGCACTTCACTTTCGCCTGCGGTACCGGGCAATGAATGGCGTGCATTCACCCAACCACCTGTATTACCCGACCAGGCATCTGTGAGTCCCAGAAAATCAATTTCGCCGGAATACCAGTTCTGGCCTTCTCCAACTTCACCTACCTTTTCCCAGTTTTGTCCGCCGTCTACAGAGGTCTCCAACCATACGCCATCAAAATCCTGTTGCATATCCAGATTGATGGAAAAGGCAATTACAGGATCTGTATCCAATTCAGAAAAATCGAAACATGGAGAGGTAAGGAAAGACGCCTCACTAGTATTATAGCTGCCGGCCAGGCTGGTTACCCAGGCAAATTCGCCGCTGGCTGCATTTGGAATTTCCGGCTTGTCAGGTTTGCCGTATTCCCAGGATGGATTTTCTCCACTGACTTCCCAGCCGCCGCCCCATGTTTCGAATAATTGTACATACGTGGGTTGAAGGCGGTTGGTGAAATAATACGTAAAAGTGTCGTTTTGCAGGTCTTCATCCGTTCCCAACTCGGTATACACATCCAAACGGTATTCGCCGGAAACAGAAAAATCGCTCAAGGTTTCAAACGCAATCACTACCGTGCTGTCTTTACCCAAAATGCCGGTGTAAAAACCATCAGAAGGTGGCACCACAGCGGCCGGTTGACCATTTACAGCATAGCTGTACGTGAAGAGCGATTGAGGAGCCGACCCGAAGTTCCGCACCATCACTTTCACAGAATCCATCCCAAGATCGCAACCATTTTGTGGCGAGACCACACCCGTTATTCCAATATCGTTGGTCCAGTAGGTTTGGAAAGACACTGGTCCTACGAAATCGGAATAACCGCCAATGGCGCCACAGTATTGCTGCACATAGGCATCGTACCAGGTTTTTTTCTGCAATCCCTGTATGGTCACTTTATTGAGTGCTGCGGTAATGGAATCTCCTTCTCCGGCATTCAGGTTGAATCCTTGCGGGCCATACACTACACGCCAGGATTCCGGCGCGCTGGTACCGCCGGTGTTGGGTTGCCAGCGCAGTCGCACGCGGTTATCCCAGATATTTTCCACGGCAAAGCCGGATGGTTGTCCACATTCAATACAATCGCCGGTGCCGGTGTAAAGTGTTCCGGTAGCCGGCGCCACGCTCTGAAAAAAAGGAGCGCCGGTATTATCCAACACACTGAAGGAAACTTCCCAGGGGAAACTTCCTGCTGTGTAACTAAACACAAGAGGCGCTCCATCTGCAACCACAAAAGTCAGAGTGCTGTCAATACCATCGTCATTGATATTGTCCAGGGTAAAAGTGGTGGCATTCCCCCCCGAAGTGATGGTTAGTTTTCCGCCATTCCAGCCATCGCCGTAGCTGTCCAGCATTTGAAGCGTAAAGGTGCACTGAGCCTGAGCAGCCCCTGCTGCCAGGGTAAACATCGTGAAAAAGAGCACGCGGAGTAAGGAAAAATTCATGTTGCAACCTAAATTTTGCGCAAAATTGGAATAAAAAACCTGCTTCTGGTATTTTCCTGAAGGGAGATTATCAGAATCAAAGGTAGTCTAAGCCACTCATTTTGAAAGCAGGAAGTTACATTCTGCAAGTTTTAGCAAAAAACCTTGCGTACCTTCGCGCACTGTTTGCAACAAACCCTCCCAGTTAGTAAACCCTATGGCACGTACCCAAGCGAACTATTTGTATGCCATTGCCAGTGTGGCACTGGTGCTGTATGTGTTGGGATTTTTTGGATTGATGGCACTTCATGGCCAGAAGCTGGTTTCTTTTTTCAAGGAAAAAGTTGACCTATGGATGGAGTTAAAACCCGGATTATCCGAGTCGGAAATTGGCAGATTGGTTGCTGAGGTGCGCCAAAACCCTATGGTTAAAAAAGAAAGTGTGACGTTCATTACCCGTGAACAGGCCGCTGCAACCATGCGGGAAGACCTTGGAGAGGAAAGTATGCTGGAGGATATGCCGGATCTGCTGCGTGATGTGGTTCGGTTTAATGTAAAAGCAGAATATCTGGACGACAAGCGGCTGATGGAATGGCAGGAAACGCTGCGACAAGATACCCTGGTGAGCGATTTGTATTTTGAAGCAGCCAACACCAACAATGTTGGCCAGAACATTCAAAGTCTGGGATTGATTGGGCTGACGCTGGGCATATTGCTGATTATCGCATCCACGATTTTGATTCACAACACCATCCGGCTGGCCATGTATTCCAACCGATTTATCATAAAAAATCAGGAACTGGTGGGGGCGTCCTGGGAATTCATCAGTCGGCCTTTTATCCGTAAAGGCATACTCAATGGTTTGTGGAGCGCGCTTTTGGCTATTCTGGCACTCTCGCTCACGCTCTGGTGGCTCAACGGGATCATGCCGGAACTGGCCCAACTTCAAGACCTCAACGCTGTGGTTTTGGTGTTCAGCGGCCTGGCATTGCTCGGTGTACTCATCTCCGGATTAAGCACCAAATGGGTGGTTAACAAGTTTTTACGCATGAAACTGGATGATTTGTATTGAGGAATGTGGGTATCCAGCCAAACTACCGGACATTTTGGTTTCAGACCTGTAAGGTTTTTGAAAACCTTACAGGTCTGAACAGTAGTGTGGGAATTCAACCCAATAAGACTCTATCCTAAACGCAAATTCGAACTACTGACGAACAATCAGAATTTTGTGATCAATTTCAGATAACACCTCTAAACCCCACATTAATCACATTCACCACCATGGCAAAACAACAACAACAAGCGCCTCAGCCTCAACGCAAAACTGCTCCGGCTCCGGTGCGTCGCCCGGCAGAAAAACGCGAAAGTATTTTTAACGAAGGCGACCGTACGCTCATCTACGGACGCAAAAACTTCGTACTCATGGGCATTGGCCTGGCACTGGTACTGGCCGGCCTGGCTTTGATGTCGGGCGGCGCTATGCCTGACCCAAATAAATGGGAACCAGAACGCATCTACAGTCCTATGCGCATTACCGTAGCCCCGATTCTGATGGTGGCTGGTTTTGTGACCGTGATTCTCGGTATTTTCAAAAAGAACTCCGACAATCAACCGAGTACTGAAGCATGACCCTGCTGCAAGCCATTCTGCTGGCCATTATTGAAGGCTTGACAGAATTTTTGCCGGTATCATCTACCGGGCATATGATCATTGGCTCTTCGGCCATGGGCATTGCGTCGCATCCGTTTGTAAAAGTATTCACGGTGGCCATTCAGTTCGGCGCTATCTTATCGGTAGTGGTGCTGTATTGGAAACGTTTTTTTCAGAATTTTCAGTTTTATATCAAGTTGCTGGTGGCTTTTTTGCCTGCTGCGGTATTTGGTTTATTGCTGAAAAAACAAATTGACGCACTGCTCGAAAACATTGTGGTGGTGGCGCTTGCGCTCATTGTTGGCGGCATCATTTTTATCCTGCTTGACGATTTTTTTGCTCGTCGCCGGCAATTGGAAACCTCTGTGGATCAAGATGTTACTTTACCCAAAGCACTGCGAATAGGTTTTTTCCAGGTCATTTCCATGGTACCCGGTGTGAGCCGGTCGGCAGCAACGATTTTCGGTGGTTTGGCGCAGGGACTTTCGCCTGCCACGGCGGCCGAGTTTTCTTTTTTTCTGGCAGTACCTACCATGTTTGCCGCCACCTGCAAGTCGCTCTGGGATTTTCTCAAAGAAGATGCCGGTGCGCTGGGTAGTCAGGAACTAATGTTGTTGGGAGTAGGCAATCTGGTAGCCTTTCTGGTAGCCATGGCAGCCATCCGGTATTTCATCCGGTTTCTTACCAACCATGGTTTCAAATGGTTCGGCTGGTATCGGATAGGAGTAGGTGTGATACTGCTTATTTTGTGGAAAATGGGCTATTTCGACGGTGTTAATGTAGGGGATTTCTGATTTTTAAAGACTTGTTGACAAGATTATGCTGGATAAACTTAAAGCCATTCGCGATAAATACCTGTACCTCGAGGAACAACTTGGCGATCCTGCCACGGTGGCAGATCCCGATAAATCCAAAAAGGTAAACAAGGAATACAAAAAACTCCAGCCTATTGTGCAGGTGGCAGACCGGTATGAAAAGGCGCTTTCGGGTATAGACAGCGCTAAAGCCATGCTGGCTACAGAAACCGACCCCGAAATGCGCGAGCTGGCGCGGGAGGAAATTGCCGCGTTACAGCCCGAATGTGAGGAGCTGGAGGCGGAACTGGTGGTTCTGCTCACTCCGCGCGATCCGGAAGACGAAAAGGATGTGATTTTTGAGATACGCTCCGGCACCGGTGGCGACGAGGCTGCGCTTTTTGCCGGCGACCTGTACCGGATGTACACCAAATACTTTGCCTCTCAGGGCTGGGAGGTGGAAATGTTGGATGAAACACCCGGCACGGTTGGTGGCTATGCCAAGATAGTGCTGGATGTTTCCGGCGAAAATGTGTACGGCAAACTGAAATTTGAATCTGGCGCACACCGCGTTCAACGTGTACCCGAAACAGAGGCCAAGGGTCGTGTGCACACCTCTGCAGCCACTGTGGCTGTACTACCCAAAATGGAGGCTGAGGATATAGATATCCGGAAGGAAGATATCCGTACCGATGTGTTCCGCGCATCAGGTGCAGGCGGTCAGCACGTAAACCGGACTGAGTCTGGCGTGCGTTTCACCCACTTACCCACTGGTGCAGTAGCGGAGAGTACAGAGAGTCGCTCCCAGCACAAAAACCGTGAAATTGCCATGGGTCGCCTGGTGCAGCAAATCCGGGATGCCCAATTACAAAAAGAAGCCAGCGCTCTGGCCTCAGCCCGTAGAAGTCTGGTGGGTTCCGGCGACCGCTCCGAGAAAATTCGGACCTACAACTGGCCACAAAACCGCGTGACCGACCACCGATTGGAAGGCGACAACAAAAATTTCAACCTTGACAAGGTGGTAGAAGGCGAGATAGAGCCCATCATTGAAGCGCTTACCATTGCGGATAATGCGGCTAAATTGCAGGAGTAAAAACTGGCGAAGAGCAGTTCACCGCGAAGTACGCGAAGAGCGCTAATTTACCACTAAGGCACGGAGGGCACTAAGGGTTGCGAGGTAATCTTCTCGTAACAACCCTTAGTGCCCTCCGTGCCTTGGTGGTGAAAAAACTTAGCGCTCTTCGCGCCCTTCGCGGTGAACCTCTGGGAATAAAAAAAGCCCTCCCGATTGGGAAGGCTTCGTGGGCGCAGAAGGATTCGAACCTCCGACTCCCTGCTTGTAAGGCAGGCACTCTGAACCAGCTGAGTTATGCGCCCGGAAATGTAGAACTTTTGCTTTTCGCTTTTGAGCTTAACCTTTCGTTCTGCCCCGTTGCGTTTAGCGGGTGCAAATGTAAGAGATGTTTTTTTTATTCACCAAATATTTTTTCAGAAAAAAAATAAACACCTCGAAATTTAAGCTGTTTCCTGCAAAAACCGGTTTCTTTGAGCAGCTATTTTCCCATGATACAAGGTCTTTTCTCCTCCCCCCGCACCTTCATTACACTTTCAGGATTACTCCTGAGTTCCTTATTCAACACGCTTCCCGCCCAAAATCCGGCTGATCCGCTGCTTAGTCCTGAAGAAGCCGTAAAGTTGGTACTCGAAGCTGGTTACGATATACGTATCAGTCAGGCAGATGCCGATATTGCACGACTCAACAATACCAAAGGGAACGCAGGTATGTTGCCCACCATTAATCTGGTGGCCAACGAAACCTTTACCCTCAGCACTTTCCAGCAAAAACTGGCCAACGGTTCAGAGTTTAATGAGAGTGGCGCCCCTTTTAACAATGCTAACGCAGGGGTGCAGCTAAACTGGACCTTGTTCGACGGGCGGCGGATGCATATTACCAAAAAACGCCTCGGAGAACTGGAGTCTTTGGGCCAGATCAACCTGCAAAACACCGTCCAGCAAACCGCAGCCGCCGTACTCATTGCTTATTATGAGATCGTGCGCGGGCGCATGCAGGAGCGCGCTATTGCCGAAGTCATTACGCTCAATGAAGAGCGCCTGCGCATTGCCGAAGCGCGGTTGGCGGCCGGATTTGCAGCCCAAACCGATGCCTTGCAGGCGCGCATCGACCTCAACCAGCGTCGTGCCGATTTGATCCTGCAACAAGCCAACACTGCCAATGCCAAACGTGCACTCAACCGGCTGCTCGTGCGCGCGCCTGAAACCCCTTTCCGGGTGGATGAAACCCTGAGTTCCAACCTGGCCTCAGACCGCAGCACACTAATCCAAAAAATCATGTCCAACAATCCCGGACTGCTTTCCCTGCAAAAATCTGCCGAGGTGGCTGCTCTGGTGGTAGACGAAAACCGTACGCTGAACAAACCACGAATTACCGGAAATAGCCAACTCAACGCCGTGCGTACCGATAATGGCGCAGGCTTTTTGCTCAATAATACCCAGGCGGGTTTATCAGTGGGTGCAGGATTGGTAATTCCACTGTACAATGGCGGCAATGTGAAGCGCCAGATTGAAACTGCGCGTTTGGCTGCACAGCAATCCAACCTCCGGATAGAAAACCAGCGCATGGTACTGGAAACCGAGCTGGATAACCAACTGGCCATTTACCAAAGTCAGCAACAAATATTGAATTTGGAAGAAGAGAATGTGCGTATTGCCCGGGAAAATCTCAATGTGAGTACCGAGCGATTCCGGGTGGGCACTACCAATGGATTGGAGCCTCAAATTGCCCAAAATACGCTGGAGCAAGCCCTGGCACGCAGGGATTTGGTGTTGTTTAGTCTGAAATCAGCGGAAATCCGGTTGAAGTTATTGGCCGGAGAGTTGTAGGGTGGGTTTCCCGTAGAGTGGTGCGTAGAGGGGTTTCCCGCAGATTTGCACTGATTTCCCCGCAGATTTTCGCAGAGGGCGTTCGGCTTGGGATTTTAAAGAAATTATGAGGGGCTATTTTCACTTGTTAAGCTTATTCTGATCTCAAACCGAACGCCCTCTGCGAAAATCTGCGGTTCAATCTGCGAAAATCTGCGGGAAACCCATCTACGGGAAACCTCCCCTACCTCAGGTTACAAATTCAAAAGATGTCAAACTGGACCAGCAAAATACCATCTTTTTTATGGATTCCGATCATCATCGGAGCTATTGCGCTGTTTATTGGGGGCAGTTATGCCCTTTTTTACGGCCTCACCTACTTGGAAGGATTCAGTTCCATCCTTTTACTGGTGCTGGGTTGGTTTGGCTTTCGGATTTGCCAGAGATCGGAAGATTTACACAAATACGGAGCGCTGGGCACAGCTGCCGGCATCACCTTTTTTGCCCTGATGGGCATGGCTCTGGATCAACCTGGCAACATTTTGTACAATAAAGGGATAGAATGCGTCTATTGCCCCGAAAACAGCAGCCTGGAAAGAGAAGCTGTTAGTAGAGGGATGCAGAGTGGAGGCGTGCAGGTTTCGCAAAAATTCGAGTGTATTGACCGGGATAGCGGGGAGCTTGTACGCCAAATCAATATGTTTGAACTACTTGCCGTTCGTTTTGGGGAATATGTCCTGATTGGGTATTTGTTGCTGGGTGTGAGCAGGTTGTATAACAGGCTTTAGGGTTTCCCGCGTAGAGGGGGTTTCCCGCAGATTTACACTGATTGAACCGCAGATTTTCGCAGAAGACATTCGGCTTCAGATTTCGGAGGGTTTTAAAGGACTGTTTTCTCTTGTTAAGCTTATTCTGATCTCAAACCGAACGCTTTCTGCGAAAATCTGCGGTTCAATCAGTGTAAATCTGCGGGAAACCCCTCTACGCCAAAATCCCAAACCGAACGCTTTCTGCGAAAATCTGCGGGAAAATCAGTGTAAATCTGCGGGAAACCCCTCTACGCCACCCCCTGCGGTAATCCCCACTCACAAGTCCTCCAGCTTCCTCGGCCGCCGCACCTGCTCCCAAAAGAACCCTTCCAGTTTTTTGGTTTCCTTGCCAGCCTCTTTCATAGGAATAAACTTCCCGCTGGGTTTTTGGTAAAACTTGATGCTCTCCACCTTGTTATCCCCAAAAAACAGGCGCATTTCCGAACACGCCGTTTCATTCAATCCAATGTAGGCTTTTTTATCATCCACCGCATAATACAAGGCCTGAGCATTGCCTTCCACCAGCATTTCCCGCGCTTCATCGTCGCGGAAATACACAGTGGAATGTTTTCCGCGTATCTGGTTAAATAAAATCCCGTCTTCCGAATTGATCACCAGCGCATTTTGCCGCAGCCAAAGCCGGTCCAACTTTTTGTCTTTCAACAACATCCGGATAGTATCCCCGGAAAACTGCGAGGTATCCGACCAAATCACCGGCTGGTTATTAATCCGGTAAAACCAAAAAATAGAATCCGCACTACTAAAGGTCAGCGAATCACAGGCTGCCTGCAGATCGCTTTTAAAAATCCGCACATCCCGGTGCGCCAGTAATTGCCGTACATCGCTGGCGGAATCAGGCTTGAAAGAAGTCAGCGTATCGGCGCTCATGTATAGCGTATCCCGGTCTATGAGACTTTTCATCATGGGCCTACCACCCGACCCTTCCGGCCCGAAACCGCCAAAAGCATTGAGGTATTGCGATTTTTTGTTGTAGTCCATACGCCACGACAGCACCGTGTAATTGCTGGAAGTATCCTGCCAAAACACACTTCCCAGCGCCACGCCGTTGCCCAGTACGTCGTTGAAATCCAGCGAGTCGGCCTCGATGATGTTGGGTGGTTCGCTTACGCGCCCGCGACCCGTGAGCTGGTAGATTTTATTCCGGCTGTCGTACCGGATTTCGCTGCCCTGAATATCCCGGGTACTATCGCGGAAATGGGCGCTGCCGCGCAAGGTGGTTTTTTCGGTTTCCGAATTGTAGCGGATCACCTCGGCATCGGCTATTTCGCCTTTTTTGGGGTCTTCAATATGCGCTTCGCCTTCCAGGGTGTACTCTTTCAGGTGACCTTCATACCGCATTTTCCTGGCCCGGCCCAGCTGACCGTCTTTTTCGTATTGCGGGTTCAGGTCAAACTCCGCAAAGTCGTTCTCCATGTCGTAAAACCCACTTTCCGTATAGATTTTACTACCCCGCTGACTGATCAGCGTTGGCGCTACAAACCGCACCAGCTGGGCTTCTGTATTAAAGGTCATGGTATCGGTTCGCATGGTAAACTCCGGATCCGTAACTACCACATTGCCTTTCAGCAGCACTTCCTTTTGGTCTACCAGGTAAGTACCACGCCTGCTCACCACCTGACTTTTGCCATTGGTCATGGTGGCGCCGGTGGTATAGGTGGCTATTTTATTGCCGGTATCGTAGCGAAGTCTTTCTGTGAACAACTGTTGTTTGCCGTTCACCAAAACCACCTTGTTAAACAGATCGCTGATTTTGGTCACAGCATCATAGTGGGCCGAATCGGCAAAAGCTTTGACAGTATCGCCCTGGGCAATCACCACATTGCCACGCAGGATGGCGAAGTCTTTATCCAGCAAGGCTGTATCGCAGTAGATCAGGGTGTTTTCCTGCCGGAGTCGCACGGTACCGCTCAGTTTTTGTATTTCCCGGCCATTTTTGAGGAAGTATTCAATGATGGCAGCGGTTTCGATTTTCAATTTTTGGGTATCGGAGGCGGCAGACGGTGGACGTTCGACGGTGGACGGTGGACGGTCTGTGCCAGACGGGAGGGGCTGGTTGGTGATTTTCGAGGGAGGGGGAGTAGGTGTTTGCGCCAACAATTGGTTGGTGCAAAGTGCGATCAAGAGCGTAAACAGCCCGAATTTCAATTGTTGAATATTAGGTTTCAATCCAGAATTTCTTTGAGAAAAAAGTTTTGGGGCATTGAAAGCGTATCTTAAATAATTTAAAACAAAAAATACTATTTGTTTTAAATTTGCATGCAATTATTGTTTGAATGCTGCCTACATTTCAAAAGCTGTAAACTCAACCACCAAACTGCAAAACTACCAAGCTTATACCATGACCCTTGAAGACCTTTTTGAACTTGCTTTTAACAAGTTGACAAATCAACATGTAATGCTCGATCTCCTCACGGTAGATCATGAACTTGGCGCAAAAATCCTTGCAGAGACTGGCATTGACGTTACTGGTTTCATTATTTCCATTGATACCTACGGGATTCGGCATGCGATAGAAAGACATGGGGATGAAAAAAAAGAGGCCACTAAAGGTCAGGTCGCACTAAACAAAGCTGCATTCCACTCATTGTTCTTAGTACTTAGTGAACCAGAAAGCATCACTTTTGATCCGCGAAAACGAAGCCCTTCCTCAACTGTTGTGGAAACACTCATCTTTGAAAAACAAATAATAGATTATCATTACGTTTTCAAAGAAATAAGGCGTGTAAAAAAGAAAGGCAAGTCAAACAGGTTGGTATTTCAAACCATGTTTATTACAAAAAAACGCCGCACTTTTTAAGTACGACGCCTTATAAAATTCCGACGCCGGATGCACCTTCTTGGAGAAGTCCCCCGCTCAAACGCCCTAAACGTTTCGGATTTGCAAAACAAAGGTACTTCAAATTATTCAAAAATACAAACGACAGGTATTGGAAAAATATCAGAGCCTAGACAACAGGATGCGATGTATTATACATCTTGTTAAAGCCTTTTGATGTTAATATTGATAAATCAACAGCCAACAGCGGCTGAACTACTGTGTGAACTAACCATAGACTGGAAGTTCAAAAACTTCACAACAATAAACACATTTTGTTTTATACTTAAAACATTTGTTTTATTTTTGCCCGATATTACATCTTCACCACAAAACTCCGTTACTTTGGGCGCAAATATCAAATCATCCAGGCCGGGAAACAAAACCAAACCAACGGCTTCTAAATTGCCGCCGGAAAAGGCAGGCAAACCATCCAAACCGGATATGCAAGAGGTTAAATATACTGAAGATGAGATTAAATCGCTCGACTGGCGTGAACACATTCGTCTGCGCCCGGGCATGTACATCGGTAAACTGGGCGACGGATCCAGTCCGGACGATGGCATTTATGTGCTCCTGAAAGAGGTGCTGGACAACTGCATCGACGAATATGCCATGGGTTATGGGAAGGTCATTGACATTACCCTGAATGAAAATGGATGCACTGTGCGCGACTATGGTCGGGGTATTCCGCTCGGCAAAGTCGTAGATGTGGTGTCCAAAATCAATACCGGCGCCAAATACGACAGCAAGGCATTTAAAAAATCCGTGGGCCTGAACGGTGTGGGTACCAAAGCCGTGAATGCGCTTTCGGAATATTTCAAGGTTACGGCCGTGCGCGACGGTCAGATGAAAACCGCCGAATTCAACTTCGGCAACCTGAAAAAAGAGAGTAAAATTGAGCCCTCCAAGGAGGATAACGGCACCCTGGTGGAATTTAAGCCGGATAACGGCCTGTTCCGCAATTACCGCTGGTTGCCGGAGTATGTGGAGCAAAAACTCTGGGACTACGCCTACCTGAATGCCGGCCTGAAAATCAATTTTAACGGGAAACCATTTTTCTCCAAAAATGGTCTGTTCGACCTGCTGGAGAAAAAAACCGGTCAGGAAGCCACCAGATACCCCATTATCCACCTGCGCGGGGAAGATGTGGAAATAGCCATGACCCACGGAAATCACTACGGAGAACAAATTTACTCCTTCGTGAACGGTCAGAATACCACCCAGGGCGGAACGCACCTCAATGCATTCCGGGAGGCGCTGGTAAAAGTGGTGCGCACCCACTTCAAAAAAGAATTCGACGCCAAGGATATCCGGGAAAGTATCATTGCGGCAGTGGCTGTGCGGGTGGAAGATCCCATGTTCGAAAGTCAGACCAAAACCCGACTGGGTTCCGAACGTATGGCTCCGGATGGTCCTGCTGTCCGAACTTTTATGTCGGATTTTCTTTCCAAGGAGCTGGATAACTACCTGCACAAGAATCCGGAGGTTGCCAAGGAATTGTTGAAACGCATTCAGCAAAGCGAACGCGAGCGCAAGGAAATTTCGGAGGTAAAAAAACTGGCTAACCAACGGGCCAAAGCAGCCAATATCCACAACAAAAAACTGCGCGACTGCCGCTACCACCTCAACGAAAAAGGTCCGGAAGAGGTGCGCCTGGCCACAACGGTATTCATTACCGAGGGCGATTCAGCAAGTGGATCCATTACTAAATCCAGGAATACAGATACTCAGGCAGTATTCAGTTTGCGGGGTAAACCACTCAACTGTTATGGCCTGACCAAGAAAATCGTGTACCAGAATGAGGAATTCAACCTGCTTCAGCACGCGTTGAATATTGAAGACTCCCTGGACGATCTGCGCTACAACCGCATCGTTATTGCCACTGATGCCGACGTAGACGGTATGCACATTCGTTTGCTGATGCTCACCTTTTTCCTGCAGTTTTTCCCGGATGTGGTGCGCAACGGGCATTTGTACATCCTGGATACTCCGTTGTTCCGGGTGCGCGACAAGCAACACACTTATTACTGTTATTCCGAAGCAGAAAAACAGGAGGCCATCAAAAAGCTGCGCGGCAAACCGGAAATTACCCGATTCAAGGGTTTGGGTGAAATTAGTCCCAACGAATTTGGGGCCTTCATTGGCGAGGACATCCGCCTCGATCCGGTGTTCCTTCCGGAAGATACCAACCTGGACCATGTGTTGGATTACTACATGGGCAAGAACACACCGGAGCGTCAGGAGTTTATCATTGACAACCTGCGGGTAGAACTGGATATCATTGAATCGGAAGAAGAGGCGCCGGTGGTGGAGGAGGCGGTGGTTGGGTAAACGACTCACATCGCTTTTAGCCGATAAGCTTCCAGATAATTGATTAATGAACGGCTTGCAGCATTTTTCAGCCAGGCATCTTCTTCATGGCTGACTTGAATAATTTCCTGACTCCGCACTCCCTTAAAACGTTCGCTTACATCTTTGAGGGTATTTATTTCTGATGGACTCAGGAACTGTGAAACATCTATTAATTCACCAGGCAAAAATTTACTCCCAATGCTACCATTGGGGTACTCATGGTGCTCAATGCGTACGAATCCTTCGTTTTCAGCAAACTGAAACAGTCCATCAAAATTGTTAGGCACTGGTCCCATTTCAATAGCCCGGTATTTAGCGCCACTTATGGACCGGCCATGCCTTTTGAAATGAACAAAATCTGCATAAAAAAGCATTTTGTTCATTTGTGTTTTAAAAACAGGCATAATATCAGCAAAAAAACGCGTCATTGCGCTTATTCTATATGGATTGGGTTGTCTGAAACCACGTTCCACATCAGGACGAGTTGACCCCATCAATAATTGGGTCGTCCATTCCTTTTCCCGCCAATGAGCGTTCTTTTCCAATACATCCTTAGCCTTTTTTATCAAGGCTATTTTCTCTTCTTCAACAAGGCCGCTATACTCTACCAATTGGCAGAAATCCTTGGGGTGATGCGCTAAAAAAATGAGGCTGGCATTCGATTCGCTGGGCAGTTCCCCATGCTCATATTGCTTGTATTGGTTGATTCCGAACCGAAGCACTTCAGACATTTTAGCTGCTGAAATACCATACTGCTCCCTAATCTCGCGGATTTCTTCCGGAAAGGGCAGGTTGTACTTGCTCCTATATTGATCAGCGGCTTGCCGAAGATTCGTTTCCATCATATTGGGATCCTCAAACTCCTCTCCGGAGTCTTCGCAATACCAAACATGGTACATGACCGGGAAGGATTCTTTGCGAATGGCAAGGGTGCTTTCTCGGATAAGCAGCTTCATTTCCTTGCCGGTAATTGGACTTTGCATAGGTGGTAAGGCTTGGATTCTAAAGAAAATGGATTACATCCTCAAAGGATAGGACATCGGGAACTCAGCAACATGAAACGATATACAAATCGTAGGGTTATCGGGCAAACCAAGCGTGATTTTGATGTATATCTCCTGACCTTTTATGACTTTACCAAAGACCCACATATCGGCGCCTCCGTAAAGTTTATCTGGCAATGGTCCTTCAGAATAGTCCTCAATAGCCAAATCGCTCAGAATTGATTTTACATCGTTGACAGAGATTTCAAGATCTGCAAGGGTTTGGGCGTTTTTTTGTCGGTTACTCATAAAAAGAACATCCCAAGTGTTCTTTTTTACCTTGAAAGAGTCTAGGAAAGACTCTAATAGTATTTGTGTTTTCATAATCTAATACGGGCACGCATACTGTACGGTATGCATGTCTGATGAAAGAAAATCCTAAAATACTTCTCATGAGCAATGGGCAAAATGACTAATGGATTAAACTTTGTCGTGCAAAGATAATCACATTTATTTAAAAATCACTTTTTAGTGAAAAAGTGATTCGTATTTTTATTAGGATGAGGAAAGCGTTTAAATCAATTTTTGACTTCTACCTACCACGCAAACCAAATAACTACTTTTGCACTTTATAGGTTTTCAAGAATCAAGTATGAAAAACACGCGTACCCTCATCATTATTGGCGTACTTGCCATTGTTGCCTACGTTTTTTACCAATATCGCCAGCCACGATTTGCTTCAGGTGAAGTAGCCCCGGATTTTGAGGTAAGCCTGCTCAGCGGCGAGCGTGCCAGATTGTCGGACCTGAAAGGCAAATACGTACTGCTTCAGTTTTGGGGTAGCTGGTGCGGTCCCTGCCGTAAAGAAAACCCGGAGTTGGTGAAAATCTACCAGGAGTTTCACGATAAAGGTTTTGAAATCTTCAGCATAGGTATTGAGCAGAATCCAAATTCCTGGAAGAGCGCCATCAAAAAAGACGGATTGGTTTGGCCATACCACGCTATGGAATCCGCCGAATTCAATGGCAATCAGGCCGTACAATACAACATCAAATCTATCCCCGCTACCTTCCTGATCAACCCGGAAGGACAAATCATGGGCGTAAACCTCAAGCCTGTTTACATAGAACGGATGCTGAAGGAGAAGATATGACGGTGGACGGTGGACGGCTTACGGTGGACGGTGGACGGTTGCGTGGGTCGCTGAGCTAAAGTGGGTTGTCATCCCGAGAATCGGGACCTACACAAGCCCGGCCACGCACAATTAGTTTTTGCCAGAAGATAATCTAGCAATTCGGCTTGTGTAGGTCCCGATTCTCGGGATGACAACTCACTTTAGCTCAGTGACCCACGCAACCCAACCGTCCACCGTAAGCCGTCTACCGTCCACCGTCTACCGTCTACCGTAAGCCGTTCTACCACCTGCGCTTGCCTAATGACAGCACCGTGGCGGCGAGAAACAGCGAAATAACCGACAGGAAGTACACCACATCGCGGGAGTCCAGCACGCCCCGGCTAACGGAATCGTAGTGGTACGCGATGCCTACTGATTGTACGATATCGTCTGTTTTGCCAAAGAAAATAGGCAGTCGACTGAGGAAATCGAAGGCCAGATAGGTAAAAAAGCAAAGAAAGGTAGCCAAAACGAAGGCTACGATCTGGTTGTTGGTGAGAGAGCTGGCAAAAACGCCAATGGCAGAGAATGCCGCTGCCAGGAACAATAATCCAATGTAAGAGCCCAGGATACCGCCCGAATCCAGGTTGCCAGGAGGAGCGCCCAATTGATACACGGATACGTAATACAGTACCGTGGGAAGCAGGGCAAAAACCACCAGTGCAAAGCAAGCCAGAAATTTCCCACCCACAATTTGCCAGTCGGTAATAGGCCGTGTGGCCAACAATTCAATGGTTCCGCTTTGTTTCTCTTCTGCAAACGTCCGCATCGTGACCGCCGGAATCAGGAACATGAATACCATAGGGGCAATGCCAAACAAGGTATCCAGGTTGGCATAAGCGCCATCCAGAATACTGAACTCCGGAAATACCCACAGCAGCAAACCCATCAGCACCAGAAATACTCCGATGACGATGTACCCGATGAGCGAGGAAAAAAACGTATTGATCTCTTTTGTAAAAATGGGCAGCATGGTTCAGGATTATTTCGTGAGTTGCTGGAACACATCCTCCACTGAATGTTCTTCCCGGTGCAATTCCAGCAGCGTTAATTTATTGGATACCGCAAAAGCAAACACCTCTGCCCGGATATCCACACCGGAAGGCGAACTGAGTTGCCAGAGGTTATTGCCCAGACTTTTCACAGATTGCACACTTTTGATCCGGGTAAGGGCATTTTTATCCACAGCCTCGGCAAAACCGGCAGTAACCACGTTCTGACCGGCAAAACGCTGTTTGAGATCCTGAATAGGCGCATCTGCCACAAGCTTGCCACGATTGATGATGATGGCACGGTCGCAAACAGCCTCTACCTCGCCCAAAATATGCGTGCTGAGAATTACGGTTTTTTCTTTACCCAAATCCTTAATCAACTGCCGTATCTCTACGATCTGGTTGGGGTCAAGGCCGCTCGTAGGCTCGTCGAGGATGAGTACATCCGGATTGTGCAGCATGGCCTGCGCCAGCCCCACACGCTGCCGATACCCTTTCGACAGCTCCCCGATCTGTTTGTGGCGGTGTGTCACCAACCCTGTTCGCTCCACCATTTCATCCACACTTTTTTCTACGTTTTTAACCTGGTGCAAACCAGCTGTGAACGTCAGGTATTCCCGCACATACATTTCCTTGTACAGCGGATTGTGCTCCGGCAAATACCCCACCCGCTTGCGTGCTTCCATGGGTTGGGCAGAAACGTCATAGCCGCATACCGTAGCTGAACCATCGTTTTGAGGCAAATAGCCGGTAATGATCTTCATAGTGGTGGTTTTCCCGGCGCCATTTGGCCCTAAAAAACCAAGCACCTCTCCTTTGTGCGCTTCAAAGGAAATGCCGTCCACTGCGCGCTGCGGACCGTATATCTTGGTGAGGTTGGTGACTTGGACTGACACTATGTGAGTGAGTGAATGAGTGAATGAGTGAGTGGGGTGCAAAATTAGTAAAGATGCGGGGGTATTCGCATGGGGATTAAAAAGTGTTTACACTGTTGTAACATTCTGTTGTGCAACGTTTCAGGATCAAGGACGTTTAAATAATGCAAAAAGGTTGGAATTTTGGCCCCATCAAACCCATCAAACCCTTCAAACCCCTCAAACCCCTTCAAACTCATCAAACCCATCGCATGTTCAAATACACACTGCTTTCCGCACTTATTCTTGCTGTTCAGTTGCTCCGGGCGCAAACACCTCCCGCCGATTTGCATCAGGGTTTTGATGCCTTGCTGGGCAAATACGTAACCGATGATGGCAAGGTGAACTACGCCGGCTTAAAGGCTGATAAAAAAGCGCTGAATGCTTACTGCAAGCTGTTAACCGACAATCCTGTGCAGGATTCCTGGAGCCGGGAGCAGAAAATGGCATACTGGATTAATGCCTATAACGCCTATACGCTCAAACTGATTGTAGACAATTACCCTGTGAAAAGCATCATGAACCTGGATGCCGGCAAAACCTGGGATGTACGCCGCATCAAACTCGGCGCTAAAAAATACAGCCTGAACAACCTGGAAAACGACATCCTGCGCCCGCAATTCAAAGATGCCCGCATCCATTTTGCCCTCAACTGCGCCGCCAAAGGGTGCCCGCCACTTTGGAACCATGCCTACACCGCCGAAAACCTGGAGGCTACCCTCACAGCGCGCACTAAAGCCTTTGTGAACAACCCGCGCTACAACCAGATCAACACCAACGATGTAAAGGTGTCCAAGATATTTGAATGGTATGCCGCAGATTTTGGCGATATCAAAAACTTCCTCAACCAGTATTCCAAAACCTGGATCAAACGCAGCGCCTCCGTGGTGTTTAGCGATTATGATTGGGGGCTGAATGAATAAATACATTTGTTCCACTGCACTGTGGAAAGAATTGTCGGTAGCGTATCTGGATTATGTAGAATCACACTACTGGGCATTTTGAGGTATATTTCTGGTAAATAATTCAAAATAGAAGCCGGTAAAGCCATCCCGGTTCAGGAAAAAGGAACCAATGGGAGTTACGTGTGGCTGTCCCTAGGCATCAACGGTACCAATGGCCACGTGCAGGCTGCTGAGAAATCCATGGCGGAAATTGCGGCGGATAGTTGGCCAGGTTTCGGATGTGATGGGAGCAGACATAATTGTGTTTTAGAGTAGAACAACGAAATTTGAAATAACACCTCCTACTCCACCTTTAACAGCCACTGCTGCCCAACTAACCTCTCTGTATCCACATCCAGCGTCCTGAGCAGATAAGCGCCTGTGGGCAATTGCGCGAGGTTGACTTGCGTGGACGGCGCGGCTACCTCGGCTACAAGTTGGCCCTGGCGGTTGAACACCTGCAGCTTGCTGGTTTGGGCGGCGGGCAGCTCGGTTTGCAGCTGCGTTTTGAAAGGGTTGGGGAAATAGGACAATGAGCCTGACATATCAAACGGAAGAGTGCTGACGCCTACCAGTTCGCCGTCCTGCCCGTCTATACGGTGAATTTCAAGTACCGGACTGAAAATATCCGTCACACAATTGAGAACCAGATATCCCTGTTCTGTATACAAAATAGAATACGGGAATCTGATATTGTATTTTTTCTGCCAAATGGGGTTCAACAGGCTGTCGAACTTAAACACATAGGTGAGGCCTTCGGTGAAGTTGTAATTGGCGTAATACACAAAGCCATCCGCATCTGTGGCCAAAGCTTTTCCGCCATTGGTTTTGAATCCACACACAGGCAGGTTGTACCCTTTGATCAGGGACAGGTTGGAGGTTCGGGCCTCCAGCACCACGGTGCGCTCCGGACAACCAGTACCTGCGTACTCTGCTGCCTCCAGTTTAGTATCGGTGTAAGCGCTGCAGTACATGCGGCCATTGAGCATTTGCCCTACGCTGCCGTTGGTGCCATTGCCCAGGAACGGATCATTGAACCAGGTGGTTCCCTCTACCACGCCCGTTTGCAAATTGAACCGGCCAATGAGTCCGCCATCGCTAAAACTATCCCCATTGGGTACGGTTGGCCCCAGCATATACCCGAAAAGGTAAAAAGCATCGTTGCCAAATGAGGTGTAAGTGTGGTAAAAAAGCGAATCAATGTTTTTCAGGTATTTGGTGTAATACACCGAGCCATCGAGGCCCAGCACCTCGTACATGGTGCGCGGCAAAAACGGCCCAAAACCAGATACATCAAGCGCATAAGGCATTAGGGAAAACAGGGTATCGTTGCGGATCATGCGGGCGCCACGATCGAATGCATTCAAGCCCTCAGCGCCACGCCAGATGATCATACCTGCTTTATTTGGCACCAGTTCGGGCCATGTTTGTGTCAGTACAATGTTCAAATCAGCATCAAATTCCAGAAGCACATGTTCATTGTTCAAGGTGTCTTTGGTGCGCAACCCATCGAAAAACAACCGATTTCCACTGGTAAACAGGGTACCATAGTGTGAATATCCCGGCTCCAGTGAGCGGCTGGCCACCAATTGGCCCTCAGCGTCCAACTTATAGACGTTGGTAAACCCTGCATCATTGTCGTTGATCAGGTAGTACAAATCATTACCCAGAGCCAGGGCATCGAAAGTGGGTTGGAATGCCGGCTGATTGGCAAGATCCGAAAACAAGGGCAACTCCTCCTGTGCGCGTATGCGTGTGGAGCTGATAACTAACAGGAACAGGAAGTAGCGGATACGCATGTTAATCGGCAGGCTTTGATTTACCTTGCGAACGTGTAACAGGGCTTTCACCAATAAGTTGCGGAAGTCTATTTACCCCTTCGCTGAGTCTTTTTTTAGTGTCTGAAAAAAAGTTGATATTTTTTTACCATTACAAGTGCACGAATCGCCTGCTCATCAAATTAATCAGCAGTATCCAAGCAATCAACCCTTACTCCTCGTTTTATGCATCCTATTTGGTTTTGGCTTTTTTTGATTGGGATTTTGCAACCCGCAGCGTCTGCCCAAGCCCTGGCGCCTTCTGCCCTGGAACAGGAAACCGACAGTCTGATGGCGGTATCGCGTGCGCTTACGGATCAAAAAAAATACGACAGTGCCTTCAAACTCACCGAAATGGCGGAAAAAAGGGTGCTGGAAACATTGGACTCCAACTCTGTCCTGTACGCAAAGGTTTGCGCCAACTATGGCCGGATTTATTACCGCAAAGGAGGACCCGCCAATTTTGTAGAAGCTGAAAAATGGTACCAGCAATCCAAAACCATTTGCGAAAAAGAACTGGGGAAAGAACACCCCATGTATGCCCTGAGCTTATATCGTTTGTCGGTACTATACAAGGTAAAAGGTGAATACAAAAAGGCAGAACCTCTATTGCAGGAAGCCGTATCCATTCAGGTAAAAGCATTGGGAAAAGAACATAAGGATTATATAGAAAGCATAAGGGCACTGCAAGGACTGTATTACGATACGGGTGAATTGGAGAAATCAATGGCATTGGCCCTTGAAATACGAGATATTTTGAAAAAAACTTCAGGCCAAGAAACCCCTGAGTATGCGGAAAGCCTCAATAGTATTGCCTTGCTATATGTTAAACAAAGTGCGTACAACCAGGCTCTTGCGTTGCATCTGGAAGCCCTGGGCATTCGGGAGAGGGTTTTGGGGAAAGATAAAGCGCCCTATGCCTGGAGTTTGAACAACCTGGCTATGGTGTACACACATAAGGGTCAATATCAGAAAGCCTTGCCTTTATATCTTGAAGCTCAGGCTATTATGTTAGCAACAGAAGGAAAGGAGAATAAAAACTTTTCTATTATGCTCAAGTCATGCGGAAATGCCTATCAATTGCTGGGCAGGTACGATGAAGCGGAGGCTGCTTACATAGAATCTGCTGAAATCATCAAAAGGTGTTTTGGCGCCGAGCATCCGGATTATGCACTGGCGCTTTCCTATTTGGGGCGACTCTATTTCTCAAATGGTGATTATGAAAAAGCATTTAAGTTGTTTACAGAAGCAAGTGTTATTCAGGAAAAAGCACTTGGTCCGGAAAATATCCAATATGCCAATACACTTTTCCAAATAGCCCCGCTTTATAACAAAATGGGCCAATTTGACCGGGCCAGGGAAACAGGACAAAAAGTAAAAGACATTTGGGGCAAAAAGCTTGGAGAGAATAGCACCGCATACAGTTCGGCGCTTCAGTTTTTGGCGGAGACAGAAATGAATGTCAAAGCATATGACAAAGCTCAGGCTCTTCTGACGGAGGCACTGGATATCCGGGAGAAAATACAGGGTAAAACCCATAGAGACTATATCCGTTGCATACAAGTTATGGCACGTTTGTATATGCTTCAGGGAGCGGATGAAAAAGCCTTGACTTTATTTTTGGAGGTGAATAACCGATACAATGAGTTGTTGGGGAAACAACACTTTGATTATGCAGGTTCTTTGTATCAAACTGCCATGCTGTATAACAAAATGGAGCAATATGATAAGGCCGCTGAATATTTTCAGGATTACAATGAAACAGCCCTTGCCTTACTGGATCAGGCTGAAACCTATTCTTCTGAAAAAGAGATGCTCCAAAAGCAATCTATGTTTGCCAACCGGCTCAGTTCTTTATATCAATTTGTACAACATCATCCCAACGATTCCCTGTTTTGCCGGGCTTATAATACAGCGCTCTATCTGAACAATGGCTTGTTGTTTAATGCCATGGCAAGAGAAAGAAGCCTGGACAATGCAGACAAGGATACGCGCGCTATTTATGAAGAGTGGCAATCGCTGAATTTTCAACTATACAAGCTGTACGTATTGCCCAAAGCCAATCGGGATTCAACGCTGATTAGCTCGCTTGAAACCCAGGCCAATGAACTTGAAAAAGAAATAGCCCGGCGCACAGAAACATTTGTCAATACCTCCAAAAAAGTCCAATGGTTTGAAATTAAGCAAAAACTGCAGCCCGGGGAAGCTGCTATTGAGTTTGTGCATTTCCCATACAGCATTCCGGAAAAGAAAGACAGCACCCTCTACGGCGCCCTGATATTGCGGCCAGATGATAAACACCCTCAATTCGTTCCGCTGTTTGAAAAACAAGCATTGCTGACAGTCATGCAAGGAGCAGCGGGTGGAAATAATTTTTTGAAAATCAATGAATTATACACTTTAACCTCAGCAAAGTCGAAGCAAAAAAATGCTTACCAGTTGATCTGGAAACCCCTTGAACCATATTTAAATGACATAAAAACGGTTTATTGCGCGCCTTCCGGATTGTTGTATTACCTCAACCTGGCAGCCATTCCTGTAAATGAGCGCCAAACCTTTGGCGACCTCCGGCACCTGGTGATACTTGGCAGC
Organism: Chitinophagales bacterium; assembly: GCA_017303475.1. GTDB lineage: Bacteria > Bacteroidota > Bacteroidia > Chitinophagales > Saprospiraceae > M3007. Next base: position 46,693 of record JAFLBO010000034.1, read on the forward strand.
ACTCGCCATTTGGTTACCCGCACCGAAACTACTCAATATGCCGTAAACGATGCTTATCTGGTAGGGGGTATTCGGTATGAGATTGCCAAAAACGGGACTGAAACATACAGCAAAGATCTGGTGACGCGATATGTGGAGCCGTCTGGGGCGCCCTCCTTTTACGCAGATAGCAGTGTAAGCAGGGCCGGAAATCTTCGGTATTTGCCTGCTACGGCCATTGAAGTGCATGAAATTGGACAAATGCTTCGCGAGGCTAATTTCGCCACCCGGGTGGATACTGGTTTTTTGGCCACTGAAGAGTCCATTACAGGACTAGGTAGATTCAATCCTTCACCACGCATCTTACACATTGCCACGCACGGGTATTTTTTCCCCAATCCCAAAAAAAACCTGGAAATATCTGATCAGGAGCCAGCATTCAGAATCTCTGAACACCCAATGATTCGTTCAGGTTTACTCATGGCCGGCTCGAAACAAACCTGGCTAACAGGCAAACAACTTCAGGGTCAGGAAGATGGTATCCTAACCGCCTACGAAATCAGTCAGATGAAACTATTCAATACCGAACTGGTGGTACTTTCTGCCTGCGAAACCGGCCTGGGAGATATTGCAGGATATGAAGGCGTTTATGGCTTGCAGCGCGCCTTTAAACTAGCCGGAGCCAGGTATCTCATCATGTCGCTCTGGAAAGTTGACGATCGCAGTACTAAAGCATTCATGGCAGCATTTTACACACAATGGCTACAGCGCAAACAAAGTATCCCGATGGCTTTCAGCGCTACCCAAAAGGTTATGCGCAGACGAAACCTGAACCCGTATGACTGGGCCGGTTTTGTGTTAATTGAATAATATACCTCTTCTTTGTAAATACCAGCGGATATACTCTGTGGTTAAACGCCGGAATTCCAGGGTATGCCGCTGGTAAAAATCGGCGGGTAAGAGCTGTAGTAAATACCTGTTGATGTTCAGATTCAGGATGGCCTGCTCCAGTCATCATACGTCATTTCAAACTTGATCTCTCCTTTTCCATGTGTTCCAATTTCGGTCCAGCCAGCTTTGCGGTAAAAAGCTTCGGCTCTGGTATTTGGAGCGGTGCCCAGCCACAGGTTGGCGGTAGTTTGGCTAAAGTACCAGTTGAGCATGGTATCGTGCAGCTGTTTGCCAATACCTCTTTTGTCAAAACCGGGTGTTACAAACAAGGCCCATACATTATGGTCCAGTAAATCAACCATGGAAAAACCCACGATTTCATCCTGAATCTCACACACCCAGCCTTTACCCCTTTCGGTCAGGTATTCAGCGCAGTCTGCGTCGGTCACCAAGCCAGGGTTGGATAGTGTGTTTTCCTTAACCGCGTTCCGGACAATCTGGATTTGCCTGATGTCGGCAATTGTTGCTTCTCTGATGATCATGGGATATTAGGGTATGTCTGAATAATTGGGCGTATACATCCAGTTCAATGTTGCATTACTCCTCAGACAGGGATTTCAGCATCCAGATAGTACAAGAGGTATGTCCGGAATTGCCCATGGCGCTATCCAGTGAATGGAAGCCTAGTTTTTGATATATGGAAACTGCTTTCGCAAATTCCGGCATACTTTCCAGATATATATTCCGGTAACCAAAGTCCCCGGCCGAGAATATGGCTTTTTCCATCAGCTGTTTTCCGATACCTATACCTCTGGCCTTTGACAGGATATAAAACTTAACCAGTTCAGCGGTGTCATTGGGTAATCCTTCTGTTGGATACACACCGCAGCAACCAACCAACTCGCCGTTCACAGCGGCCACCCATAAAACAGCTCTTTCTGCCTGAAACAAGTCGTAAAGATGATCTGTGGTAGGATCAGAATATACCGTTCCTTCTGTTGGAGCATTGTGCTCTTCAAAAACCGCTCTGATCAGGGCTGCCAGGTGCGGTTCATCTGCTTTTTCGACTTGTCTGATGTTCATGGTTGTTCTTTTACCGCCGGGGCGTGGAGATGCAGAGAGGAGTGTTTTTTTACCGCCGAGGCGCGGAGACGCAGAGGGGTGTGTTTCTTTTACCGCTGAGGCGCGGAGACGCAGAGAGGAGTGTTTTTTACCGCCGGGGCGTGGAGACGCAGAGAGGAGTGTTTTTTACCGCCGGGGCGTGGAGACGCAGAGAGGAGTGTTTTTTACCGCCGGGGCGTGGAGATGCAGAGGGGTGTGTTTTTTTACCGCCGAGGTGTATACGAGCGCCTCAATCCTCTGCGCCTCCGCGCCTCGGCGGTAAAAAGCGTCTCTGCGCCTCGGCGGTAAAAAACCTTACTTCCCCCTGGCCAGCTTCTTCAGCTCCCGCTCAAAAATGGCCTCCAACTGATTGGCGTGCAGGTTTTTGGCCACAATGGTGCGGTCTTTATTCAGCACATACAACTCCGGCGTGATGTCTACAAAATACTTGGCGTAAATGGCCCGGTTGGTTGGGTCGAACACATTGGTGAAGGTAAAACCTTTCTCACGGGAGAATTTCTTCCACTCTTCATCGGTGGTGCTGATGGCAATGCCGTAAAAATCTACCCCATGGGTTTTCCATTTGCGATAGATGGCTTCTACTTCAGCAGCTTCTTTCTGACAATGTTCGCAGTCGGGGCTGTACATGAACACGACAATGATGGGCGCCGTTTTTTCATAAATGCTCTTCATCTGGCCATTAATGTCCATGGCTTCTACGTCCGGACCCTTGCGCCCCATCAAACTGGCTTCCATTTCCCACACGTGTTTTTGCAGGGGCGGCAGGTTTTTCGGGTCTTCCCACCAGGCTAGTTCCGGGGTAAAAAAGTTCTTGATGATGTGCACATACACCGCCTCGCCGTCCATTACCGTGGTTTTGGTATTCTCGTATTGCAAAGCAATCCAGTTGGCGAAATACTTGAAGTACTGCCGCTTGTTCATCACCCGGCGGATAAGCGGGTCAACTACCTTGATCAGCGAATCAGGATGCTGCGGAGTGAGCTCCTTGATGTAGCGTTTGAGCTTGTTGGAAATCACCGGGGTGTTCAACAAGCGGTCGTCGTCAAAATCCACATTGTCCCAAAACCGGTCGCGATAATACAGCAGCTGACGGAGGGTATCCACATCGCCGTTAGGCTTCCTGAATTCCTTAAAATCCGGGTTTTGACCGGCCGTTTTGAACTTGGTGAAAAAGGCCTTGGGGTGTTTTTTATAAATAGCATCCAGATAAGCCTTGCGCTCGTCGAGCAGCTGTGTCTGACGCTGTTTGGCCTGCTGAAACTCTGGCGAGTTGGCGGCCGACTTATTCATTATGCCCGTGGTTTGGGCCATTTCAGGCTCTTGTTTGTTCTGAAAACGGATAGATTCGTAAAACAGCTGAGTGTTCAATGAACCTTCCACCTGCATGGTTCCTACAAAATCGGCCGCATTGGCACGCAGGGTCATACGCTGATCTTTGTCTACCAGAATAGACATCTGTTTCATGCCCGGCAGCAGAAAGGTGTAAAAACCAGAGGGCATCAGCTTTTTCCGACTCAAAACAAAATGCCCGGCGGCATCCACTTTGGCGGAATCTATGATGTAGTTCTGGTCGCCCCACATACCCACCAATTTGGTAGTACCTGCGGGTATTCCTTCCAGAAATGCTTCAATTTGAGTGGAATCAACACCAGCCTCCTGTGCCTGAAGCTGCGAAAGGGTGAAGACGGACAAACAAAGGATGATCGTGCGTTTGAGCATAATGGTATCACTGTTTTGGTATTCCGCCGCAAAAGTAAGACCAATGACTGGTGCCCGGGGGAGTTTTGGGAAATGTTTGCAAAGAGGACGGTGGACGGCTTATGGTGGACGGTGGACGGCTTATGGCCTACGGTGGGTGGTTGACGGTGGGATTGCGTGGGAATTTATAGCAACGTGGATTGTCATCCCCCGCAAGGGGGACCTACACAAGCCCAGCTACGCACAATTAGTTTTTGCCAGGAGATAACCTAGCAATTTGGCTTGTGTAGGTGCCGAGTACTCGGCATGACAACCCACGTTGCTATAAATTCCCATGCAGCCCCACCGTCAACCACCCACCGTAGGCCATAAGCCGTCAACCGCCCACCATAAGCCGCCCATCGTAGGCCGTCAACCGTCTACCGTCCACCGTCTACCGTCCACCGTAAGCCATAAGCCGTCCACCGTCCCGCTATCCTCTCACAAACCGCTCTGCGCCAACTACTTTGCCACCCGACATCACTTGCAAAAGGTAGGCACCGGCCGGTAATCCGGGCAATTGTATGGATTGCTGAAGGGTTCCGACAGGCGCCTGGAGGGTGCGAAGCAGCCTGCCCTGCAGATCTGTAACACAAAGGGTTACATCTCCGGAAACCGGCTGCTCAAAACGCAGTTCAAAATGACCCGGGTTTGGATTAGGAAACAATTGTAAACGCCATTCCTGCGCCTTTTCAGCGCGTTCTGCTACCGGCTGAGGTACATCCAGCGGCTTGGGCGACAATGGATCCAAATGAAGAGGCATACGGTTGATGCAACCAAATTGATCCTGCATCTCAAAAACATGATCGCCCGCGGGCACGCCTATGAAACCATTGCTCGAACTCCAATCCGTAAAGCCACCGCCTGGCAAACTCCGACGGAATTGATACGGCGGTGTTCCTCCTTCCGGGATTACCTGCACGAAATAAGTACCATCGAGCAGGGGAATGATGGTGCCGAAATAGAACCAAACTGGATTGTTGGGTTGAATCAGGTGTTCTTTAACCGCAATGCAACCGCAGGCATCCGTTACCGTCAGGTAATAATAACCACCCGCCAAATTGCTAATGGAGGTCTCCGTACTGCCGGTAGACCACTCGTATATGTAGCCCCCGCAACCATCCTGTACCTCGGAGGAAATACTGCCATCCACCTGGTCGTAACACAAAAATGGCGTACCACTCAGAGTGACTTTCAAGGCCGGTTCGGCAGGCGGCAGTATCTGGATTGATTTGGTTTTGGTAGTGCCGCACTCGTTCGTTACGGTTACCTTATAGGTTCCGGCATCCAGGTTATAGAGGTCGGTGGTGCAACAAACGCCATTACTCCACAGGATAAATACATAATTTTGGGCGGGCGTCATCGAAATGTGAATGTTGCCGTCAGGGGTGCTGCCGCAAAACACGTCGGCGTGGGTTTCTTCAATGCTGAAATTGTTTTCACCCAAAATGCCGTCGCAGTTTTCGTCGGTGCTATTGGTGCAATCTTCCCGGGCATTGGGGTTGATGTAGGCATCCGTATCGTCGCAATCCCAGTTGTTGGAAACATAACCTTGCTGCGGATTGCAGGAACTCACCTGCACACTGGCGTTGCCAAAGCCATCGTTGTCGGCATCCAGATACCAAACCGGCACCACCCCTTCGTCAATCTGCCCATCGCAGTTATCGTCTATTTCGTTGCAGTATTCCCACATGCCGGGGTGGATGTAGTAATTATTGTCGTTACAATCCAAAGCGTTTACAGAATATCCCCAGGGCGGGTAACAACCCGGGAATTGCACGCTTTGATCCGGATTTCCGAACCCGTCGAAATCGGCATCCAGGTAAAAAGTACCCACCAGATTAGGGTCTTCATCCGTCCATCCATCACAGTCATCGTCAATGCCGTTGCATATTTCTACATTGGGCAACACGGTAATGAAGAAGTTGCAATAAGCCACGTTTCCGGAGGCATCGGTAGCCAGCCAGGTAACGGTAGTCAAACCAACCGGGAAAACCGCGCCCTGCAGCGAGGTATTGGAAGGGGCCCCTGCCATATCATGCGTTAGGGAAAGCAGCGCACAATCGTCGGTAGCGGAGGCATCAAAACCTGCATCCGGCACCTGCGCCGTACAATCGCCGGCATTGGCCAGCAGCACGAGTTGACTGGGCACATGGTTGTTCAGGTCGGCCAGGATATTGTATCTCAGGAATTGAATATTAGGGTAAGGACTGGCCCAAACGGGCAAAGCCAAAGTGCTGAAATAAACCCGTCCCTTGCCCCATTCTTTAACGCTCAGGCAAATGTCTGTGGGTGTATTTCCGGTAATAAGCACTTGACCCACATCACCTGAAAAGTAACCTATATTGAAGGGACTGGCTGTAAAGTCGCCGTTGGCTGGTGAGTACGGACCGTTGAAGATGAGGTTTGATGGCTCCTGTACCAAACCATAATTACTGCTAAAAAAGCTGACACAAGTAACCCCGCCGAAACCCAAATTGACCTCAGCAGGCGCATGGATCATGGCGCAGCTGATGAACAGAGAGCCACCGGAGGCCACCCAGTTCTCCATCAGGTTGCGATTAACAGACAGGAAATTATCCAGCGCATACCCGCCGTCTGCACTGCCTTCCAGAAAAACCACTTTATAGGCCGGAGAGAACAGCGTTCCGGCATCTACTTCTTCGATGGCGCCATAATCCCAGGAATCATTAAAAACGGCACTCATGGCCTCATGGTTATGGTAATTGCCCCAGGGTTCGCCATAATTGGAAACCAGGTACGCGGCACGGGAAGCATTGGAAAAACCGGTGTTGGGGCAGGCGGCTACCGGCGCCACCTGATCGTCATTGCAATCTGTGAGCAACAGCGTTCCACGGGCAGCTCCGGCAAGAGCAGGTTGGAGGATTGAGGGGCGAAGCCCTGTGACCCTTTTTTCTGGGAATGCACTATTGGATTGTGCAAAAACAGGGGTGAGAAACAGGCCATAACCTGCCATTAAGAGAGAGATTCGGAAATAAAAGGGTAATTTCATTGGTTGCTTCATAAAAGGTTAAAAGTTTAAGGTTGGTTGCATGAGGTTTTTTCACCATTTATTTCCGGGGTGTTTCGTTTTGTAACCGCAGTTTGAAAATATTTTTGTCGAAGCGGTTCACAGGTATTTAAGCCCTGGCATTAACAGGCATCACACTTCACTTTAACAACAAAAAACTATGGCAAACTACACCCAAAGCAGCAGCCTGAACGATCGCTCCTACAACCTCAATGCTACTATGCAGCCCATTGGGCCATCCTTTACGGTACGTAAACTGCGCGCAAAATCTTCTCTGGAACTTGAACTGGCAGGCTCAGTATCTGCCCAGTCGCTCAGCGCTTCCAATGGTATTCTGTTGGAAATTCGGGTAAACGGCACGCTTCCCAATTTCAAAATTCAGGGCTCATTGAAAGCCGGCGACCTGAACGATTCCATCATGATGAAAAGCGTTTATACTGCCTTGCCGATTGGTACCTACACCGTGCAGGTATATGCCCAGGCAGCGCCCGGCGGCACGGCTACCGGCGTGGTACTTGACCCCGGAGGCTGGGGAGAACGGATTTTAGCGACGGAGATTTAGGAAGGAGGGTGTCAGAAAAATACTTACTGTGCTCTTTCAGCAAAAGAGCCTTCCCCCGGGCAACTGGGGGAAGGCTACTTGTTCAGAGCATTTGTCAATCTATTGCTTCACAAACTTCTCCACAGCGATTATTCTATCATTTTCCACTACCTGCAGAAAGTACAACCCATCTGGCAGTGCGCCGGCTTGTACGGTTTGTTGTTCCGTTCCGGGTGTAGTTTCCAGCTCCTGCAGCATCCGGCCGGCCAGGTCGGTGACGCGGAAGCGCATACCCGGGCGTGCGGGGGTGGGCAGGGTAACGGTGAAGGAGGCTGAGGTGGGGTTGGGGTGGATGCGGAAGGAATATAATAATGGTCCAGGACTTTGAGAGGTAAAAACAAATGGGGCTAATTCTGTTGAGACATCAGTGATTAACTCGCAATAGAGATCATCTTTATCATCACTCATCCAAAAATACCCAATTGAGTCCTGGCTTCCCAAAGGCAATTTTGTCCATTTAAACTGAAAAATCAATCTTATGCTATCCACATCAGAATGGTTTTTTGTTGTAAGTGTGTTGGATTGAAGCCCAAACCATTCATATCCAGGATAAGCTGGATAAAGTGCTTCGATTTTATCAGAAGCTTCGTTACTTAAGTTCATTATTATTTCTTGACCAGTGGGTGTAATTACTATATTTCCCAAAGTGTCGGTAAGCGCAACTGTTGGAGCTGGAAAAGAAATTGGTTTCATTACGGCCGTTTGCAAATGGTAATCGCGGTCTGAAGCAATCAACCTTGGAGCGTCTCTACAGTATGTGTTTATATACCATCCAGGTTCAATGAATCCAAATATAGGACTCACAATCCAACCACAATATAAAACATCAAAACCATAATCGGAGTCAGGTCTTTTTATTGCTGGTGCAAGTTCGGCAACCCCAACAGAAATTAGTTCACATTAAAGTTCCCCTTTATCATCGCTCACCCATAATATACCAGTAGAGTTCTCACTGCCTTCTGGCAAGTTTTTCCAACACAAAGTGATATTGAACTTTAAACTGCTCAAAGTGCCTGAATTTGAGGGGGTTAACAAATTAGATTGTAGTCCATACCATTCATATCCAGGTGGCGCCGGTGACAATGATTGAAGTTTAGCTGCGACAGATGCATTTGCAAAGAGAGAAATAACTTCGCCCGCTCCAGTAGTTACAGAATTGCCCAATGAGTCCAAGACTGTAACAGAAGCTGGAGCATTAAAAGAAATTGGCTTTAAAATCGCCGCCTCAATGTGAAACAACGAGGCTGTTGTTGAAACTCTATCTCCATAGTCATCACAAAAAACACTTGCCCCCCATGAAACGTCTACCAAATCAGGGAAACCTTTACTAAAGCTGCAAGTTGGGCCTGTGCATCCATACTTTGTGTTAGGTTGATGTACCGAGATTCCGGCGGTCGCATAACCATCAGCAATCAGTTCTCCATAGAGGTCATCTTTATCATCGCTTATCCAAAAGGCTCCAGTTGCGTTTTGACTTCCTTCAGGCAAATTTTTCCAAAAGAACAAAACTGTGAAATCAAGACTATCTGGCAGCCCTGTATTCGAAGGAGTTAATAAATTCGATTGTAGTCCATACCATTCATATCCAACTGGAGCGGGAGAAAGAGATTGTATTTTGGCTGTAACATCATCATTGAAGAAAAGGGAGATAACCTCTCCTGCTGCTGTTATCACAGGGTACCCCAATCTGTCTTTAAAAATCACTTTTGTTGGAGCGGGGAAGGTCACTGGCTTTAAAACTGCTGTTTCAATATGAAATGATGATGACGTTTGAGAGACCCTAGGTCCGGCATCCCGGCAATATGGATCAAATTCCCAACCAATGTCAACATAGTAACCATCATTCTGATTCCATCCAATAGAAAAGTTACATTCACCCACAATTATTCCATATTGCGTGTGTGGTGCTGCTCGAGTCTTACATTCGATAGTATTGCCACTAGTGGTCCATGTAGTACTGAGAGAGATATCATGAACTGGCTCACCAACTACACAAAAGGTTAGTGGTTGCTCTTCAGCATCTGGCAAATAATTGCTAGGAGGAAATAACTGTAAATGCTGAGAATTAATGGGAGTGACGCTCCAGTTTGGTTTTACAATGCTCCAGGTTGTAATCGTTTTTTCAGGATTTACCTGAATTTCTATATTATTGAAACAATAGTGATCAACATTTTCTACCTTAAGTTTGTAACAAGATGTATCAAGACTATTAGAATTTAATGGTAAAAGAGATAATTTAACCGAATCACACGAACACCCCGGACAATTCCCAAAATTCCGCGTCGCCTGCTCCGAAATCCCCAAATCCACCAAATACTCCCCGCTTGCCGGCACCTTGGGCGTCCAGCCGGGCGCAGGCAATTCTCTGACCCAATACACGCCTAACGGCAAATCATAGATCCGGTAATTCCCATCTGCATCCGTCACAGCTTCTCCGGCCAGGTTGCCATCCGTATCAAATGCCTGAATCGTCCAACCCGGAATGGTGGGCTGATCGACATACGGCAAGCTCCCACACTCCCGGTATTTTACCCCGCCAATACTCGCATCCTTTGGGTCGGGGCAGGACTCTATCGGCCAACCACCAATAATTTCGCAGCCGAGTTGCGCACAATCATTCAAATAAGCTACACTCATTGAGGTGTTAAGATCATGAGGCAACGTAAAAAACAAGGGTATATGAAAGTTCGTGGGAATAAAACCAAACTCATGGGTTACCCAAAGTTCTGAAGGGCTGATTTGTTGTACCATGAATCCATCGGCGGAGTTCACTGTGTAGGAGGCAAACTCGCCCGAGGTAAGAATGAACCGCAGCTCGATATAACAATCCGTCTGGGTTGTATAGCTCATGCCAAATTCGCAGGGACCATAATCCTCCTTCGAAAAGGAGATTTGGTCGCAAGGTCCCTGCCCATGGAGTTTATTAGCCGTAAAAAATACCAACAAGGCCAATATCCCAAACCATTTGCGATATTTACCAGCATTTCTAATCGAAGAAGTAATTTTTTGCTGCATCATAACACAGATTTTAGAGGGTAATTAGATGGGTTGATTCACACCTTACCCCCTTTTATTTCCACACACCTGCATTATGTAACCGGGTGAACGAAAAAATACGTGTATGAAAGCTTCCTTCTACTTACTTCTGTGGATGTTCTGTTGCTACAACCTCGCCGCCCAGGCGCCTGACTCTCTGCGCACTCAGCTGGAAGAACTCCGGAAGTTTCATCCAGATGACACTAAACGGGAAGCGGAATTGCTGGTTAAACTAGGTAAACAACTTCAACGCAAGTTCAAACTGGACGAAGCCATCGCCACTTACCAGGAGGCGTTGACCCTGCAACAACAATGGCTGCCAGACACCGCTCAGGCCATCGCTCACACTCAGTACCTGCTCGGATGGACTTACCTCCGCAGAAGCACTTACAATGAAGCCATCGAATGGCTGGAAAAAGCCGCCAACAACTACCTCCAAACCATGGGCGAAACATCCATTCCTTACGCCGATGTACTGGAAAAACGCACGCAGGCGCTGCTCTACAATGGCCGCTATACCGATGCCCTGGCTGATGCACACCGACTACTGGCGCTTCGAAAAAAACTGCACCCCGCCAACCATACTTCCATAGCCAAGGCATCAACAATTCTGGGAACCCAATACAAATACCTCAAAAAATACCCCGAATCCATTCAGTACTATCAAAACGCACTGGATACTTATTTCAAAGAAGAAACAATCAACCACAACAATATAGCAGCATGTTACTCTGAAATGGGGCAGATTTACCTGTACCAAAAAGACTATCCAAAATCATTGGCTACTTTTCAACGCGAAGACTCGATCATGATCAGTGGCAAGGAACACCTGGGCCCTGATTATGCCTATACCTGCTCTGATTTTGGCAAATATTACCTCACAACCGGCAATTACCCGGAAGCGCTCCGATGGCAACAAAAATCTATAAATATCATAACCGCTCACACCCAATCAGACAATACCAATGTAGCCTCCCTGTACCTGTACCTCGGCAGAACCCAGGCTGCCATGCAACAATTCCCGGAAGCTCTGGCATCCTTTGAAACCGATGCCAGAATACTGGAACGCCTCTACGGAACCTCTTCCTCCCGCTTGTTTCACTGCAATGGCGAATTGGGATTTCTTTACCTGCGCTGGTACCAGCAAACCCGGGACACTGCCATGCTGCATAAAAGCCAGGCCTGTTTCCGGGCATTTGAACTGGATATTGATTACCAAATGCAGTCAGAATTACTGCCGGAAGCTCAACAAAAACTCCGAAACGAATCTGCCCGCTACTTCGAACGGGCCATGCTGACCGAATTGGAAGTGCTACAACTGGAACCCGGCAACAAAGCGACCCAAGAAAAAGCCTGGCAATTGAGCGAGAAAATGCACAGCTTCATGCTCCTGGCAGCCTCCACCGAAGCCCAGGCCAGACACTTCGCCGGCATCCCGGATGATGCTCTTGCGCAAGACCTGAAACTGAATGAACAGCGGGTACAATTGGATAAAAAAAGACTCCTGCTCACAGAATTCCAAAAGCTCACTTCAACGGATAGCGCAGTGCAGGCGCTGGACATCCAGATTGCAGGATTAAAAACTGAACAGGCCAGGCTCTGGCGCAGTTTTGAAGTCAAATATCCCGAATATTACCAACTGAAATACCGCTTTCAACCGGCCAGCCTTTCAGAAATCCAACAACATTTATCGCCCAAACAAACCTTGCTGGAATACTTTGTGGGCGATTCCACCTTGTACCTGTTCGAAGTAACAGCCACTAATTGCCGCATCCATCGTATGGCTACTCCGGATCAGGTACAACAACTGGCCTCCAGCTTTCTGATCGGATTAACCGCTTATCACACCGCTGTTTCCCCGAACCCCGAATTGTATCAAAAATCGGTGTTGCAGTACGCCAACGCAGCACACCAGTTGTACCAAACCATCTGGAAACCCATTGCCGATCGGGCAAAAGAAGAAATCATCCTCGTGCCCGGTGAATGGCTCAATAATCTGCCATTCGAAGCCTTGCTGAGTACACCTCCCGCAGACCCGCGCGCCTTTTCTACCTATCCGTTTTTAGTAAAAAAACATCATTTCCAATACGCTTATTCCGCTACCATGTGGCTGGAAATGCAACGCCGGAAACACCAGCACCCGGCCCCCAACGGACTGCTGGCACTGGCGCCTTTTTGCCATAATTCGGCCCCGGAAAACACCTGCTCATCCGGCAATCAATGGAGCGCCCTGCCTTTTTCCGACGAGGAGGTTTCCTTGCTGCAGAATCGCTTTACTCAAAACGCCAAAATCTTGCTCGGCAAAGAGGCTGCTAAATCTACCTTTATCCAACTGGCTGCCCAATACCGAATCCTGCACCTTGCCACTCACGGCAAAGCAAATCCAGGCGATGGTGGCCAATGCTATCTGGCTTTAGCGGAAAATCCTGCCGACCCCAACACCACCTTACTAACCGCGGCTGAGCTCTATAACCTGCCTATTAATGCGGATCTGGTAGTACTCTCCGCCTGCGAAACGGGTATCGGGGAACAACTGCGCGGTGAAGGGGTGCTGAGCCTTGCGCGCGCCTTCGCCTATGCGGGCGCGAAAAGCATCGTGGCCTCGCTATGGCGAGTAAACGACCAGTCCACCATGCAAATCATGGACGCTTTTTACGCCGGGTTAAAAGCAGGGAAAACAAAACACGTAGCCCTGGGAGAGGCCAAACAGAAGTATTTGCTGGAAAATCCAGGCAAAAATGCACACCCGTTTTTCTGGGCTGCCTTTGTAGGCTTGGGCGATGAGTCGCCTATTGACTAAGTTCCCGGGCCAGTTTGGCCGCAAACGAACGGTATTCAAAAGCTGGATCGGCAGCCAGTTTCAGCGCTTCATTCCGAACTTGCATTTGCTGTAGCCTGCCACTACCTACCCGGCACAAAAAGCCATTCCAGCGCGCCTCTTGTCCGTATTGAAAGCTGGTTTCCAGATTTTTAAACAGCTTTTCCGCTTCGGGAAAACCTTGAAGCTGAAACAAGGCATTAGCCCGATAATAACGCACATCTTCATCATCCGGGGCCTGTTCCAACAATTGCAATGCCTCTGCAAAGTGCCCGGTGTGGTATGCTTCCTGCGCGCGGGTGAACGCCGTTTTTTCTGAAGGCTTTATCGCCCGATCTGAACGCAATGTAGCCGAATTGGGTTTGACCTGGTGTTTCAAAACCAGAGACGCCCACTGGCGGGCAGATAAAACTGGCGACTGCTCCGGTGGTATGGGTGTTGCCGGTGTATCTGGTGGTTTTTGGGCTATAGGCTCTGTTGGAACGGGCTCTACTGGTGGAGACAAGTCTGGTTTGGCTGGTTTGGGGTAAAACATAAAAACCATGGATCCTATACCTGTTACAACCAGCAGCCACAGCCACCACCAGGATCGGGAAGGGGGCCCGGGGGCCAACGCGGAGGATACCACCCTGCGCAGGCGCATGGCTTCCAGCCGCTGCAACACTTCCCGGTGCGCCTCCGTAGCCTGAGCCAATTCCGGATCTTGCCGCAAAGCCTGCTCGAAAGCCGTCTTTTCCGGCTCCGGTAGCTCGCCCAACAGGTAAGCCTCTATGTTATGATGCCAGTTTTTCATGGATTAAACTTGTTTTTGCCTGAATGCCATAGCCAGTTCCGTTAGTTTTTTCAAACACCGTGACCGGTGATTTTTTAAGGCATCCACGGTGGTATATTGCGTGTGTTTTTCTGCAATGACATCCTTATCTCTCCGCTCTTCCAGGTATTTCAACCGAATCAGTTTCTGACAATTGGGGTCCAGTTGATGCAAAATAGTCTCCAGCAATTCCACAGATTCCAACGAACCGTATTCCTCTTCTTCATGCTGTTCCATGTCTGCACTCAACTCCTCAGTGCTGTGTCTAACCTGTTTTCGTTTAAAGTTTTGCACCCGCTTTTTGGCAACTTCCACTACAAAAGTGGCCGGAGAATGGCCTTGAAATACAAAGGCCCCTGATTGTATTTTTTGCAGACCAATGGTAATACAATCACAAATCAGCTCCTCGATATCCTCCTCCGCCAGTTTGGATGCCTTGCCCAACTGATAAATGCTGCCGGAGGTTTTGTGGTACAAACACCGGATCGCATCCGCCTCCTCCGCTTTCAATCCATTGAATAACGCAAAAGCATCAGCGTAGCGATCACATGGGCCCTTTGCCCGTCTGCCCAACAAAAAGTCCAGCGTTCTTGCCATGAAAAATCCGTTTCGAAACGGCAGGTAATATAGCAAGATTCCGGCAACCTGATACGCACTTAATGTCGGCATACAGAAAAAGGTAACCAAAGGAAGGAGGCGCGGAGTTTTTTACTGCCGAGGCGCGGAGGCGCAGAGAAGAGGAAAGGAGGTGCGGAGGCCATCAGTCAACGACTGATACCCAACCGAACGCCAACTCACTCACTCACTCACTCATTCACTCACTCACTCACTCACTCTGCACAGGCCGTATTTCTCTACGATAGCCCCCAAGTGTGCGGAATTTTTGGCGCCCAGCTTGTGCATGGCGATGTTTTTGAGGCGTTCTGCATAATTTTCAGAAATATCCAGCGTATCCGCTATTTCCTTAATAATGAAGCCTTTAGCCACCATGCAAATTACTCTAATAGTTTTGTCGGAAAGGTTGGTCAAATCCGGAATCTGACCCTGAAAGTCTTCAACGGGAAACTCCTCGTCGGTATCAGGCAAAATAACCATTTCACCTTTGTGTACCCGCCGAATGGCATCCACAATCTCGTCTTTATGTCTGCTTTTGGCTATAAACCCGTCTGCATGATTGCGCAGTGCTTCTGAAGGAAAGATCACACCGCGCAGTCCGGTAATCATGATAACTTTCAGAGAACCCTTGCACATGTTTTTGATGCGTACCATCAAACTCAGGCCATCAATTTCCGGCATACCTATGTCCATCAGTATGATGTCTATGCCATTGCTTCCATTGCGGAAATAGGGTTCCACAGCGGTAGCATCCATTACAGTGTCTACCACGCGCATACCGGGGGCAGCATTGATTATCTCGGAAAGATTCCGGAGCGTCACCTCATGGTCGTCGGCAATAAAGACTCGGATCTCAGTTTGTTCCTGCATATAGCAGCGGATTATCAGTCAGTGGGTTGCGTTTTTTTATCGGAATATCGATGAAAACGGTGGCGCCTGCTCCTTTGCGGGACTCGAAAGTGATTGAGCCGCCGAGTCTGGAGCACCGTTCTTCAAGACTTCGCAAACCTACGCCTTTTGTAGTAGTTTTTGGATCAAAACCTATACCATTATCTTCCACAATAATGCTCAGCAACTTGTCTATCTGGTTGATTTGTACGCTAATTTCAGTAGCTTTTGAGTGCTTTAAGGCATTGGTTATGGTTTCCTGTACCATCATCCGGGCTTCTTCACCCAATGTTCCGCCCACATTTCGATCCAGGTTATAGGTATAAAATTTTACTGCTGTTTTGCTGTTGCCAGCCAGTTGCTGGTATAGCTGCTGCAGATCGTCCCACCAGAGTCTGTCTTCCCGTTCAAGGGCGTACACTACCCTGCGCAGTTCTTTGTAGGAATTTTCCTGGAGTTTGAGGTTTTCGCGAAGTTTGTTGGCTACGTTGGGCGACTTGTCAGACAATTCATCCAGGGCAGATTCCAGACTCCATTTGGCGCTTACCAGCAAGCCTCCTACCCCATCGTGAATTTGCCGTGCAATCCGGTGCCGCCCAAGTTCCTCACCCTCGAAGCGCGCGCGCATGAATTCAATTTCCTGAGATTTGAGTGTGTTTTCCAGTTTGGTTTGAGTTAATCGTTGTTTTTGGAGAAAAAACGCCACCAACACCGCCATAAAAAGTGCCATTGCTACTGCCAGCCATAATACGTATTGCATCATTTCCTTATCGTGTGCAATCTTTTGATTCTCAAGTTGTTTGTTAAAAATATCAATTTTACTATTTATAAGCGCATTAGAAATTCGTTCATCGCTATTTCCAAACTCCCTTTTCATAAAAGCAAATTCCCAGGCTGAGCCTTTTTCACCTAAAAAAAATCTCAGCTGAGACAAGGCTGAAATAGCGCTGTCTGCTTTCCCTTCCATCTCAAAAAGAGTAGCCAGGTTATAATATCCATTGATCAGTGTTGCAGTATCTTTATATATTTTACCAATATGAATACTTTCCTGGACCTCCATACCTGCCTCCCTCAAATCTCCGGAATATAAATAGGCTCCGGCAAGCGCATTTCTGACAATGGCTTCTGCTCTTCGCCTGTTTAATTTTTGATAAATTGGAATAGCATTTTTATAATACTCCTGACAATCTTTTAACAATTGCGAGTCCTCTGTATTGATATAAAATTCCAGTAAATTATGCGCTTTTATGGCATACAATTTTGCTTTCTCGAATTCAAAACGCGTATTCTTTATTAAATTTTCTGCAAAATAACTATACTCCATCGACCTTTCATATTCCTCCATTAAATGATAAATATTGGCATGATAAATATAGTAATTGGCAAGCGATATAGTATCTTTTAATTTTTCAGCCAACGCTTTTGCAGGCTCCAACTGTTCCAGAGCCAGGCCAAAATCATATCCATTATCGCCATAAGCAGCACTTAACGCCAGATAGGATTGTAATAATAAGGGGTCCAGATGCCATTTTTGTGAAGTGGCCCTGGCTATGTTCAGAAAATGAATAGCCGAATCCGGCTCCCCTAGTATAAAATAGGATCTGCCAGCTATGAAAGAAGCCTGGGCCCTTTGGGATGGATCCAGGCTTCTTTTCGACAGAATATTTTGAGCCATTACCAGAGCAGAATCCGGCTTTTCTGCTTCAATTAGTCGCTCTCCTGCTTCAAATACAGGCAGCAAATCTACCGTTTGTGCGGGTAGTAATTGCCCTGAAAAAAGGCATAGAAATAAAATATAGCGTGTTTTCATGACAAAGGGATTTTAACGCGTGCATAGTATGGATTACCAAACTACACGTCTGGTCGATCTTCTTGGCGGTTTAGCTGCTGCAGGAAACGCTGCAATCGCAGCTTCAATATTATATGGCAAACCATCGCCCGGGGTAATTTGTAATTGCCGGTTAATGGTAAATTTGGCAGGATCAGTAATTACTCCGTTATTTCCCATATTAAAATTGATCGTAGTTTTATTAGGAGCAAAATTAATATTTTCCGTCAAGGAACCTAAACCAGGGTCAAATAAGATGATGCAACTTGGATGCACCAAAGGTACACCGGCCACCATCTCTACCCTTCCAAACAAATACGGCGCACAGGTTTGCATCTGCCAGGTGACCGTGGCCGACTCCAAATCCGCATCGGCAAAAGCCAGTACCTGACTCCGTTCAGGAAGATTATCCCCGCGAATTTCAATGTCCAGATATGTTCCTTCGCTGTCAATCTCCCAGTGCCGGAAACGGTACGGCGCCGTTGTCCCTAAACTGGTGGTAGCGTAATGAATGGTTACTCGACTGCCGCTTTTCACCGGATTTACAGTGGTTAGATCTGTGTCGCGCAAAAGATCAACCGGTACCATTACCAGCAAATCGTACAATGTGTTCCACCTTGCCAGAACGACCGGATACAATTTTATTTTATAAATCCCATGCATTGCAGACGGGGTTTGATCATATTACCAATAAAATATGTAACTGGTTAGCCTGATTTCCATTTGTTATCAGGTTGTTGAAAAAAGTTTATTTTTGTGTCCTGAATGGAGCTACCCAATGACATAGCAAGTTGCCACCGGATAATTCTAGAGTTGGTATCATTTA
>JAFLBO010000035.1 GCA_017303475.1 Chitinophagales bacterium
GTGCATCAGAACCGACACTTCCTGGATTTTTTCGATTTAATCCTGAATTTTTTTAGCAGATTTAGTTAAAGTTCAAAGTCTGTTTTATCCGATATCACTTGTTCGCGATGAGTGCCGTGTAGTGTGTACTACACAGCAGGCCTGGCCTATGCCCCGAAGCCAAAGTGGTGGCATTTGGCTGCAGTCTTGTATTAAAGTGTTAGATATATTACCGGTGAACGAATTCGTGGTAACTTGCTTACATTCAACACGTTGCAACGTTTAGTTTCAATGAAAACAATTCCTTTTATCATTTCAAAAATTACTTCTTTATGCAAAACCGATTTTTGTTTTGTGAAAATGGGGGGGGGGCAAACTATACTATTGCTCCTTTTTGTGCTTCTGAGTCAGCCTTTGCTTGCACAAACGCCTCCAAAAATCATTAATTGTGGACAACTTCAGGCTTATGTGGTAGCGAAATCTTTCAATGGCACCAATGACGGTGGTTCATGTGTTCCTTGCTGTACGGGTACTTATTCGTGTGAAAAAATTTCCTATGATGTTTACCTAAGGGTTAGGGACAATGGTTCCGGACATGCTGACTTGCCAAATTTTGGAGAATTTGATATTCACTTTTTGGAACTATACCTTTCAATGAAATTGAGCAGAGGTTCGGGATCCTTGCTCTCGACCATAGACAATTTAGGCAGCCTTTATTGCCTAAATCCAGCTTTGTCAGACGATGACTTTAATCTGATGGAAGACATTGCTACTGTGTATATTTCTGAAGGAACACTTGGAAATGCTACTGATATCACTTTTGTGGATGATATTAATGATTCTCAGTGCCTTGCCACAAGTAAATTCCCAATCTTCAGTATAGTGGTTAATGCTGTTGCCGGAGAAAGTTTAGGGGTAGAATGTGTTAACTTCAATTATGAGAGTAATGGTGGTGGAGTTTGTGCAAACTCTGTATGTACGGGTATAGCTAATGCTACATTTCCAATGCCTTCATCAGCAAACAATGCCTTTTCCCTAGCATTAGGTGATATGGTTTGCGATATGGAGGAATATGTTGAGCTGCCCATTTTAGTATCATCTACTCTGACCAGTAATATTAGCTCATTCGATTTTATTGTGCTGGTCAGCACCACAGCTCCTGATGGGTTCTATGCAGAACCGGAATATGCAAGCGCTTTGGGGAATCCTTTAGTATCTAACCCAAAGCTAATTCCAAGCACGCAACAATATGCAGTACACCTTAGATCTTCGGCACAAAATTGGGTTCCCTTTTCAGGTACTAACTTGCTATTAGGCACACTAAAAATATATCGGCCACCCAACCTTGATCAGAATTATACCATTTCGGCATCCCTGATTCCACAACGGATAAGGATGACAGGAGGCGCAAATGTTGGCTGTAAATCATTCTCCGCAGGAGGCAGTACATTTGAGATTTGTGAAAACGAGCCGCCAGAGGACTGTGTTGATAATTATAATATCGATATTACTGCCGAAGCTTCGCTTCAAAATTGTTCCACCTTGGTTTCCTATGTGACCTTGTCTTGGGATCCAGCGGAATTTGGCAATAGTAATTCCCTTTCATTCACCTATATACGAGCGCTTCTGGATTTTGAACTGGAATCAGGTATTAGTATCACAAGCGCCAATCTGGTTGGAATGACATGTCCATCTGGTACATGTTTACAATTTACCGACCATGTGATAGATTTGAATATGAATGCTATAACCCCTTTCACAGTGAACAATAATGCTCGGATTGAAGTAACCTTTACAGGAACTTCGGGTTGCATCAATGATGTTACAATAAGAAGGATGGTTATTAGTCGCACCGTAGGTGCTCCCTGTATTCCTGATATAACCATTAACCCAAGCCCACTGGAAGCGTGTATTCCCATAAACGACAATTATATCAAGGGTGATATTGCCACAGAAACAGGTTGTTGGCTGGAGGATGTAACGGTGGATATTTTTTCCACCTTAAATCCTTCAGGTTGCAGCCGTAATTTCTTGACAGGCGGCTTAAGCGGCAATTTCTGTGTGCCATACACAAGTTCCTGCCTTTGTGATTTGACCACAGCTGGAGTTTATACGGTTACACCAGAAAAAAATGACAATCCACTAAATGGTGTTACCACCTACGATCTGGTGCTGATTCAAAAACATATTTTGGCATTAGAGCCACTGACATCCCCATATAAAATGATTGCGGCTGACGTAAGCAGGAGCAGCTCGATCACACCTTTCGACGTTGTAGAGATCAGAAAACTGATTTTAGGAATTTACACTGAATTCCCTGCTGTAAATTCCTGGTTATTTGTTGATAAAAATCACACTTTCTCGTCAGATCCGTTCTCTCCCGCATTCCCAGAGGAGATAGGTTTATCGACTTTCCCTGATGAGGAAGTTGATTTTGTTGGGGTGAAAATGGGTGATGTAAACAACTCCGCCATTGTGGAATGTGATGATTGTGATGCATTTCTGAGACCGGATGGTACATACCCCCTTCTCTTATCAAAAAAATCAGCATTAAGAGCAGGGGATGTTTACACCTTGCCCATTCGGGCTGGTGGTGAAGAGCCTATTATTGCCTGGCAAACGGCTTTTCGCTTTGATCCGGCCTTTTTGGAGCTGATCGGGCCTTCCATTGGAGATGCACGGGGATTGTCTGCCGATAATTTTAATTTGAATCTGGCTTCAGAGGGACTCATCCGTGTCCTTTGGTTTGCAGAGCCTGACGCCTGGGACGAAACTGCTATTCAACCCGGGCAATCACTTTTCAACCTGACATTTAGGGTAAAACAGGATTTGCCGGAAACCGGGTTATTAGTTCAGTTGGATGACACCGTAATGCCCAACCAAGCCTGGACCAAAGAAGGCAGCACGCTGTCACTTCAAACGCTTGCCAGTAATACAAGGGAAGAGGAGCCTAAACCGGCTTTAGGACCACTCTGGATTCGGTGCCATCCAAATCCCAGCCAGGGGGCAGTGACTTTCGACCTCCTCTCATTGCCTAATGCCGGGCGTGCTCAACTCCTTGTTTTTGATGCTTTTGGCAGGAGGGTCTGGCATCAACACCTGAGCGCCGTATCAGCTCCTTCCCAGATAACAATACCCGAAGCGGCAGCCTGGCCAGCTGGAGTATATCACTGGGAATTGCGTTTTGATCGACAAAAATCCAGCGGCGCCTTCGTGCGTCAATAACCTCCGATTTGAGGGCTTGTGCTGTGTCATTGTTGATACAGCACAAGCCCCTGTTTTACCAAACACACTCAACTCATGAAAAGAATCTTTTTAACCTGTATATGTCTGTCAGGATACCTTTTCCTGACTGCCCAAACGCGTTATTATATCCATCAGTTGGCTACTGGAGCTAACAATGGCCAATCCTGGCAAGATGCGTATACCGACCTTCAATCTGCCCTGCAAATGACTCAACCAGGCGATGAACTCTGGATTGCAGCAGGCGTCTATTTCCCAACTTCCGGTGCAGACCAAACCATCTCATTTGAGCCCAAAAGTGGCGTAAAACTCTATGGAGGTTTTTCAGGAACGGAAACCAGTTTGTCTCAAAGGGATTGGACCAGTTATCCAACAGTACTGAGTGGAGACATTGGTGTGGCTGGAGACAGCCTGGATAACAGCTACACAATTTTATATCTGGATAATCCGGATAGCCTGACGATCATAGATGGATTGATTTTTCGTTATGGTAATGCGGGATATCCAACCAATGATCAATTACCTGCCTCACGGTTCAGAAGTGGCGGCGCCCTGTATATTCAGTCAAATATGGAGTCTTATGCCTTGATTCAAAACTGCAGGTTTGAATATAATACCGCGAGGAATAACGGTGGCGCTGTGTACGTCAATGGCGCCGGGAGTTTTGATGCAGCGCCAACTTTCCAGAATTGTATTTTTGCTCACAACACTGCCGAGTTTGATGGTGGGGCATTGGCAAGAATAGGCAATAGCGATATAGAAAGGCCGGATTTTACGGGGTGTACATTTATGGGAAACAAGGCAGGGCGTTATGGCGGCGGATTGTATTATCAGGATGCCTTTGTAGATAGCTGGGTGGATGTATCAGATTGTAAATTTATACAAAATGAATCCATTAACCTGGGCGCAGGAGCATTTTTGCGTATAGGCCGTACCGGAGATGGCAGCAGGGTAAGAATAAATAACTGTGTTTTCGACGAAAATCAGAAGAATGCTCAACTGGCATTTTTCGTACATTCCGGACAGTATACAGAAGTGATTTACATCCAAAAATGTGTATTTTTCCAAAAGGATGATGATGATATTTATTATGGTGTATTAGGCACAGATTCCAGCAGTATCTGGATTGAAGATTGCAGATTTGAAGGCCAAAATTCGAATTTTAAATTAATTACTGGCGAAAATGTCGATAAGTTTTATATGAATAGGGATACTATAAATAATTACCTTAGCCAGGTTATAATTCTATCATTTGGAAACTTGATTACTGAAATTGACAACTCCATATTTCACAATATTCAGAGAATAAGCTTAACCAGGTCTAAATTCAATCAAATTTCAAACTGTGTGATTAAAAATTCCCAATTTCCATTTGGAATAGTTCATTTTGGAGATCGTTCTAACGTAAATAATCAAAATCCAATATTGTTTAAATCCTGTAATTTTGTAAACAATCAATGCAATGGCTTAGTTTGGGCGGACAACCAATCAAATCCACCCAAGCAAAGTAAATTCGAAAATTGCCTTTTTTACAACAATCCTGTTTCCTACACCAACGTTGGATCACCTTTCATGGTCAATACCCTGGAATATTGTCGTTTCGATACCAACTCCATTTGTGAAACGAATAATGTATTTCATACCAATATCTGTGGTCCGGGAAATGTATTCGGGATAGACCCGCTCTTCCGCGATACCGCCAACAACGATTATTCTCTGCTCCCCTGCTCTCCTTTGCTCAATGCCGGCTCTAATGCGGCCGCTGCGGGTATCCTGACGGACATTGCCGGCAATCCGCGCATCCAGGAAGGCACTGTTGACATCGGGGCATACGAGTCTGCTGGATTTACCCTCGCTGCCGCGCCAATGGTAGCGCCCGCCTGTGAAGGTACTTCCGGGGGCAGTATCTCGCTGCAACCCGTCAATGGCTGCGAGCCCTATACCTATAACTGGCTACCCAATGCGGGTACCGGTGCAGAGCTGAACGAATTGCCTCCCGGCGCCTATCAGCTCACGCTCACGGATGCCTCCGGCAGACAAATAACCGACACCATACTGGTACCGGAAGCGCCCAGACCGGATCTGAGTCTGCTGGCCACGGATGTAAACTGCGGCAACCCGGCAGGCGGCTCCCTCACCGCCGTGGTGAGCAGTGGAACGGGGCCGTTTTCCTACCAGTGGCTGCCTGCTGCGGCTGATACCTCTGTACTCAAAAAGTTGCCGGCAGGCGCATACGCCCTTACCCTAACGGATGTAAATGGTTGTCAGGATTCAGCCACGGCTAATATTCAATTGATTGGGGCCATTACCCTGGCCGTAGGTGGCCAGCCTATTCCGTGTTATGGCCAAACCGGCTGGCTTTCGGCTACACCGGCCAATGGAGCGCCTCCGTTCTCCTGGCAGTGGTCGGGCTGGAGCGGCACAGATTCGCTTGCCCAGCCCCTTACTCCGGGTAACTACGCTGTCACGGTGGCAGACGCCTATGGATGCACGGCTTCCTTTACGTACCCGCCGCTTACACAGCCGGATTCTCTGTACCTGGGCACCGGCAATACCCCGCAAACCCAATCCAACCCGCCCAACGGCACGGCCCTGGTTACCACTATTTCAGGTGGAACATTTCCTTTTGACTATTACTGGACTACGATGGAAGAAACCCAGGCCATTACCGGGCTGCCTGCCGGCACTTATACCGTTACTGTATCTGATAAAAACGGTTGCACCGCTACAGCAGAGGTGGTGGTACAGCTCATGGTAAGCACTGAGGAGTCAGGCCAACAGGCGCTCCTGCTTTACCCCAATCCGGCAACAGATTGGGTGCAACTGCTGCTGCCAGCCGGCCAGTGGCAATGGGCATTAACGGATGCCGGAGGGAAACAACTCCGTTCTGGCGTTTGCGAAAGTGAACAGGCCCGGTTGGAGCTCAGCGGACTGGCCTCAGGCGCCTACATACTGCGCGCCTGGAACGGGCAGCAAACCTGGGTAGGAAGGGTTGTGAAGCGATGAAAAAAGGTGATATCTCCGCTCAGATGGGAGATATCACCTTTGTAAATTTTAATCCCGAAAAACCTTACTGAGCTCCTGAAACGAGTACAGAGATCTCGTTGTTCAGGCATTCTGCGAAGCCGCCATCTACAGCAAAAGAAAGTTTTTCGCCGTTAGATTTGGTCACCTTCACTTCTCCTTTTTGCAGGGAGGAAACAATCGCTGCATGCTTGTTCAGCATCTCGAATTGCCCTTCCGTGCCAGGTACAATCACAGATTTTACCTCACCGGAGAAGATTTCTTTTTCAGGACTGAGAATTACCAGATTCATATGCAGACAATGAGATATGAACGATGGACCATCAACGTATTACCGTTCATCGTCCATCGTTCATCGTTTATTTAGATGCTTCTTCCATCATTTTCTTGCCTTTGGCAATCGCGTCGTCGATGGTACCAACGAGGTTGAATGCACCTTCCGGCAAGTCGTCGAGTTCTCCGTCCATGATCATGTTGAAGCCGCGGATGGTTTCGTCGATTGGAACCAGTACGCCTTTCAGGCCGGTGAACTGTTCTGCCACGTGGAAAGGCTGAGACAGGAAGCGCTGTACACGACGCGCGCGACCAACCACGAGTTTGTCCTCATCGGAAAGTTCTTCCATACCGAGGATGGCGATGATGTCCTGAAGTTCGTTATAGCGCTGCAGGATTTGCTTCACGCGCTGAGCGCAACGGTAGTGCTCGTCACCAATGATTTTCGGATCAAGGATACGGCTGGTGGAGTCGAGCGGGTCTACCGCAGGGTAGATACCAAGGGACGCAATTTTACGGCTCAATACCGTGGTAGCGTCCAAGTGAGCGAAGGTAGTAGCCGGAGCCGGGTCAGTCAAGTCATCGGCAGGTACGTACACCGCTTGTACGGAAGTGATAGAACCGCGCTTGGTAGAAGTGATACGCTCCTGCATCACACCCATTTCAGTAGCAAGGGTAGGCTGGTAACCTACGGCAGAAGGCATACGGCCCAACAGAGCTGATACCTCGGAACCTGCCTGCGTGAAACGGAAGATATTGTCTACGAAGAACAGGATATCACGACCACCGGATGGGTCTTTCAGGTCGCCATCGCGGAAGTACTCAGCCATGGTCAGACCGGAAAGCGCTACACGGGCACGTGCGCCTGGTGGTTCGTTCATCTGACCGAATACCAGGGTAGCCTGAGATTTAGCCAGTTCTTTTTTATCTACTTTGGAGAGGTCCCAACCGCCTTCTTCCATAGAATGCTTGAAGTCCTCGCCGTATTTGATTACGTTAGATTCGATCATCTCGCGAAGGAGGTCGTTGCCCTCACGAGTACGCTCGCCCACGCCTGCGAAAACGGACATACCGTCGTACGCTTTTGCGATGTTGTTGATGAGCTCCATGATCAATACGGTTTTACCTACGCCGGCGCCACCGAAGAGACCAATTTTACCACCTTTTGCGTATGGCTCGATCAGGTCGATAACTTTGATACCGGTGTACAGGATTTCACGCTCGGTAGAGAGGTCTTCGTATGCCGGTGGTTTGCGGTGGATAACGTAAGCGTCTTTGCCTTTTTCAACGGTTCCGATACCGTCGATGGCTTCACCTACTACGTTGAAGAGGCGGCCACGCACCTGCTCGCCAACAGGCATAGCAATTGGAGCGCCGGTGTCTACACATTCGATGCCACGCATCAGACCGTCGGTAGAGTCCATTGCGATGGTACGAACGCCGTCTTCACCGAGGTGGCGCTGCACTTCGAGTACCAGTTTGGTGCCATCCTGACGGGTAACTTCGAGAGCGTTGAGAATTTCAGGCAGGCTGCTGTCTGGACCGCTGAAGTCAACGTCCACAACGGCGCCGATAATTTGTTTGATACGACCGATATTTGCCATAGTTGCGAATTAAATTTGGTATCCGGTGCAGGTTTTGTGGCATCCGGCGACCGGAAAATGGATGCCCCTTTCAAAAAGCCGCGCAAAAGTACGATTCTTTTGGTAAAAAAAGCATTGTAACGGCTTTTTTTCGCACCAAAGAAAATTTTGAGGCCTGCGCTCTCCAACCTCTTTCACAAACTTTTGATTCTGAACGATCTTCCCCTCACCAACCCCCGTACCGGCTGCTTTAGCTGCCGAATTTTGCGTCCCTCACCAACCCCCGTACCGGCTGCTTTAGCTGCCGCAACCATTTGCGTTATTCGGCAGCTGAAGCAGCCGGTACAGGTACAGTACTTTCTTCCACCCACTTTTCATAGGCCTCATTAGCTCGCACCTCCAGCCGCATGATACAGGGTACTTCGTATGGATGTAATTCCTGAACAGCCTTCTCCAGCGCAGTTTCCAGCTCCAGGCGGGTTTTTAGTAGAGATACCCACTCACCTTCCTGCTGCACAGCGCCCTGCCACCAGTAAGCACTGGTTATGGGAAAAATATTGGCGCAAGCCGCCAGCTTGCGTTCCACCAGCTTATTGGCTATTTGCCGGGCAGTGGCTTCGTTGGGGTAGGTGGTGTAAAAGAGGAGGAAGGGCATGGTAAGGTCATTTTAGGTCATTTAGGGGTCATTTAGAAAGTGTATGCATCTTAACAAGTAAAGCGATATTAAAATTGGGGGTTGTGCAAAAAGGTTTCCGGTGCAAGAATGCGCAATTTTTTATACTGCTCGAATCCTAAACCTCGTAGGTTTTTAAAACCTACAAGGTTTATTGTCCAAGAGAACCAAATAAAACTTTGCCCCATCTTTACTTCCGCCCCTTTTTGCACAACCCCAGCCATGAAATGAAAGGGCTAAAGCCCCTCTAATTGTTTTTCTATCATATTCCCCGCCCTGAAGGACGGGGCTCAGCCAAAACCTTGGACAATATAAAATTCACATACACCTCATCCGGATTTTGAAGGCCCAGGCGGTTGTTGCTGAGGTGCAGCAGGCTAGGTAGTGCCATATCCAGCTTTGGGCCGTATTCCTTGAAAATCAACCGATTGCCTTCTGCCCAGCGCGACCACTCCGGTTGTTCTTTATCAAACTTATCGCGATCCAGGGCCTTCCAGAGCTCCTGAAGCGTAGCGCGTAAATCTTCCACCTGAGGCTCCAAACTGCTGGCAAAACCACTCAGGATGAGTTCCTGATCCTCGGCAGGCATATCGGCCTCACCACTGAAAAACAAGGGAAGCCATTGCTGCATGAGTTGTCCGAAATAATGTGCGGCTTCCTTTTGTTTTAGTCCGGCAGCGTGTACGGCTATTACATGCATACGCAGCGCATCAAACATGGCATCTCCGTAAGTATATTGATCCCGTGCCAAACGATCCAGAATCACCCTGCTACTCAAATGAAAATAGGATTCTGCCAGCGTCAACACCTCCTCGCCCCCAAACCGGGCCGTCTCCGGCAAGTATGCCTGCTCCTGCCACTCCCCGCGCCCTTCCATCCAGCCCTCAAACGCCGGCCGAAGGGTTTCTTCCTTCCAGGCCTCCTCTCCGCGCATACGTATGCGCAGGTGCTGACCCTTTTCATCCTGATAACGTATGAAAAACGCCCGCGCACCGCGGTTGGCCCAGATGTATTGTTGCAAAAATGGCCGCAAACCGCGTACCAGAAAAACATCCTGATGTTCAAGCGGGTAGAAGTGTATGGATAGCCAGGACATAGGTATGAGGGGGGGGCGCTTCGCTCCCGTAGCTTTGCTACGGGTTACTGAAGTTTGACCGCTTCGCGGTCGGGTTTACTGGAGCTTTGCTACGGGTTACTGAAGTTTGACCGCTTCGCGGTCGGGTTTACTGGAGCTTTGCTACGGGTTACTGAAGTTTGACCGCTTCGCGGTCGGACTGAGGTGCCCACCTGTACCGACCGCGAAGCGGTCAAACTCCAGTAACTCGTAGCGCAGCTACGGGATAAAAAAAGCCCTCAACTCGTAAAAGTCAAGGGCTTCTCTGTGTGGCGGAGGCAGGACTTGAACCTACGACCTTTGGGTTATGAGCCCAACGAGCTACCAACTGCTCCACTCCGCGATTTAGCGGCTGCAAAGGTAATAGCATTTAGTTGATACTTCCAAATGAAAATGAAAAATAAGTCGATTTTAGTAGAGATCATGGCACCTGTCTGCCGCCGAAATACCCTGGTGAAAGGCTTCTTCAAAGAGCGACATGCCCGCTAAATCGGTGTGCGCCAGTATGATACGAGGGTGCATTGTCTCCCGGGCAGCCCTCAATGCCGGGCCGGATAAAAATCCTTTCACCGGACTAATCATCCCATGTCCCCAACGTTGAATGGTCATGCTCTCCAGCCATTCATCTATATTCGGGTGGGCCAGCCGTAAGTCGGTTAGCACAAACTCCTGCCAATACGCTTCGTCGCGGGTGTACAGCTCCCTGCGCAGGGCCAGCGCATCCGGCCCGTCGAATGCACAATAATAGGTAATGACCTGTTTGGCGTGTTGAAGGGCATGGGATTGATGTTGTGCATTGATATAGCCCAGTCCTTTAGCGCCGTGAATCACATTGTCCCAACAAAGTGGCACACCAGAGCCTGCAGGCATTTCCCGGAGCACCAGTGTTGCCACCAGCCACGGCGCATAATGAAAAGATTCCGGTTGGGTGTTTGTTTTTGGCAACAGATGTTTGTTCACATACTGCGGCGTGGCCAGTACTACCTTTTCCGCCCGAATGAGCACCGATTCATTTTTCGCCGCATCAAATACTTTTACCTCAACCTCCGATGCGCCGGGTATTACCTCGTACGCCAGATGCTGCGTTCTTCCACGACCCTTCAAATGCCCGGCAAGCAAATTTGCCAGATACCCGTTGCCTTCAGGCCAGGTGAGTACATTGTCCTGATGACTCTTACGCGCCGCAAAATAATGGATACCCGCCCAGGCTGATACCCGCTCCAGCCCAACCCCATAATCGTCCAGACAACAATAACGCACATGCTCCAGCAATTCCGGGGCAGAAAATCCCTGCTGTTGCATCCATTCCGCCATGCTCAGCTGATCCAACTCCCGAAAGGACGGATCATCGGAACACTTGCGCAATGGTATATCAAACAGGTATTTACCATCGGCGCCGCGACGAGCCTTGAAATCTTCCATTTTGTGGAAAAAAGCCTGTATTTGCGCCTGATTTTCGGTAGAAACCCCGTATTGCGGGATCAGGCCTTCCTGCCATTTCTCGCGTATGTACAAGCGCGCCTGAGGTGCAGCACAAAGCACCCGTTCGTGGTAAACCGGGTTGCCCCGTTCATCCAGCTTTACTATAATACCATGGGTATGTAAAAACTGAATCAACGCCTCGTCTTCCCGGTTCGGTATGGGCAAATAATGCGCACCCAGCGGGAAGGCGGTGTGTTCGTTGCTGCCGGAACGGGAGTTTCCGCCGGGCTGATCGTCCATATCCAGCAACAAAAAATCCTGAATACCTTTTTTGTCCAGGGCCATGGCAGTGGTCAGGCCACTGATGCCGCCCCCAACAATCAGAAAGCGTACCCGCTCCTCCCTGCTCACTGCCGGAAAATCCTTCACCCAAAGCCGATGCCCCAGTGTGGCTGGCGCGCCGGAAAAACGCACTACCCAACGCCGGGCGGTTTGTTTACAGGCGGTCCAGAAGGTAGCGGCGAGGGTCAGCACACCAAATTGTTTCAGGAATCGCCTGCGCCCCGGGTCAATATTTACTCCATTCTTCATCGAAATAGCGTACCAGGATTTGATTGTCCAAACGATTGATCTCCACCTCATTTTTCTGCATGTCCGCAGGAAAATCATCGTATTTGCCCAGCTCAAAATCATAAAATTTCAGGCCGTCCACCCTGCGCAGGGGCGCCCGGTGCACAATAGATGTCTCCGGCGCAGCCAGCATGAAGCCCCATTCCCCAAAACTTGGTACATATATATGGTATGGACGTACTTCCTGAAACACCGTATGCATGGTGCGTTCCACACACCAGAATGACCTGGGCGCAAAGAAGGGCGAGGTGCTTTGTACCACCACAATGCCTTCCGGCCGTATGGCTGCGCGCAGGGTTTCATAAAAATTGCGTGTGTACAACTTGCCCACACTGTAGTTGGAAGGGTCGGGGAAATCTACTATGGCTACGTCAAACGGGGTTTTGTTTTCCCTTAACCAGATGAAAGCATCAGCATTGATCACTTTTACCTTGGGGTGGGTGAGCGATTGAGCGTTCAGACTTTTCAGCATGTCGTTGTGCTGAAAAAGATCCGTCATTTTACCATCCAAATCCACCAAAACAACCTCCTGGACGGAATCATATTTGAGGATTTCTCGTACCGCCAACCCATCTCCACCGCCCAGCACCAGCACCCGATCCACCCTGGGCGCCAGCGACATGGCCGGGTGTACCAATGCCTCATGGTAGCGGTATTCATCCCGGGAGCTGAACTGCAGGTTGTTGTTCAGGTAGAGCTTCAGTTCGTTGCGCACCCGCGTGAGTACTATGCGCTGGTAGGCGCTTGATTGGTGGAAAATGACGTCTTCGTTGTAGAGTTTTTCTTCGGAAAACGACAAAATCCGGTCGGCAAAAAGGAATGCCGTTAACAGCATGGAAAAGGCCAGCCATGCCCGGATACGCAAACCGAAAGCGTTTTTAATATCCTTTTTTAACAAAAAAATCAGCGCCAGGGCAATGCCCACATTCAACAACCCAAAAAACAGGGAAGTGCGCAGCAAGCCCAGCTTGGGCACCAGCACCAATGGAAACAACAGACTGGCAATCAGGGCGCCTACATAATCAAACGACAATACATTGGAAACCAGGTCTTTAAAGGCCACCCGATCCTGAAGCAGGGTCATCAGCAGGGGTAATTCCACGCCAACCAGGCATCCGGTGATAAACACCAGCGAGTACAGCACCAGTTCGAAATGGGTGTGATAATCGAACAGCCAGAACAGGATAACCGAGCTGAATCCGCCTACCAGACCAACCAGTATTTCAATGTCGATAAATTTATCTAAAAGGTTGTTATTCAGGTATTTGGCCAGATATGAGCCCACGCCCATGGAGAAAAGGTAAATACCGATAACAAAGGAGAACTGTCGGACCGAGTCGCCCAGCAGATAGCTGGCCAATGCGCCTGCTACCAACTCGTAGACCAGGCCGCAGGTGGCTATGACAAAAACCGAAAACAGCAGCAGATACTCAAGCCGTAACCATTTGCTACCCATGGATAGCAGCACTGATGATCATGGCAATGGCAATAATCATGGAGCCCAGGATAATTGCCACGGCAGTGTTTTTGTTTTTGGTGATTTCGGCCCAGGTGTTTTCCGGGGTAATTTTTTCAATAATGTAATAAGCGCCCAGCCATACCAGAATACCCAGAACGGAGAAAATGATGGCAGAGACGAGTGGATGCGTGATGGCCTGTTCCATGGTGTGCGGTTATTATTTATGGAAGCGAATGCCGCTGCTGCGGTTGCGCTGATCCGGTTTAAAAGTTTGGGTTTTTTCGCAGTTGAAGCATTCTCTGCCGCTCAGGTTGAAAAATAAAAACATCCCGAGCACCCCGAAGCCCAGAATAAAGGCGAACAGGTTTTGCCGGACGAATGCCATGATTTTTTCAGTTTGCATGTTCAATGGAGGTTATTCGGTTTCAGGAGGGAAATCGCTCAAAAGCCAGCGATTAGTTTCAAAGCCGGAGCGATCAATCATAAGGCCGATAAATACCAATACAAATATGATCAGGCCGGTGAGCAGGTTCCAAATGGTTGACGGGTGCGTAATTACACTGTACTTGAGCGATGTAATCATGGACTCGCCTGGTTGTTTGGCAATCTGCATGGCCAGGTGGTATTTGCCGGGTGTTACGCCGCAAATTTTGATGCTTGGATGGCTGCTTCCTTCTGTCCAGCTTTCGCCGCCTTCCACGCCGTGGTAGTAGGCTATTTCTACAGTTCCATAACGTTCGGCCTTGGTTTCTTCATTTACCAGCACAAAATCGGCGGCTACCCAGGAGTTGTTTACCGGAGCAGAAAGATCAATCTGAATCGGGCCAGTTGCACCGGTGTACTGAAAACTTGGACTCACATGGCTTACCTCTGCTACAGAATCGGGTAAGGTGACATATCCGCTGAATACCTCAGTACGAGGGTTCACGATGGAAAAAACCAGCTGATACACAATCATAAACATCCCGATGATACCCAAAATCAGCGTGTAATTGATCAGATTTCTGGGATATGGCTGTAGCATGCCCACCCCTTGTTTGGGTGGCAGTTCCAGATCCGGGAAAGCCTCTTTCATTTCCTCCTGAGAGACGTAACGGGCTTCAAAAGTATATGTCTGAGGGTCGCTGTCGTCCTTTTCCAGCAAAATAGCCTTGGGGGGCGATACAAAATCTTTGGCGAGGCCGGTGCTGGGTAGAAAGTCCTCAAAAAAGCCGGCCATATATTCAGTTTTGTAGGCCGAACTGTGGAACAATCGGTAGGTGCCGTTCGGCAGTAGCAATTCATAATCAGCCCTGATATCGTGTTGTGCTTCCGGGTCAGTAACTTCTTTGGCCAGGGTCCAGTGACCATTATATTCGCTCAGGAAACATTCATCGCCTTTACTATTGCGCAGGGTAAATTCCTGCCAGGGAAATGGTTCGGAGGTGGGCGTTTTGATGGTTGCATTCACCACTTCCCAGCGTTCGCCGTCCAGTACACCCTGTTGACTGATGTACATGTTGAGTTTTAACCTGTTGGCAGGGTTGATCCGTGTTTGCTGAATGCTGCCGTCTTCTTTTTTACCGAAAAGCGTATGGCATTTCGGACAGGCGAAATGTTTCCAGGAAAAACTGAAACTGAGTTCAGTCGTTTGTTGGCAATGAGGGCATTGGATGTTCATCGGAACAAGTCCTGTTGCTGGGTTATTTGAGCGCCAAAATACACAACATTTTGATCGGCCAACATGCGCACCTTGTCTTCGTTGCGATTGCTGTAATTACACAGGTAAATATCCATGGTAAGAAAGCCAAATTCCGGCCATGTATGGATACAAATATGCGATTCTGCCAGGCAAATGGCTACCGTAAATCCGGCGCCATCAAACTGGTGCGCCGCTTCTCCCACCACTTGTAATCCATAAGCCGGCAACAGCGGACGAATGAAATGCAGCCAGGCATCCATTTGGCGCAACAGCTCCGTTTCAGGAGTTTGCAGGGTTAGTAAGCGGTGTAATCCAGGTTGGTACGTCATGTTTCAGGGGAACAACAGTAGGCAAATGTATTGGCAGAAAGCACATGCTGCACAAAAAGTTCCTATGAGCGTCCGGCGATTGTCGACAACGCCGGATGAAAGTTAGACGAGAATTAAGTTAAAACAGGTTAAAACCTGTTAGAAAAAGGTGAATCCGGCCATCCAGCGGAAAATAATTGTGGTACTGCCTGTAACCTTGTGCAACCATTGGTCGTCTGCTGATTATTAGTCGACCAATTCAAACCATTTTTGGCTATTACAAAACGACAGAAGTTATGAAAAACAAGCAGCCCATTCTCGTAGTGTTGGCAATTTTTGCCGCCATGAGCAGTCTTTTTGCTCAAAAAGAAGAAACCGTAGTAGGCAGTCGCGGACTCGGGTTCTCAGGCGTCTGGGGTGGTTCCAGGCACCAACTGGCACATTTCAACAACAACAATAAAAACAGCTACATCGCCGGCGGATTCTTCGGTCTGGAATTTGGCAAGTCGCTCCTGGTAGGTTGGGGACATTACAACCTGATTGACGAATTCAAGTGGGATGATATTGAGAATCAGCAGTTTGACATGCGTTGGAACCCGATGCTGGTGCAATATGGTTTCCGCAATTACAAAGCCGTTCACCCACAAATCGGAGTGGAATTTGGCCGCGGCAGACTCGAACTTGGTGATGTAAAAGATCGGATATTTGTAGTGCAACCATCTGCAGGACTTGAAATCAACGTTTTCCGCTGGTTCCACATTGGGCTTGATGGCGGTTATCGTTTCGTAAACGACAGCAGCATTGCCAGCTTGAGCAACGAAGACCTCAGCGGTTGGTATGGCCAGGCCTCCCTTAAGTTTGGATTCTCCTGGGGACGTTATTATAAGAAGAAAAGCGCGCCAAAGAGCTCCTACGAAGATTAAAAAGGCGCGGAGTTTTTTACTGCGGAGGCGCGGAGGCACTTAAATTGAGAGTCTCACTTGGAGTGAGACTCTCAATTTAAGTGCCTCCGCGCCTCCGCGGTAAAAAAACTCCGCGCCCTCATTCTTCATACCTTTACCCCATGATGGAGCCATTACATTTCCAATCTGTACTGGAGTTTTCAGACAATAAACTGTGGACGGCACATTTTGTGGTGCCAGCGCTTATTGCCGACACCTTGTTGGCCGGAAAAAGTGATCGCCGGGTGGTTTGCCGGCTGAATGATCGGGTGGAATATCAGTGTGCGCTGATACCATTTGGCGAAGGCAAATTGGTGATTACCGTCAATAAAAAAAATCAAACCCTGCTCAAGATCAAGACGGGTTCCGTTTTGCAGGTGAGTGTATGGCCTGATGTAAGTGAATACGGGCTGCCTATGCCTGAAGAACTAAAGGAAGTGTTGGAGCAGGACGAAGAAGGGAGCCGCCTCTTTCACGCGCTTACGCCAGGTAAAATCCGGACACTTTTATACCTGGTGGGGCAACCCAAAAGTTCGGATATTCGCCTGCAAAGAGCAGTTGCTGTTGTAGAACATCTGATACTGAACAAGGGAAAAATAGACTATAAAATCCTGAATCAGGCAATGAGGGCTCAGCCTTAGCACATTATTTTCGTCAAATTATTGCGATTTTCCGCTATTTACCCAACCCTTGTACTACTTTTAGACGTACTTTTGCTGTCTGCTTTACACGAAAACGTTACTTTTTGCGTTTTTCCTCAAAATACACTTGTCACTGGCTAAAATTTTTACACCCGATGTTTCGCAAGTTCTTGCTTTTTACCCTTCTGGCCGGAATCACGGGCCTTTTTGCGTTTCGGACGGATCCATTTGCCGGCGACCGCCCTTTCCCGATCAATTCGCTGGTTGCCCAATTTTTCATTGATGGCGAACGTGATTTGCCTTCCTCTCCGTTAGAAACCACGGTAGCGGAAGCCGACAGCGTAGCTGGCCTCAGGGTCATGATGCTTAATGCCTTTGCGTACGACAGCGCCTATGCCACTAAAGTACAGCGCCTGATTCAGCGCCGTATGCCTTCCAGTGCATTCACACAATTTGATGAAGGCAGCGCAGATGATCTCTCTACAGCGCTTCAGGGGCTGGAAGCCGTAGTGATTGCTTATCCGGCAGGCGGTGTGGCCGAACAGGTGCGCGCATTTGGTAAAGTATTGAATCAGTTTGTCAAACAAGGCGGGGTGGTGATCATGACCGGTACCCACGAATTCAGCGCACTGCAACAGTTGGACTTGTTTGACCTTGACTATGGCTATTACTGCAAAGAGCGCAGCATTGGTCAAACACAGCCTGAGCACCCACTATTTCAGGGTGTTGGCGCTGAATTTTCTGCAGAAGTGTACCAGTATCCGCTCGATATCTCCGATCCTGGTTTTGTTACCCTGGCCGATGTACGCGGTTATCCTTTTATGGGTTACAAATCTCTGGGCACTGGTAAAGTGATTTACCTGGGTCTGGAATATTATTTTGACGAACCACAATCTGCACGCCTCCTCACCAATGCGCTGCGCTGGGCAGCTAAACCGCGCGTAAAACGCAGTGAAGTGGTGCTGTACGCCGGAAAAGGCTATCAAAAGCCCAATGCATTTGACCTCAAGATTTATCCTAACCCATACGTCAGCAAAGCAACTCTTGATATAGAGATCACCAAACCTACCTCTCTGGCTGTAGAAATGACTGACGAGCTCGGCAGGGTAGTGTCGGTATTGTTGCCACGCCGCAACCTTTCCACCGGCCTTTACCGGTTGGAATTGCCCAACCTTGACCCGGGCATTTACCTCGTTCAATGCATTAGCAGCGAGGGCACTGAAGTGCGAAAGGTGGTGAAGGCTGCTGAAAATTGATCCTGTTTTTGCAGAGATTAAAGAGGCTGTTTCGGAAGTTATTTTTACCGCAGAGGCGGAGAGGCGCAGAGGCACTTAAACTGAGAGTCTCACTCCAAGTGAGACTCTCAGTTTAAGTGCCTCTGCGCCTCTCCGCCTCTGCGGTAAAAATAATAAAGTGACTTATGATACAGCCTCTACGAACTCTGTCCGCTAATAGCAATAATAACACCTTTGGTGCCAGTAATTTAAGAAATCAAACCAAGTTTCCTATTCTTGTACCTTATTAGTACACCAAACTACTTATTATGACACCTAAACTACTTCCCATTCTGGCCTGCCTGTTTTGTTTCCAACTGGCTAATGCACAACAATCTTTCAGTCTAACGCCAAATCCGGTAATAGGCGTGCCTGAAGACGATTTCATTGTAAAAGCGATTGGTACCTTCAAAAACCTATCGTCCACTACAGATACCTTCCGATGGACGCGCGTGATCCTGCAGATGGATCCGGATACCAATTGTCTGGTGCCAGTTACAGACCCTTACTTGCACTGGTTTCATGCCGTAAGCCAGCGAAATTTCCACATGGCGCCCAATCAGGAGGGACCACTGGGCATTGAGTTGTGGGATTTTGATCAAACCGGCTGCTGTGCTATTGTTTTAATGAAGGTAAAAAGACTAACCCCTCCGGTAGATTCTCTGGATGGCATCTACCAACTCCGCGATTGTCAGCTGTTGGCGGCCCCCGAGCCGGATGCACCGCAAATAAGCCTGTATCCAAATCCGGCAAATGCCTGGTTTGCCCTGCAACATGCAGATAAAGTGGCTGCTTTAACCCTGATAGATGCTGATGGGAAGATGGTTCGTCGCATGAATGCGCGTCCGGATCATCATTATCCATTAATTGCAGAACCAGCCGGTCAATATTACTTAGTGTTGGAAAATGAACAGGGTAAAACGCTTCGGGTGCTGGAGTTTTTTAAACGGTAAGAGCATATTGGGGATTTTCTGACGGAGTCAAAAACTTGAGCTTTTTTCGTCAGTTTTTGCGTTTTTGAAGAAGCATAGCCTGAGTTAAGTGACTGAAAAAAGGTGAAAAATGGCGGGAAAAGGACAGTTTTTGGCCCGTCAAGAAAATCGCTAATATGCTCTAAACTTTAGGTAAACAGACGCGTTACTCTTGTGTACCTTTGCGGCCGAAAAACCGCACTGCAAAAGTTATGCAACAGCCCGCGCCATATCAGCCTCACCACAAAGTTCGCCTCGTTACTGCCGCTTCCCTGTTCGATGGCCACGATGCCGCCATCAACATCATGCGTCGCATTATGCAAAGCAGCGGCGCCGAAATTATCCACCTGGGTCACAACCGTTCCGTTCAGGAAATTGTGGATTGCGCCATTCAGGAGGATGTGCAGGGCATTGCCATTACGAGCTACCAGGGCGGCCACAACGAATATTTTAAATACATGTACGACCTGCTCAAAGAACGCGGAGCAGGTCATATCAAAATATTTGGCGGCGGCGGCGGTACGATACTGCCTTCGGAGATCAAGGAATTGCATGAATACGGCATTGCCCGTATTTATCATCCCGATGATGGCCGTGCTATGGGCCTGCAGGGCATGATCAATGATGTGCTTCAAAAATGCGATTTCCCGGTTGGCTTTTCTGTCAATGGAGAAATGAAATCGCTCGAAGCGCTGAAGCCGGGCGAAAAACTGAGCGCCAATAAGCAGCGTAACAACGTTGTGGCCCGCCTGATTTCCATTGCGGAGAACAATCCGGAGCTGTATGAAAAAGAGGTGGCGCCCAAACTGAAAGCGCATTTCCCGGAGGCTGCTCAAATATCTTCGCCTATTCTTGGTATTACCGGCACAGGCGGCGCGGGTAAATCCTCCATGGTAGACGAACTGGTGCGCAGGTTTTTGTTGGATTTTGAGGAAAAAACCATCGCCATCGTATCGGTAGACCCCTC
Source organism: Chitinophagales bacterium (assembly GCA_017303475.1). Lineage (GTDB taxonomy): Bacteria > Bacteroidota > Bacteroidia > Chitinophagales > Saprospiraceae > M3007. The sequence continues at coordinate 20,184 of JAFLBO010000035.1, forward strand.
CAAGCGTAAAACCGGCGGCGCCCTGCTCGGCGACCGTATCCGGATGAACGCCATCAACAATCCGCGCGTGTACATGCGCTCGCTCGCCACGCGCCAGAGCAACCTGGCGCTGTCGAAATACGTGCAATCGGCGGTAGAAATCCTGAAAGCGGCCGGGTTCGACCTCATTGTGCTGGAAACCTCCGGCATTGGACAGAGCGATACAGAGATTATTGATCACTCCAATGTATCGCTGTATGTGATGACCCCGGAATTTGGGGCGGCTACCCAGTTGGAAAAGATCGACATGCTGGATTTTGCCGATGTAATCGCCATCAATAAGTTCGATAAGCGCGGCGCCCTGGATGCACTCCGTGATGTACGCAAACAGGTGCAGCGCAACCGCAATGCCTGGGATAAACAGGTGGACGATATGCCGGTATTTGGCTGCATTGCCAGTCAGTTCAACGACCCCGGTGTGAACCAGCTTTACCAGCGTATCATGGAATTGCTGGCCGAAAAATGCAATCCGGCCTTGCTTTCAGGTCATAAACTGATCAGCGGCGAGTCGGAAAAAGTGTACATCATTCCGCCGGCCCGGGTGCGTTATTTGAGCGAAATCAGTGAAAATAATCGCAAATACGACGAGTGGGTAGACAAACAGGTGGGCATGGCGCGGCGTTGGTTCGGGTACGAAACCACGCTAAAAGCGCTGGATGCCACAAAAGACGCCGTGCTGGTTGAGCACCTCAACAAGCTGATCACCGAGGTGAAAAAAGACCTCGACGGCGAGTGCCTGCGTATTCTGGAAGGCTGGGAAGAAAAGAAAAGTCAATACGCTGCTGATCAATACATCTACCTCGTGCGTGGCAAAGAAATCAAGGTAGAAACGAAAACAGAGAGTCTGAGCCGGCTGAAAATCCCAAAAGTTTGCCTGCCGAAATGGGCGGATTATGGCGAGATTTTGCGCTGGAGCTTGCAGGAAAATGTACCAGGTGAGTTCCCTTACACCGCCGGCGTATTCCCATTCAAACGGGAAGGCGAAGATCCCACGCGCATGTTTGCGGGCGAGGGCGGCCCGGAGCGCACCAATCGTCGCTTCCACTACGTTTCTGCAGGTTTGCCGGCCGCACGTCTGTCTACGGCATTTGATTCTGTGACTTTGTACGGGGAAGATCCGGATTACCGTCCTGATATCTACGGGAAAGTGGGCAACTCCGGCGTATCGGTATGTTGCCTGGACGATGCCAAAAAGCTTTATTCCGGCTTTGATCTCTGCGATCCGAAGACTTCCGTTTCCATGACCATCAATGGTCCGGCGGCCACTATTGCGGCGTTTTTCATGAATGCTGCCATAGATCAGCAGTGTGAAAAATACATCCGCGAGCATGGTTTGGAGCATTTGGTGGAAGCTAAATTGAAAGAGAAATATGACGATCGCGGGTTGCCGCGTCCGAAGTACCATACTGTCGGCGTCACTGGAAGTGCCTATACTGTCGGCGTCACTGGAAGTGACACCGACAGTGGGAGCCTTCCCGAAGGCAATAACGGCCTTGGGCTGTTGCTGCTGGGCGTTACCGGCAATGAAATTCTGGAGCCCGCTGTATACAACGAATTGAAAGCCAAAGCTTTGCAGTCAGTTCGCGGTACGGTGCAGGCGGATATCCTGAAGGAAGACCAGGCGCAGAACACCTGTATCTTCAGCACCGAGTTTTCCCTGCGGGTAATGGGCGATGTACAGGAGTACTTCATTCAGAACAAGGTTCGGAATTTCTACTCGGTATCCATTTCCGGGTACCATATTGCCGAAGCCGGCGCGAATCCTATTTCGCAGTTGGCTTTTACCCTGAGCAATGGCTTCACGTTTGTGGAGTATTACCGTTCCCGGGGCATGAATGTGGACGATTTTGCGCCCAACCTGTCGTTTTTCTTCTCCAACGGGGTAGATCCGGAATATGCCGTGATTGGACGGGTAGCGCGCAGGATCTGGGCCAAGGCCATGAAGCGTTTGTATGGCGCCAACGAGCGCAGTCAGATGCTCAAGTACCATATCCAGACCTCCGGACGCAGCCTGCACGCGCAGGAAATTGCGTTTAATGATATCCGCACAACGTTGCAGGCTCTGTACGCCATTTACGACAACTGCAACTCCCTGCACACCAACGCCTACGACGAGGCCATTACAACGCCTACGGAGGAGTCTGTTCGCCGGGCTATGGCTATTCAGTTGATTATCAATAAGGAATTGGGATTGGCCAAGAACGAAAACCCGCTGCAGGGTTCTTTCATCATTGAGGAATTGACCGATCTGGTTGAGGAAGCCGTGCTGATGGAATTCGACCGTATTACGGAGCGCGGCGGGGTGCTGGGCGCCATGGAAACTATGTACCAGCGCGGCAAGATCCAGGAAGAGAGTCTGTACTACGAAACCCTTAAACACACCGGGGAGTTGCCGTTGATCGGGGTGAATACCTTTTTGAGCAAAGAAGGTTCGCCCACTATTTTGCCGGCAGAAGTAATTCGTGCGGAAGAATGGGAAAAAGAGGCTCAGATTCAAACCCTGCAGAACCTGCACAAGGCCAATGAGTTACAGGCCTCGGCGGCACTTCGCAAGTTGCAACGCACGGCGGTGGAAAACGGCAATATATTCGCTGAACTCATGGAAGCAGTGAAGGTTTGTTCGCTGGGGCAAATCACCAATGCCATGTATGAGGTAGGCGGGCAGTACCGGAGGAATATGTAACATACCATGCTCACCATCAATTTCACTTCTTTCCCAACCCTCCAAACTCCGCGCCTCCTTATGCGCGAGGTGTTCCCTTCAGATGCCGCAGCCGTTTTCCAAATGCGCTCTGATCCGGAGGTGATGCGCTATATGGGCAAGATCCCCATGCAGGACATCAGTGAGGCTGAGCAGCATATTGATTCCTATATCCAGAGCTTTGCCCAAAACGAAGCGGTGAACTGGGCCATTTGTCTGAAAGAAAACCCGGACCAGCTGATTGGTACCCTGGGCTTTTGGCGCATGGACAAGGTAAATCATCGGGTGGAAATTGGCTATTCGCTTAGCGCGGCGTATTGGCGCAAAGGCATTATGGATGAAGCCATGGGAGCAGCTATCGAGTATTGTTTCCGGGAAATGAATTTCCACAGTATAGAGGCGAATACCGATCCGGAAAACGAGGGATCGGGTAAACTGCTGGAAAAGTACGGTTTTGTGCAGGAGGCTTATTTTCGGGAGAATTTCTATTTCGACGGACAGTTTCTGGATTCCCGGATTTATTCCAAACTGAATCCATACCACACTAAAGCCTGATTTTTCCGACCTTTGCGGTCAGCGCATGAATCGCCTTTATTACCTTCTGCTCTCTTTAATTCCCTTGCTTTGGGTCAATCCGGCATCTGCACAGGTGATTGGCCGGGATTCCATCCCTAAAGCATCGCGTAGAGATTCAAGCATTACTGTTTTGGGTGTGCCTTTGGTGTTTTTTACCCCTGATACCCGTTGGGGCGGCGGCCTGGCAGGCATCATCACCTTTCCCACCAGACCACGACGTTCCAGTCTGACGTTTAACGCTTCCTATACCCAAAACAAACAGCTCCAGATTTATTTCCCCTTCAGTTTCCTGGGCAACCGCAACCGCTGGCGGGTATATGGCGAAATTGGTTGGTACAGGTATTTGTATCGTTATTTTGGCATAGGAAACAAGATCCCCAACGACTATGTAGAAACGTACACGGCCAGGTACCCGCGCGTGCGGGTGACGGCTGCTACAAAGGTAAAATCTAAGCACCTGGTAGGTATCCGTTTCTATCTGGACGATTATACCATCGCCTCCTCCACCGCAGGCGGATTGATCGAACAGGGTCTGGTGCCGGGAGCCAGGGGCGGGGTGACCTCGTCTGTTGGTCCGGTTTGGATTGCTGATTCCCGGGATAACTCCTTTTTTCCACGGAGTGGCTTGCTGGCAGAATTTGCCTTAACCGGTGAACACAAGCTTACGGGCAGTGATTTTTTGTTTGCCCGTTGTTCACTGGACGTTGCTAAATATTTTCCTGTGGGAAGGCGCAATGTATTGGCTGTCAATGCAATCGGAATATTTACAGCTGGAGATGTGCCTTTTTTTCAGTTTCCACAAATTGGCGGCCAACGGCGTTTGCGTGGCTACCCGGATGGAAAATATCGTGACAGGCATTTGGTTTTAGCCCAGGCTGAATTTCGTTTTCATATTTACTGGCGGTTTAAAGGCGTATTGTTTGCCGGCGCTGGTACTGTGTTTGGACAGCCTAACGAAAAAGCCCACCTGCGTCCGAACGGCGGCGCCGGCCTGCGTGTAGAATTTGACCGCCGCCAAAAACTGCACCTTCGTCTGGATTATGGTTTTGGGGAAGGCAAAGGAAATTCCGGGATGTATGTAACCCTGGGAGAGGCGTTTTGATGAACGATGGGACGATGGACGATGGGATTTGTGGGTTTTTAAAGCAAAGTGGGTTGTCATCCCGGGAACCGGGACCTACACAAGCCGGACTACTTGAGATTTTTGTCTCAGATGTACCCAAATAGCTTGGCTTGTGTAGGTCCCGCTGCGCGGGATGACAACCCACTTTGCTTTAAATACCCTCGCAATCCCATCGTCCATCGTTCATCGTTCATCGTCCATCGTTACAATCGTTTCGCTTTTTTTTCCGACCTTCGCGGCCGTAATCAAAAACGATCCTATGGGCGCACTAAAATACAACCGAATTCTCCTCAAACTTTCCGGCGAAAGTCTGATGGGGCAACAAAAATTTGGCATTACAGCTGACATGTTACAGCATTATGCCTTGCAAATCAAGCAGTTGCGCGACATGGGCGTGGAAATTGCGGTGGTGATAGGTGGAGGGAATATTTTCCGTGGAATACAGGCCGATGGAACAGGTATTGAAGGGGTAACGGGCGATTATATGGGTATGCTGGCCACAGTAATCAATGGCCTGGCTTTGCAAAGCGCTCTGGAGAGCATTGGCGTGCAAACCCGCCTCATGACGGCCTTGAAAATGGAAAGCGTAGCCGAGCCGTACATTCGCCGGAGAGCAATCAGGCACCTGGAAAAAGGACGCGTGGTGATCTGCGCAGCCGGCACGGGCAATCCATTTTTTACTACCGATTCTGCTGCGGCCCTGCGCGCGAACGAAATAGGCGCTCATGCTATCTTAAAGGGTACACGTGTGGACGGTATCTACACGGCCGACCCGGAAAAAGACCCTATGGCGGTGAAATTTGATCACCTCACCTTTGCCAAAGTGATCAGTCTCGGACTGGAAGTGATGGACATGACAGCCTTTACCCTCTGTCAGGAACACAATATGCCGATCATCGTATTTGATATCAACCAGCCCGATAACCTGCCTGATATTGTACTGGGTAAGGCTGTGGGGACTTTGGTGGAGGGGTAGGCTGGCATAGTTTTACACTTCCCAAAAGTGTTGCCACCCCAGCACAGTTGCTTTTTCGCAGGAAATCTAACCATTAATATCAGGATGGATACCCTTTTTTGTGCAGATTTAATATTCGATATCAAATCTGCACAAAAATTTTTAATTAAGGTAATCCGTTAAGTTTAGATGTGGGGATTGTAGATATTTGTCTATCCAATTTTCTATGAAAAAAATACCATTCAACGAAGTGGTGGTCCAGGCAGGCGCTGACAAAAAGTTGCTTAGCCCACAACAGAAAGAATTCAACCGTTTGACTAAAAAAATAGCTCAAATGCGTGAGGATATCAAGGCGCTTTCTGCCCTTGGAGAACGGGTACGCCAGCGTGCTGCCGCAGAATTAGGCCCATTGTTAAGTAAACACCAGGCACATCGGGCAGAGATGGTGCGTTTGTTGGACCGAATGTACCGGACGTATTCATTTGCTAAAACGGAGAACAAAAAACTCCGTCATATAATTTCTGAAATGAGTTTTGAGTTGGCGGATGAAGGATTTGATGACCTGAAAGAAATTTATAATGCACATAATCCTGACCAGGATTATGAATCGGCTAATGCAGAGGCTGATGAAGTTACTGAAGCTATGATGAGAGAAATGGCGAGTATGATGTTTGGCATTGAGGTAGAGGATGACGTGGATTTGGATAGTCCTGAAAAATTCCAGCAATACCTTGAGCAAAAACTGCTTGAAAAGGAACAGGAAGCGGAACGGCGTATCAATGATGCTAAGGCGCGACGCGCAGAAAAGCCCAAATCTGAGAAACAACTAAAGGCCGAAGCCAAAAGAAAAGCTGAGGAGGAAAAACGAAAGGCGGAGGAGAAAAAAATATCCCAATCTGTGCGGGAGGTATATATGGACCTGGTGAAGGCTTTTCACCCTGACCGAGAGCCAGACGAAGCTGAAAAAGTACGAAAGACCGCCATTTTGCAGCGTGTGACTGCTGCATACGAAGCGAATGATTTTCTTGCCTTGCTTCAGCTTCAAATGGAACTGGAAAGAATTGATGCGAATCACCTTGACGGACTGGCAGATGACAAGCTCCGATATTTCAATAAAAACCTGAAAAGTCAATTGGCCGATCTTTCGGAAGAGCTTTGGTCCATTGAGGCAGCATTAGCTCAAATGGCCAATAAAGGTCCCTTTGATTTTTTTGAGCCGCATATGGTGGAGCGCGAATTGGAGCAAAGCATCAAAAAAATCAAAAAAGAAATCAAAAGTATTCAGCAAGACATGGCTATACTGAGTGATCCGGCAAATCTGAAGGCATGGCTGAAGCAGTATAGGGTGTAGCCCTATCCTCAATCCTTAACCTTCCCCATTCCCAACATCTTCAGCATCCATCTGGCCAATGGTTTTTCCGGATTGCTGCGTTTGCGCAAATCCAGGTACCAGCCCAGTTTTTTCAGGATAGGAATTTTGTGGGTTTCCACAAACTCAATGAGGGCGCCGTCGGGATCCTCAATGTAGGAGAAATATCCTGCTGCTTCACCCATATCAAAGGAGCCGCTGCTGTCTACCGTAAATGGATGGCCTTTTTCTGCACACATTTTTTTCATCTCGGCCATGCCTGTGATGTCGAAGCACAGGTGTATATAGCCCAGATCGCCCCAGTAGCGGTTTTCAAAAATCTTGCGCGGACTGCGTTCCAGGCTTTGAACTAATTCAATCTCGGAATCTCCAAGCAGCGGACTGAAGGGGCCACGGCGTTTTTCGGCATGGCGAAGCAGTACCCTACGGTAGCGCCCGAAGCCGCCGTCTACACCGTGCATATCGGCGAAGTCTTCTGTTTGATCGTATACAACGGTTTGATAACCAAGGATATCTGCATAAAATTTTATGCTGCTCTCCATGTTACTCACTCCAATAAAAGCACCGTAAACACCACCGGTGTGCAGTTGCCCGGAATCGGAAAACCAGTTGGTGGCGCCCACTACTTCAAACGTATTACCCCATGGGTCTTTTACGAAAAAATGATCTGTGCCATCGGGGCGCGCTACCGGGTTGGATAAAATATTGACGCCGCGTTGGCGCAGGTAATGAAAAGATGCCTGAACATCGGCCGATTTTATTTTGCAGATATTGATACCCAAATCGCCCAATTGCGGCTGAAAAGCCGGCGGCATGGGGGTACGTCCGGTATACTGCCATATTTCCATACCACCACCGCCGCGCATATTGAGGGCCAGGATGGCATGACGGGATTGTGGCTGACCGCCAGTGTACGGCAGCATCAGTCCGGCTTCGGCAGCTTCTTCGAAAATTGGCACATCCATACCAAAATGCTGGCGGTACCATTTAAACGCTTCATGCACCTGGCTCACGCCGATGCCCATTTGTTGAATGCCTGATATAAACATAGTTACGGTTGACGGCCTACGGTGGACGGTTGACGGCCTACGGTTTAGGATTTGCAGGGGCCCAGGATGGTAATTTGTTTGGGGTTGTGCAGTTCGATGCTGAGTCGTTCCTGATTTTTTTTGCGCACGGGGCGACCAGTGATGCGCACTGTTTTTTGGTTGTATTCCAGTGCCGGAAGGAATTCGGCCTGGTTGGATTCCCAAATAACAACGGAAAACAGATTGTTGGGGTAAGCGGCAAACATATCGAGGAAAATGGGTTTGCCTTTCAGACGCTCGTTAAAACTGGCTTTGACGATACAGCCCTCAATAGAGATGAGTTCGCCTTCATGGTTAGCTACTTCTTTCGGGTCGGTAATGATAAAAGCCGGACGTTCCCGGGTGGAATCAGCTGCCGGAGTGGTGGTTTGGGCAGAAATATTGTTCCAGGCCATCCAGAACAACATCAAAAAGAAAATGCGCATCATACAGGATTTGCGGCAAAGATAGTAAAAGTCATTTGAGGTCATTTGGGTTATTTGAGGTCATTTGGGTTATTTGAGGTCATTTAGGGGTCATTTGGAGGTCATTTAGGGTCATTTGGGGGCATTTGGGGGTCATTTGAGGTCATTTGAGGTCATTTGGAGGGCATTTGGAGGTCATTATCCAACGTGGGTTGTCATCCAGAGCGTAGCGAAGGACCTACACAAGCCAGGCTATTCGGGTACATCAGGCCAAGGCATTTCGCGAACCGGGCTTGTGTAGGTCCTTCGCTACGCTCTGGATGACAACCCACGTAAAGCAATGACCTCCAAATGACCCAAAATGACCTCAAATGACCCTAAATGCCCTCCAAATGACCCAAAATGACCTCCAAATGACCCAAAATGACCTCCAAATGACCCAAAATGACCTCCAAATGACCCTAAATGACCCTAAATGACCCCAAATGACCCCAATGCCCTTCTTCGAACTTAACATAAACTTCATATTCTTTTAAACCCAAGGTTACACTGGAGGGGGACTTTTGCAGCAAATTCTGTATCCTTCCATGAAGAACACATACAACGCTGGCATTCTTGCCCTTCTTTTTTTCCTCCCCGGTTTTCTCCTAGCTCAAACCGGTATCATCGCCGGCAAAGTGATTGATGCCAAATCAGCTGAAGCATTGATCGGCGTTTCTGTACGCCTGGAAAACGGCGGCGGCGCCATCACCGATCTGGATGGCAATTTCCGAATTGGAAATGTAGCTCCCGGCAAACACAAACTTTCCCTCAATTACACTGGTTACGCACCTAAATCTGTAGAAGAAATTGAGGTGAAAGTCGGTGAAGTTGCAACTGTAGACATCGTTTTGGAAGAGCCTGCTGCGCAGACGCTGACCGAGGTAGTGGTAGTGGCCAAAGCCAAAAAGGAAAGCACTTCAGCCCTTACTATTTTCCAAAAAACCAGCATTGCCATTGCAGATGGTATCAGCTCTGAAACCATCAAACGCACGCCAGACCGCACTACGGGCGATGTGATTCGTCGGGTAAGTGGCGCAAGTATTCAGGATAACAAGTTTGCCGTGATTCGCGGCCTGAACGACCGCTACAACGTTGCCATGCTCAATGGCGCACTGTTGCCCAGCACGGAAGCCGACCGCAAGGCATTTTCCTTCGACCTGTTCCCTTCTTCCATGATTGACAACCTGGTGGTGATGAAAACCGCCAGCGCCGACCTGCCTGGCGATTTTGCCGGAGGCGCCATCATTGTGAATACCAAAGACATCCCCGAATCCAATTACCTCAACGTCAACGTAAGTGCCGGTGTAAACAATATCACCACGTTCAAACCATACCTCAGCGCTACTAACGGCAACACCGATTGGCTGGGCACCGACGACGGCACTCGTGCACTGCCTTCCGGCTTCCCTACCACTCAGGAATACAATGCAGCTGTACCAATTGATAAAGTGCGTTTTTCTCAAATGCTTCCAAACGACTGGGCTATTGCAGAAAAAGGTAGTGCAGCGCCAAATACTTCGTTCCAGATTACCAGCGGTTTGGTTACCAATACCAACAAAAAAGTACAATTCGGTTCTACCATTGCCCTGTCATATTCCAATCAAAACCGTATCCAGGATGCAGAGCGCAACCGCTTTGACCTGCAACGCCAACTGGTGGCATACCGCGATAAACAATTCAGAAACAACGTGTTGTGGGGTGGTTTGATCAATTCTGCTTTGAAAATCGGCAACACCCAGAAGCTTATCTTTCAGGCTTCTTACACCACCAACACGAACAACAGCATCAATAGTCGTGAAGGCAGCGACTTTGATCGCGAGCAATACATTCGATTCACGGCTATTGAATTCACAGAAAACCACCTGCTTACCACGCGCATTGGCGGCGAACACCTGCTCACCCCAAGCGGTATTAAGTTAGGCTGGGGCGGCGGATACAACAACAGTACCCGTACCATCCCTTCCCTGCGCCGTATGACCTATGCAAAGAATTTTGATTCTGAAGAAGGAGATCCTTATTATGCTGTGATCCAGCCAGGTTCTGCCAACCTCAACCTGGGCGGACGTTTCTACTCAGATTTGGCTGAAAACACACTGAGCAGCAACCTGGACCTGAGCATTCCTTTCTCTGTTTTGGGTCAAAAACAAACCATCAAAGTGGGTGGTTTGTACCAACAGCGCGATCGTGAGTTCAGCGCCCGCGTTTTGGGTTACACTGCAACGGGTTACCCGGCTGCCTTGTTCACCCTGCCACAGGATCAAATTTTTGCTCCTGAAAATATCAAAGCCTCCAACGGGTTCATCATCAGCGATATCACTAACCCAAGTGACGCCTACACCGCTAATGCAGCCCTGACCGCGGGCTATGTGCTTGGCGATTTCAAATTGTTGGAAAAACTGCGTTTTTCTGCCGGTTTGCGACTGGAAAACTACGATATGGAGGTAAATAGCAAGTATTTCGGCGGCCAGGACGTTAGTTCCGTACTGAAAAATGCTGATCTGTTGCCTTCTGCCAATATTACTTACTCTCTGAACGACCAGCACCAACTGCGTGCATCAGCATCCAAAACGCTGAGCCGTCCGGAATTCCGTGAACTCTCGCCTTTTGCTTTCTACGATTACGAAGAAGAAGCTTCAGTGCAGGGAAATCCTTTGCTGGTGCGCGGTACCATTGCCAACTACGATCTGCGTTATGAGTGGTATCCTGGTCAGAACCAACTGTTCAGCGTGAGCCTGTTTTACAAGGACTTTACCAACCCGATTGAGCGCAACTTCAGCTCTACAGGCGGCGGATCTGCCAGCTTCAGCTACCAGAATGTAGCCAGCGCTCAGAATTATGGCTTGGAGGTGGAAGGTCGCAAAAACCTGTCATTCCTCGGCGGTTGGGGCGAAAACCTGTTGATTTTCAGCAATGTAGCCTTTATCGGTTCTACTATCGACCTGACCAATGTGGACGCATACGATCCAAAACGCGCACTCCAGGGCCAGTCGCCATATATTGTAAACTCCGGTCTTACTGCCAACCTGCCTAAATGGGATTTGAGCACTACCCTGGCATACAACATTATTGGCGACCGTGTAGCCTACGTTGGTACCGACAACTTTGCCGACATCTACGAGCGTCACCGCAATCTGCTCGACTTTTCTGTGAGCAAGAAACTGGGTCGCAACGGCGAGGTGAAACTCACCTGGGGCGATATCCTGCGCACCGATTTCATCTATTACCAGGACAACAACGCTTCGCACAAATACGAAGCCGACGTAGACAACCTCATGCAACGCCGCAATTTCGGCAGCACGGTTACCCTGGGATTGGGATATAAATTTTAGTGTTTGAGTTAGGGAGTGTTTGAGTTTTCGAGTTAGTGGGCGGCTGGGTTTCACCACTAAGGCACTGAGGGCACTAAGGTGAACCTCTCTTAGTGCCTTCAGTGCCTTAGTGGTGAAACCCAGCCGCCCGCCAACTCGAAAACTCCCACACTCAAAAACTCAAACACTCGTAAGAATTTGGATACAGATTTTAGTAGTTTAAAGGTTAGGAACTTTACTACGAATGCCCGGCCGACGCAAGTTGTCCGGGTTTTTTAATTAGTGTTTGAGTGTTTGAGTTTTCGAGTGTTTGAGTTTTCGAGTTGGCGGGGTTTCACCACTAAGGCACTGAGGGCACTAAGGTGAACCTCTCTTAGTGCCCTCAGTGTCTTAGTGGTGAAAACGCCTAAGCCTCCAACTAATCCCCAGCCGCCCGCCAACTCGAAAACTCAAACACTCAAATTAAACCTAACTTCATATTGGCTTAACGCGTTTATGGCCCATTTTGGCCGAATTTTGTACCGTAAAGTTCCTCAGTTCAGAACATGGTTTTGCCCGCGTCGATCATGCTTACCTATACTTTGCTTGTGGTTCAGTCGAAATGCCCGACAGGCAAATCTTTCCCAGACGCGGGCTTTTTGGAATCAACTTTGGATAATATAAAGGCCCTCATCTTCGGTAACACTTTAACATGAAACGAGAACTCGACATTGTTGTAATCTCCGATGTGCACCTGGGCACTTATGGTTGCCACGCACAGGAGCTCCTGAATTACCTGAAAAGCATCGAGCCGCGTACGCTGGTGCTGAATGGTGATATCTTCGACATGTGGTATTTCAAAAAAAGTTATTTTCCGAAGGAACACATGGAGGTAGTGCGCAGATTGCTCAAAATGGCGGTGAACGGTACCAAAGTGTATTACCTGACGGGTAACCACGATGATGTGCTGCGCAAATTCGGGGAAATTTCTCTGGGGCTGATTCACTTGCGTAATAAGCTGGTGTTTCAGGTGGATGGAAAAACACACTGGGTTTTTCATGGAGATGTGTTTGATCCATCCGTACAACGTGCGCGATGGTTGGCCAAACTGGGCGGACAAGGCTATGATCTGCTCATTCGGATCAACAGGATGATTAACCGGTTTCGTGGATTGTTTGGACTGAAACCGGCATCCTTTTCTGCAAGGGTAAAAAAGGGTGTAAAAGGCGCAGTTCGTTTCATTGGCGATTTCGAGGACATTGCCATTCAAATGGCAGCTGAAAACGGATACGATAACGTGATTTGCGGCCATATTCACCAACCTCAAATCCGGGAGGTGGAAGCCAAGAATGGTCAAAAAGTTTGTTATATGAACAGCGGCGACTGGGTAGAGCACCTCACCGCGCTGGAATGTAAAGCCGGCAAATGGGAATTATACCATTATCATGCAGCCGATTATGCCGCCATTAACCCTAGATTGCAGGTGCCGGAAAAAGAAAACAGTCTTCAGGTGCTTAAGGAAGAATTGGGTATGCCGGGAATAGCTGCATTTGATTGGGTGTAGACGGCCTACGGTGGACGGTAGACGGCCAACGATAGACGGCTTACGGTGGACGGGATGGATATTGGACGTTGGACTGGTTTTGGAAAGGATGGGCTTCAGGCCCAATGGAGATCAGGTCTAACGTCCAGTATACAAACGCCCAAAGTGTTATCATACGAACAGTTTAGCAGGTTAGTGGGGCCGGGTGAATCAATTTCACCCGGCTTTTTTGTATCCAACCAAATCCCCAACAATCCCTAACTTAACATTGGCTTCATCTAAACTTGACGAACGCTTAACCCCTCATTTTCGGGTTCCAGGGGGCATCTGTCCGACCTTTGCAGTGCAAAAAATCAACAAATTTTGCCTGCTCTATGAAAAAAGCACTTTTACTGGTTGCATTCATGATCTGCGCATTTTTTAGCGCAAATGCTCAGGTTGTCGTATCCGGCAACATCACTTCGAACACTACCTGGACGAAAAACAACGTATACCTGCTTCAAGGTTTTATTTATGTGAAAAATGGCGCTACGCTCACTATTGAGGCTGGCACCGTGATTAAAGGCGACAAAAACAGCAAAGGAACACTCATCGTTACCCGCGGCGCCAAATTGATTGCCGACGGCACACCTTCCGAGCCAATTGTATTCACAAGCAATGAAGCCTCCCCAACCTATGGTGACTGGGGTGGCGTTATCTTGTTGGGTAAAGCTGCTACCAATGCCGCTTTCCAGGGCCAACAAGGCGTGGGTGAAATTGAAGGCGGAGTAAACAACGCCGAAGGCGATGGCCTCTATGGTGGCGGTACTACACCAGATAATGCCGATAACTCCGGCGTATTGCGTTATGTACGTATCGAATACCCAGGCATCGCTTTCCAGCCAAACAGCGAAATCAATGGCCTGACCATGGGCGGTGTAGGTACAGGTACCACCATTGAATATGTACAGGTTTCTTACAGCGGCGACGACTCTTTCGAGTGGTTCGGTGGCTCTGTAAACTGCAAATACCTGATCGCTTACCGCGGTCTGGATGATGATTTTGACACAGATTTTGGATACAACGGTAAAGTTCAGTTTGCATATGCCGTGCGCGATCCACAAATTGCTGACCAGAGCAACTCAAACGGTTTTGAGGTGGATAATGATGCCCAAGGCTCGGCTAATACACCCAAAACCCGCCCAACGTTCTCCAACGTTACTATCGCCGGCCCAACCGGCACGGTTAACAGCCTGTATCGTCGCGCCAGCCACCTGCGCCGCAACTCCGAGCCAGGCATTTTCAACTCTGTGTTCGTGGGTAACTACCCGGTTGGTCTGTTCATCGATGGCGACTCTTGCGCGGTAAATGCTCAAACCGGCAAACTGGTGGTGAAAAACTCTTTCTACCACGGTATGACCACCCCGCTGAGCTCCAATGTGGCTACATTTGACATCACTGCATGGGCTGCCGCCAACAGCATTTCCGTAGGCACCAACAGCGCTGATGCCCAGCTGGAAGATCCGTTCAACATCAGCCTGCCAAACCCTCGCCCAAAAGCTACTTCTCCGGTACTGGGCGCTGCTAAATTCGACGATACCCGCCTGGCAGACTTCTTTTTCTCCCGGGTATCTTATGCCGGCGCATTTGGTCCTTCCGGCGACTGGACCTGCCCATGGGCAAAATGGGGCCAGACCGGTTGCCTTCCTTCCAACCAGGAAGTAGTGGTAAGCGGCAACATCACCAGCAATACCACCTGGACCGCAGATAAAACCTACGTACTGCAAGGTTTTGTGTACGTAAAAAACTGCGCAACCCTGACCATCGAGCCAGGCACAGTGATCAAAGGCGACAAAGGTTCTAAAGGTGCGCTTATCGTTACCCGCTGCGCTAAAATCATTGCCGATGGTACGGAAGGCGAACCAATCCTCTTTACCACCAACGATCCTAACCCAACCTACGGCAGCTGGGGCGGTTTGATCGTACTGGGTAATGCACCAACCAATGCTGCCTTTAATGGTCAGGCTGGTGTAGGTCAAATCGAAGGCGGTGTAGACAATGCTGCCGGCGACGGCCTGTACGGTGGTGGCGCCAACGCCAATCCTGCCGACAACTCTGGTATTCTTCGCTACATCCGTATTGAATTCCCGGGCATCGCTTTCCAGCCAAACAGCGAAATCAACGGTCTGACCCTTGGTGGAGTAGGTTCCGGAACTATTGTAGATCATATCCAGGTTTCTTACTCTGGCGACGACTCTTATGAGTGGTTTGGTGGTACAGTAAACTGCAAATACTTAATTGCATACCGCGGTCTGGACGACGATTTTGATGCTGATTTCGGTTACAGTGGTAACGTACAGCATGCACTGGCAGTGCGCGATCCACAAATTGCCGACCAGAGCAACTCCAATGGTTTTGAAATCGACAACGACGCACAGGGCTCAACCACTACTCCTAAAACCCGTCCAACGTTCTCCAATGTGACCATTGTAGGCCCAACCGGCACAGTGAACAGCCTGTACCGACGCGGAGCGCACATCCGTCGCAATTCCGAGCCAGGCATTTTCAATACCCTGATTGTTGGTAACTATCCGGTAGGCTTCTTTATTGATGGCAACTCTTGCGCCGACAATGCTACTAACGGTTTGTTGGAGATCAAAAACTGCATAGTTGCCGGACCAACCGATCTGCTCAACACCAATGCTTCCAATGGCTTCAATATTGATACTTGGTACGATGCTCCAGCTTCTTCCAATATGCAATTTGCTACCAGCGCTGAAGCCAAACTGATTGATCCATTCAACCTTGATTTCCCGAATGCTCAGCCAGCTTCAGGTTCTCCGGTAGCAGGAAATGGCGCCTTCACAGCAGCCCGTGTAAATATTCCGTTCTTTGATAAAGTAAATTACATCGGCGCATTCAGCGGCGTAGGTGGCGGTTCATCCGACTGGACCTGCGGCTGGGCCAAGTTCCTGGATCTGAACACAAGCTGCTTCGCAGGTAGTGTTGGTACCAAGGATATTGCAGCCTTTGCAACCGATATCAAAGTTTACCCAACCCTTGCCAATGACCGTGCCACTCTGGAGATCAACCTCCTGGAATCGGCTGATCTTCAAGTAGATATCTTTGGTTTGGATGGTCAATACTACGGCCAACAGGTGAATGAAAACAGTGCAACAGGCGCACAAACCTACTCACTGAGCACCAGCCAGTTGCCTAACGGATTCTACTTCGTACGCATTCAGGTGGGCGAAGCGGTAACGGCAGAAAAGCTGATCGTTGTACACTGATAAATAGTCCCGCCACATAAAATCAACGGCGTGATGCAGCATTTGCATCACGCCGTTTTTGTTGTATGTCAAAAAAAAACAATGGGTTGGACGATAAAATGCAACAACACATGTTCACAACCCTTACCTTTGACACATTGATTCCAAAAAGCAAGCACATCTGAACAGGTTGACAAGCGTTTTAGTAACGCAAACAACCACTTTTAATCCACAATCAGTACGCCGGCCGCCTCAAAAGATACTTCTCTCTTGGGCTCCGTAATGGCAGCAATTTCCTCCGGCGACTTTTTAGCATCTTCCGCATAGTGGCGTAGGACTTCCACGGAAGTGATTTCCACGCGCGCAAAACCGTCGATCACAACACGCTTGCCAGACAGGTCTTTAGGCATGAAAAACGCGTAGTCCTTGAAGGTTACGCGCATTTCCGGGTATCCCGGTTGGTCGGAAACAAGCGTCATCCAGCACCCTTTTTTCTGGCAAACCTCTTTCACTTTGCCCGTGACTTTCATGTTGAGAGAGTCAATGCCAGCCATTTTAGGCATTACTTCGTCGTATGAAATAGCGCCGTCGGCGGTGATGGTATTGCCAAAATGTTTTCCGTCTCCTTTTGGAGTTTGTGCGCAGGCGCTGATGTAGAGGAGAGCGCTCAGGCTAAAAAAAATACTTTTTAACATCGTTTTAAAAATTTTTCAAGTGATTGAAAATCAAGATATTAGTTACCCCAGAGGGTGCGCAAATGTACGAATTTGAATTGATGGTAATACGAATGGCACAATATTAGGACGTCTAAGTTGTTCTTTCGTCGTAATTCTAATCCGCCTCGGTAAGTTTTGACATTCACTATTTTCATTAACCGACGATTGGACCCGTTCTCCGGGACGTGTTTAATCAATTCTGATTCACACTTTGCTTGCACCCTTCGTTTACTCGCACTTTTGCAAAAATTCAAAATTCCGTTAAACATGAAGGGGCTTAATCTCTTTATCCGCCTGATTGTGCCAATCTTTATCATCGGCACAACATCCTTTCAAGCCACAGCTCAATGCATCAGTGGCAATTGTCAAAATGGCATCGGTACTTACCGGTACTCTGCCACCTCCAAGTACACCGGCCAATTCCAGAACGGCATGCGCCATGGCAAAGGTAAAATGACCTATGCCGACGGCAGTGTGTATGAGGGGCCATTTAACTACGGTAAAAAACATGGGGAAGATGGCACCATCACCTATGTGAACGGCGACAAGTACACGGGTCGCTGGGCCAACGACTATCCCAATGGCAAAGGCCGTTATTTCTTCAAAACCAAGGAACGTTACGAAGGCAACTTCCTAAACGGTGAGTTCGATGGGCAGGGTACCATGTACTATGCCGATGGGGCTTACTACACCGGCAGCTGGAAAAAAAGCAAAAAGCACGGTGTAGGTACCCTGTACCTTGGCGACGATGAGCGCAAAAGCGGTACCTGGAGCCAGGGTAAGCTCGTGGAACGCCAGGAAGGCGCACCCAGTCGCGAGTCTGAAGTGGTAACCAGCGGCAGCCGCCCGAACAACAGCAGCAAACCACCTGCTGCCAAGCCTAACAGCACCACTAAACCCAATCCGTCCAAACCGGACGTAGCCGGGCTTCGCAACTGCGGAACCAGCTACTGCCGCAGTGGTCAGGGATACTATGATTATCCTGATGGATCGCGCTGGGTTGGCGAATTCAAGGAGGGCTACCCGAACGGTCGAGGCGTTTGCTACTATGCCAACGGCGACCGCTATGAAGGTGAATGGGCCAACAACGCGCCGTATGGCGAAGGTGTCATGTATTTTGCCAGCGGCCGCGTGTACGGCGCCGTTTGGGTAAATGGATCACCCATTAAGGAACTGGATTCCGATGAGATTCTGCCCAGCGAGCCGGTGCGCACCGACCAAAACCGGGGCGTAAAAATCTGGGCCGTTGTGGTTGGCGTTGGAAAATACACCACCATGCCATCGCTGAAATTTACAGACGACGACGCATTCCGCTTCTACTCCCACCTGAAGAGTCCGGAAGGCGGCGCCTTGTCTGACGATCAGATCGAAATCCTGGTTGATGAGGGCGCTACCCGCGACAACATCCTCAAAACCATGCGGACCATGTTCCTCAAGGCTGATGAGAACGATGTGGTATTGTTCTACTTCAGCGGTCACGGTCTGGAAGGCTGTTTCCTGCCGGTAGATTTTGATGGCTACAACAATAAACTTCGCCACGAGGAAATCCGCCAGATCCTGAAACAAAGCAAGGCCAAACACAAGCTCTGCATTGCCGATGCCTGCCACAGCGGCACGCTGGACTACAGCGGTTCGCTGGCAGCCAAGGGCCCGGCTCCGGTTTCCCTGCAGCGCTTCTATCAGGCATTTGAAGAAACAGATGGCGGTATTGCCCTGCTCATGTCGTCCAAACCGGAAGAATTGTCGCTCGAAGACCACGGCCTGCGCCAGGGTGTGTTCACTTACTACGTACTCCGCGGCATGAAAGGCGCAGCTGATTCCAACGGCGATTATATCGTGAGCATCAAGGAGTTGTACAGCTACGTGTACGCCAAAGTTCGCGACTACACCGCCGGTGTTCAAACACCCGTGCTCACTGGCGATTACGACGATGCCATGCCAGTTTCGTTGAGAAGAAACTAAGGTTTGGAAGGCGCTAAGCCGTGTGTACACAAAGGCGCGAAGACACAAAGGCGCGAAGTTTTGGGCACGGCCTGCGGCCATGCCCAAAACTTAAAATAGCAAAGGGTTTATTTGGCTGATGCCAAATAAACCCTTTGTTTCTTTGGCCTTTGCGCCATTGTGTTTTTCGCGCCTTTCCATTTCAGGTTAGCGTTCCAACACAACCCGCTCTGTTGCCGGGGCGTTCGGATCAGCCAAATTGATATAATCCAACACCAGACGGTTTTGCTGCACCGCCACTACCTGAAGCGCTTCAAGGGTAAATCCATTGGAAAGAGCAAAGGCTAGTTTGGTATCGTTATCGAATAATAGCCATCTGCCGTTAATGTCAAACTGGCCAACATCTGGGCGGCAAAAGGCAGCAACGTCGGATATAACAATGGTGGAATCTGCATTAAACGTCCAAATGTCGTTAAGTTCGCAAGGTAACGAGAAGTCAACAAAAGTACCATTTTCAATAGAAAGCGACTGTGTTTGTGTCCATGGCGCGCTTGTTATGGTCTCAAATATTGAAGTCATTGGAATCTCATTAGACTTGGATTCCGGAAACAATGTGGTAACTACCAATGCAGCTATTAAAATGATTTTCATGATTTTAATTTTTAGTGTATAATGATCAGGTTGGTTTGTATTGGAGTGAGATCAGATGCGGTTGCTCGAATATGATAGTTTCCGTTGGGGAGGTTTGCCACATTAAATATTTGACCATTATTGTACAATTGGGCATCCAACAGTGTTGTCAAATTACCATTGCCAGGATAAATACGAATCCGAACGCCATTAGGATCGGTGGTATAGAAATCCTGGGTCTGATTTTGGACTATCCTGATTGAAATTTGATTATTGGTTGGATTCGGAGATACCAGAATTTGTCGTCCCTGTGTATTGCCTCCGGTTGGCCCGTTCGGACAAACGAAATACGGAGATTCCAGCGTGAACACCTCTGTTCCGCAGTTGTTTTCAACGGTTAGTCTTAAGGAAACCACACCAAATAAATTGGGGGTTTGCGGTATAATACTTGCAAAATCAAAAGACGTACCATCACCAGTAATCGTCAAGCCGGTATTACTGTCAGTAGCTACCCAACTCAGTGATGTTTCACGTACGTATTCTGGCCCCTGCGCAAAGGCTTTATAAGTCCATTGGCAAAAATCAATTTCCGTAACTAATTCGTATTGAGGGATTTCGTTAATGATTGGTTTGCGGTAATGGAGTTCACAAGTAGCAATGACAGGAATTGAGGCGCCAGAGAATACTCCATTTATGAACTGCCCATTTAGCTGGGGCTCCATAATTGATGCCCCAATATAAGCGTAACCACCTGAACTATTCATAGTCGCATTTATAGTATCATTTGATAGGCCAGAGAGAGTTAATTGATGACTTGCTTCCCAAATTACTGAAGGGTTTGGAGTTGGATAATTCAGGGTATATTCACCAGATTCTCCAGGACAAAGCGTAATAGGGCCTGAAATTTTATCCTCTCCCGGTAAATAACCACCGTACTGCGCTTCAGGTCTGGAAGGATTGTAATAATAAATGGGTTGCTCCTCTGGATAATGCAACAAAAAAATGTTATAAAGCGCCATAAAATCCAAACCATTAAACTGCCTGCTTTGCCAAATGTTAGGCCAGTCAAGATCGTCTCCTTCACCTTCCCATCGCTGTCCTGTCCAATGTGGTGTGTTGGGGCATTCAAATTCAGGATAAATGACAGGCCCACCTAGTGAGTCGGGAACTAATAACCCGGCTGCTTTATCCGATTCATATGTTGCGGCTTTTCGGCAAGGCCCACTACATGGGGCGGAGCAAAGCATGTCCAGAAAAAACTGCTTGTTAACTGGTACATTGTCACCTTCAGGGAATAGTAAATTGTTGATAAGGCCTAGAATTTCAACATTTTGGACGGAAAGGTTTGGGATAATAACCTCACTTGGAACATGATTGCCAGTTAAAAGAAGACCTTGTAAGCCTGACGAATAATTGTGAAATACAGAACCAATAGAAGGCAAATTCATTATGTCCATTCCAAATGAAATGCCTTCAAGGTAAAATTTCCCCTCCCTTTGCCATGGTGGGTTTAATGCAACCGCCGAAGTAAAAAATAGATTTCCCAATTGGTTAAATTTAAAAGCATCAGTTTTCTTTATCTTTCGGTCATCATCGTCACTTAGATAATTATACATCATCACAAGTCCACCGTAATTCCATGCTAAGTTGCCGCCAGCTACTGGAGTAATTCGAACAGGCCCCCAACAACATTCTTCTGAGCCTGGCCAATTGATTGTTCGATGGTCGTTGTGGGCTATATCCACTAAACCTTTTCCTATATTTTGAGCAATATCCAATATGTTTTCTTCTACTCCATCACATCGGGTAATAGTCGCATTTGCAGGAATATATTTTTTGATCATCACCAATCCTTCCATTAGCGCAAACATTTGGTCTGAACTCAAAAAGTTTTTTCCCTTTACATTGTAACAGGCCTGACTGATTGGCTTAGTACAAGGTGGCCGTTGGGACATGGCATGATCTCCACCCACCAAATCTATATTCCATTTATCTTCTGAATCATCATGTAAAAGTTCCAACACTTGTGTGGCATCCTCCCTCAAAGAAAAACCCGTATAGCCGCTTAAGTCCGCTTGAAAGGGGCAATTATCCATGGTTGGCGCAATAAAGGTCATATTATGGGCTCCCGGCTCACTAAAGTATTCTGCACTACAAAGACAATCATAACCGTTGCAACTCTTTTCTACCTCAAAGTCATCCGTAATTTCCTGGTACCGCTCCTCAGCCATACAATTGGCTAGCATATCCAGGCGGCGGTAGGCTTGTAGCCCAAGATATAACTCTTCCAGGGTTCTTTCGGCTTCCTCAAATTGACCACTTTGGCTCAATAGGTTATACTCAGTAGCCAGCATAGTCCAATACCATTGCATTTGATGGGGCGTTTCCTCGCTCATTTCAAGGTAGTTGTGAGTTGCAAAATCTTGGTAACTGTGTCCAGGTGATGGGCCGCTTATGTTGCAATCAGGATCGAAAAAAATGGAGTTTGATTTATTCCTATCTCCCATTCCTTCTCCCCCACCATTCGGTTCCAAGTTAATACTTGTGGCAGGTAAACTATAGCCATTCAAAAAACGGTGTCCGCAATGCTCAAGCGTTGTTGAATCTACAGAGGCAGGGTGTACACCTGATTCATAATGAATACCATCTCCTACACAATCGCCGTCTCGGCGATCCGTAAGGATAAAATGCTTATTGAAATTTTCTCGGTATTGCCAGTATTTAGCGGCTAATGCATCCCGGCTGCATTGGGCATTCACTTCCGAAGCGAAAACCAGCCATTGGAGCATGAGCAAAATGAAGGGTTGGATGACATTTTTTTTCATAATTGATATGTTTAGACATGATTGTGGCTATCCGCAGGTGTGCAGATAAATTTTTGACTGAGAAAAAGAAAATCAGTAAGTGATGGTAACCGCAGAAGTATCTCCTCTGGTTACAAAAATGGAATCTCTAAAAGGAGTTGAAAAAGGCGACCAGGGTGTCAAAGGTTTGAAATCCCAATGGATTGTCAGCATTTCATTGGATGCAACCAAAGGAAATTGCGTATAAGTTTGACCTTCAGTAAGTTCCAGTTCGTCTTTCATTAATGAAACCCTTCCTTGTGAAGCTCTAATTTCGCTATTTAAAATATGGGAAAATACGCTTAAGTAGATTTTTGACTTTCCAGGAGAAGCTTTATTTACAGTGAGGCTTAACCAAGAGTCAAAGGGGACTAAAGGAATTATGGATTCGTTTATTTCACCTCTTTTAATTTTTCCGGTATAATTAGAAATATTACTATGTTTTACAATGTAGCCTTGTTTGTGAATTTCCCCGATATAAAAATCCAAATTTTCCTCCTCGACAAACTCAAAATTGCCATTAGCATCAGAAGAAAGAATTTTGAACAACTGGTATTGCTCATCAGTTTTATGCCATTTCATAATAAATATGGCAACTCCTTGAAGAGGTTCATTGGTGTAAAAGTCAATAATCGTTCCTTTTAATATCGTTGACTCTTCCTTTTTACAGCCTTGGAAAAAAAACAATAGGATAGCTAAAAAAACAGCAACCTTCAATATTTTGCTATACATACCTGACGTAATTTTGATGTTAAAGAAGGATTATGCAACAAAAGTCGGCTACATTTTTCAAAGAAAACGCATAAAATTTGCATAATTCATGCAAATTACGCATAAATTTGCTTCAAAAACATGATGATCGGTAAGAATATCATTCGGTTTAGGAACGATCTTGGTCTATCCCAGGAAGATTTGGGCAGACTGGTAAACAAACACCAAAGCACCGTTAGCAGGATTGAATCTGATTTGCAGGGCATTCCGTATGAGGAAATACCACTTTTTGCTACAGCTTTGGGTAAAGCGCCTGAAGACTTGCTGCAAACTGACAGCATCAATTTACATATCCAAACACAAAATGGCGGTAACGCTAATAATTACGTAGTAAACCATCATTCAGAACAGGCAGTTCAGGCAAAAGATGAGATTATTGCGCTGAATAAAGAGATAATGGCCATGCAAAAAGCCCGGATAGCAGCCCTTGAAAGTGAGTTGGAATTGTGGAAAAACGGGTTTAAAGGCACGAACTAACCACAAAGACACAAAGGCGCGAAGACACAAAGGCGCGAAGTTTTGGGCAGGGCCTGCGGCCATGCCCAAAACTTAAAACAGCAAAGGGTTTATTTGTGTACACGCACCTTTGCGTCTTTAGCCTTTGTGCCTTTGTGTACATGCACCTTTGCGTCTTTAGCCTTTGTGCCTTTGTGTAATTAGCGCCTTTCCCCATACTTTTGCCTTTGTATGCCATTGATTCCCCAACTGAAAATCCGACTCAAATCCTGGTCAACCTGGCTTGGACAACGCTTCCGCCAGCATCCGCGAAAATCCATGGCACTGGGTTTACTGCTGCTGTTGTGGCTGTTTTGCCTGCCCCGACCCTTGTTTAAAAAGCCTTTGAGTGTGGTATTGGAAGACCGCGAGGGTGAACTGATGGGCGCCAGAATTGCTGCCGACGGGCAATGGCGTTTTCCCCTGACAGATACCATTCCGGAAAAATATGCCGCCTGCGTGGTGGCCTTTGAAGACAAACGCTTCTGGTATCATCCCGGAGTAGACCCCATCAGCATGGCGCGCGCGCTTTGGCTGAATGTCAAAAATGCCGGTATTGTAAGTGGGGGCAGTACACTCACCATGCAGGTAATCCGACTGGCGCGCGACAACCCTTCCCGCACCATCTGGGAAAAACTGGTGGAGGTGTTTATGGCCACCAGACTGGAACTGACGTATTCCAAACAGGAAATACTGTGTCTGTACGCGGCCAACGCGCCTTTTGGCGGCAATGTGGTGGGACTGGAGGCGGCCTCCTGGCGGTATTACGGCAAACGCCCGGCTTTGCTTTCCTGGGCCGAAGCGGCTACCCTGGCCGTGTTGCCCAACAGCCCGGCGCTTATTCACCCGGGTAGGAACCGGAATGCTTTGTTGCAAAAACGCAATCAATTGTTGCAAAAGCTATTTGAACAAGGAAAACCCAAAGCCTCCGAATGTGAGTACGCCAAGGAAGAGCCGCTCCCCGAAGCTCCTCTCCCGCTTCCGCAACTGGCGCCGCACCTGCTGGATGCCATTACGCTGAACCCAAACCGCTTCCTGGCCGACAACAAAGGCGGGATTTTTCAGGAAGAAACCCTGGTTCGTTTCAGAAGCTCACTGGATAAAAACCTGCAGGAACGTTGCTCCGAAATCCTGGGCAGACGACAGGAACTCTATCGCGGCAACGATATTCATAACCTGGCAGCCATCATTCTGGACGTACCCACCGGCGAGGTGCTGGCTTATGTAGGCAATGTTGCCGGCGCCGGAAAAGAGCACGGCGAAGCGGTGGATGTGATTACCGCGCCCAGAAGTACGGGTAGTATCCTGAAACCATATTTATATGCATTGGCGCTGGAAAACGGCGATATTTTCCCCAATGCACTCCTGCACGATGTGCCAACCCAATTGGGCGAATACCGCCCCGAAAACTACTACGAAACCTACGATGGCGCCGTGCCGGCCAAAAGAGCGCTCATTCGTTCCCTAAATGTCCCGTTTGTGCTGTTGCTGCAACAATACGGATTGGAAAAATTCCATTTCGGGTTGCAACGACTGGGTTTGAGTACCCTAAACAGGCCGCCGGCGCATTATGGCCTGTCGCTGATATTAGGCGGCGCAGAGGCAAATCTGCTGGATATTACCAATACGTATGCCTGCATGGCGCGCAGGCTGGGGACCTACTACGAGCGCGACGGCCGGTATGCCGACGACGATTTCCGCAAAGTGCGTTATCAGGTGATGCCCGCATCCAAGCCGCGTCTGAGCAAGGAGGCCGGCCTGTTGAGCGCCGGGGCCATTTATTACACTTTTGAAGCCATGCGCGAGGTAGAGCGCCCCAACAGTACCGGCGAATGGGAGCTGTTTCGGGCCAGCAGGCAGGTGGCCTGGAAAACGGGCACCAGTTTTGGATTCCGGGATGCCTGGGCGGCCGGGGTAACACCCAGGTATGCCATTGGCGTTTGGGTAGGCAATGCCGATGGAGAAGGCCGGCCCGGATTGCTGGGGGTGGAAATGGCAGCGCCAGTGTTGTTTGATCTTTTTCAGCAACTTCCGCAGGAAGGCCAATGGTTTGATCCGCCATACGACGATATGTCGCAGGTGCCCATGTGTCGGCAAAGTGGCTATCGCGCCGGCGAATTATGTGTAGCTGATACAGTTTGGATACCCAAATCCAGTTTGCGGGGCGCGGTTTGTCCGCATCACCAGATGCTGCACCTGGATCCAACCGGACAATTTCAGGTAACCAGCGATTGTGAATCGCCGGCCCTGATGCAGCACCGGCCCTGGTTTGTTTTGCCGCCCATTGAAGAGTATTATTTCAAGGGGAAAAATCCGGGATACATCAGTCCGCCGCCATTCCGGGACGATTGCAAGGGAACGCAGGCTGCCCAAAGTCAGTCGCCCATGCAATTGATTTACCCCAAGCATCCTACCCGCATTTATGTGCCGATAGACCTGAGTGGCAAACTGGGCAGCACCGTGTTTCAGGTGGCGCACCGTTCGCGCAGCGCTGAAATATTCTGGCATTTGGACGGGAATTACATCGGCACAACCACGGTGTTTCACCAAATGGCCTTGCAGCCGCCGGTGGGCAAACACAGCCTGGCTTTGGTAGACCGCGATGGTTACCGGCTGGAGCAAACCTTTGAAATAGTGGGCAAACAGCAGTAGCGTTTCGTTACAACTTAATGGTGTAGCTGTAAGTTGGTTCTGCCGGTTTTTCGGGCTTCTGTGCGGGCTTGGGCGCAGAGGTAGTCACGGTATACGCCACCTGCATACTGGTTGGTTGTGGAGGCGGGGCAGGAGCCGGCTTGGGTTTTTTAAACACCACTTTTACTTTTTGATGGAACAAAACGTGAACGCCCCGGTTGCGTTCCACATCGAATTTGAGCATTTGCACCACCCGGCAGGCCTCCTCATCGCATCCGTGCCCGATGCCTTGAATGACGCGTGTGGCCACCACATTTCCCTGATAATCAATATCATATTCAATATATACCGTGCCTTCAATATCGGATTCCAGCGCTTCTTTAGGATAGCGCAGGTGGGTATAAATGAACTTGGTCAGTTCTTTTGGGCCGCCCTTAAATTGCGGTTGGTGGATGAAAAGCGTCTTTTTGTCTTTGGCCATATTACCGGGAGCGGCTTCAGGCAGCCGTTTGCAAATGTCTTACCTGCAAATATTTGTCCAAAAGTTTCAAACTCAGTAGTGCAAGGGTTGCTAAGAGCAAAAAATAAGTGGTGTTGTTGCCAAACAGTCCTGCCCAGTCGTAGGAAGGGAGCTCCCATTGCGGGTTCCATTTTTCCGGAATTTCCAGCGGTTTGGCTGGAGCGGCAGATTTGGAAGGGAGCAGGAATGGCAGGAATACCAGCAAGGCAATAACACTGCTTGCTGCCCAGAAAATCCAGTCGTTTCCTTTGTTTTTGGCGGTTGCGACGGCCGGTTGTTGTTCAGCAGCCCAGGCGCTCATAACCTGTTGGGCAAAGCCGGAATCTGCTTTTTCCAGGGGCAGGTTGGCGAAGGCGCGTTTTTCGGCATGGATTTGATCCAGCCGGGCCTGGTATTCCGGATGCTTTTGGAGGAAATCGGCTACCTGACGTGTTTCTTCCGGGGAAAGAAAGCCGTCGGCATAATCCCAAAGCAGGTCGTCGGTGAGCATGAATTTGTGTTCCATCTCCATTCTTGTTTGCGGGACCAAACCATCAGCCTGCCATGAGCTGAGGATTTTGTTCCATGATATTTCTTAAACGTTGTCGGGCGCGACAAAGTTTTGTTTTGGCATTGGTAAGGGTCATATTGGTGATCTGGCAAATTTCTTCCAGACTGTGTTCATACAGGTAGAACAGGGTGATGATGGCGGCGTCGTCTGACGAAAGTTGTGCAATGGCCAGGTGCAGCGCCGCATTCCGGTCTTCCAGTTCCAGTGCGTAAGAGGCGTCTGGTGTGCCAGGGTCGGCCAGGGCAACCGGCCTGTTTTGATCGTCGAGCGAAAGGATATCCGGGTTTTGTTTGCGCAAAAAATTGAGTGCCGTGGAGTACACAATTTTATAGAGCCAGGTAGAAAAACGTGCATCCCCTCTGAAATCAGCCAGATACCGGAATGCCCGCAAAAAGGCATCCTGAGCCACCTCATGCGCATCTTCCCGACTTTTCACCAGGCGGTGCGCCAAGGTGAACACGTACCGTTCGTACCGGTTCACCAGAGCGGCGTAGGCGGATTGTTGTCCGCTCAGAGCCTGTTGAATCAAAGTTTCGTCTGAAATGGCTGCACGCATAGGTTTGCCTGATAGTATCAGGTGTTGTTGTCGTGTCAGACACAAATATAATTCATCAGGTTACAGCTTGCAGATAATTTTCAGAAAAAATGCGTTGTGAAAAACCAGGCTTGTTGTTGGTCTCGTAGGTATGGGTGTTGAAACAATAAAAACATTCATCCATACAAATTTGAATCACATGACAATCAAAATCCCATGCGCAGCGATTGTATTCGCAATGTTCTTCCAATTCAGTGCACAGGCACAATCCGGCAAAACCGTTCAGGTAGGTGGAGAAGCCATGCTGCCGGCCAAAAACATTGTACAAAATGCAGTCAACTCCAAGGCCCACACCACACTTGTAGCTGCTGTTAAAGCCGCCGGACTGGTAGAAACCCTCCAGGGCGCCGGACCTTTCACGGTATTTGCTCCGGTAAACGATGCGTTTGAAAACCTGCCAGCGGGCACGGTAGATAACCTGCTCAAACCGGAAAACAAAGCCAGCCTCACCAAAGTACTCACCTACCACGTGGTAGCGGGCAAGTACGATTTCAAAGCACTCAGCGCTATGCTGAAAAAAGGCCAGAACAGCCTCAAAACCGTTAGTGGCGGTACCTTGTACTTCATGATGAACGGTCCGCGCAACATCGTTGTCAAAGACGAAAACGGCAATACGGCCAACATCAACACGTACGATGTGTACCAATCCAATGGCGTTATTCAGTCTGTGGACTCCGTGCTTCTACCGAAGTGAATGAGTGAATGAGTGAATGAGTGCTTGAGTACATGATTGACGAGTACATGAGTACATGATTGAAGAGGGGAGGCGTTCGGCTTGGTGTTCGTACGGATACCAGACCGAGCGCTTCCCTTCTTCAATCATGTAATTGTGTACTCGTCAATCATGTAATTAATCCGACACATAGTAGTTAATTTACAATACTCTTATTGGATATTCTTTGGTTCGTATTATCTTTGTTATGTTGGTATGATTTTTCATATTAGTTATTTTGAATTGTTTAAACAGTAAATCAATGCAGCTAAACACCTTAATTACATTTTTATGGTTGCTCGTTTTTATAACATCTATTTTTGGTCAAAGCCATAAAGAATGTAACCCGCTCTGCACCCCACTATTCAGCGGCTGGGTTAAAAACACAGATGGCCAGCATGTAGACGCTGTAAATATTAAAGTTTCGCGGGTTTCCGTAGACCCTGGCTGCCCGAATGTATGGATATGGCCGAACAACGACGATTGGTCTCACTGCCCCTGCGATGCTGCACAATACCGGGTTTTAACGAAACCAAGGGATAATACGGCTTGGTTAAATGGGGTAACGACGTATGATATTGTGCTGATTTCCAAGCATTTATTGAATGATCCTAATTTCACATCTTTCTACCAATACCTTGCGGCTGATGCAGATGGCAGTAATCAGGTCCAGTCTGGCACAGGTGGAGGGATGCCTCCTGATATGTTCAGTTTAAGGCAATTGATTTTGGGTATTACAGATACCCTTGCCAGTCAGAAATCCTGGCGTTTTTTTGATGAAAATTCTTCCGGGACACCACCACCAACTACCCACGGAACCTTTGTGCGCCCCAACGAATTTTGGCAAGGCGCACCGTCCAACACTGCCCTGAATTTTATTGCTGTAAAAATTGGAGATGTCAACAACAGCCACAACAACGATCTTGAACTGCGGCCGGCCGGTATGTTGCCGCTGCGGACAGAGTTGCTGTCGCGGCCTGCTGCAGGAGAATATCTCAGTATTCCGGTGCGTTACGAGGGGAATGTGCCGCTTACGGCTTTGCAAATGGGACTTCGGTTTGATGCCGATGCCTGGGAGTATGCCGGTATTTCCCAGGGAGAAGCTGCGCAGGTGTCGGAAGAGTCTTTCAATTTGCGCGAGGTGGGGCATGGTGAACTGAAGTTTCTTTGGTATGGAACCTTGCCGGATGATTTTGTTCGCGCTGGGCAAACCTTGTTTTACCTGACCCTGCGGGCCAAAAAGGCCATGAATGGCACTGCAAATCCGATTTTAGTGGACGATGCCTTGCTGCGCAGTATTGCCTACACCCCGGAAGGTGTGATGTACAATGTTGGGATGGAAGCCACTGCCGCCTTGCGTGATGCTGAGCGCCAAACCCTGCGATCAATTCTTGAGGTTGATTGCAGCCCCAATCCGGCGCCAGGATCTGTAACGCTTAACATCCATACCCGGCAGGAAGCTCGCTCTGCCATGGTATGGGCCTATTCTGCGTTCGGCACCCGCCTGTTGCGGCGCGAAATACCGCTCACCGGTGAAGCCACCACTTTTCAGTTCCCGGATTCCGACCAATGGCCGGCAGGGGTGTATATCTGGAAAGTCAAGGTAGGCGATGAAAAAATCGAAGGCCGATTGATCAAGCAATAGTGTGCTAGTTAATTGTCGGGGTGACTCCAGTCACCCCGACAATACTAAATTGTTTTTTACCGCAGAGACGTGGAGGCGCAGAGTTGTAATGGTTTGATGATGAACGCACTGCGTCTCTCCGCCTCTGTGGTAAAACAAAAATGTCAACCCAACAGCCACTCCTTACCTCACACTCTCATGAAATTCAATTTTACTGCTAAACATACCCGCCTCCCCATTTTTCAGAATCAAATTCAGGCACAGATCTGGTACAGGTCAAGTCTCCTACTATTCCTGCTCTATTTGGCGTTTTGCGCTCAGGCTCAAACCCGCTATTATGTAAACTCCTCAGCCGCCGGCGCAAACAACGGCAGTTCCTGGGCCAATGCCTTTACCGACCTGCAGGCAGCGCTTGCGGTAGCCCAATCCGGAGATTCGGTGTGGATTGCACAAGGCGTGTATTATGCTACCAACGGAACCGACCGTATGATATCCTTTGAGCCACGGAGTGGGGTGCGGATGTATGGCGGGTTTGCGGGTATGGAAAGCCAGCTGGCTGAACGGGACTGGGAAACACACCGCACCATTTTGAGTGGCGATATCGGTGTTCAGGGCGATAGTACCGACAATACGAACAATATCCTGTTTTTTGGAGCGGTAGAGGAAGGGACTGTAATAGACGGCATGACCTTTTTGCAGGGTTATTCCGAAACGCCGGGATTTGTGTATGATATTTTTCAAAGGGAAGGCTGTGGTGGCGCCATATATGTCAATGCCGGAGATGAAGAAGCGTATTTATTGGTTCAAAACTGTCGTTTTGAACGCAATTTTGCGCGCTTGAAGGGTGGCGCCGTATTTGTTGGGGCTTCTGCAGATGGCGTTATTTCGCCACAGTTTTTGAATTGTTCCTTTGCACATAACAGTGGGAATGATGGGGTAGCAGTGTATTGCAATGGTTATGCTGACAAGGAGCGGATACCTGATTTTGGCGATTGTACTTTTTCGGAAAACAAAATTTTAACCAATGCTCCCTTGTCTATTATTCGATATATTAATGCAGCCAAAAACGATACGCTTCATTTTGGGGGATGTATATTTGAGAAATATGCCGGTGGCTCTTCAGGGTGGCGTAATATTTGGACAAAGTCTGATAATCATATTCAGCTGGATAGTTGTGTGTTTAGGCATAATAATATTGAATTCATTAGATCAGATTTATTTGCACCAACAGTTGGAAGTGTAAAATCTACACAAGTGACAAATTCATTGTTTACTAATAATGCATATATGTTAGGAATTAATCCACTAAAAAGTGTTATAGTGAATTGTATATTTAAAAATTCTATAGGTGCATTGTCAGTTAACTCACTTGTGGCTGAAATCTCCAACTGTATCATTGATTCATGTAGGCATGGTACGACTTTGCTTGATTTAAGTGGTGAATGTGTAGATTGCACAGTGTCTAATATGGCAATCAGTAATAATATTGCAATAAATAGCGGAGGAGTATTTGTATGGGCTGTAAAGAATGATGAGTTTGTTACATACCAAAATATAAATATGATTAATAATGACAGGCTCGGGGTGTTTGGCGCCAATATTTACGGAGACTCCATCACCTTCAGAAATTTCAATTTTATAGGAAACAGATTTTATTTATAGCCACCGCGAAGTGGTTTTGAAAAAAATCACCGTATCCCCGGCAATGCCGAGAACCGTTGAAAATTTGGTGTGATGAGCGATTCCAGGTCCCACTTGTATTGGTCGATGTTTTGGAAAAAA
>JAFLBO010000036.1 GCA_017303475.1 Chitinophagales bacterium
TATCGAGGTTTGATCTCGATTGCAATCAGTTCGTTTCGATTCCGTAAGTCGTTATTCGATGGTAGTACTTGGCCTCGAAAATAGTACCGAATAGTACCGGCACGAAAGTCTCGTAGCGCGATCATTTAGTGCCTCGTCGATGACGGTTAAACAGCCCACTGGCACGTTCGAGCGCCGCATCCCCGAAGCGCTCCTTGATGCGGTCGGCCACGTCGTCGAGTTGGCGCCGCTTCTCGCGTTCTTCAGCGTCGAACAAGAGTCCTTGCGTCGGCTGCGACTGCAAGCCGCTGACACCCATTCCCAAGAGCCGCACCGGCAGAGTTCCGGCCGGCAGGCGGGTCGTTAGCAACGTGATCGCAGCCTGGGCAAGTTCGTCGGTAACGTCGCTCGGCTCGGGCAGGGCCTGCGAGCGTGTGATGGTCGTGAAGTCAGCAAACCGCACCTTGAGCTCAACGGTTGCTGCCTTCAAGCCGTGGCGCCGGAGCCGACGAGCGACTTGGTCGACGAGATCAAGCAGCACGGCCCGCAACGACTCCTGATCGTCGATATCGTGTGCGAACGTCGTTTCGTGCGAGATCGACTTGGACTCGCGGTCGGGCACGACGCGGCGTTCGTCGATGCCGTGGGCCAGCCGCCAGTAGTGCTCGCCGGTCGAGCCGAACAGCTCCGCAAGGGTCTCCGGAGGAACTTGCCGTAGCTGACCGATCGTACGGATGCCGTAACGCTCGAAGACCTGATTCGTGACCTTGCCGACGCCCCATAGTCGCCCGACCGGCAGCGGATCGAGAAATGCCTGGACATCATTCGCCTCTACGACGACGAGAGCATCCGGTTTGCGCAAGTCGCTGGCGATCTTGGCGAGGAACTTGTTGGGCGCTACTCCGACCGAGGCGACCAAACGGACTTCGTCGCGGATCTGCTGTTTGATCCGACGAGCGATTTCGGCCGCCGACTCGAACAGATGCTCGCTGCCGGTGACGTCCAGAAAGGCTTCGTCGAGCGACAGCGGTTCGACCAACGGCGTGTACTGCTCGAAGATTTCGCGGATCTGGTGTGAGATCGCCGCGTAGTGGCTCATCCGCACCGGCAGAAAGACGGCCTGCGGGCAAAGTCGCCGCGCCGTAACGGCCGGCATGGCGCTGTGGACGCCGAACTTTCGAGCGACGTAATTCGCCGCCGCGACGACGCCGCGGCCCTCAGCCGTGCCGCCGACGATCACCGGCTTGCCGACCAGCCGCGGATCGTCGCGTTCCTCGACCGAGGCGTAGAAAGCGTCCATGTCGACGTGCAGGATCATCAGCAATTCCTCGTGGCCACATTCTAACAGACCAAGCGATGTCTTCCGCCGAATAGAAAGTGATCTTGGTGCGACTGCTCGGCGCCGGCTACGTTGACGTCGTCGTCAATAACCGGATATCCGACTTCTCTTCAATCGAGGTCACGATGAGCGTTGAAATCCCGGCCGCACTACATCTGCTTGCGGCGAACCGGAGTAACTTCCTCCATTGGTACTACTCCGTGGGGCGGCAGTTGCAGGCACTCACCTCGAAACGGCGCGGCACCGCCGGAGCGGCGATGCGCCAGATCGCCGAAGAGGTGTTCGGCGACCGGAAGATGGTATCCACGCTCTACGCCTGCCGGCGCTTCGCGAACGTGTGCAGCGAACGCGAACTGGCCGTCCTACAGGGGCTGAACTGGAAGCAGGTGCACTATCTGATTTCGGTTCGCTCGAAGCGTCTGCGAATGCAAATGATCCACCGAGCCAAATCGGAAGGACTCGGCGCTCGCCAAGTCGCGCTGGCGATCCAGGAGAGGCTTGGCAAGAGGACGAACGGCGGACGCAAGCCGCGGCGGGTGTTGCTTTCCCCGAAGGCGGCCTGTCGGGAGTCGACTCGGCTTTGCAATGACCTTGCGCGGCAACTCCCCGACGATCCGTGCGCGCAGGCGTGCGGAAAGCCAGGTAGATAGCAGGCACCGGCACGTCCGCCTTTACCACTTTACGGGCAGGCTTTTTCTGGGCTGGCTCCGGAGGCAGGTTGCGCACAGGCGTATTACCTGCGGGTATAGACCCGAACCATTTTTCCGCCAGGGCAAAAGCCTCTGCTTCGCTTACCTTTCCTGCAATACTCAGCACGGCATTGGAGGGTGTATACCAGGAGCGATAGAAATGGCGCACATCATCAATCGTTGCATTCTCCACATGCTCCGGCGCCAGACCAATCACCGGCCAGCGATACGGGTGTTTATGGTACATTAACTCGGAAAGATGGTGCCAATTGTCGCCATAGGGCTCATTCAGACAGGTTTCCTTAAATTCCTCTACCACTACCTTCCGCTGAACATCTAAGGATTTTTTATTGATGCTGAGCGCTGCCATACGGTCGCTTTCCAGGTAAAGCGCCGTTTCGAGGTTTTCAGCAGGTAATATTTCGTAAAAAGTGGTGTAATCGTTGGTGGTAAAGGCATTGTTCTCACCGCCTGCCCGCTGCAACGGATCATCGAAATCCGGCACGTTTTTGCTGCCGGCAAACATCAGATGCTCAAACAAGTGCGCAAATCCGGTTTTGTCGGGGTTTTCGTCGCGAGAACCAACATAATAACTCACATTCACAGCCACAAGTGGTGTGGAGTGGTCTTCGTGTACCAACACGCGCAATCCATTGGATAAAGTACGACGGGAAAATTCAACCATAGTATGTTTGCAGTAAGCTGGGGCAAAGGTCTGAAAAGTATTGGAAGTGGGTGTTTGTTTTGGCTTGTTTCCTACTGACGGGGTGACTGGCAGTCACCCCGTCAGTAGGAACGATACGCCTCTTTGCTTTTGCATAACAACCAATGCTTTTCAAAAAACCGGATTAATCTGCATCTTTGCGGCCGTTTACTATCAACGTATTACCAAAGCATGAAGAAACTTCTGATTCTCCCCCTTTTCCTGTGCGTAGCTTATCTGGCACAGGCGCAAGCCAAATTCACTGTTGCAGATCAAAAATTTGTTGCTCCGGTAGAAGTAACCTTTACCAATACCACTCCAACCTCCAAAAAGCCAGTAACCTTTGCCTGGGATTTCGGCGATGGCGCTACTTCTACGGAAGCAAGTCCAAAGCACCGTTATACTCATTCCGGCAATTATACTGTTACTCTTACCGCCACCAAAGGCAAAAAAGTTACCAAGTTTAAAAAGATGATTCAAGTAACTGCACCGGAACGTTGTCTGGTTGAAATCGAAACCGACTTCGGTACCATGACCGTGGAACTGTACAACTCCACGCCAAAACACCGTGATAATTTTATCAAACTGGCCGAAGAAGGATACTACGATGGCACGCTGTTCCACCGTGTTATTCAAGGCTTTATGATCCAGGGCGGCGATCCTGATTCCAAAAATGCTCCCGCAGGTAAAATGTTGGGCATGGGTGGACCAAGCTACCAGATTCCTGCCGAATTTGTAGACTCTCTTTGTCATATCAAAGGCGCGCTGGCGGCTGCCCGTACCAATAACCCTGAGAAAAAATCTTCCGGTTCGCAGTTCTACATCGTACAGGGCGCTCCTGTGCTGGAATCAACCCTGAACCAGGTAGAGTCCATGCGCCGCTTCCACTATACCCCGGAGCAACGCGCTGCTTACCTCGAACGCGGCGGAACCCCTCACCTCGATCGCGAATACACGGTATTCGGACAAGTGATCAAAGGTTATGAAGTGATCGACAAGATAGCTGCCGTTGAAAAAGCGCAGGGTGATCGTCCGAAAACAGATGTAAAGATGAAAATCAAGGTTATTAAGTAAGCTTGATTCCACATCAATAAAGCCGCAGAGTTGCGTATTGTGTATTTCAAACCTATAAGGTTTCTAAAAAAACCTTATAGGTTTGAAATACACAATACGCAACTCTTTTATTTTAAAGACATTACTTCTTATACAATGCCTTGTATGCTTCCCGATCACAAGTAGTGAACCCGTAGTAAAAATCGCCTTCAGCCGACATTACCGAGTTTGGATCCGGATTGTTTTTGCAGGAAGTACTCACATTAGTAATCAAAGTTCCCTGGCCGCTGTCTGTGTGCCGAATTCCAATGGCGTGACCAATTTCATGGGCCATTACACCCGTTTTACTATTCGGCGAAAGGCTGTTGTTGTAGTATGGGTTGATGTACATATTGGAGCCTGGATAGCCGTTGCTGGTGGGATAATAAGTTTCAGCATAGGTATCTGATGGCAGGTTTTTCATGGAAACATTCACCACACCAAATGTAGGATTACTGGCATATTGAATGGAGAATGTCAGCCCGCCACCAATCGCATTCCAGTCGATAACCGCTTGAGTGATAGCATTTTTCCACACTGTTGGCACACCCGGCAGTATGCGGATGGTCACATTTTTAGTTTTGGTAACCAGGTAAGACCAGCGATAGTGTTTGCGATCTTCGGCCAGCTCATCGGATCCTGCTGCCGGAACGGCAAATTCTCCATCTCCACCGGAACTATAGTGATTCCAGAAATCTTCCTTATGGAAACACTGATCACCTTCTGCTACAAAGCAATCATCGTGTTCCACGATACCTTCCGGCAAAAAACCATAAGTAGTAGCCAGGAATTGTTTCATCAGTTGTGACTCTTCAGGGGTAGCATCCTGCACGTTTTCATTTTTTTGGCATGCAAAGGCCAGGAGTGAAATACCCGCCAGTGCGAACATGAGCAACTTTTTCATTGTTTAGAATTAAGGTTAAACTTTAGGTTTCAAATTGTGACTCAGGCCGTTTGCCTGATTGATGACACAAAGGTGAGGGCCGTGCAGGAGGCAAAGGATTAATGGAATTTCAACAAGGATTAATAAAGGTGAAAATTGTATCTTCCTAATCTTTAGCTATTTCAAACTTATTAGCGCACTTTACGTTCTTTGCGAAGGTTTTCACCCCAATCAGCGCCAATCACACAAGAAAATATTTAACAGAACATCCCAAAAACCAGTCAAACATTCCAGCTCAGGCATGCAGTCATTTCTCCGTCTATCCATCCTTTTTTGGCTGATTTATTCAGTAAACCCTTCTATTGCTCAAAAACCCGCCAAACCCAGCGCCGCGGATCTCCATCTTGCCATCAAAAAACTAAATGTTCTCGGAACCGTACTCTACGTAGCGGCACACCCCGATGATGAAAATACCCGCATGATTAGTTACCTGCGGAATGCCAAACATTACGATGTAACTTATCTCTCACTCACGCGCGGAGATGGCGGCCAAAACCTAATCGGCCCGGAAATGCGGGAATTACTGGGTGTTTTGCGTACCCAGGAATTGCTTATGGCACGTTCAGTTGATGGCGGCAAACAAATGTTCAGTCGCGCCAACGATTTTGGTTTTTCCAAGAGCCCTGACGAAACCCTGCGTTTTTGGGACAAAGACGCTGTGTTGTCTGATGTGGTTTGGGCTTACCGGCAGGTGAAGCCGGACGTGGTGATCAATCGTTTTTACCACGACAAAAAATACGACACGCACGGGCACCACACCGCCTCCGCCATGCTTTCCGTGGAAGCTTTTGATTTGGCCGGCAAATCTGACATTTACCCGGAACAACTTAAGTTTACTGAGCCCTGGCAGGCCCGGCGTCAATTTTTCAATACGTCGTGGTTCTTCTATGGCAGTCAGGAGGCTTTTGCCAAAATAGACAAATCAACCCTTTGGCCTATTGATATTGGCATTTACTTGCCTTTGAAAGGCAAAAGCAACAATGAAATTGCGGCAGAAAGTCGCTCCATGCACCGTTGTCAGGGGTTCGGCTCATTGTCTACCCGGGGCGAAAGCCTGGATTACCTGGATTTTGTAAAGGGCGACAAACCCGCCACGCAGGATATTTTTGAAGGTATCAACACCAGCTGGACACGGGTGGCAGGCGGCGAACCCATTGGAAAATTGTTGGCGCAGGTAGATCAGGAATTCCGTTCAGATAATCCAGCGGCCAGCGTTCCTGATTTATTAACGGCGATGAAAATGATACAGTCGCTGCCAGAAGGCTACTGGAAACAGCGCAAACTGGCTGAAATAAAGGATGTCATTCGAGGTTGCGCCGGCATTTACCTCGAAGCCACCAGCAATGAACCCACGGCCACTCCAGGTGAATCGGTGAAAGTCAGATTGGAAATCATCAACCGCAGTCAACATTCCCTTACGCTTTCCGGAGTATCTATTCAACCATCCCTGTTTGACACTTTACCTCAAACTGCTTTAAGTAATAACAAAGGCTGGATACTGGAGAAAAGTGTAAAAATTGCAGACAATGCTGGCTTTACAGCGCCATATTG
This sequence comes from Chitinophagales bacterium, assembly GCA_017303475.1. GTDB lineage: Bacteria > Bacteroidota > Bacteroidia > Chitinophagales > Saprospiraceae > M3007. The sequence continues at coordinate 6,297 of JAFLBO010000036.1, forward strand.
GCTACAAAAACCAGCCACCCTGGGCATGTATTCGGTAGAAGATCAATTGCTGCGCGGGGTTCCGGAAACACCTCGATACGCAAGGGTGCAATGGAGTATCCAACTTAACGGCGTGCCGCTGAGTTTTGAGTCTGATTTGGCCTGGAAAACAGGTGAGCCATCCATCGGAGAGGTTTGGCGCCCCTTTGAAGTGCTGCCGCCAGTTTTTGTGGCATTCACAGAACCATCTTATGTCTTTACCCAAAAAGAACATGATGTGCAGGTGGTGGTAAAAGCCGGCAAAGACAATGTAGACGGCACGGTTAAGGTGGGTAAGCTGAGTCAACCATTCTCCTTGAAGAAAAAGGATGAAGAACAGGTGCTTACCTTTCGGGTAAAAGCTGAAAATGGTCACAAGGACGCTACGCTGGATGCTGTAGCAGAAGTAAATGGCCGCGTGTATTCCAGCAAACTAATTACCATTAAATACGATCACATCCCGCAGCAAAGTGTGCTCCTGCCTTCAACTACCAATGCCAACTGGGTTGATCTGAAAGTTAAAGCCAAAACAGTGGGTTACTACCCTGGCGCCGGCGATGATATCCCGGCGGCGCTTCGACAAATGGGTTGTCAGGTAAAGGTTCTTGAAGCCAAAGACATGGAGCTTGCTACACTGTCTAAACTGGATGCCATTGTGATGGGAATCAGGGCTTACAATACCAAGGATGACCTGAAAATTCACCACGCCAAACTGATGGAATATGTCCAAAATGGAGGCACACTCGTAGTGCAATACAATACTAATGGCGATTTGGCTGTGAAAGATCTGGCGCCCTATCCTTTGAAGATCTCCAGGGCGCGGGTTACTGATGAAACGGCAGAAATACGCTTTTTACAGTCGGATCACACGGTTTTGAATACGCCCAACAAAATCACCTCAAAAGATTTTGAAGGATGGGTTCAGGAGCGTGGCTTGTATTTCCCCGGCGAATGGGATCCTGCTTTCGCAGCCATACTTTCCTCCAATGATCCGGGAGAAAAACCATCAGACAGCCCGTTACTGGTTGCTCAATATGGCAAAGGCCACTATATCTACACCGGTTTGTCCTTTTTCCGGGAATTACCCGCCGGCGTACCAGGCGCCTACCGCCTATTCGCAAATCTCATCTCTGTTGGGAAGTAACAAAGTTGACTGAAGGGGTTGTCTCAAAAGTCGCTGATTTATTTTTACCGCAGAGGCGCGGAGACGCAGAGGAATTGAAAATCAATCATTTAAACATCTGCGTCTCCGCGCCTTTGCGGTAAAAATTACTTTTGAGTCACCCTCTTCGTGTTCCCCTTTGCGCCTTACAACTTAGGTTGGAGGTATTTGCCGGTGTAGCTTTCTTTTACCTTGGTAAGATCTTCCGGGGTACCTTCAAACACCAGGTTTCCTCCATCTTTTCCGCCTTCCGGTCCAAGGTCAATGATCCAGTCGGCCGATTTGATGACTTCCATGTTGTGTTCTACAACGAGTACGCTATGGCCTCTTTCCACAAGTGCCTGCATGGCGGTAAGAAGTTTGCGGATATCGTGAAAATGCAACCCTGTGGTTGGCTCGTCGAAGATAAAGAAGATATGCCCGGCCGAGTTTTCTTTAATGAGAAAGGAGGCCAATTTAACTCGCTGAGCTTCGCCACCAGAGAGTGTGGACGATGATTGACCGAGGTGGACATAGCCCAAACCAACATCCATTAAAGGCTGCAAACGATCGGTAATCTCTTTTTGACCTTTAAAAAACTGCAAGGATTCCTCTACGCTCAGATTCAGTACATCAAATATGTTCTTACCCTGGAATTGGACATCCAGCACTTCCTGCCTAAACCGCCTGCCCTTGCATTCTTCACACTCCAGGTGTACATCGGCCAAAAACTGCATTTCTACAATTTGCTCACCTTCTCCTTTACAGGCTTCGCAGCGTCCGCCCTCCACGTTAAAGCTAAAATGTTTGGCCTGAAAACCCCGGATTTTTGACAATTGTTGCTTGGCAAACAAGTCACGGATATAATCATAAGCCTTTACATAGGTCACCGGGTTGGAGCGGCTGCTCTTCCCGATTGGGCTTTGATTGATGAATTCAACCCGGGTAATTTTCTTTACATTGCCTTCCAGTCCATCAAATGAACCAGGTTGTTTGCTGGCATTTTCAGGCAAATGTTGAGAAATAGCCGGATAGAAAATATCGCGTACCAGGGTAGTTTTACCACTTCCGCTCACACCGCTTACCACGGTAAGGCAATGCATCGGCACACGGATATCAACGTTCTTCAGATTGTGCTGCCGGGCGCCTTTCAAAGTCAGAAATTCTTTGGCTGGTCTCCTCGATTTGGGCGTTTCAATACCCATTTCGCCCGTCATGTATTTAGTAGTCAGGCTTTCCGGTGCGGCCTTGGCAATATCGGCATATGGACCTGAAAACACTACATGACCACCGTGAACCCCGGCTTCAGGCCCCATATCAACAAGATAATCCGCGTTTTCAATCACTGCTTCCTCATGTTCCACCACTACTACAGTATTCCCCAGATCACGCAGTTCCTTCAGTACTTTCACCAAACGGCCGGTATCTCTGGGGTGCAGCCCCACAGAAGGCTCATCCAGCAGGTACATGGATGCGGTAAGGTTTGATCCCAGGGTTCGGGTCAAATGAATCCGCTGGGTTTCTCCGCCCGAAAGTGTGCTCGAAATACGATCGAGAGTCAGATAACCCAGCCCCAGATCTACCATGAATTTCAGGCGGTTGTTAATTTCCAACAATAACCTTTTGGCCACCTGCTTATCGTGAACCGACAAGGAAGCATCCAGCTCCACAAAAAAGGCCAGCACCTCGTCCAGTGGAATGCTGGTCAGATCGGAAATGTTTTTTCCACCCAATTTTACACACAAGGCTTCCTGGCGCAAGCGACCACCGTCGCAAGTGTTGCAGGTAGTTTTGCCACGGTACCTGGCCAGGGTTACCCGGTTTTGAATTTTGTAGGTCTGGCTTTCCAATTGTTTGAAAAACACTTCAATACCTTCAAAATACTGATTTCCGGTCCAGAGTAACTTCTGTTCTGCCTTGGTAAGCGATTCATACGGCGTATGCACCGGGAAATCAAAATAATGTGCGTGCAACACCAACTGGTTGAGGTATTCACCGTACTTCTCGCCTTTCCAGACAGCTATGGCGCCATCATACACCGATTTGGTTTTATCCGGCACCACCTTGTCTCTGTCAATCCCAAGCACTCTGCCATATCCTTCGCAGGTTGGACAGGCGCCATACGGGTTGTTGTAATTAAATAGTTGTGGTGTTGGCTCCGGGAAACTCATGCCATCCAGCTCAAATCGGTTATTAAAGGTCTGAAGGGCGTATGTACCATTTTCCTGTCTGACTGCTACGTGGCACTCGCCTTCACTCTCATAAAATGAAGTGTTGATCGAATCTGCCAAACGCATCCAGTCAGATTCTTCCAAATCGGCAGACAATACCAGGCGATCAATCAGGATATGCAACGGGTCTTCATTAAACAAATAAGCGGCCCGCTTCAAATCAAACCTGGTATCCACACCTTCCAGGATATCCTGAATATTCAGGGTTTCATCTCCGGATTGGACTCTGGTATAACCTTTTTGCAAAAGCAGGTTTAGCTCCTGTTCCAGGCTTCGTTCCTGATATTTCTTTGGGAAAGGCATCAGGATGAGTGCCCTGCTGCCTTGCGGGAGTTTTTTCAGAAAATCAATGACATCCGAAACCTCGTGTTTTTGTACTATTTGTCCGGAAATTGGCGAATAAAACTTACCGATACGTGCAAACAGCAAACGCAGGAATTCATAAACCTCTGTCATACTTCCCACAGTACTGCGGGCATTTCCGGTGGTTACCCGTTGTTCGATGGCGATGGCCGGACAAATGCCCCTGATGTAATCTACATCCGGTTTTTTCATCCTGCCCAAAAACTGGCGGGCATAACTCGACAAGCTTTCCACATATCTGCGCTGACCTTCAGCGTAAAGCGTATCCATGGTGATACTGGATTTGCCGGAGCCAGACACCCCTGTAACTACCACCAATTGGTTTTTGGGAATGCGTAAGTCCACATTCCGCAGGTTGTTCGTACGGGCTCCTTTGATTACAATATGCTTTGGATCCACTAAATCGGTCTCCGCTATCGCTTGTTGCTGTTTTTTAGCCGCCATGATGTTTTAAAATAAGGGCGCGAAATTCCGAAAATATCCCCTATTGAAAAAGGAATGTTTCCAGACAAAATCAGATTACAAGAGCCAACCCGCATACACGGGTCGGCTCCTGAAAGTTATAAAGGATGGATGATCCATCTGGAAGTTTAATCAATCTTCAGAGTCATCATCATCGTCGGCAAAACGTGCGGATGCAGCTGGTTTATTAGACACACCTGCGGCCAGTTTTTCCTTGATTTTGTTTTCCAATTCAACTGCTACTTCGGGATTGTCATGCAGGAATTGCTTGGCAGCATCACGTCCCTGGGCAATTTTGGCGCCGTTGTAGGCATACCATGCGCCACTTTTTTGAATAATATCGTACTCAGTGCCAAGGTCAATGATTTCGCCGGCTTTTGAAATGCCCTCTCCGAAAACAATATCAAAGCTGGCTACACGGAATGGTGGCGCAAGTTTGTTTTTCACCACTTTTACCTTTACCTGGTTGCCTACTACGTTGCCGTCTTTGTCTTTCATGGCAGCTCCGCTTTTGCGGATATCCATACGAACGGAGGCATAGAATTTCAAGGCATTACCACCGGTAGTAGTTTCCGGGTTACCGAACATTACACCAATTTTTTCGCGCAATTGGTTGATGAATATGCAGCAACAGCCTGTACGACCAATGTTGGCAGTCAGTTTACGCATAGCCTGGCTCATGAGGCGCGCCTGCAAACCCATTTTGGAATCGCCCATTTCGCCTTCAATCTCTGAACGTGGCACCAGCGCCGCTACTGAGTCAACTACCAGTATGTCTACTGCGCCTGAGCGAATAAGGTTTTCAGCAATTTCCAATGCCTGTTCGCCATTGTCTGGCTGAGAAAAAAGAAGGTTATTCACATCAACACCCAAAGATTCCGCATAAAAACGGTCGAATGCATGCTCCGCGTCAATGATAGCGGCAATACCGCCTTTTTTCTGACATTCTGCAATAGCATGAATGGCCAGTGTGGTTTTACCCGAAGATTCTGGGCCATAAATTTCGATGATTCGTCCTTTGGGAAGACCGTTGCAACCCAGGGCTATATCCAGACCCAGAGATCCGGTGGAAATAGCTTCCACTTCTACCGCCTGCTTGTCGCCAAGGCGCATGATGGTACCACGTCCATAGGTTTTATCCAGTCGGTCAATGGTACTTTGAAGGGTCTTAAGTCGTTGTTCTCTATCGTCTGCCATGTTGTTTAAGTTGTGGTTGGTTGGATTTGGAGAAGAGGGATTTTGTTGTTTGGAAGATTTGTTAGCCGCAGCGTTGTTCTTGGTTTTCAAAGCTTTATTGAGGATTTACCTTGGTTGTTGTCTCAAATCGAGACACAAAAATAAACAAAATGTTTTTCTTCAAAACATTTTGCGGTAAAATTTTCAAAAAAAGTTTTGAAAGCCGGGCCATGCAGTATGGCACGCCAGGCGGCGAGTGGTTAAAGGAAGGCATGTTTCGAGTGGTTTTTTGAACTTTATATAAAGGTACAGGATAAAAAAGAGAAATGCAAGCCCCTACCCTTCCCGCTTTGCCACCATGGTTAAAATGGTGGCGATTGCCACGGTTTCTCCTGTTTCATCGTAAACATCCACCAACCATTTAACAATACCACGCGGAATGGCTGCTACACCTTCCTTGGCTGGATCGGTTTCCTGTTCAATTTTTTCCTTGACCGTCAGTTTTACGCCAATAGTCATACCCGGGTAAACAGGTTTGGTAAACCTGCACTCATCCAAACCGTAATTGAGCAAAACCGGCCCTTTTTTGGCATCCACAAAAAGGCCGGCAGCTTTCGACAGCACAAAATACCCGTGCGCTACCCGCCCGGTAAAAGGCGTTCCTTCCAGTGCCGTAGCATCCATGTGTGCGTAAAAATTATCTCCGCTTACATTGGCAAAATTGTGAATATCTGCTTCCGACACGGTATGTTTGGCAGTAACCAGTGTTTCGCCAACAAACAAATCCTCGAAGTGCTTTTTGAACGGATGCACGGGCGTTTCGGTCTGATGCCCGCCAGGTTGATATTGTCTGGTAACGGCCGTTATATCCGTTGGATGGCCCTGAATAGCCGTGCGCTGCATATAGTGCAACACGCCCCGCATTCCACCCATTTCCTCGCCACCTCCGGCCCTGCCTGGTCCGCCGTGCACAAGGGTTGCCAGTGGCGATCCGTGCCCGGTACTCTCTTTGGCCGAGGTCCTGTTCAGGATATGGATACGACCATGGAATGCGCCCGCTTCCAAAACATATTCACGCATGACGGCCGGATCAAAGCTGCAAATGGTAGACACCAGGGAGCCTTTGCCCATATTGGCCAGTTCAATGGCCTGATCTATGGTTTCATATGGCATAATGGTGGAAATGGGCCCGAAACACTCTGTCTCGTGCGTAAGCGTGCGCGCAAAAGGATTTTCATTGCGCAATAAAACGGGCGGCAGGAAAGCTCCGGCTTCACGTTGGGCGCCTACAACCTCAAAGGTTTCCAAATTACCATAAGCGATACTGGACTCCTTCAACAGCAAATCCAGGTGCTCACGCACGCGCCCAAGCTGCAATCGGTTAATCAAAGCACCCATTCGCACACCTTCTACCGATGGATCGCCCACAGTGGTTTGGGAAAGAGCTTTTGCCAGGGCATTTTGCACCTCATCCAGCAAATGCGCCGGTACAATAATGCGACGGATTGCGGTGCATTTCTGACCCGCTTTCGTCACCATTTCCCGCCTGCATTCCTTGATAAACAAATCAAATTCAGGCGTGCCAGGTACTGCATCGTGGCCAAGAATGGCTGCGTTCAACGAATCAGCTTCTACGGTAAAAGGCACCGAATTTTCCACAATGGATGGCAGGGTGCGAAGCTTCCGGCCGGTAGCAGCCGAACCCGTGAAAGTGGCCACATCCTGACTATCTACATAATCCAGAATACCTCTTCCTGTGCCACAAACAAGTTGCAAGGCTCCTTCAGGCAGTATACCAGAGGCAATAATGTCGCGAACCATTACCTCAGTCAGGAAAGAGGTTTGTTCAGAGGGCTTGACAACCGCCGGAACACCCGCCATCAGGTTGCAGGCTATTTTCTCCAACATTCCCCAGATTGGGAAGTTAAAGGCATTGATATGCACGGCTACACCGCGTTTCGGCGTGAGTATATGGTGCCCGATGAAGGTGTTTTCTTTAGACAAACGAATGGTTTCACCTTCCACATGATATACCTCGTTAGGAAAGCGCCGCCGCAAACTGGCATTGGCAAACAGATTGCCAATACCGCCTTCAATGTCTACCCAGGAATCAGCCCGTGTAGCACCTGTGAGGTGCGACACCTTGTAATACTGGTCTTTACGATCCATTAAATACAAAGCCAGGGCTTTCAACATGCGCCCCCGTTCCTGAAAAGTCAGCTTTCGCAGGGCTGGGTTGCCCACTTTTCGGCCATAATCCAGGATAGCAGCATAATCCAGGCCTTCGCTTTGTACAGTATGAATGACTTCTCCGGTTAAGGCGTTAAATTGTGGCATGGCCTCGCCCGAACCGGGCGTCCATTGGCCGAGGACATAGTGGTGGATGGGTGTGGACATAGGGCGGCAAAGTTAGGGAAAAGGCGCAAAGCATTGGTAACACAAAGGCACAAAGACGCATAGGCGCAAAGCCTGGGTAACACAAGACGCATAGGCCCGTTGACATAAGTTTTATTCGTATACCGGAATGGTCTTGCAGCCATTCCCAACGCTTGTCGGGAATGATATTATGTGTTGTATACAGTGTTCAACCGAGCTGCCGGAATAGCATTCCGGCCTACAAAAGCCGAACGTCAACTCAAAAACTCAAACACTTAAACACTCAAACACTAATTAACCACCAACTTCTTCCAGGCAGATACTCCCTGATCGCTACACAACCTATACCAATATACCCCGGCTGGCCAGCCGTTTGTTCGAAGTGTGTATTCGCCTGTGCCTTCTGGCAGAGCAATTTGTTGCATGATTTTGCCAGAAGTGTCCAAAATATCCAATTGCTGCACCAAGCCCTCTTCTCCCGACCAGCGCAGGCGGGTTTGTCCGGAGGCCGGGTTGGGCTGGGCGCTTACCTGCCATTCAGCGTGCAAATCAATAGTGTGCACCCCGGATGGCGTACGGTATTCCAACACCAGGTCGTCGAAGTAAAAGCCGTCGCGACCATTAGGATTTCCGGAAAATGAAACCATGGAAAACAGCAGATAGAATTTCTGCCCCAGATATGCCCCCAGATCCATACACTCTTCCTCCCAGTACAAGTGGGAGCCCTCGTATACTGGCTGGAAAAAGCTGCTGCTAATATTGGTTAAGGTCCCGTTCAGAGGTTCTATTATTCCCCCATCTGATTCTACCAACACCTGCGCCCAATCCAGATCGGGCTCAATATCCCAAAGTGCATAAAAGCGCAACCGTGCTTCTAAAGCATCCTCCGGTATTGAAATTTTACCTTTGGTTTTCAGGAAGTTCTCCTCTATGGTGTACACATCATTGGGCGAATCTGTCATACTTTTTCCTGGCGAAAAAGCATATTCCGTAGTAGTGCCCCAAAAAGTATTAATATCCCAGGATCCTGTTCCACTTTCATGATCATCTTCCAGTGCAATGTTAAAAGGTGAAGGCTGGAATTGCCAAATCACGGTATCTGCATGAGTTTTCCCGAGTTGTTCTGCACGTGCTACAAACCTGATTTCATCTCCGGGTTGAAGCCCTCCTGACAGGTTCACTTGCGCTACCACAGAGGTGTTTTCAAAATCCTGAAGCATCAGCGGAGCTATGGCGCCAAAAGACACAATATTATTGCTCAAAGCTTCAAAACTAACCTGTACAGGCGCTGACCCCAAGGAATATTGGCGGATTGCCAGGGGCACTTGGAGCGTAGTATTAGTGAGCACAGCCCCAGGTTGGCCACGAATAACTGCGCCGCCCAGCGCGTACCAGGCTGCCGAAAGATTGGTAAGTAACATACCCTTATTATTCCCGTCAATCTGGTCAATAAAAGGCCAGAAACTGGTGCCTGTTTCCGGAGTATAAGCCAGTTTGTCATGTTCGCCATACATCCAGTCGTCTGAGGTGCCACAAGCAAGATAGCCCAGGGTTTGCCAGCAAGAACCATGGAGATAACCGCTTTCCCGTGTTAACCATTCGGCAAGTGTGGTAAAATCAGAGGTAGGGATATCATTTTCATATCCCCAGGGATGCACAAGTTTATTGCCTGAGGTGTGGCAATTCAATACCACCTCAAAATTATGTGCATCAATAAATGCCTTGGCCATTTGGGTTTCGGGTTCGGAGAAAGCCGAAGGGCCGCGGTAGGTTTCCGAACTGGTGCCGGGAGAGGAACCAGTGCCTACCCCCCAGTTATATCCATAATTCCTGTTGAGATCTACACCAAAAGTGCCATCACCGTTGTCGCGCCTGTTTTTACGCCAAAAGCCTCCACCATTTGGATTAGTGGTTTGGTTATAGATATACCCGTCAGGATTCAAACAGGGAATGAAATAAAGCTCCGTATTGGCCAGTAGGTAGCGCAAATCCGGATCTCGGTCATAGTTTTCCAGCAGATACCACATGAAATAAATCAGGTGAGTCAGGCTGTTGGGTTCCCGGGCATGGTGCACAGCAGTGTATAACGCTTCTGCTTCATCTGTTTCATCGGAATCCGGGTTGTCAGAAATCCGGACGAACCAAAGAGGTCTGCCTTCATGAGTCAGCAAGCTGCTGTTTACTGCTCTCCGCTCGGAAATCAACTGTGGAAACTTGGCCCGCATATCGTCCAGCACCGCCAGGTATTCTTCATAGGTATAATACCCGCCCATGCTGCCATATGTGTAATTAACCGGTGTTTCTGCAGATGCACCCGAAAAACCATCGCATGGCCCCTGATTGCGATCAGCGGCTTTGGTGCGTACTGGTTGTGCGTTTGCGTTCGCTTGGAGGTAGCGAGAAAGCACATCCGCTTCAAAGGTATCGATTCGGAACCCGGCTTTTTTGACCCGCAGCAAATCTGAGGCGAGAAATTCGGCGCGGAAATACAGGTTTGGCTCAAAAAAGCCATGATCAGCTTCCATACCCGCAGCAACAAGGTCATGCATACTGCGCCCGTCGAGCCAGACTCTGGCGTCCAGGATTTTTTCCTGGGCATGGGCACGGAAGGAAAAGAAAAGAAGGATCGGTAGTAGTATTTTGTGTTTCATGAGGGCAAGTTATAGGTAAAATATAAAATATACAATGCATGATAGTGAATAAGTGCCAATGGAACGTTTATCAATTATCTTGCAAATTTCGCTTCTAATCATAACAACAGCCAACCGAATAGTATCCGGTTGGCTGTTGTTGTATTTGTCAGATCAATATCCAGTTTATTAGACTTGTTGCAATGCGGTGCTCGGCCAAATTTTTTTTTATTTAGCCACTACTACCTTAATAGTGAACGACTCCTCTCCGGCTCTCACCTGCAACAGGTACAAACCATTAGCAAGGTGGTTCATGGGCATGGAAAGCCCGTTAGGACCTTCTGTAGCATTCACCGTTTCCTGAGCTACTGTTCTGCCAGCCAGATCTACTAACTGAAGCGTGGTTTCTACATTCCCACTTGCTTCAAACTGGATATTCAGCTGATCAGTTACCGGATTTGGGCCGGCCAGGAAATTGAATACTCCAGCTTGCTCCAGACTTTCTGCAGACATATCGTTCCTGTCGTCGCCACCTGAACCATTAAAGCCTGGCTGCTGACAGCCGGTAATGACTACATCATCAATATACACCCGGTCGTCGTCGGCAGACGCATCTGCACGGAAGCGTAAACGGGTGTTGGCTGTAAACGGACCGGCAATTACCACCTGGCCAGAAGTATGAACGCCATTGGAAAATTGCGTTCCGGCATTGTAATCACCAACCGTTGTGTAGCTGGCGCCGCCGTTGGTGGAAATCTGCAGCCAAAAATCTTCTCCGTTTTCAAAACTTACAGCGTAATAGGAAAAGTCAATGGTCAGTTCATCATAAGACACCCAGTTCTGATTGTTTGTAGTCATCAGAGAGGTGTTGGTATTATCCCTGAGCAGGATACTGTAGGTGGGAGAATTGGCAAAACTTGCATTATTCGTCCGAACACAGTCGGTTCCGCCGTCTGTCCAGATACCAAATCCTGATTCAAAATTATTGGAGTTAATGTTTACATAATTACATCCTCCACCTCCACAAGCAGTCAGGCAGGCAGCGTTGTACACTTTGTCTCTAATCAAATCGCCAGGTTGAGGGCCGAATCCATTATTGAAATTAATGCCAATATTGCCCAGCAAGTGACAATAGCTCATAATAGTTCCGCCGTTGGTGGGCAGTGGGCCGTTACAGCCTTCACTGTAGCCCGCTGTTGGTCCACAACCATCAATGGCCGTGTTATTACCATTCCATGCGCATGCATGCGTATGCGGGGAGCCCAGGTTGTGACCAATTTCGTGCGTAATTACTTCAATTGTCCATGAATAGGTTGGCACATCACTATAGGTGGAGTAGATACTGCTGTATCCTACACCCCAATATGAATTACAAAGCACATCAAGATAGGCAACACCGCCAAGGTTGTTAATGCCAACCAGGTGAGCGAGGTCCCCGTTGTATACACCATTTAATTCATCTCTGAACTGGGTCAGGTAATTGCCGGCAGAAGGCCCGGTGTATGGATCTGCCACGTCCCAAACAAACAATTCATGCAGCACTACATTCACAGATTCATTGGCATACAACGCGGTAACCTGATTAAATACTCCGGTCATATAGGATGTTACGTTGGCAACACTTCCTTTGTTTTGAAAAAGTGTGTAATCTGTTTCCACATACATGCGCACACAGTTATCAGGGCCGGCAGAACGATCAGATACCGTTGGATTGTCGCCAATTTTGTGCAGTACGTCGTCAGTTTCACAAGCAGGGCCGCGGGATTCAATCAAATCTGAATTTTTGTACAGAATATGGGTTTTATCCGGAGTTCCAGACAACAGCCCGATGGTGTACAACTCCTGATTGTACTCTATCTGACCCATTATTTCGCCATCAAATACGCTGATGGTTACTAAAGATGCCGGATTGTTTTGCACAATACCCCAATAATACTGCCCTTTATCAGCGTTAAAAACGAGTCCGCCGCTAGAGGCATTCCGCACCTGAAATTCACCGGAAAGATTCTTGGCAGGAACCAGGTCCAGCGTAATGCTGCTGCCATTTTCCCAGGGGAGTGTGAGGGAAACAGCTTCGCCCGGATGTGTAAGCAGTTCTTTGGTTTTAGTTGCATCCCAGGCCAGCAAGGTTCCATGTTTCAGGGCTTTCTGGGCAATGGCACGTTCCGCAGATTGGTCTGCCTGCTGCCTCAGTAATGGCAGACTCAGAAATTCCTGATTGGCTTTGGCTTGCAAAACCATTTGGGGAATCGGTTTGAGGGATTGACCAAAAATGACTGTTGAAAAGAACAGCAACGCAATGGACATAAAAGGTTTAAACATAACTTGATTTGTTTAAAACGTGAATGAATGTTGGTTATTAAAATTTTGGCGAAGGCCAAATGTAGCCTATTCTTTATTGCCAAAACAAACTAAAAGCTCAAAAACTCACCAAAAAATTTCATTCTACCAAATAAACGCATATTCAGTTTCAAACAACTGGAGAAGTAGCACTGCTATGAAATATCACCCCAGCAGTTTGCCCTTGATAAGTCCTAGAACCACCTCCCGGTAATTTTCACCAATACTAATGGGCTGGGTTACCTCTTTTAACCGAAGGCAATTGCCTTCAATCCCTGTGATACGTGACAACGGAACAATGAACGATTTATGCACCCTCAGGAATTGTTTTCCTGCTAACTGATCTTCCATATTTTTCATGCTGGTATTGACCAGTATTTTTTTTCCGCCGGTATGTATGGCCACATAATTCCTCATTCCTTCTATAAAATCAACTTCATCCAGTTCAATTTTAAGCAGCTTGCCTTTCAACTCTGTTTTCACAAACATGTAGTCGTTTTCGTCTTGTTCACGAACCCGGTCTATTTGCTCCACGGCCTTTTGTACAGCTGAAAGAAATCGGGGCAATCTTATTGGCTTAAGCAGATAGTCAATCACGTGCAGATCGTATCCCTCCAATGCATATTCTGCATAGGCTGTAGTAAGTATTACCCTGCTTTTTTGACGAATGGTTTTGATGAAGTCTATACCGGAGAGTTCCGGCATGAGCACGTCAAGAAAAATGAGGTCTATTTTCTGTTCATTTACTACCTGCAAGGCCTCCACCGGGTTCAGAAAACTGCCGGCAAGGTGAAGCTGTGGCGATTGATGTATATAGTGTTGTAGTATATCGATGGCATGTTGCTCATCATCTACAATGATACAGTTAATCATAATGGGTTGATAGTCAGTTCAGTGGTATAAACGTCAGCCTCCTCGTTTATGTCAAAACGAAATTGTCCCGGGTACGTTAACTCCAGTCTTTTCCGAATATTGTCAAGTCCAATACCTGTGGAAAGTTGTTTGGGGCCAGACTTCTTTTTATTTCGACAAATGAAATGCAATGCCAAACCGCTTATCTGCAATCGTATATCAAGTGGTTGACTAGGATCTTTGAGATCGCCATGCTTGAAAGCATTTTCCACCAGGGTAATCAATATAAAAGGAGCAATCCGTAAGTCACTTAATGAACCTAGTACGGTAAAATGCACCTGAAGTTTGTTTTCAAAACGCAACTGATTGATTTTGATAACATTATTCACATGCTCAACTTCATCTTCCAAAAGTGCTTTCCCGTCCTGTCGCGTTTGTTCGTCCAAAGCATATCGCATGATATCACTGAGTGTAAGGATGCCTTCTGAAAGTTCTTCTGAATACGGTAATGATTTAGCGTACAGGAAGTTGAGGGTATTGTGTAAAAAATGTGGATTGATCTGGGCTTTTAAAAAATTGAAATTGGCCTGAGATTTTTCCATCTCAAGTTGTAATTTTTGCTCTTGCAATATCCGGCGTTGCACCAATGCCTCCCGGATATTTGTCAGGTAGGCAAAAACAAACGACAACACCAATATAGGAATCAAACCCTGCATGCAGTTGCAAAGCATGTTTGGCAAAGCATCGTATTTTTTCAGCAGAAACCCCGGCAATACATAATACAACATGGTGTGGTAAGCAAAAGACGCCAGGATAATTTTCCCGCTAACTACAACGTACCTGCTAAAGCTTCTGCGATGTACAATCAGGTGATAATAGAGATTCAAGCTAAAAAATACGAGTACCACATGGTACATCACGCGCATAGCATAACGCACTAGTTTAAACCAAAATGGTATTGCACCTGTAGCCGGATCTTCCGTTACGCCGGAATCAGGCATAAAAAAACATATGCCTCCCATTAGTCCAAACAACAGCAACAGATATTTGAATGGATATCGTGTTTTAAATGGCAACTGCATTGAACAAAAGTAGGGGCTTTGTACAGAACCAAGCGACTGAGCAAACACCTGTTTGTACTGACAATAAGCCGGTTGGTGTAATATTTAACAGCATGCGAATAAGCCCCGGGTAGGTTTGGGGCATTAACCATTCGTATCAAGCTATGAAATACCAAACACTCCTCCTGTTGTTGTTCCTCACAACTCAAGCCACAGCACAGGTAGAACCCTCAGCCGGATCCTGGAACACTTTTTTCTGCGGACCCGCCTCTGAATACCGTCTGCCCCGACCCTCACCAGCCAAATCTGAAACAGAACAGATTCTGGCAATTCAAAAAAAGCTTAGTGACAATGATCTCCGGCAAATTCAATTCTGGAATGCCGGCGCACCAGGTTATCGGTGGCAAGACCTGATCATGAGCCTCTGGATGACTCCTAAAGCGGGCGACAAAGGGGCCTTATCTTTTTTACTCACTGCCACTGCCAGTTACGACGCAACAGTGGCAGCCTGGGATTCCAAATACACATGGAAACGTTTGCGCCCTTTTGAAGCCGATAAACGTATTCAGTTACTCGTTCCAATACCCGGAAGCCCAAGTTATCCCTGCGAGTACTCAGTGGTGGCCGGCGCGGCATCTACCATTATTGGACATTTCTACCCACATTTGGCAGATTCAGTTCAACGTATGGCACAGCACATAATGGATGCTCGGGTTGCTGCAGGTGTGGCCTATCCCGGCGACACCCGGGCGGGATTTGAGTTGGGAAAAAAAATAGCCGAACTGGAAATTGAACGGACCAGGCACTTTGTCCCGGAAGTCAAATGGGATGGAAAACGTCCCGATGGAGCGCATGTTTGGAAAGGCAATCCAATGTCGCCTATGGCCGGACACTGTCAGACAGTAGCCTTAAGCAGTGGAAGCCAGTTCAGGCCAGGTCCGCCACCTGATTATACCAAAGATATGGAAGAACTGAAAAATTTCAAGCCTAATTTCATGACGGGCGCCAATGCATTCTTTTTTGCATCAGAATCATTTTGGGACGAACAATTGAACAAAAAAATATTTGAATATAATTTGCACCTCAACCCGCCAAGAGCTG
This sequence comes from Chitinophagales bacterium, assembly GCA_017303475.1. Classification (GTDB taxonomy): domain Bacteria; phylum Bacteroidota; class Bacteroidia; order Chitinophagales; family Saprospiraceae; genus M3007. The sequence continues at coordinate 22,048 of JAFLBO010000036.1, forward strand.
CTCGCCTGTATGCCCTGACAGCTATAGGCTATTATGACGGATTTACAGCCTGCTGGGATGCTAAGTATACCTATTGGGGCACCCGGCCCGATCAGTTCGACCCTGCTTTTCGCCCATTTATCCTGATTACACCGCCATTTCCAGGCTATCCATCCGGACACGCAGCCATCAGCGGCATTATGGCGGAACTTTACAGTGCGTTTTTTCCGCTGGACAAGGCGTATTTTCATCAAAAAGCCATTGATGCAGCAGAATCTCGATTCCAGGCCGGCATTCATTTTCGCACCGATAATGAGGTAGGTCTCGAACTCGGACGAAAAGTAGGTGGCGTTATACTGAAGAAATTTTTGCCTGATGCTGGCAGGTAATTAGCCCCCGTCGCAACAAGTCTACTGTACCTTTTACCTAAGTCTAATGGGGTAAATCAGACATTGGAAGCATCGCCTTACCCGCTTTGCTTTCAATGTCTGCCTTACGTGCCTCAATCATTTTATCATATGTTTTAATCAACATACCCAAACGGGGATTCGACAAAAAGAAGGCCCGATGCCGGTTCATAAAACGCCAGAAAAGCGCATCCCAAACGGCCGTCCAATCCCCCTTTCTGTAATTGCTCATTTTGAGGATATAACTACTCCCACTGATGTAAGGTTTGGTGGCCATTAGTCCGCCATCGGCAAACTGACTCATACCATAAACATTGGGCACCATCACCCAATCATAAGCATCAATAAACAGCTCCATAAACCATTGATACACCGCATCAGGGTCTGTTTCCGTGAGCAACATGTAATTCCCCAGAATCATTAACCGTTCTATATGATGACAATACGCCGTTTTCAACACCTGCCTGATGACGCCATCCAGCGGCGGAATTCCGGTTTTAGCTGTATAAAATGCAGCTGGCAGCTGACGGCTGAATTTCCAGAAATTGGTTGTCCGCTCGCGCACGCCTGAGTACACATACACCCCGCGAATAAACTCCCGCCAACCAATAATCTGCCGGATAAAGCCTTCCTGGGAATTCAACGGAACCTGATTCACCTTAGCGTAGGCGAGGGCGGCATCCACCACCTGACCCGGCAGCAATAAACCAATGTTGAGTAATGGTGACAAAACACTGTGGTGAAGCACCGCAGATCCGTCTACCATCGCATCTTCGTACACACCAAATTCCTGGAAGCGGGTTTCAAGAAACTGCTGCAGCCAAACCTCGCTTTCTGCATGGGTAGACGGATAAATAAATGTTGTGGAAATCTGTCCGTGGTTTTGGCCATAATGTTGTTCCACATAAGCAATGGCCTCAGTCATGAAGGAATTAAGCGCCGGAAAATAAACCCAGGGTGGCTGTTTATCTTTGGGGTACTTCTCCCGGTTCTCGGTATCGTGACTCCATTTTTCTCCCACTGGTTTACCCTGCTCATCGAGCAAAATATTCCGTTTTTTGCGTTGCTGAATGTAAAAGTCGGTTTGAAAATACTTTTTTCGGGACCCGAAATAGGCCTCCAGATCGTTTTTTGTATTGAGAAATAGTGGCGTGGGTAACTCCTGACAGGTAATACCAAAGCTTTGGCAGGATTGCAGGATGCGCTTTTCCAGCCAGTTGTCGCAAACATCATAAAAACACAAACGGGTAGCGCCTTCCTCCGCTAATTGCGCAATGAGTTTTCGCACATCGCAAGCCGGCTGTATGGCCTCAGTATACCTGACTGCCAACCCGCATTGGTCCAGATAATGACGGTAGTACTGCATACTGGCCCGGTGAAGCGCCAGTTTTTGCTTGTGAAAGGCGTATTGGTTAAAATACAGGTATTCCTCAACGAGATGTACTTCATCAGCCTGTTCCAATGGTTTAATGTCCTTAAACAACTGATGCGGGAAAACAACAAATACGGTTTTGCTCATGAATGGAGTTAGCGCACTATAGTCCTGAAAGTAAGATTGATCCTGGGCATTTTAATGGCCCGGGCGGGCGGTAATTGGTGCAGCCAATGAGTTTGGGTAGGCCCCTTCATCAGCAGCAGACTGCCATTTTCCAGCAATATTTCTACTCTTTCCCCCGAAACTCTGTGTTTGAACGAGAATTTTCGGGCTGCACCGAACGACAAGGAGCAAATAGCCCCGTCTTTTTTAAGCTCGGGTTCATTGTCTCTGTGCCAGCCCATACCTTCCTTTCCATCGTGGTAAAGGTTTAGCAGACAGGAATTGTAGGTATCGCCGCTTACCGCCTCTGCAACAGCTTTCAACCTTAATAGTTCAGGACTCCAGGGAAGGGCCTGCCGGCTAATCCTGGCATAGGTATAGGCAAAAGACTGATCGCCATACCAGGCCACCTTGCGACTCGTCACGATTTTTTTACCAAACATGATGACCTCATCGTGCTTCCAATGTATGGTTTGGAGCAAAATCTGCAGGTATCTCTGAGATTCTTCAGCGCTAAACACCGGGCCGGCATACCAGGCCGTACCGTCAAAAGGAAGCAGGTTATCCATAAAACTCGTCAGTTATGGAACCATAACAACAAATCACCGAATATGATCAAAATCCTCTTTGCGCGTGAAATACTCCAGGCATAAAATCCAGACAATCTGTAATATATGAGTTATTTTTTGCACCAATGGCATGTAATCATGGCTGCTACGGGTGGTGAACATGAAGGCTGCACCATATAAACTCAATAAAACCAATACCGTAAATATGCTCAGAACTCTGAGACGGGATTTCAGCAAGGTGACTGTGATGTAGAAAGACACAAGCAGGTTCAACACGATGCCGATAGTAACCAAGGGATTGTGCAGGACAGGGATGGTAACCAATACAGAGGAAATGGTTAGCAGCAAACCGCCATATTTGATCACCACCGATAACTGTTTTGAGGCCAATTTTCTGGAAAAACGCAGAAAACCAAGACCTGAACTCATACCCATCAGTACTGCGCCTATTACAGCAAAAGGCCGGGCCGGGTTATCGGCGCCGTTCACCGCCTTATACTCCAACATATCGCTGAGGTAATTTTCGGTCCAGCTAAAGCCCACTGATTGTGGGTCCCGGGGGCTTCCGCCCGGATAATTCAGACCTGCCACCAGCAGAAATCCCACCGACAGTATAAACCCGATGAGGACAATGTTTTTGTTTAGCATATCTGTCTTGAGCATTTATCCGCCACTGGTCAAGGCCTTTACCTTTTCCAAGTCTTTGGCTGCCTCGGCCGTTTTGCCCATGAGTGTGTACACTTTGGCGCGGGTTTCGTAGGATTTCGGGTAGTTGCTCTGCGCCTCAATGGATTTGTTTACATCAGCCAGCGCTTCATTGAGCATGCCTTTGCTGAGGTAGGCCATGGCGCGGTTGTTGCGGGCAATGATGATATCCGGACGAACCGAAAGCGCAGATGTGTAATCCGCTATGGCTTCATCGTATTTCTGCTCGTTGAAATACATCAAACCGCGGTTTACCAATGCCTCCACGTATTGCGGGTTCAACTCAATGGCTTTGCTGTAATCTTTTAAAGCACCGGCCAGATCGCCGGTTTTGCCCTCTGCCACCGCTTTGAAATACCAGGTTTCCGGGTTGCGTGGTTCCAGTTCCAAACTTTTCGCCAAATCTGGAATAGCCTCGGCCGGCCTGCTTAAAATAACGTGGCATTTCCCCCGGTTTAGGAACAACTTAGGCGTTACAATACCGGCCTTGATGGCATTATCAAAATCGGAAAAAGCCTCGGGGAATTTTTTCAATTGAAAATACGCCTGTCCCCGGCCATTGTACGCTTCCACATAGCTTGGATCCAGGGCCAGCGCTTTGGTGTAATGCTGCACGGAAGGCTCAAACTCCAGATTGAGCAATTCGCCATAGGCCAGATTGCAGTTGCAAAGCGGTGCATCCGGATATTTATCCACACAATCCCGGAACACCGATACCTCGTTGTTCCACACCTGACTGCGTTCCAGGGTTAAAAAGCCAAACAGGAGTGCCATCCCAATCAGCGCACCGCGTCGTATTTCGGCCGGAATACGCTGCGCCAGATACACCAGCAGCAGGAAAAAGCCCACCGAAGAAATATATACATAACGGTCTGAACGCATTTCAAAAGTACCCACCGATACATAAGGCAGCATAACCGCCAATGGAATCAGGTACCATAGTGCCGCCAGTCCTATCACCCGGTCGCGACGACCGTATTTCCAGGCAGCCCAGCCTATCGCAGCCAGGGCCAGCGGCGCCAGGTAGTAATCTATAGACCAAACACCGTCTGTTTTTTGCATCGGGTAAAAAATACTGAGCTTGAAGGGCAGCAGCAATTTCACCGGATAAAACAACAGGGAATGGCAAACCATCAGAAAACGATCAAACAGGTTGTAAGCGCTGGACGACACCACCAGATCGTGCCCTTCCGCCTCGCGGGTAGAGAAGGTGTACAACCCGAAAATCAGACTCACCACAAAATAAGGCGCCTTGGCCAATACATTTTTGAGGGTTACGGTTCCGTTTTTATACCAGTCCAGCGCCAAAAGCAGCACTGGCAAGGTCACAGCCGCAGATTTGGACAACACCGACAACAGAAAGGCCACTATAGACAACCCGAAGAACAAGGCGCGCTGGCTATTTTGCCATTGTACGTAAGCCATCAGGCTCAGGAGGTAAAACAGGGAAAAGGTCAGGGCGCTCTGTCCGGCAATCCAGCTGGTTGCTTCCACCTGCATGGGGTGCAGGGCAAACAACAGAGCGGTAAAAAAGGCCACTTCAGCCCTGGATTGCAACATACGCATCAGGGTAAATACACTCAACACACAGCCAATATGCAGCAACAGGCTAAACGTGTGAAATGCCGATGCGCTCTCGCCCGCCAGCGCGTACACCAGCGCGTACCCGCACCAGGTGATGGGGGCGTACATACCCAGGTTGTTGGCCATGAATAGTCCCCGGAAAGTAGGATTCTTGATCAGGTTGTTGTACCGAATGGCTTTGTCATCGTCGAATACCATGAAGCCGTTATCCAACGATATGTAATACGCCATCACGGTAACCACCGTCAGCACCACCGCCCAGAGCCAGGCTGGTTCAAACTGAAAGCCTCCGGAAACGGGAGTAGATTCAGCTACAGATGATTCTTCAGGCTTTTCCGGCCGTTGAGGTTGCTTTGGCGACTGTGGCGGTGTTTTTTTCTTCGACATTATGGAGTCATTTTAGGGCATTTGGGGTCATTTGGGGTCATTTTGGGGTCATTTGGGAGTCATTTGGGGTCATTTGGGAGTCATTTGGGGGTCATTTGGGAGTCATTTGGGGTCATTTGGGAGTCATTTGGGGGTCATTTGGGGGTCATTCTGGGTCATTTTGGGTCATTTTGGAGTCATTTGGGAGTCATTTGGGAGTCATTTGGGGGGCATTCTGGGTCATTTTGGAGTCATTTGGGGGGCATTTGGGGGGCATTCTGGGTCATTTGGGGTCATTTAGGGGTCATTTGGGGGGTGTGGTGAAAACTCTGGCAAAAGTAGCGACTTCCGATTTGGGATTTATGATTTGGGTATGGTGATTTGTGATGAAGGGACAAGGAGGGGTTTTGCGTTGATTACCCGGTTAAAGTTCAGCCGTTTACCCCATTGAAAAATTTAACCCGGATAAATTGGTTGTTATGGGCCACATGCAAGGCATAAGTGACTGAGCGGTACGAAAGGGGGCTGTGGATTTGCATTAAGGAGACTGTTAAATGTCTTAAAGTTTTCATTTAAGCTTATTATTTTTGGGACAGATATTTTGCATTTTTCACTTAAACCATATTATATGACTCCTCAAAGTTCTCTTTTACGCATCTTTATTGTTCTCATTTTGGGCATTTTTTCTTTTCATGAAAACTTATTTGCCCAGCCTCAGACATGCCTGACCAGCTCCCCCACATTTCAGGAAAAATTGCCAAACAACTACAATCCGGAATCAGGATGCTACCCAGTAGTTACAGGGCCATTTTACATCAGAATTTATGTTCACGTCATTAGAGCTGCACCTAATGGATCAGGAGGACAGTCGGATGTTGCTATCAAGCAGGCTATTGACAAGATGCGTACCCATTTTGCCCCACATAATATATTTTTTGTGTGGGATGATTGTGACATCAATGTGATAATTGACAATGCCCTTTACACCGCTACAGCTCCAGACTTGAATAGCTTATTGACTAATTATGGCAACACAAATGGTATAAACCTTTTCTTTTTCCCTACGGAAGAAGGTATGGGTAACTTTGCCATCGGTAAAGCGATCATATCCGGCAAAGCATTATATATAGGAGGCGAGAAGGTGCAATGGGATGGCAGCATCATTCCAGCTATTGAATCTCAAACACTTTCCCATGAGATGGGTCATTGTTTAGGCTTATACCATACTTTTGAACAATTGCCAGACAGATTTCCAAACAATAATATTTTTTGTTGCGCTGCGCCGGGCGGCGAACGCGCAGATGGCTCCAATGGCTGCGAATGTGGCGATTATGTCCAAGATACACCCGCATTTCCAAATAAAGCAGAGAATGGTGTTAATTATCCAGCCTGCCAATTTAATACTAACTTGACGGATTGCGACAATGATCCTTATAATCCGGATGAAGCCAATCTGATGAATTACTCTAATCTGCTTTGCCAAAATTCATTCACAGAGGGGCAGGGTGAAAGAATGCGGTGGGCTATTAGTGAAGGAGGAATTGATCCGAATGCAAGCACCTTGTCAGGAATTTTAGCCAATGGTATCTTCTTCCAAAATGTAAATATTGTCAATACGGTAACATGGGATTTAAACAATATTCCCAGTGGTATCGTTACCATATATCAAGCTTTGACTATTCATCCCGGTGCAAGTCTGCATATTTCCCCGGGCATAACGGTTCAGTTTGCTAAAAATGCAGCACTCCATATCAATCCGAATGGCCTCCTTGATTTAGACGGGAAACTCACCAGTTTGTGTAGCAGCTATTGGCAGGGCGTTTATGTTTGGGGAGACTGCTCCAAAGGACAACAACCCACGAATGGCGTATATGCTCAGGGCAGATTTGTTGGGAAAAGCAATGGAACCATTGAAAACGCCTTAATGGCTGTGAGGAATTTTGGACCGGGAACAAGCGAGGCGGGAGGACAAATAAAATGTACCGGTACTACCTTTAAAAACAATCATCTTGGGGTTGTTTTTAGGAGATACATGAACCGGACACTTTTAAATGCCAATGGCTGTATTCCTCCAGGAGGTATAAAAGATGACGTTTCCATTTTGGATCGCTGCACCTTTGAAACAAATAATGCATATCCGGTTGATTTATCGCCATTTAGCGCCTTCGTTGACCTGAATGAGGTTAGAGGTATCAAAATTTTTGGATGCAATTTTACCAACCTTAAAACTCAGGTAGATTGTAGTGGAAGCCTTGGAAGTGATTGTTATGGTTATGGGGTAAAATCCTTTTTTGCCGGCTTTAAAATGAACAATTCTTTGTCAGGGCCGGGCATTACCAAGTTTAAAGGATTAAGTTTCGGGGTTCATGCAGTAAAAGCTGCTCTTACAAGGGCCGTTACCATCAACGGTGCAGAATTCACCGACTGTTATAAAGGGATTTACGCAAGTCAGGCCGTCGGCATTGACATATCTTCCTGCAAGTTTTTTATGGGTAAAGTACCCAATCCGTTGGTGCGCGACCGCCAGTTTGGTACCATCATTAACCAAACCTCCACCTATAAATACCGGGGAAACAAATCCTATGGCCCCGCTGTCAATGTGGAAAAAACTATAGGTACCTGCATCAATGATTGCGGCGATCTGAATAATGTGGTGTTTCAGAACCGCTATGAAGACGTAATGATTGGCAACGTAGCCACCCTCGTCAATGCCGGCGGGCCTATGCCAAGAGGCCTGCTTTATGAATGCAACACCAATATTGATGTTTATGGTTTTGATTTTACTCAGCCCGCCCTCGGCGATATGGTGAGGAACATTCAGGGTATAGTGCCTGCATCAGGATTTGATCCTATCCGTGCAGCCGGAAACAAATTTTCCTACAACCCCAATTTCATGGAAAGCGATTTTTCCTATCACGGTGGCGGCAATCTCGATTATCGGTATCTTCCAGACAACCCCAATGTACCCGGGGATGAAGCTCAGGAGCCTTTAGATTTTGTAGGGTTATTCAAAACAAATGCGCCACCAAATCTAACCTGCGGCAGTTGGTTTGAAGGCGAGCCTCCCTTGCTTACCGGAACTGCCCTACAGACAGAAAAAAACCGCTATTATCTGAACCGCCCCGCCTATATAACTGCTGCTGCACAATACCAGAACGCCCTGGCATCAGGGAATACAACACTTACAGCTTATTACCGGGAAAGGGCTGCTTACCACCGGGCGGAGATGGACGAAAGCGCAGGGAATGTCCTCTATGCTCTGATGCGCGATACCATTGCTGCAACAAGGGACTCCATTCGGCAATGGACGCTGAACCTGGAAACTTTTGGCGCCGATCTGGATGTGGTGATAGATGATCTTATTTCCGGAGAACCGGCCAAAGCCCAGGCGGTGTACAGTGCCATTCCTGGCCGTTTTACCCTGAGCGTTGCCCAGCAGAATGACTGGATGTTATTTGGTCAAATCAAGTCCATTCTGTCTACTCAGGAGATTGGTTTCATAGATGAACCTGCCCAACAAACACTACAGGGCATAGCGCAGCAGTCTTCAGGAATAGCCGGCCGAACAGCCCAATCCATCCTGCAAGTACAGGGTTTCTCCTTTGAGTCTGCCGAGTGTGGATTGCCGGAATGTTGTGCATTTAGCGAACGCGGTAGGGAAAGAGACGGAAGACAGGGTGCGCCAATATATGCGCTGAAAGTTTACCCCAACCCCGCCCAAACCTCCGTTACCTTTGAATGGCCGGATCAATCTTCTCCCGCACAGATTAGTATTTTTGACATGACAGGCCGTTTAGTCTGGACACAGACTTTCCATCAAAAAACGGTTTGGGAGGCCGCAGATGAGCCTGGAGGCATGTATTTCTATACGGTTTCAAGTGAAGGGGCTCTTCTCACTACAGGGAAAATCTTTTTAATCAAATAACCCTCTTTCTAAAGCTGCCTGTTTGCTGAATTTGTACAAGCAGGCAGCTTTCCCCTTTTTATGAAACATTTTTCACTCTTCATCCTGCTCATCAGCAGCCCCTGGAGTATTAGTAGCCAAAATTCTGGAGGCGGGTTTCATTTCTCTTATAACATCAGTAGCCAGCCTAACTGGGCTTCTCAATTCTCAAATATACGTTTCTCAGAAGATACCCTTTGGGTTTTAGGGAATGCATATACAAGCGAATCTATACCCTACACAACAGTCACATTGGCTAAACTAGATACTTTTGGGTCGTTTATAAATCAAGCCGATTTTTATTTATTAAATGACGATATAATTATAACAACAGGCAATGATTTAATTAAACTCAATAACGGAAACTTTGCAGCAGTTGGAGCAACGTTCACAGGCCATCAGGCTTCTTTATCCATTTTTAATAAACTTGGGTACCCAATTTTCCATAAACTTTATGGTATAAATGGCGCGTTATCTCTTGATGCAAACAGACTTTTGGAAGCTCAAACCGGAGGATATTTATTAGCAGGTTATTATACAAAACCCGATTATACCTTAAAGGGTTTTATCAAACGCATAAGCCCCTCTGGCAACCAAATTTGGAGCCGAACTTATGGTCAGGCCGGACAAAACACTTTGCAAAGTACGATTCTTAGCCTGACTCATTTAGATAGTAACACCTTTGTGGTGGGCAGTAATCAATATTCACCACAAGGAACGGCTTTAACTAATTATACAGCCAATAGCTGGATTTTTGCCATTGACACTTTGGGGTTGGTCAAATGGGAATGGAAGAGTCCGGATAAAGCGGAAGTAGGTGTATTTGGTCTTCAAAAAACGATTGACAATGGATGGATTTATCTGACTGGCACTATGGAAATAATTTCGGCAGAGGAATCTGGAACCTATTTGAAAGTTATCCGAAGAGACAGTGCTTTAAACTTGCTTTGGGAGCGGACCATTAGTGATTTAGGGCCCACCATTAATCGGTTTGGCGATCTTGTGCCCACTCCGGATGGCAACTGGGTTGCAAGTGGCACTTGGGCATATCACACCGGCCCAGGTCAGGACGATGTTATTTTTTACAGCAACCTTTACAAATTAAACGATCAGGGAGATACCCTCTGGAGTGTTCGGCTAAAAGCGCCGCCGGGGTTTGAAGGCACCGCTTATCCGGGAGGCATGACGGTATTGCCCAGCGGCAGCGTGGTGTGGGCCTTGCGGTTTGACCGGTTTTCGCCCGGCCCGCCACAGTCTTTCGGCTGGATCATCAAGGTAGATAACGATGGCTGTGTGGATACCCTTTGCCAGCTCAGCAGTATTGCCCCGGAGCCGCTGGCAACGCCGCTAATGGTTTACCCCAACCCCGCCCAAACCTCCGTAACCTTTGAATGGCCGGATCAATCCGCCCCCGCCCAGCTTAATATTTTTGACATGACTGGCCGTATTGTCTGGACACAGACTTTCCATCAAAAAACAGTTTGGGAAGCAGCTGATACGCCGGGAGGGGTGTATTTCTACTCCATTGTGGGAGAAACGCTGGAGAAGATGTCGGGGAAGGTGTTGTTAGTGAGGGGAGGGCAAGAGTGAAGCATAGATGAGGGCATTCTTCAAAAAATCGTTCCATCGTCCATCGTGCCATCGTTTCTCGTTCATCGTTCCAAACCTCCTATCTTCGCCCCATGACTGCTTTTATCTCCAGGGCATTATTACCGGATTCTGAGTTTCGCAGTGTGCTGCGGGCAAATGGCTGGAAAGTATTCGGGCAATCCTTTGTGGTATTGTCGCCAATACCTTTTGATCAGGTGCCGGAAGCGGAGTGGTTGTTTTTTTCCAGTCAGAATGCTGTTCGTTTTTTCTTTCAAAACCTTGAAAATCAAAACCTTCCCATCCCTGAAGTACAATGGGCCGCGCTTGGCCCAGCTACCGGAAGGGTGCTGGAAAGATTCACCGGGAAACTGGATTTCACCGGCACCGGCGAACCCAAGGGTACGGCACAATTGTTCAGGCGACATTGCGCCCGCCTTGCCCGACCCGTGGGCCAGGTGGTATTCCCGGCTGCGCGTCGGTCACGGCAAAGTGTGATGAACCTGCTGCAATCCGATTTCACCTGTCTCCACTTTGAAATTTACGACAATCAGCCGCTAAACGATCCCATGCCCCGCACCGAGGATGTGCTGGCATTTACCAGTCCGCTGAATGCCGAATCTTATTTCAAACGACACTCCCTGCTGCCCGGTCAGAGGGTGGCTGCCATTGGCGGCACCACCGACCGGATGCTACAACAAATGGGCATTTCAGAAACAGCCATTGCCGCCGAACCCACCGAGCGCGGCCTTGCAGAAGCCGTACTTACACTGGGCACGATTAGCAATTGATTTGCTACTTTTGCGCGTTGTTTCCCAAAAGCATTGTCATCACAAACGAAACAATCCAGCAAAATGGCCAAAAAGCCCGCTCCCGCAGCTACTACCAAGAAGTCCACGTCTACCGGCGCCACCAAATCATCCGCCGCCTCCGACCAGTCCAACTGGTTCATGCTTGGCATGATTGCGCTGGCCATTACTGCCGCTTGCTATTTGCCCAGTCTGCGCAACGGATTTGTCAACTGGGATGACCCCAAGAACATTTACGAAAACGAAAACCTGGAAGGAGTGGGCAATGGTCAATCCTGGGGCACAACCATCGCCAATATATTCGATCTGGAAAAAGGCAATGTGATAGGCAACTATAACCCGCTGCCAATCTTCACTTTCGCCATTGAAAAAGCCATAACCGGCGGAGAATGGAATCCCACCCTGATCCACACCACCAACCTGCTTTTGCACCTGCTCACGGTGTTTTTTGTGATGAAACTCCTTTGGGGAATGGGCATCGGGCGCTGGGGTGTTTTTGCGGGAGGCTTGCTGTTTGGCATTCACCCCATGCGGGTGGAATCTGTGGCCTGGGCCACGGAGCGCAAAGACGTTTTGTTTGCCGTATTCTTTTTTGCGGCACTGGTTTACTACATAAAATGGCTCAAACAAGGCGAAAAACAGGAAAACCGCATGGGGACCTACGCCATCATGCTGGTACTGGCGCTGCTCTCCTGTTTTTCCAAAGTACAGGCCGTTACCCTGCCGCTTTCCATGCTGGCGCTTGATTTTTGGTTCCGCCGGCCATTGAACTTTAAGCTGATCCTGGAAAAAGCGCCGTTCTGGCTGCTTTCCCTGGTTTTTGGTTTGATCAACGTACACACCCTGCGGGTACAGGGCTCCACCGACGATTCCATCACCAATTTCAACTTCCTCGACCGTTTGTGCATAGGCGCTTATTCCTTCTGCACCTATATTTATAAAGCTGTATTGCCCTGGCCTATGTCGCCGCTGTACGCTTATCCCAAAAACCTGCCCTGGACGGTTTATGCTGCGCCGGCTGTGTTTTTTACAGCAGTGGCAGCCTTCATCTGGGCCTGGAGAAAAGGCTACCGCACCTGGGTATTCGGGGTGGCATTCTTCTTTTTCAATGTGATGTTCCTCTTGCAGATTTTTGCTGCAGGACAAGGTTTTTTGGCGGATCGTTTCACCTATGTGGCCTATTTCGGCTTATTTGCCATTGTAGCTTACTATGCCGATCAGTATGCGAAGGAGGAAGCATCGCGCAACAAAGTACTGACCATTCTGGGCCTGGTAGGTTTGATTTATGGCGCCTGGACTATCAAGCAAATTGGCATTTGGGCTGATGGATACAGCCTTTGGAGCCATGTAATGACCATGGATGAAGGCAAAAAAGAGCGCAGTTCCCTACCCTACTGGAACCGCGGCCAGTTCCTGCGCAACGTGAAAGGCGATTTTGAAGGCGCCTTGAAAGACTACAATAAAGCCGTGGAGATGGAACCCAACAACCGAGAAATCCTCAACAGCCGTGGCAAAACCTACTTCGACATGGCTGCCTCCGGCAAATACAAAGGGCAGGAAAAGTCGTTGCTGGAAAAAGCCGTTAAGGATTACACAGAATCACTGTCTAAAACCAACCAGACCGATAAAGCCACCAGCGAATCCTACAGCAACCGCGGCGCAGCTTATGGCATGCTGGGGATGTTGCAAAAAAGTATAGACGACATTACCGAGGCCATCAAACTGGATCCAGCCAACAAAAACGCATATGCCAACCGCTCGATTGCCTATTTGAATACCGGACAATACGAAAAAGCCCTGGCCGACTATCAGGAATACCTGAAGTACGACCCCACGAATGCCAATTTCTGGTATGAAAGCGGCATGGTTCAGCGTGTGATGAAACGCAATGAGGAATCGGTGAAATCACTAGATCGCGCCTTGCAAATCAACCCGAAACTGGCCATCGGATATCTGGAACGCGCCCGTGCCAAGGCCCAGGCAGGTAACTTTGCCGGCGCCCAGCAAGATTATCAGAAAGCCCAGCAGATGGGCGTTAAGATGGAAGCCATGGACCAGCAGTTGATGGGCGGGCAGTGAGGCGAAGGGGAAGTACATGATTGACGATTACATGATTGACGAGTACATGATTGACGATTACATGAGGACGAGTGGGCTCCTGGCGCAAGCCATCACCAACACCCAAAAGCAACGCCCTCCCTCCTCAATCATGTAATCATGTACTCGTCAATCATGTAATTCCCTACCCTTTCTCACTCCGCCCGTTTCATCGCCATTTTCACCTTGAAATTATACCAGCGTTTGCCCATGAACTTGTTCATGACCTTATCTACCGCATAATTGGTGGTGATGCTGGCCAGGCCTTGCACCCGTTTAAACATGGAGGTAAAGGCTCGCAGACTGATGGAATAGCCGCTGTCGGTGTATTCAATATAATGCCAGTAGCCACGCGGGATGAACAGAGATTCACCTGGCATAAGCATCACTTCCTGCCCCTTGACATTGTGCAAGGCCGGGTATTTCTCAAAGTCCGGCTTCAGTACATTGACATGGCTGGCTACCGTAAACGGCAGGTGGTATAGGTTGCGACTTTGCTCCGGCGGGAATAAAATCACCCGCTTTCTACCGTGAATTTGGTTTAAAAACACGTGGCTCAGGTCCAGATCGTAATGAAGCGCCACCCTGGAGCCTTCGCAGCCAAAGAACATGAACGGCACTTCGTTGACAAAACCGTCCATAATATCCGGCATGGCAAAATCCTCCCTAAGCTCAGGCGCCTTGCGGAAAATATTCCACAGAAATATGCGCAAATCTGAGGGCCCTGCTTCCATTATTTCCAGGTATTCCCGGAAGGTAATGTGCATATCAGGCATCATGTAGCTTCTGCCCGGACGCGAATAGTTGTTAGACACCACAGGTACCATCAGGTTACCATAATGGTTTTTGAAGTAATCAATGGTCCACTTGCTTTTGGCGGGCCATTTCGTCATCAAATCGGTGAAAACAACGGGCTTTAGTGGCTCAAGGTATTCTTGAGCGAACGTTTCTCGGGTGAGGCCGGTCCTACGTTCAACAGGTTGAAGTTCCAACATAGTCAATCTTGTTTGAAGTGGTGAGCAGGACTGTAACGAAGGCAAAAATAATCAGCAATTTCATCTGCAAAAGCGAAAAATCGCACGCATACCTTTCATTTCTCCATCTACCCAAAGCACCAGCCAAACATGACCCGGCGGCGAAGGACTTAGTATCAGCTCATTATCATCGTCCAGAGCATGCATACCCAATAGATTACCATAAAAATCATACACGCCCAACATCCAGTTGCCTGGCGGTGCTTGTCTGGATTTTTTTACCGAAAACTGAAAGCAATATGGCTGTGGAAACACCAGCAATTGATCCAAGAAGGAAACTTCCGGAGGGATGCTGCTCATGCCGCATAAAAAGGCATCGGTACTGCCAAAAAAATGTCGGCCCAGATAATCCATCACCGTCACTGAAAGGGAATCTGCAAAACGTAAAACATTATGCATGGAGTCCCGGATTCCGTTTCGGTTGCACTCTATTTGCAGTCCATCCAATGTGCCATTTTGGTAAGAGCTGTGTCTGGCGGTGTTGTATCCGCCGTTAAAATAATCCTCGTCTGCATCAGGAAATGGCTCCAGCTCGCTGGGTGTGGCCGGGTAGCCACGTTGGGCCAAAAGTTCACCCAAACTCTGTGAGCCATGCAGCAGCTCTGCATGACTCAACCCTTGTACATTATTCCCGGCCATATGCCTGATGCTACTCTGATTAATGTAAAAAGGAGTGTTCAGGGTAGCATCTTGCAAGGCCAGTTCTGCTTTGGAAAGCAAATACCCAAGTTCCAGGCGCTGAATGGCATGTCCATGCCCGTGCAGATCAATATACAGGCCTTTTCCAAATTGGGGCAGCAACTGGTTTTTGGCCGTTTCCACGTAGGCATGGAAGGCGTACCAGGCCGATTCTGCTGCGGGATTACCATTGGCAGCTTCCACAATTTCGCGGTTGGCGTCCAGTTTTCTCCGGTGCAACTTGTTGAAAATCACGTGTGGCCAGCAGCCCGTGCGCGCGTGTATGGCCTGTGCGAAGGCGCGCGCAAGCTCTTGTGTATTGAAATCATTTACCACCGAACAGCCCGCACAATTCCGGTCTGGAATAGACGCCGGGGTCAATAAGCCGCCATGCGGAGCCGTAATGATGATCGGCAGATTGCCCGCCAGATATTCCACATATCCGTTGTCATCAAAATACGACTCGCCGGGAACATAAGTTTGTGCAAAAGCGTTGCACACCCCGAACCCAAAAAGTACCAGAAAAAGAAGTCTGAATATCATAGAATAGCTGTAGGATTGCAGCGAAAGTAAATAACAATCATGCAAGTTCTCGTTTTTGCCACTAATAACGCACATAAAGCTCATGAGGTAGAGCTGGTGCTGGGTCCGGGTTACCAGATTAAAACCCTAAAAGACATTGGTTGTCTGGAAGATATCGAAGAAACAGAAAACACGCTGGAAGGAAATGCCCTGCTGAAAGCGCGGTATGTCAAGGAAAAATACGGCTACGACTGCTTTTCCGAAGACGCCGGACTGGAGGTTTCAGCACTCAACGGCGCGCCGGGTGTTCACACCGCGCGTTATGCCGGTCCATCCAGAGATGCCAACGACAATATGGACCTGTTGCTACGGAATTTAGAAAATCATACAGACCGCAGCGCACAGTTCCGTGCCGTGATTGCGCTCATTCAGGGAGAAAAAGAAACCCTGCTGGAAGGCGTTTGCAAAGGCTCCATCGCCACTCAAAAACATGGAACAGAAGGATTCGGCTACGATCCGATCTTTATCCCGGAAGGCTACGAACAAACCTTCGCTCAACTCGGCGATGAGGTAAAAACGGAGATCAGCCACCGGGCTAAGGCAACGAGGAGATTGGTGGAGGTGTTAACGATGGACGATGAACGATGGACGATGGACGATGGACGATGGACGATGGGATTGCGTGGTTATTTATAGCAACGTGAGTTGTCATCCCGGGAACCGGGACCTACACAAGCCAGGCTATGCGGCACTTTTCTGGTAAGGGATTGCCGGGAAACTAGGCTTGTGTAGGTCCCGATCTTCGGGATGACAACTCACGTTGCTATAAATAACCACGCAATCCCATCGTTCATCGTTCATTGTCTATCGTCCCCTCGATGTTTCGTTTCAACCCGGCATATTTCACCCTTTTAACGGCTGATTTTTTAAAAATACGGCCAAAAACCTCTTCTGTGAGCTCCAACCAATCCTGGCGACTGAGTTGCAGCAAATCCGGGTGCGGCTCGAAGGCGGGTTCCTGATGCCGCTGGGAAAAGCGATTCCAAGGACAAACATCCTGGCACACATCGCAGCCAAACATCCACTGATCCATTTTACCTCTGAACTCGGCCGGAATTTCATCCCGCAACTCTATAGTGAGGTACGAAATACATTTTGATGCATCCAGAAAATACCCTTCCGGGCTGATGGCCTCGGTAGGACAAGCCTCAATGCAACGCCTGCAGGTGCCACAGTGGTCGCGAATGGGATCATCATACAACAGAGGCAAGTCGCAAATAATTTCTGCCAGGAAGAAAAAAGAGCCTCGTTTGGGGTTAATAGTGAGGGTATTCCGGCCATTCCAGCCCAAACCGGCGCGTTGAGCCCATTCACGCTCCATGACAGGCGCAGAATCCACAAAACATCGGCCATCCACCTCACCAATTTGTTCCTGTATAAAGGCCAGCAGGGCTTTAAGTTTGTCTTTTACCACAAAATGGTAATCCTCCCCGTATGCATAAGAAGCTATTTTAGGCGCATCAGGGTCTGCCTGCTTTTCCGGATTGAAATAGTTGTAGGTGAGGCAAATCACCGATTTAGCCCCCGGCACCAGCAGTGTGGGGTCTACCCGCATATCGAAATGATTGGCCATGTAGCCCATGCGCCCGTGCGCGTTGCGCGAAAGCCATTTCTCCAGTTGCCTGGCCGGCTCATCCAGTCGCTCCGCCCTGGCAAAACCCACAAATTCAAATCCCAGGCGATGCGCCTCGGAACGAATCAGGTCGGAATGACGTTGTAAAGCAGGCACGGTGGACGGTGGACGGTGGACGATGGACGGTGGACGGTGGACGGTGGACGGTGGACAATGCAAAATAAGGCAATAATTCTGTAACCAATGAAAGCTTATTAGGCCCCACATCGTTCGTCGTTCATCGTCCATCGTTCCATTGCCCTTTTTTGCTTTTTCGAAAAAAATCTGCACCTTTGCATTATGGCTTTACACAATCAATTAATTCAACAATCGCGGGAGTACCTGGCGAAAGGCGATTTGGAAAAAGCGCTTAAGTACCTGCTGTTTGTCGCCAAAACTTTCGAGCGCACGCGTGCGTACCGGCAGTTGGTGGTTTTGTACAGAAGTCATGAAGGTCTGGAGGTTCATTTGAACGCCGGCACCATAGACCCTGATTTTGCCGCATTGCAAAATAGTCGCACCAGACAAAAGCTGCAAAAAATGGCTGATGAGATGGAAGCCGAACTTCGGCTGGAAAATTTTGAGGTAAAAGTTAAAATCACCGGCGGTTCTGTAGACAAAAAGGTAGCAGACTGGGTACAGAGTCTTTTTGTGTAAGAGATGGCCGACTCCAAGGAAATCATCATCGAACTCCGCGTACGCCTGGCGGAGGAACTTTCCGACAAGTTTTTTTCTTCCAAAGAAGAAGCAGTTAAAATGCTTCTGGAGTCTGCCGTATCCGAACTGGTAGTTTCAGAGGACAAATCGCTGGTTGCCTTCAAAACGGAAACGAAACGACTGATTGCCAAAGACTTAAGCGAGGCTATCGAGTTTTTGAAAAATGGCATTCACCAGCATTGTAATGAGCACGATGATCTGGTGGGTTTATCCTCCAAATTCAACCGAACCAATGAATTCCTGCACAAAGGACTTATTGACTTTGCCACAGCAGAACAAGAATTCGTACGTATTGGCAATGCATTGTTGCAACTACTCAAAGGCTTGAGCCGGGAAAATATCAAGAAATGACAGCCGACGAAATACTGCGCGACATAAAGGCCGGCAAGTTTGCACCCGTGTACTTTCTGCACGGTGAGGAACCTTTTTATATTGATCAAATTGCCGATGCCGTGGAGGCCAATGCCTTGCCGGAAGCAGAGCGCGGGTTCAACCAAACCATTTTGTACGGCAAGGAAATAGACCATCTCACCTTGCTGGATTACCTGCGTCGCTACCCGATGATGAGCGAGCGCCAAGTAGTTATTTTGCGGGAAGCACAGGAGATGAAAAGCCTCGGCGAACTTACCAGTTACCTGGAAAACCCCATGGGTAGTACCGTTTTTGTGGCTTGCCATAAGCACAAAAAAGTGGATACACGCACCAAGTTTGGCAAGGCGCTGGGGGGCAAACACGTGGTTAATTTTGAAAGCAAAAAGCTGTACGATAATCAGGTGCCCGACTGGATAGCCTCGGTTTGTAAATCGCGGAAACAGGGCATAGAGCCGGCTGCTGCTGCCCTGATGGCTGAGTATCTGGGCACGGACCTGGCCCGGATCAACAATGAACTGGACAAACTGACCCTTAACCTGCCGCCCGGTAGCACCATAACCGTGGCTCACGTGCAGGACAACATTGGCATAAGCAAGGAATACAACGTTTTCGAACTACAAAAAGCGCTAGCAACCCGGGACAAGGCCAAAGTAGCCCGCATTCAGCAACATTTTTCCGCCAACATCAAGAAGAACCCGCTGATTGTCACCATCTCCAGTTTGTACACCTATTTTTCCAAAGTATTCATGCTGCATGCCCTCAAAGGACAGCCGGATGCAGAGGTACTTAAAGCGCTGGATCTCCGTTCTGATTGGTTTTTGAAAGAATACAGAGCCGCCGCCAACCATTACAATGCAGCGCAATGCGCTCAGGTGATTGGCTATCTCAAGGATTACGACCTGCGTTCCAAAGGAGTAAACAACGATGGTGTGGAGGAGGAAGAACTGATGAAAGAGCTCTTCTGGAAAATCATGTATGGATGAAACTACAGCCTTTACCGCTTGCATTTTACCTCAGAACGGATGTTGTTCAGGTAGCGCAGGATTTATTGGGCAAAACCCTGGTTACCACATTTAACGGTATCCGAACGAGCGGCAGAATCACAGAAACCGAAGCCTACCGGGCGCCCGACGACCGGGCTTGCCACGCCTATGGCAACCGACGCACCGCCCGCACCGAAGTGATGTTTCAGGAAGGGGGGCGGGCATATATTTACCTGTGTTATGGCATACATCACCTGTTTAATGTGGTGACCGGGCCGGCTGATACGGCCCACGCAGTTCTGATCAGAGCGGTAGAGCCGCTGGAAGGATTGGAATACATGTATCAACGAAGGGGGCTGAAGTACAATCCACAAAAGGCTGTCCCGACAAAACTAACAACCGGCCCGGGAGCAATGGCACAGGCCATGGGGTTGCATACCCGGCAAACCGGCGCCAGTTTGATATTGCCGGAAAGCGAGGTGTGGATTGAAGACAACTACATGTCTGTTTCGGCGGATGAGCTGGCCAGTGGTCCGCGCATTGGAGTGGATTATGCAGGGGTCTGTGCGGCCTGGCCCTGGCGGTTCTGGGTCAAAAACACGCCGTTCGTCAAAAAATGACACCACTTGTTTTCATATCCCTACCAAAGAATACTATATTTGAACGTTTAAAATACGAAACCGACTACTGAAGTGCAATCGCTATTCCTACTCATTCCTGAATTTCACCGATACAGCCTGGAGCATTTTCTCTGGCTGCTTGTTGGTGTAGCGAGCACTGTATTCTGGATCAAACTGGGCAAAAAACAGCCTGATGAAGCTGGCCAACGCCGGATTGGATTGATCCAAAGTTTGATCTCGGTTGGTTTTTGGTTTTTTATTACCCTTTACCTGGCTTTAACAGAAAAGCCGGTTGATTTAAACCTGATTCTGCCATTCCACATCAGTTATTTCATGAACCTGCTCCTGCCCATTATGCTGTGGCGGCGCTCGTTCTTTTTATTTGAGATAACTTATTACATGGTCATGGGCGGCTGCATCCAATCCCTGCTCACTCCGGCTTTGGATCATGGATTCCCGCATTTTTTGAATTTCAGGTTTTTCTTGGTACACATGGGCTTGCTACAAAGCATTTTCTACGCCATTTTCGTGTATGACTTCAAGCCAACCTGGCAAAGTTTTGGCCGGGCATTTCTTTGGACCAATATCTATTGCGCCTTTGTATTTGGCGTGAACTACCTGCTGGGTACTAACTTCCTTTACCTCAGCAAAAAGCCATCAGTTCCAACTTTACTGGATCTTTTTGGCCCCTGGCCCTGGTACATACTCGGCGCAGAGTTCCTGTGCCTGATGATGTATACGATTGTGATGCTGCCATTTGCCTTCAGCAAACAGCCGGAACAATCTCCCGCAACAAGAGCCTAATCGGCCACTTTGCCAAATAGTATTCCGCAATTAAGTTTTTTTTCAGGGAAAATAATCCGAGGTATTGCCGGATTGAAAAACATCCTATATTAGCCCTGAAAATCCGTCAAACACGCTGTGGAATCCACCTTATTATTTGTCAATTACAGTCTGGAGCATCTGATCTGGATGTTGCTTGGAGTGACCAGTGCTATTTTCTGGATCTGGCTTGGGAAAAAGCAACCCACCGAACTTGGCCAACAACGTATTGGCCTGATCCAGAGTCTGATACCTGCTACGCTTTGGATCGCCCTTTCCTTGTACATGTTGTTTTTTGAGGAGCCTGTTAACTGGGGGCTGGTTTTGCCATTCCATGTTTGCTACTTCATCAATTTGTTGCTACCGTTTATGCTGTGGCAGCGTTCCTTTTTTCTGTTTGAAATTACTTATTACATGGTAATGGGGGGCTGCGCTCAGGCATTGATCACTCCGGACTTAAAGCACTCCTTTCCGCATTTCATCAATTTCAGGTACTTCATTGTCCATATGGGATTGGTACAAAGCATTTTGTACGCCATATTCGTGTTTAAGTTCCGACCTACCTGGAAGAGTTTTGGCAGAGCTTTTATGTGGACCAACATTTATTTCGTCTTTATACTTGGAGTGAATTATCTGTTAGGCACCAATTTCATGTACCTCAACAAAAAGCCCAGCACCCCTACCTTGCTGGATCTTTTTGGCGAGTGGCCCTGGTATATAATTGGCGGCGAGTTCCTCTGCCTCATCATGTTCACCCTGGTTATGCTCCCGTTTACTGGAATGTCACGGCTACGCCGTTCGGAGGATACGGCTGCGCCGTATTGAGGGCGGCTGCGCCGCGGTGGATATTGGCGGAATAATGAGCGCTGGCATGCCCAACCGCACGCCAACGCAAACCCTCAAACACTCCCCAACGCAAACACTCATCTCGGGGTCAGGAAAAAATGACATTGCCCCTGTAGGCGACACCCATACCTTTGTTGAATATTAGTTCCCCGTTCGGGTGTTGGTGGAACAATGAGCGCTGGCATGCCCAACCGCACGCCAACGCATACACGCAAACACCCAAACACTCAAACACTCTATTATGCTTCGTCGCCCGCGTCGTAACCGCCAATCTGCCGCTATTCGTGGTATGGCTACTGAAACCCACCTGAGTACCGAACACCTGATTTTCCCGCTGTTTGTGCTGAATGGGACGAATATCCGTTCTGAAATACATTCTTTGCCAGGCATTTTCCGTTTTTCGCCGGAAAACCTGTTGCAGGAAATTGAGTCCTGCATGAACCTTGGCCTGACTAATTTCATACTTTTCCCTGCTATTGCAGAACACCTGAAAGATACTACCGCCAGTCATAGCTGGTCGGAAGACAACTTTTATCTGAAAGTGGCCCGCGACATCAAGCAGCGTTTCCCGGAGTGTTGCCTGATCAGCGATGTAGCCATGGATCCGTATTCCAGCGATGGGCACGATGGGCTGGTACGCAACGGTGAAATTGTGAACGATGAGACCTTGCCTATCCTCGCGCGCATGTCGCTCGCGCAGGCGGAGGCTGGATTTGACATGCTTGGACCATCCGATATGATGGATGGCCGCGTGGGGTACATCCGGGAAGCGCTGGATGCACAGGGTTTTACCAAAACCGGTATTCTGGCTTACACCGCCAAGTATGCCAGCGCCATGTACGGCCCGTTCCGCGATGCGCTGGATTCTGCGCCAAAAAGTGGCGACAAAAAAAGCTACCAGATGAACCCGGCCAATAAGCGGGAAGCGCTGATTGAAGCAGAACTCGATACCATGGAGGGCGCCGATATGCTAATGGTTAAACCGGCCTTGCACTACCTGGATGTGATACATTTATTGAAAGAAAACTCCGATTTGCCCATTGCGGCTTACCACGTGAGCGGCGAGTGTGCCATGTTGCGGGCAGCTTGCAACAATGGCTGGCTGGATTTTGAACGCGCGATGCCGGAAGCCCTGCTCAGCATACGCCGGGCTGGTGCGGATGTAATTTTAACCTATTTTGCCAAGGAGTGGGCCCAACGATTTGGCAGGAAATAACAGGCAACATCCTACCTTTGCGGCATCTATTTATTCCCAAAACTGTATTACTTCATGAAGATACATAATTTTTCCGCGGGGCCGGCCATTTTGCCTGCCAGTGTATTGAAAGAAGCCGGAAAAGCAGCCGTCAACTATCAGGGCATGGGACTCAGCCTGATGGAACTTTCACACCGAGGCCCCGAGTTTACGGCCATTATTGAAGAGGCCAATACGCTGATGCGCGAGATCATTGGCTTGCCGGAAAACTACCATGTGCTTTGGCTGACCGGTGGGGCCAGCACGCAATTTTTCATGGCGCCCATGAACCTGTTGAATGAGGGCGAAACGGCACAGTATGTAGACACCGGCGTATGGGCCAGCAAAGCCATCAAAGAAGCTAAAGCCTTCGGGAACGTAGAGGTAGTGGCGTCTTCCAAGGATCAGAACTATACGTTTATTCCGAAAGACTACAAGGTTTCCAAAAACGCCAAATACCTGCACATTACCAGCAACAATACTATTTACGGTACCCAGTTGCGCAAATTCCCGAAATCGCCGGCGCCACTGGTTTGCGACATGTCGTCAGATTTTCTAAGCAGACCATTCAATCCGGAGCCATTTGGGCTGATATATGCTGGAGCACAGAAAAACCTTGGGCCTGCTGGCACAACTGTAGTGATTGTTCGGGAGGATATGTTGGGCAAAGTGCAGCGTTATATGCCTGCCATGTTGGATTATCGGACTTTTATCAAGGAAAATTCCCTGTACAACACACCTCCGGTTTTCCCTATCTATGTGAGTATGCTTACCCTGCGCTGGATTAAAAAAAGCGGCGGGCTGAAAGCATTGCAGCGCAAAAACAAATCAAAAGCCTTGCTTTTGTACGATGAAATTGACCGCAACCCATTGTTTCGGGGCACTGTAGTTCCGGAAGACCGCTCGTATATGAACATCTGTTTTGTGATGAACGATGCATACGCTTCTCTGGAAAAAGAGTTTATGCAGGTTTGTGAAGCGAACGGCCTGGTTGGATTGAAGGGACACCGCTCCGTAGGCGGTTTCCGCGCCAGCACCTACAATGCGCTTCCGCAAAAAAGCGTGCAGGCGTTGGTGGATGTGATGCGGGATTTTGCGCAGCGGAAGGGGTGAGGGGTTTGATGTATCCCGGAATGGTATTCCGGGAAGAGGTTTGAAGGGTTTGATGGGTTTGATGCTCCTTTAGGGGCGAAACTTCTGTAGCCTAATGTTTTTTGCCAAGAAAAGAACCTTAAAAGGCCTGATCCATATTGATGGTGTGGCATTACCAGTCCGGGTAGCGCTGGATTTGGCCAGCGGCCATTATTACAGCCTGACCACCCGGCGCATCACACTGCGATTGCCGGTTACGGCCAGTGAAGCTATGATTCGGGATTACCTGCATACGGTACAGGAATGGGTGAAGGTGCAGTTTGAGCAGCAACCGGCCTACCGGGATGCTTATTTCGGCAAACAATTCAAGGATGGAGAACTGCTGCAGGTTGGAGATCGGAAATATGTACTGGCGCTGGAATTTAAGGATCGGGTAACGAGTTCGGCCAGGCTGGTGGGTGATACTATTTGTCTGGAAATGAATGAGAACCTGAATGCCTGGCAGCGCACCCGAACTGCCAAAACCCTGCTTTCCAGGATAGTTGCCAAGGATTTTCAGGGAGAGATTTCCCGGAGGGTTACCGAGATGAATGCACGCACCTTCCGCCAACCCATCAAGAGTATCAACCTGAAGTACAACCATTCAAACTGGGGCAGTTGCTCCAGCGCCGGCAATGTCAATCTTTCCACCCGACTTCTTTTTGCACCTCGGGAAGTACAGGATTATGTGATTTTGCATGAATTGGCGCACCTGATTGAAATGAACCACTCAGACCGTTTTTGGGCTTTGGTGGAGCGTTATATGCCAAAATACCAGGAAGCGGAAAAATGGTTGAAAGCCAATCGGGCTAAATGTGATTTTTAAGTTCCTGACAAGATATGCCTACCGAACACAAACCAGATATTCAATCGGCCGCCGATATCCGGCTGTTGATCGACACCTTTTATGAAAAGGTAAAAGCCGATGAGGTCATCGGGTACATTTTTAATGATATTGCGCAGGTAGACTGGGCCTATCATTTGCCCATTATGTATGCTTTTTGGGAGTTTTTGTTGCTGGATACGCCAGATGCATACCGGGGCAATCCAATTCAGAAACACCTGGATTTACACCAAAAAGTGCGGTTGAAAGCGGAGCATTTTGATCGGTGGCTCCTGCTGTTTCAGTCTACGGTAGACGAGTTGTTTGCCGGGCCTTCTGCCGACAATGCCAAGTTTCGGGCATATGCTATTTCGGAGACCTGGAAGCCGAAGTTTGACGGGCCGTTTGCTGTGTAATTCTGCTTGTTACGTCCTTTTTTAATTATCAGTCTACCTACGAGAATGCATTGAATTCCTTTTTAGACATATGGTCAAGGCAACTTAAAACTGGGAATCTAAGTCAAGGTTATAAATCTAATTGAATATATCTGTAAAAACATTTTTCAAAGGGTACACATTTTTCTATTGCATTCAAACGGCCAGACAATGCTCCTGACCTCGCGAGAGGTCCAATCTTTGTAGACTTTGAATACCAATGTTTTACGACCTCGCAAGAGGTCCAACCCGAATTCGTGGCATTAGGCAAATAGAAAATATGTGCCCATTCAAAAACATTGACTTATGAAGAAAAAAATTGGTTTTCTATTATTTGGACTCCTGTTAATTTCAATTTGGAGCACCTGTTTTTTATCATATGGAATGGTTAATGAAAAAACGGCATTCATGGGGTTGGTTTTTACTCCGTTGAGTGTGTACTTCCTACAGCGTGAGTATGATTTTACATTAAGTCTATGGGATAAATCGGCTATAGCCATCCTGCCTGCACTTTATGTATTCGCTTTGTATTACACATTGAACGATCTGAATTACTTTAAAATGCAGCTCAATAATTTCCCTGCATTTTATCAGCTGTTTTTCTATCTCCATATCATCAACCCGGTTACTATCGCTTTCCTTGTCTTGCTTCTTGCTCTGTCCTGGCTAAAAGACCTGAGCAATCCAAGAAATATTTTCATTTTTGGTTTCATCGCTATTTTTTACAGTTATTTATTTATGTTTGAATGGAAAAGTAAATGGTTTAAGGGAGGTAGTTTTGATACGGAAGCAACCAGCATCGCTGATGTACAAAAACAGCGGGACACGAGCTTAAATGCCAACGTGAATCTGGCAAATTTCTCCTTCATCAACTCAAGTTTGGATACCGTAAATTTAGTAGACCATTCAGGCAAGTACATACTTCTCGAAACATGGGCAGAAACTTGCCCTCCTTGTTTGAAGGCTATTAAAGAAATGCCCGACTTCTATGCATCAATGAAAGATAAGATGTCGGTTTATTACGTGTACGAGCACCGGAAAGCGAGCGTTCGGAGAAATTTTGATAAAATATTTGGCTTTAAGGAAATCGAAGACAAGTCAAAAATGCTTATAGATATTGAGCAGGAATTATATTCTGCCCTAAATATGGAGGGATATCCTTATTTTTTACTTTTTGACTCCACAGGCAAGCTTGTTTATCATTTACGAGGGTATGGCGACAAGGACATGATTGCTGCAAGAATATCTGAACATGTGAAGTAGCCTACATCACTTCTATGGCTCGAAGAAACCCGCGCTGGAGCCCACCCATTCTTTGCCTTTATTATACCGCACGCCTACCATTTCGCCTTTGCTCATGCGGATCAGGTTGTTTACCAGACGCGGGGCAGGCCATCCTTTATCCCAAACCAGCATCATACGAATTTCGCACTTGGAAGGTTCGTTTGGATCAGGGGTTTGTACTCCTGCCACGTATTCCACCTTGCGTTGCAGGATGAAATTGGATGGATCATCCACTGATTCCACGTCTTCCCGGGTGATATTAATTTTCACGCCCTGACCAGAGAAGGAGAACAATGGCTTGAGTACCCAATTCTCCAGGTCGGCTGGAATTTCTTTTAACTCGTTGACGAACAATGTTTTGGGCACAAAATCACTCTGAATAAACGGGAGTGAATGTTTGGAAATCCGGAAAAACCAGTTGGGATGCCCCACCCATTCGGCATTGACTTCAGTGGTCATATCCCATTCCCGGGGCAGATCGGCCCGGCGTTCCAGTTCATCAAATATGATGCGGTTATAGATGCGTTCCACCCCTACTTTCCGGCCGTTTTCGTCGAGATAATACAGGTCGCGCCCCTCCTTTTTGAGTTTTGACAAACACAGGACTTTAATGCCCAGATGTTTGGCTGTGCCCCAAAAATCAATGCGCGTATTTTGTTTTTCAGGCTCTACCTCCAGTAGGATAACATTTTCGGGCTTGGAGTCCCCAACAATCACCTGGCGCATCAAATCAATATAGCCATCTTCATCCAGTCCGCCAAAAAGGTGATGATAGTCAGCAGGAATATCAAAATGTTTGCGGTAGCTGGTTGCGAGCAGGTGCTGAAAGAAATACAGGGAAGGAAATCCTTGCATTTCAATTAGTTGCGGCACAAACTGGCCATTTTCGTCTTTGCAGATCCCAAAATCCAGCTGAAGGAACTGGGTGTGTTCGTATTCACCAGGCACACGCAAATGATCGGGCAAGGCCGCCTCACTGCGTTCTTTGAACCCCGGAGCAGTTATCACCGCACAGATATCTTCTACCCCCTTGAGCAATTTGTTTTTCAAGTCTCTGGGCACAAAAATGGGCGTTTCAGAGATCCTGAAGGTGCAGGGTTCACCATAGGAGGTGTTCATGGTGTGCAGGAATGCTTCATATTTTTCCTGTGTAAAAGCGGCATTAAAACGCTGACGTAATTCCTGGTGCATGCTGAATAATCCGATTGGTTTGTTGAAGGGGGAAGGTAGCTGTTTTTCTATTTTTTATACAGGCAAATTCCAATTTGGTAGCCCGTGTTATTGTTTAACTTAAAAAAATCACACCTGAAACGTACCTTTGTCGGCTTTCCTACTCCGACCTATTTTGATCGTTTGATTATGACTGACCTGAAATCACAAATTAACCCGGAAAAAATACCGCAACATATTGCCATCATCATGGATGGAAACGGTCGATGGGCCAAACAGAAAGGTATGCCGCGTGTATTGGGGCACCACAGTGGTGTAAAAAGTGTTCGGGAGGTCACTGAGGCAGCAGCGCAAATTGGTGTAAAATACCTGACTCTGTATGCCTTCAGCACAGAAAACTGGAACAGGCCACCGGCAGAGGTCACAGCGCTAATGAGCCTGCTGGTGGAAACCATAAAGGGGGAAATCAGAGACCTGAACAAGAATGGTGTCAGGTTAACGGCAATTGGAGATATTGAAGCATTGCCTGCGGCTACGCTGAAAACATTGAAAGAGGGCATTGAAAAAACCAAAGATAACCAACGAATTACCTTGGTTTTAGCCTTGAACTATTCCGCCAAATGGGAAATCCTGCACGCTACCCGCAAACTTGCGGAGGAAGTAAAAGCCGGGCGCCTGGATCCGGCGCAAATCACTGAAGCTGTTTTTGAAGAGGAATTGAGCACACATGGTATCCCAGACCCGGAGCTCTTGATCCGAACCAGTGGCGAAGCCAGGTTGTCCAACTTTTTACTTTGGCAGGTGGCTTATGCTGAGCTCTATTTTACCCCGGTATATTGGCCGGATTTTGGACAACAAGAATTATTTGAAGCTATTCTGAGTTTCCAAAACCGCGAAAGGCGCTTTGGCCGAATAAGCGAACAGCTTACTTAGCCAGGCGGGCATTAAACGGAATCAAATCAATTTTCTTGATACCAAGGTCCTTCAGTGAGTCTGCCATGCCAAGTGTGTAGACCTGCAGGTTGAATTGGCGTTCCTCTTTGGGTTTCAGTGGGCCTTCACGATCCCAGCTGAAAATCTTCCGCATGGCTTGATCTTCAGGGTTAAATACAGTGGCAAACCAAAGTTTTTGGTCATTGCCGAATACCAGTACCTCAATCCTGGGATGAGCCGCCACCATATTCAGTGGATTCATCAGCGCCCCTGTCATTTGCCAGGCTACTTCAGGCTTCAGGTTCTGCCCGGTGGGCTGTGGAACTGACATTTGAATTGCACTGGTGGCTGGGATAGACAATACAGGGCCAGGTTTCTGCACCTCAGCCCAGGCTTTAAAGTTGAAATTATGCGGTGTTCCGGAAAAACTGTTCAACGGCCAGGACGCAAAAAAAGAAGTGCGGCTGGATGGTGGAACAGCATCGCAGTGCGGTGAAACAACCACTCCGCTATGTCCGTTAAAAGCAATTGGCCTGCCTGATTGATCTGCCGGCGAAGCCTCGAGCCAATATTTATGCCATTCTGCCGACATATTGGACACTATACCAGCCAAACAAACATTACCCTTGTCAATCCAAACGTGCACAGAATTCACATTTGCATTCACTATTTTAGCAGAAGGGGGTATTTGTTCCATCCCCGCGGATAATGGATTTGCTGCTACTGTTGGGGAGGCATTTACTGGTGCAGCAGCAGTGGGAGATACAGGAGTTTTTTTATCAGACTGGCAGCTATTGAAGCCAAGTATGACAATTGCTAAACAGAGCAGGCGAAACAACATAAGTGTGCAGATAAAGTGGTTGGAGGCGCAAAGGTAACGCTTGATTTGGAAATGACTCCAGGCTGTGCAAGGTCATGGTTATGGTGTTTGTTGCAGAATTGGCACAAAGTTAAAGAGCCTCCAACCTACACTTTGCAAAATGTACTACGCAAAAGCCCTTAAGTGCATATTGAGAATTTTCTTGCCGGGCTAAAAATGGCGCATTACCCATCAAAATTTAAATCAATATAAAAAAAGCGTCCGGCCGGAGTAACCTCCAACCGAACGCTCTTTGAGTGTTTGAGTTTTTTAGTGTTCGAGTTTTTGAGTTGGCGGGCGGCTTGGTATCGGTTCTGGCTGTCGCCTAAGCCTGATATAGTCTTTTGAGCCACTCATTCACTCACTCATTCACTCATTCACTCACTCACTCATTATCTCACAACCGTCACATCGCCTTTCATCAGGATGACTACTCCGTCAATAAGCTCCACCTCTGCCCACCAGACAAATACGCCCGGGTTCATCGGT
>JAFLBO010000037.1 GCA_017303475.1 Chitinophagales bacterium
TTTTTTTGCATCATCGTGCTGTACCGCCGGTTAAAAAGAAGGCGCTCCCTCCTTACGTCGGGACCATCCCCTTCGGTCGGGCTTGCCTCGCAGACGGCGGGGGCCTGAGCATGGGATTGGTGCGGAGTTAAAACTCATGATACTTGTGTACCTACCGTAGGTTTTAAAAACCTACAAGGTTTAGAGCTCGAGCAGTATAAAAATTTGCTCATCCTTGCACCGAAAACCTTTTTGCACAACCCCGTCTTATAAGTCGCTTTTTTATTTTTTCCGCAGAGTCAAAGAGGACTTGATAACCAATTGTTTATACCTCTGCGTCTCCCCGTCTTTGCGCCCCCTTTTTAAGGTCCAAATGGTGCTGGTGTTCGGCATTAACATGTTGTTTTTCCTTGTCGACATACACGCAAGCCGTGGATGGACCGTAATGATAACCAATAAGAGGCGTCTAAATACTATGCCGCGATGCGGCAGGGGATGCTAACCTGATTTCCTGAGCTACCAACATTGTGGGGCTAGCGCCCCAGGGGTGGGCGGATAATTTGGGATTGGACGCGTTAGACTTGATCCTTCAATAGTTGGACCTACATCTTTTTGCGAACCAAGTCCAAGGTTAAAATAATATTCAGTAGTATTGCAAAAGAACTACGCCTGTCTGGCCCAAAAGTCAAACAGGCGTAGTTCTAATCCAAGTGTGCTGTGATACCCAACCCGCACCACTTCGACATGCTGCGGTTGGAAATTCGATATTCGATATTCCCTAGTTCTGACGGTCAAACACCGCTGCATCAATGCCCTTGTCTTCCAAATCATCGGCTACACGGATGGCCGCAACCCGGTCGTTGGAGCGATATACCACTACCGCGGCTTTTCCATCCTTGGTTTTGGAAATTTCCGCATTTGGATACCCGGCTTTGATCACCTGTTCCAGGCGTTTGCGCGCTCCATCCATTACACTGAAAGTACCCGCACGCACTGCCCAGCGACCGCTTCCAGGGCCTTTAACCGCAGCTGCAGGTTTGTTGGCAGGGGCAGTTTTGGGCGCCAGAGTTGTAGACGGCGCACTCTTGGCAGCTGTGTTTGGAGCCGGCGCCGAAACCGGTTTCAGGTCTTTGCTGGAAGATGGCGTAGCCGAAGTGGGTGCAGAAGTGCTTGGCGCAGGCTTTTGCGCAGGTGTCACTGGTTTGCTGTTGCTGACCGGAATGGTATCTCCGCCTGTATGGGAACTGCCAGAATCGGTTTCTTCCGAAGCGTAACCCATATCGCGTAAAGTTTCCTCAAGCTCAGCCGCTTCCCGGGCCGCCAGCTCTTTTTTCTCTTTCTGTTTTTGGTAAGCATAATACCCTGCTGCAATAATAAAAGTGCCAAGCAGGCCGTACAGGACGTAGGTAAGAAGGTTGTTATTCCTCATGTTGTTCTTGTTTTGCGGTTAACGGTTCGAGGCAGTTTATCAGGGGCTAAGGTAAGATTCCGCCATTAAATGCACCTGTTTACTTTATTAGCCTTTGCATGCAGAACCTTCCTTTGTTACAAAACGCAACTATTCCAATTTTATCCTGTTTGGAGAATGTAATTTTGCGGCGCCCAACAAAAAAACAGGCGCTCACCCAT
Organism: Chitinophagales bacterium; assembly: GCA_017303475.1. Lineage (GTDB taxonomy): Bacteria > Bacteroidota > Bacteroidia > Chitinophagales > Saprospiraceae > M3007. The sequence goes on from JAFLBO010000037.1 coordinate 1,609, forward strand.
CCTTTCTGCTATGGATTTCTTCCCAATAAAAATTAAGCAAAAAACCGTCGAAACTCAGGATACCGTTACTCTTGAACTGGAAATTCCGGCTGAGCTTCAGGATCTTTTTACCTACAAGCAAGGACAATACCTGACCATCAAGGCCCAACTCGATGGCCACGGACTCAGGCGCTCCTACTCCATGTCGTCCAGCCCGCTGGAAAACCGACTCGCTATTACGGTGAAAAAGGTACAGGGAGGAAAAGTATCTACCTGGTTGCACGATCAGGTCCAGGTGGGCGATGCCCTGGAAGTAGCGCCACCCGCTGGCCGTTTCTATCATGAACTGCATCCGGAGAAACGTCGCACGTACTACCTGTTTGCAGCCGGCAGTGGCATTACGCCTATAATATCGATCATCAAAACCACGCTGGAAGCAGAACCAATGAGTGCGATTTTCCTCCTTTACGGCAGCCGAAACGAGGAAAATATCATTTTCCAGGAGTCGTTGGATCAACTCTCAGAGCGCTACAGCGGACAATTGCATGTGGAGCATATCCTCAGTCAGCCGAAAAAAGAAAGTGCCGGGGGCGGCCTTTTTGGACTTTTCAAAAAAAGCACGACCAACTGGCAAGGCAAAATGGGGCGGATAAACGGGAAGGTTACCAACGCCTTCATGGATGAAAATATGCCCCACGGACCAGAGTCAGATTGTGTGTATTTCATCTGTGGCCCCGGCGATATGGCAGATTTGGTGAAAGCCTCATTGATAGGACGCGGCATTGATGCCAAGCAAATCCACACCGAACACTTTGTAAATGCCACCCACACCCCGGGCGAATTTGCCGGTGGAACGGGCGGAAAAATGGCCATTGTACACCTCAAAGGCAACCGAATTGAAATACCCGTTCCGGAAGGCGCCACTATCCTGGACGTACTGGTAAAAGCCAAACACGATCCGCCATACTCCTGCACTTCCGGCGCATGTTCCACCTGCATGGCAAAACTTACCTCCGGCAAAGTGCGCATGGACGCCTGTTATGCACTTGACGACGACGAGGTTAAAGCCGGTTATATTCTCACGTGTCAATCTCACCCGGAAACGGATGTAGTGGAGTTGACGTACGACATGTGAGTGTTTGAGTTTTTGAGTGTGGGAGTGTTTGAGTTGGCGTTCGGTTGGGTAGTTCACGAGAATTGCAGCAACCATCAGTCAACGACTGATACCCAACCGAACGCCAACTCAAACACTCCCACACTCAAAAACTCAAACACTCACTCACTCCAGACCCTCTGCCCTTGCCGGTTGATATACAACCACTTCCCATCCTGAATAGTAAGGGCCATACCCATGCGGAATGGAGTGGCAGACTGATAAGCCGGTGGAATCACGATTTGTCCTTCCGGATTGATATAGCCCCAACGGCCATTCACGCATACCTGCGCGAGGCCATCGGAGAAGACACCGGCATCTTCAAATTTGGGCATGATGACCAGTTTGCCGGCTTTATCCACATAACCGTAGGCGCCATTGATTTCTACCAGGGCAAGCCCTTCTCCGAAATCGCCGGCCAGATCAAACATGGGCTCTATGGCAATGCGGCCGTCCTGACTCACAAAACCATATTTGCCATCGCGGTAGGCCAGGGCCATGCCATCAAAAAATTCTCCCTGAACATGACCTTTGACAAACTCGAACTGAGGCGCTACGGTTTCTTCCCCCGAACGGTTGCACAGGCCCCATTTGCCATCGCGGGTTACAACGGCAGACTGTTTTTGAAACGAACTGGCGCCATCCCAGCGAGGCTCCACCATGAATTTGCCGTTTTTACCAATAAACCCCCAAAGCCCGTCTGAACAGGCAGGCGCCAGGCCTTCGCTGAAATTACCGGTTTGCTGATACAATGGTTTAATCGCAAATTGACCATCGGGGCCAATAAAGCCGGCCTGCGATTCAAAGGTTACCGGCGCAAGACCTTCACAGAAATCGCCGGCCTGATCAAACAACGGACCAATCACCTCCCGGCCTTTGGTATTGACATAGCCCCATTGGCGGGCCACCTGAACGCGGGCTAATCCTTCCGAAAACGGACCCACAGCCCGGTACAGCCTGCGGATGTATAAACGCCCCTGACTGTCGAGCAAGGCCAGCATGCCATTGAGCCGAACGGTGGTGAAGCCGTTCTGAAAGGCGCCGGCCTCCAGAAATTGTGGTTCAATGACCACCTCACCCCCGGCGTTGATGTAGCCAAAGTATCCTTCCTGCCTTATTTTAAACAAAGATGGTTGCATTGAGCCGCAAAAGTAGCGAATTCGCGCTTCGACCCAATACCTTTGCGGGCAAATCCGGACAAGCCTTTTGAAATACTGTCTGGAAACCCATATTCGTACCTGTTCCATGTCTGAAACATTTCAACTCAATACCATCGAAGAAGCCATCGCAGAGATTCGCGCCGGCAGGGTCATTATTGTTGTAGACGATGAAGATCGCGAAAATGAAGGCGATTTTATCTGTGCAGCAGAAACCATCACGCCGGAAACGGTGAATTTTATGGCCACGCACGGCCGCGGCCTTATTTGTACGCCACTGGAGGAAAAACGCGCCGATGAACTGGGCCTCAACCTGATGGTGAGCAGTAATACGGCCTTGCATGAAACGGCCTTTACCGTTTCAATCGATCTGATCGGGCAGGGCTGCACTACCGGTATTTCGGCATACGACCGTGCCACAGGCATCAAGTGGCTTACCAATCCGGCGGCGCGGCCCAGCGATTATGCCCGACCGGGTCATATTTTCCCACTCCGGGCCAAAGCTGGAGGCGTACTGCGTCGTACCGGCCACACAGAGGCTGCCGTGGACTTGGCCCGCATGGCCGGACTGGCGCCGGTAGGAGTACTGGTAGAAATTTTGAATGCCGATGGATCCATGGCCCGATTGCCTCAGTTGGTTGAGGTGGCAAAAGCGCACGACCTGAAAATTATTTCCATCGACGATCTGGTGGCTTACCGGATGCGCACAGAGCGCCTGGTGCGTAAGGAAATGGAAGTACCGATGCAAACCATACACGGCGAATTCCAGGCCATTGTGTTTACGGATATTGCCACTGGCGACACCCACCTGGTGCTCAAAAAGGGCGAATGGGAGGAAGATGAGCCGGTGTTGGTACGTGTACACTCCTGGTCGGAAACCGGCGGTATATTGGGCTCCTTGTTGTCTGACTATGGCACCCAGATTTCGTCGGCTCTGAAAACCATTCAGGAAAACGGCAAGGGGGCGTTTGTGTACCTGCGTCAGGGAGATAAAGCCAATTTGTTGGCAAAATTGCAACACTACAAACAGCTTACTGAAGAGGGCAATGCTGATCGTTTTGAACTGCATACGGCCATTGGGAAGAAAGATTTTGGTGTGGGCGCCCAAATTTTACGTGAACTGGATATCTGTAAAATTCGACTCCTAACCAATCATCCTAAACCACGCACCGGGTTTATTGGTTATGGTTTGGAAATTGTCGAGAATATTAAATTGTAACATGTCTCAAGTCAAACCATACAACTCTGAAGCGGGCAAAAAAGCGGAGGTAGAACAGATGTTCGACCGGATTGCCCCGAAATATGATCTGCTGAACCGGGTACTTTCGCTGGGTATTGATGTCTGGTGGCGGAAAAAAGCTATTGCTTATCTCAAAGCTGCCAAACCGGCCGAGATTCTGGATGTAGCCACAGGTACAGCGGATGTAGCTATTTTGATGGCTAGAATCCTGAATCCCAAACGGATTGTGGGGATTGACATTGCCAATCAAATGCTGGAATTCGGGCGGGTAAAGATTAAGGATGCCGGATTGCAGGAGGTTATTTCACTGGAAACGGGTGATAGCGAGCATCTTCGCTTCGAAACTGGTACCTTTGACGCCGTAACGGTAGCTTTCGGGGTGCGGAACTTTGAAAACCTGGAAAAAGGCCTGGCTGAAATGCAACGTGTATTGAAACCTGGAGGCCGTGTGGTTATACTGGAATTTTCCAAACCACATATTTTTCCGTTTAAACAGCTCTATAATAGCTACTTCAAATACGTTTTACCCCTGATTGGACGTTTGACTAGTCGCGACATGCGTGCATACACTTACCTGTTTGAAAGTGTACAAGTTTTCCCTGAAGGCAACCAATTTACTGAAATATTAACCAAAACCGGTTTTAACGACCCAATATGCGAACGATTAACGCTCGGAATATGCTCCATTTACACGGCAACCAAATAAACCTGTGGTTTGGCAAGGGTTTGCGCGCAATTTTTGTGCTCTGCTGCCTCCTGCAATGGCAATTGCCTACGGCAAATGCGCAATTTAACCAGGGTAGCAATTTGAATTACCTGGATTTCCAGCAAAAAAATTACTATTTCGGGATTACCCTGGGCTATAACGCCAGCGATTACCGGATTTTCCACTCCAAAGAATTTATCCGAAACGACTCCTTTGCCCGCGCAGAATCCATTACCGGTCCTGGTTTTAACCTGGGTATCGTGTCTAACCTGAAAGTCGGCGAATATTTCGATATCCGCTTCCTGCCTACCTTGTCGTTTACCGAACATAATATTCGCTACACACCACCAGGTCAGGGCGGACGCATTGTTACTCGTCCCATTGAGTCGGTTTTGGTGGAACTTCCCTTCCACGTGCGCTATAAATCAGCGCCCTATCACGATTTCCGACTGTTTGTTATCGGCGGTGTAAAATACTCGTTCGACGTAGCCAGCGACTCACGTACGCGTCAGGCTGCGGGGCTGGTGAAAATTGCCCCCACCGATTTCCAGGTGGAATACGGCGCAGGTATTCAGTTCTTTTTCCCGTATTTCATTTTCTCCCCAGAGATCAAGGTATCTCAGGGCCTCAATAACATCCTCATTTTCAACGACCGTCTGGAGCAATCCACCGTTTTGGAAAAAGTGCTCAGCCGCACCTTCACCCTCTCCATCCACTTCGAAGGGTAGAACGCGGGTTTGAACGCGGGGAACGCGGATTTTTTGGAACGCGGATGACGCGGATGACGCGGATTTTTTGGATTGCCTTCGGCAATGCTGTTGGTAGGAATTGATGAGTTCAAAAAACTAAGATGCGGATGAGGATGCCGGAATACCATTCCGGCGTACGTGGGGTGTTCTGTTGGATATCTCAATAGCATCTAAGATGCAGCTGAAGATACCGGAATACCATTCCGGCGTACGTGGGATGCCTTAAAGAAAGCCTGAATAGAATCTAGGAAGCTGCCGAAGGCAGAAAAAAAATCCGCGTCATCCGCGTCATCCGCGTTCCCCCCCACCCGCGTTCCCCGCGTTCAAAAAACGCGGACGCGCAGCAGACGGGCCAGGCGCTTGAATTCGGTTTCCCAGTCTTTGTTGACAAACACCCACTGCCCCTTGCGGTAGCCTTTGGTGAACAGGTAGAAGATGTTCTGACTGCGCCAGATATTGGGTTTCAACCCCATCTCTTCTACGATGGTGAGTACGTCGTTCAGCCAGCGCACCCGGGGAATGGAAGACTCATCCAACTCTATTTTTTCAATTTCGCGCAGCACCCGCATCCCAATGGCATGGTTGATCCGGTCTTCATCGGAACGTTTGATGTGCCAGCGCTTTAAATCTGCCGCAATACGGCGCAGAGCGCGTGGATCGGCGGCGTCTCCGTTTTCGAAAAAATGCAGTAAATCCGCATTCAGCACATAAGAGGCAATATTATGCCAGGTGGCCGGCAGGGGCATTTTCGCCTCTTCTATGCCGGTCATGAGCTGGTAATTCTCATTAAATACATTCCGGAAGGTAGATTCTGCGGCTTCCAGGCTGGCGTCGGTGATACTTCGGATGATCTCTATTTTTTCATCAGCAAACAGGCTGGACAAGGTGAATTTTTCCGGCCCGAAATATTCTTGCAATGCCCCGATGACTTCCCCCATGTTGGCGGCCCGGAAAGCCTTGCTGGTTCGGGTAAACATCTCCTCAAACTGCGAACGCAACATATCACCGCTGATATTGCCGATGATATGCTGCTGACCCATATACAGGATGGCAAAGCAGAACGTACGTTCCGCATGACTTAAGCGGGAACGAATGCGCAACCGTCCTGCGGCAAACTTAGGCGTGCCGGCTTCTATTTTTTCAAAAAACTCTACTGAGGCCGTGTAATTGAACAAATCCAGTCCTTCAGGATCGTCTTCAAACAAGGATGCCACGGCAAAATGCATGGCCACGCGTTCGAGGGTTACCCGGGTGGGCACCACGTTTTTCAAAAAACTCTCGGCGCCGTTGGGCAATACATTGCTCGGCGCTTCTGCCAGCCTGCGGGTGAATTCCGGATAAAAATCCTGCCCGCAAACATCCAGGGTGTAATCCATGGCGCGCAGGGCGTATTGCAGAATCTGATTGGTTTCAATGCCGGAAATTTCATCGAAGAACCAACCGCAGCTTGTGTACATCAACACCGCGAAACGCTGGCTTTCAAGAAGCCTGAGCACCATGACCTTTTCCAGGTGACTCAGTTCGCGACGGGCGTGTTTTTTCAGAAAAGCTTCCACCCGGGTGTCTGAACGGTCCAGCATAACCTCGATGTAATCATTTCGGGCGCCCCATGGATCGCGGAGCAAACGTGCTCCTTCTCGCTCAAAAATGGGCGTCATTTGATCGCGCAGCCAATCGAGGGTATCGCGCAGCGGTTTGCGCCATCGCTGATGCCAGCCGGGTTTGCCGGAATTGCAGCCACAATCACTGCGCCAGCGTTCAATGCCATGGACACAGCTCCAGGAGGAATTTTCGTGTATTTGCACCTCCCATTCAGGCGGATGCAGCTCCAAAAATTGCCCGTAATTGGTAAGGGTGGCTACTCCTTTGTTTTCTACATAATTCAGGCAATCGGCCAGGGCCATTTCCCCAAAACGGTGGTGGTGGCCGTAGCTCTCGCCATCGGTGGCGATATGAGAAAGTTGGGGCGTATCGTTTTGATCAAAAACGCTGCTGAGGCGGTCTGAAAACAATTTGCCGCTGTTGAGCAAGCCATTGAATGCCACTTCCTGAGAAATGCGGCCGTGGTAGAAATACAGGGCAATGCGTCTGCCGCTGGGCAACATACACCAATATGGCCTGCGGGTATCAATGGATTCGGCATCTACGGCCTGCCAGGTCTCGGGTTTATCGTCGGTCAGTTTGCGAACCGCCTTGGCCTGACGCGGGGCCAGGATGGTGAATTGGATGCCATGAGCGGCCAAAACTTCGAGCGATTCGGTATTAACGGCAGTTTCGGCCAGCCAAATGCCTTCCGGATAACGTTTGAACCGGTGTTCAAAATCGCGGATACCCCAGGTAACCTGCGTTACCTTGTCGCGGGGATTACACAATGGCAGGATCAGGTGACTATGCACCTGTGCCAGGGCAGAACCGTGTCCGCCGAATAATTCCTGACTTCGTTTATCTGCCTTGAGCAGAAGAGAATAGGCGTCGGGGTCGTTTTCTTCCAGCCAGGAGAGCAGGGTAGGGCCAAAATTCCAGGAAATCCGGTTGTAGTTATTGCGGATTTTGGTGATCCAGCCTTCTTCATCAAGTATACGCGCAGCGGCGTTTGGCGCATAACATTCGTGGTTGATGCGGGTATTCCAATCGTGAAACGGGTGGGCAGTTTCCTGTTGTTCAACGGTTTCCAGCCAGGCATTCTCCCGGGGCGGCTGGTAAAAGTGCCCGTGAATGCAAACGTATTTATTCGATCGCGACATGTGGCGAAGGTAGGAATAAGTGATGGCATACGCCACCAGATGGTTACCGCATCTCTTCTACCAGTTTATCCAGATCGCGGATAAGCAGGCGTGAGCGGTTGAAGGTGAGCAGTTTTTTGTGGCGGAGGTCGTTTAGGGTTGTTGTTACCGTTTGACGGCTGGTTGCCGTCAAATTGGCTATTTCCTGGTGGGTTACAGGTTTGCGTATAACCCACTCATAACCTACGCGCTGGCCTTTGTTGCGGGCCATATTGACTAAAAATTCCACGATACGGCTGCGGCTGTCGCGGAAGATGAGCGATTCCAGGCGGCGTTCCATTTCCAGTTGGCGGCCGCCAAAAATTTTCATAAAAAACAGGTTGATCTCTGAACGGTCGCGCATCAGACTGCGCAGTTCCTCCAGTGTTACCACACAGGTGTCGGTGTCTTCCAGTGCCGTAGCATAGTCGTGGCGTTTTTGTTCGCCCAGCATGGCAAGTTCGCCAAAAACCTCACCGCGACCCAGAATGGCTTTGGTGATTTCCTTGCCTTCCTCGTTCATCACAGAAATTTTGATCTGGCCTTCTGTAATGAAAAAAATGCGGTCGGAAAGATCATCCGGAACGTATACCACATCGCCTTTTTTGAACCGGCAATGTTTTTTTTGTGCCATTAGCTCCTCATTGCCCAGTTTGGTAGGACAAAGCAAATGGGTTACGTCGATGTTTTCCAGGTGCCAAAAAGACTGGGCTTGCATGGTCTAAACATTCAGATAGTGCATGAGCGCGTCGTAGCGTTCACGCAGCTGTTCGCTGTGATCGGTTTCGCCGAAAGATTCTTTGATTTCGAATTCATGTCGTTCGAGGGAAGCAATGGCCCGGGAAAGGTCCCGCCGATCCAGTTTCAGGGTCAGCTCAACGTCTTCCGGGTTGGGGGTAGAGGTAACGAAAGCGCTGAGTATGTGCACATTATTTTCTTCAAAAATACGTGCGATGGTAGAGAGGGTGTAATCCCGTTTGGGCATGAGGAGCACCAGCACAGCGCCTTGTTCGGTCAGCGAGGCGGTGTGGGCAAAAAATCGCAGCACATCGGTTTGCTGGATCAGTCCCAGGTAATTACCTTCCTGATCTGTTACCGGAATCACGGTGAGGCGGTTATCACCCATCATTTTGATGACCTGAAAAACGTGTTCATTTTCCAGTACCTGATACCTCGGCAAAACGGAAAAATCGTATTCGCGGAGCGGATCGGCGAGTTTGTGGTGGAAAATTTCTTCTTCTGAGAGCAATCCAACCAGTTTTCCGGCATCTACAACTGGCAAATGCTTTACGTGGTGGTCGTTCAGCAAATGAAACGCCTCCCTGCCGGTTTGATCAACCGTAATGGGCGGAATATCATGTGCAATCAGCGTGCGTGCAGTCATAGACGAGTGTTTTAGTGTTTGGGTTTTTGAGTGTTTGGGTTTTTGAGTGTTTGAGTTTTCGAGTTGGCGTTCGGCTTGGTTTTAGGGGGTAGGTTTAAGGATTGTTCTCGATGGGCTTACTGACGGGGTGGTTACTGACGGGGTGACTGCCAGTCACCCCGTCAGTAACCACCCCGTCAGTAACCACCCATTGGTAATATTTAACGCAATTCAGGCCTACCTTGTTCCGGTTCCACCGAACTTTGCCGGGACACTGCAAATATGGGTGTAAAAATCTATTCTCAAAAAAATTAGTGATGCAAATGCAAAATCAGGGCACGCTTCGCACTGCTTTTTTTCGCCACCTGGCACAAACCTCTCCGGCGCCGTTAGCGCTGGAAGTGGTGCATGCAGAAGGTTGCTGGTTGCATGGGTCAAAGGGGGAGCGCTGGCTGGATCTGATTGCCGGCATTGGTCCGAGTGTGCTGGGGCACCGGCATCCGCAGGTGCAGGAAGCTGTGGAGGCACAACTCCATGCGTACTGGCATACCCTGGTGTACGGCGAGTATGTGCTATCGCCACAGGTGCAACTGGCAGAATTGCTGGCCGCTCAACTACCGGGACTTGATTCGGTGTATCTGGTGAATTCCGGCACAGAAGCTACGGAAGGCGCCATGAAACTAGCCAAACGAGCCACCGGCAGACCTCATTTTGTGGCTTGCCGCAAGGCTTACCACGGCAGTACACAGGGAGCGGCCAGCTTGATGAGTCCTACCGATTTTACCCTGGCATTTCAACCACTTTTGCCGGGTATACGACACATGGATTTCAATAACCTGGATCATTTGGAGGTGATAGATACCCAAACGGCGGCGGTTATTGTGGAGACGGTTCAGGGAGAAGCGGGCATCATTCCACCCGATCCGGCTTGGTTGCAGGCGCTGCGCAATCGCTGCGATGAAACGGGCGCCTTGCTGATTTTGGATGAAATTCAGGCAGGTATGGGTCGCACCGGGAAATTGTTTGCTTTTGAGCATTACGGCATTGTGCCTGATGTTTTGCTGTTGGCCAAGGGCTTTGGCGGGGGTATGCCGCTGGGCGCTTTTGTGGCTAAGCGGGAGCTGATGCAATTGTTGACGCATGATCCGGTGTTGGGGCATATTTCCACGTTTGGCGGACACCCGGTGAGTGCGGCGGCCGGGTTGGCTACCTTGCGCGTGCTGTTGGAAACAGATTTGATTGCTCAGGCTGCTGCCAAGGGCGATTTATTCCGGAAACTGCTGGCGCCGCACCCGGCCATCAGGGAGATACGCAGTGCAGGGTTGTGGCTGGCGCTGGATCTGGGTAGCTGGGACGCAGTACAACGGGTAATACAATACTGCATCTCCCGTGGATTGATTACCGATTGGTTTTTATTCAATGATCAGAGTCTGCGTGTAGCGCCGCCGCTGACCATTTCGGAGGAAGAGATCACATGGGCCTGCGAGGTGTTGAGCGCGGGGTTGGAACGCGGGTAGGAACGCGGATTTTTTGGAACGCGGATGACGCGGATGACGCGGATTTTTTTGTGTTGCCTTCGGCAACGGGATTTTGTGTTATAACTTCGTGAGTACCCAAGCCTTACGCCTCTGCGAAAATCTGCGGGGTCATCTGTGTAAATCAGCGGGAAACAAAACCCAATCTGCGGGAAACTAACCACCACCACCAATCTCAAATCCAGCACCTCTGCGAAAATCTGCGGGGTCATCTGTGTTAATCTGCGGGAAATAACGCAATCTGCGGGAAACTAACCACCACCACCAATCTCAAATCCAGCACCTCTGCGAAAATCTGCGGGGTCATCTGTGTAAATCAGCGGGAAACAAAACACAATCTGCGGGAAATAAACCACCACCACAAATCTCAAACCCAGCGCCTCTGCGAAAATCTGCGGGGTCATCTGTGTAAATCTGCGGGAAACAAAACACAATCTGCGGGAAACTAACCACCACCACAAATCTCAAACCCAGCGCCTCTGCGAAAATCTGCGGGGTCATCTGTGTAAATCTGCGGGAAACAAAACCCAATCTGCGGGAAACAAAAACACAATCTGCGGGAAATATACCTTTACTTCGCAATGATAAATCAGTTTTTCCACACAAACTACCCGGATATGACCTATTACCGTAACCTCTTTATTTTGTTTTTATGCCTTCCTGTTCTGGTACATGCGCAATTGCACAATACCATGCAAAGAGAACGCCTGATGGCGCTTGGCATTGACAGCATCGAAAAAACAGAGATTTTACTGGATAGCCTTGAAGAACCTGTTACAGAACGTGTGATAGAAAAAATACGGGTAAATAACCAAGGTTTTTTAACCCGCATAGAAATGTTGGATGAATCCGGGAAATGTACATCACTATATGAAAGCGATTACCTGGATACTTTTTTGATAGAAAACAGGTATTATGTACATTGCTATGATACGATCTCTGTTATGATTACCAGATATCAGTATGATGAAAGCAAGCGGCTGGAATCCTTTTCCTTCCATTCAATAGCTGGAAATTTGACCACGGTTTCTCATGAGTATGAGGCATCAGGACGATTGTTAACCAAGAAACAAAAGTTCCGTCCCAATAAACTGACCGGCTCCAAGGGAGGCAAAGAGGTATGGCAATACACTTATGCGCCTGATGGCACTTTGGCGCGTATGGATGTTGTAAGCGGTTCGGGTAAAAAGGCTAAAAAAAGATTTTATACTTACCAGTACGATGCGCAAAACCGTCGCATAGCAACCTATGTAGCCGAACAGGAAGATGTAAAGGGTTTTCTGATAGAAAAACGTGGATATGAGTCAAATGGGGAACTGGCCTTTACAGATCATTGTTGCCGCTCGGCAACCTACCTACATTCCGGGCAACTGCATACTAAAATTCCTGCGGGTGCTTGTAGCAACACAACTTATTTGTACAAGGCCAATGGATTGATAAACGAAGAACGGATCAGTGTTGACCAAAAAATGAAAAAGATTATTCAGTACAAGTATTTTTAAATTTAAAAGGGAATAAAGGTTGGACCTCCTGCGCGGTTTTGAACATAATAACATAATTAGGTCGTTTAAATGGAACAGAAAAATGTGGATCTCTTCGAATCCGATCATGTATTTGTGTGAAAGAAAAAACGCCCGCCTGTTAATTATTTGTTAATACTCCCCCCTGCCGACCCATATTTAACAAGTAGTTTTGATATATTAGTAAAGAAATGGGTCAATCCGATTTTCAATAAATCAATTTTTAACACTTAAATGTAAAAAAATTATGAGACTATTTTTTTTGCTGTTTGCTCTTGTGAGTTTTACTCTAAATTCCTGTATAAAGGATGATGCTGCCTCTAACGCCCAAGAAGTTAATGCCTCTAACAAAACAGAAGATCGAGGAGATGCCACCCTTTTGGTAACAGGTGGTAGTGGTGGCACGGAATTGTCATGTGGGTGGTCAGATGGATATGGATCTGGTCAGGTACCTTGTGAAGGCGACCATTGTGCGCTCACAGTCATGACTATAAATGGTTCAACCCATGTTGGCATTACTTGCTTTAATGATGATGTGCCGTTACATACTGACAATTATCGACTTGGCAATTAGGGTATTTAGACTGAGATATTATGCCGCATACGCATTATAGACTTCTCAGAAAGTGATATTGGGCTGAAAAGCTGTCTGTTTTTAACTGTATAAGTCAATTTTGTGACCAAAATCGGTAAATTTCGGCGAATAATAGCTAAAACGGGCAGTTTTCAGTCTAAAACCGCCTACGCTTTAAGTCTAATAAACTATTTAAAAATGGATATTTAATCAGTATGCCTCTCCTAATGCTCTTTTGACTAAGTCTCAAAACAATTTAACATCTGCATGTTATGAAATTCAAAGGTTTTTACATCATTATTCTACTTTTATCAATAAATTTAGGATTTAAATGTAGTCTAAACAGTCAAATAAAAGTTATTCCTTTAATAAGGGAATTTGAATATCCACTTCGAGCTAATATTACGGTTCCTGATATTATAAGTCGTCCACAAAATATAAAAAGCCTTCCGGACTCTATTCGATCATCCGCTCCTACAGGATTTTATTATATTGATTTTTTTAGTCAGTTTATTATGCCAAATGACCCTTATTTGATAAAGTTCTATGAACAAGGTAAAAATGATTCGTCACGTAGTTTATTATTTAAGCACTTGCCAGGTAATAAGGTAGCATTTATTATGGACGGTGATGGAGATGGTAATTTTTTTGAAGAAAAAATTGATACCATTGCCGATAGCAAATCCGTTTTAGTTATGAGGGAGTTAACGTTGATTGAAGGCAGTAAACCATGCATGTTTATGTTGCCTCTTGAGGTAAAAATAGATTACAAAGGGGAGGATTTTCAAAGTTTAAGCATTAGAAATCTATTGAAGTATCGGATGAAATATCCCATTGGGCAGGATACATTATCTGTTGATATAAGGGTGCATCAACTTAATATAAATTGCTATCTTCATTTAAATTCTCCAAAAGACACCTTAATTCGTTTTCGACTAAATGAGCCATTTATTTTTAAAAGTTATTATTATAAATTGACAAAGCTGGATTTATGCCAAGATAATGTAATACTGGAACGACTTGAAGGGGATAAAATCCGTGGTTATAAAGAAGGATTTTACATGGATTTAGCAACTATTCAGCGATTGACAAAACAGAATATGATGAGTGATATTACCATCGATTGGGATCAAAAACCCTATTTACTGCTTCATTTTTGGGGAGAATGGTGCGACCCTTGTAGAGCAGAAATTAAAGATGTAAAAGAATTGGATGAACATTTAGAAAAAAATAAGCAAGTGCAAATTATTCACTATCCTTTTGTATACAATGATGAGTTGCTAGAACGGACTCAAAATTATATTAAGCTCAATAATTTATCACCAGTACAGTCTTTCTGTATTAGTAATAATTGCTCAGGTGAAGTAAAAGTTAAAGAAGAGTGTGATGTGTGTTCCTTCACAAGGGTTTCCGATTATCCTAAGTATATTTTACTCGATCAACAAGGAAAAATATTATTTATAAACAAGCAGGGAGGTGCTAAGATTGCAGTTAATAAGCTAAAATCATTGGGCTTGTACTAGTCGTTTTAGAAAATTTGTAGTCAATACCGCCAGCAGAATGGAATCCAATGGTATGCCCGGCGCCATACATACTACGGAAAATGTTTTTGAACGCATGCAAGGCAAGTTTCAATTTGAGGAACGCGGCTGGATGGATATCAAAGGGAAAGGTCGGATGCGCACGTATTTGTGTGAGGGGTTTAAAATTTAGCCAGTATATACTTAACCCGACTAATAGCAGTTTTCTATTAAATCGTTCCTGCATGAAAAACATATTACTACTTATCCTGGGCCTGCTCCCGGGCGCACAGGCCATTGGTCAGGAGCCGGAATTTCAGGTGTACGACAACGGGCTCATTTACACGGAACAAGCCATGCGCAAACTGGGCCATGTGGTTGATTCCCTGAACCTCAAGTATAAAACCTGCGATTTGAACAAGGTGTTTCTTACCCCGCAACAAGCGATAGGCCATATTGTGCACCTGGAAAAAGGTAAAATAAAAGAGGCCAGACAGGATATTAAACGCCAGATGCCATTGGATTCGTTTCTGACGAAATATCCCAAAGCGAGGGTGGATAGCCACGTGTTGGTGATCCGTGATGCTCCCGAACTAAATGCTGGCAAATACTCGGTGCATTACCGGCATTTTGATTTGAAAAGCGATTATGGTTTCTTTGTTACCACAGCAGACACCTCATTGTTCTATGCCGACATGGCCCAAAAATGGATGCATAAGTATTATGAAAAGGGTTATTACTCCAATGAATCGCTAACGGCATTCTATTTCATAGAAAATTTCAAGGCAAAACCTATTCCTGCCAAATATGCCAGAATGATAGGATACACTGATTGCCTGATTGATACAACAGCACAAATATTCCATAAGAGCGCAGATAATGCCTGGGCAGACCTTCCGGAAAACTGGCAAACTTTTTCCGATCAGGAAAAGGCCCGTCTGCTGGACAGCTTCAGAAATATCCGCATTTACGGCACTTGCAGCATGGATACCCGCCCCAGGGATCACGCTGTCAATATAGCCCTGCTATCTGCCGAAACCTATCATTGGGAGATATTCCTGAGGGCCCACCTCAATATTCTGAACGATCGTTTTGAGCGGGCCTCTGATGGGAGTTATGCCTGGGCCGGGCGACAAACCTATATCCGCGAACTGGAAGCCCTGCACATCAATGTGCCGGATCTGTTGTTGGGGACTTGTTTTCGCATGCAAAATCCGGCAGATAACCATTATTATGGCAGTATAGACCGGGTGGCCCGTGCACTCACCGAATCCGCCAACCGGGATGAAATCATGGATAGTGTTTATGCCATTATCACAGACACTGAATTAGACGACTACAACCGGCTGTTGTTTTATTTTTTATACAGAAACTATACGTTTTATGAAGAAAATGAAACAGTGAGGGAAATCCATGCCGCCAAATTGCAACAAGCTAAAAAAAGCCTGCCGGAGTGGTATAGGAAGGGGTTGTAGAAAAGGTTATTTAAGAGTTATTTGGGAGGTCATTTAAGGGTCATTTAGGGTCATTTAAGAGTCATTTTAGGGGTCATTTAGGGTCATTTAGAGGTCATTTAAGTCATTTTAGAGGTCATTTGCCTAACGTGGGTTGTCATCCAGAGCGCAGCGAAGGACCTACACAAGCCTGGCTATTCGGGTACATTGGGCCAAGGCATTTCGGGAACCGGGCTTGTGTAGGTTCCGAGTACTCGGAATGACAATCCACGTTAATTAAATGCCCCCCAAATGACCTCTAAAATGACCCCCAAATGACCTCTAAAATGACCCCCAAATGACCCCCAAATGACCCCTAAAATGACCCCTAAATGACTCTTAAATGACCCCTAAATGCCCCCAACCTACCTCATCTCCAACGCCATCTCTATCCTGCCCAGACAATCCTGCAAATGGTACCGGCTCATGCTGTCGTTGGTCGACATGGCGGCGGCGCCGATGCTGGTTTTTAATTGCTGGAGGGTAGCCAGCGCCAATGAAGGCACGTCGGATTTTTTTGCATCGGCGGGTTCTTTGTAGATCGTGATCATTTTATCCAGGAACACTTTCTGCAGGTTGCGGCGATGTACGCTGATGGCTTGTCCGTTGCTTAGCTCAGACCAGATGCCGCTGCGCAGGTCGTCGAACAGGTTGGCGGCGGTGTAAGTGGCTGGATCGGCGACTTCGTTTTCGATCATACGTTGCAGACGCGCGTTGGATAGCAAGCTGTTCAGGGTGCCTTCCTGGATTCCGGTGATGGCTGCCACACCGTTGTCGGGGCGGATGCGTTTGAGGATAACCGGATCCATGAGCCATTGCGGTGTCTGGAACAACTGCTTATTGAGGAAAGCCACCGCCTCGCGTTGGCGGGCCGCCGGGGCAGCTTCGTACACCACGCCATCCTGATCGGTGGTTTTTGGGCTTTCAAATACACCGCCTACCCATTTGGCCACATGGCCCATGTAGCGGCGGAATTGCCCCACTACATTGTTGTAGGTTTCTTCCACTTCCTCATAATTCTCGGCTTCGGCTTTGGTCCATTGCGCAATATTGGGCAGGATGCGCTGCAGGTTTTTGATACCGTATTCTGAGGCCAGCACGGAATTGTCGCCCAGGTCTTCGCTTTGGGCGCGCGGGTCGTAGGAGCTGCTTTCCGTCAGGAAGTGCAGGCGCGGATTGCCGGCTGCTTTATCCAGGTAGAGTTTGTTCAGGATTTTTTTGTCCTCCTCGGCGCTTTTGGTGTTGTATATAGGCTTGTAACCCCATTCAATGGCCCAACGGTCGTAATCTCCTACGCGCGGGAACAGATCTGTAATGCCGTCTTCCGGCTGTGCCACGTAATTGAAACGGGCATAATCCATGATGGAACTCGTGTGGCCGTTTTGCTCCATGAATTTTTTGTCGCGCAGCTTCTCCACCGGCGTGGCATGGCTGGCTCCGAAATTGTGGCGCAGCCCCAGGGTATGCCCCACCTCGTGCGCTGATACAAAGCGGATCAAACGACCCATCAGCTCATCGTCGAGCTCGCGCGGACGGGCGCGCGGGTCCACGGCAGCGGTTTGAATGGTGTACCACATTTTGAGCAGGCGCATTACATTGTGGAACCAACCAATGTGGCTTTCAATGATCTCGCCGGAACGCGGGTCGCTCACATTGGGTCCGTAAGCATTCTGAATGTCTGAGGCAAAATACCGGATCACGGAAAAACGCGCGTCTTCCAGGCTCATTGTGGTGTCGTTCTCCGGCCAATCGCGGGCAAGGATGGCGTTTTTCCAGCCGGCCTGTTCAAAAGCAGGTTGCCAATCCTCCACGCCTTGTTTCAGGGCTTTGCGCCATTTGAGCGGGGTGGCAGGGTCTATGTAGAATACGATGGGTTTGGCCGGTTCAATTTTTTCGCCCTTTTGTTGGCGTTTGGCATCGGCGTCGTTTTTGGCTTCGAGGCGCCAGCGCACGGCGATGGTTTCGTCTTCGGCTTTTTGAGAATTATCGTCGTAAACCGTAAACCCTGTAGCAAAATACCCCACCCGTTCATCAAAAAAGCGCTTGCGCATGGGTGTTTTGGGCAACAGAATGACGGAGGTATTCAGCTCAAAAGTTACTACCCCTGCAGACAATCCACCCAGCAGATTGGGGCGTTCAAAGGGGTCGGTAGAGGGTTTGATAGAAGGCGGCGAGGTTTTATAAGTTTTTACGGTCCGTATTTCCAGGTTGATCGGGTAGGCGTGAATGTGCTGGATGTAACTGCGATCTTTTTGCAGTTCGGTGAGTTTGTACATCTGCATCACAATGGGCGGCAGGGCAAATACCTGATTGGATTCCTTAAACAGGTCGGTTACTTCCACCACCACACAGGTGTCTTTGCGCAGGGCCTTGATTTCCAGCGAGGCTGCAATGGGGTCTACGTTGGAGTTGCGCACAGCTTTGTAAATGGGCTGCGTGGAATCTGCGCTAACATTCCGATAATCTACCGCGCGGATAAACACATTGTCGGAAGGGCCGCGTTCGAAGCGGATCACCTGTTCGTTCACCTCTTCGCCGCCATATCCTGCGCCCGTGGGCACTTTGGATTTACGGGTAATGGCCATCAGGTCGCGACCAAAAATGGAGTCCGGAATTTCCAGGTAATACTTATCGCCCACCTGGTGTGCCGAGATCATGCCTCGCATGGAAATGGCTTTGGCGGTAATGATTTCAGCGTAAGGTTTGGGGCCTTTTTTCTTGTCTTTGCCGGTAGAATCGGCGGGCGGCGTGGCGGGTTTGGCCGTTACTTTAGTGGAGTCTGACTTGGGGGTGGTTTGTGCCTGAAGTTGTGTTAAGGAAAGGAAAAGCAGGCAAAAAGCAGCAAAAATAGATTGTTGAAAAAGACGCATGGAATCAGGTTTAAACCGCAATGATAGTAAACCTACAGATTTTTTAAGCTGCCCGCTAACCATTCAGGTTCAATTTTGTTAGAGCAAAAACTTACGTGGGAGGCCTGGCCTCTCCAAATTTCCTGATTTATATGACAGCTCAAATTCAACGCATGGAAAAGGCGCTGGAGGGCAGACGCACCCTTCTGCGCGAACACAAATTGTACCGGTTGCTAAGCAATATGGAGGATGTGCAACGCTTCATGGAATTGCACGTTTACGCGGTATGGGATTTTATGTCGCTCCTCAAAGCCTTGCAAAACGAACTCACCTGCACTACTTTGCCATGGCGCCCCAGGGGCAACGCCAAAACAGCCCGGTTTATCAACGAGATTGTGCTGGGAGAAGAAAGTGATGTGAACGAGTTGGGCGAGCCTCGCAGCCATTTCGAAATGTACCTGGAAGCGATGCAGGAAGTGGGCGCCGATACCAGACCCGTACTTGATCTGGTAGCCAGCCTCGATAGCATGGACCACATTGATCAACGCATTGCAAATGCTGGTTTGGAGCCTGCCGCCGCGCAGTTTTTGCGCTTTACTTTTTCGGTTATTGCAGAAAAAGCGCCGCATAAAATTGCCTCCGCATTCACTTTCGGGCGGGAAGATCTGATCCCGGATATGTTCATTCAACTGATTGAACAGGCCAGTGAAGGCGGCGTAAACAGGTTTCCTAAACTGACCTATTACCTGGTTCGGCACATTGAAGTGGATGGCGACGAACATGGTCCGCTGGCGCTGGAAATGATCCAGGAACTGTGTGGAGACGATGCTGCCAAATGGGATGAGGTGCTGCAAACGGCACAGGAAGCCCTGGATCAACGGATTGCCCTCTGGGACGCCATTGCGGAAAGCATTGTGAGCGCCCCGGAATTTGTGTAGGTGACGGTATTGCGACGTACATTTCCCTACATTTGCAGCCTAATAATATTATGGCTAAAGAGAAAAAGAAACCGCCTGTTGAGATTCTGAACCGAAAAGCGGTGTATGAATACTATTTCGTTCAGGAATACACGGCCGGAATGGCGCTTACCGGTACTGAAATCAAAAGTATTCGCGACGGGAACGTAAACCTGGCGGATGCCTATTGTGTATTTGACCAGGGCGAGTTGTGGATAAAAAACCTGTTCATTGCTGAGTACAAATACGGCACCGATGCCAATCACCTGCCACGCCGCAACCGAAAACTGCTGCTGCGCCGACCCGAATTGCGCAAATTGGAGCGAGGCATCAAAGAAAAAGGCTCAACCATCGTTCCGTATAAAATATTTTTCAGCGAACGCGGTTATGCAAAAATCACGGTCTGCCTCGCCAAGGGTAAAAAATCGTTTGATAAACGCGAAACCATCAAGGATCGCGAAAACAAACGCGAGCTGGACCGCGTAAATAAAGCGTATAAAGTCAGATAAGAGACGGTAGACGGCCTATAGTGGCGTATGCACTGACGATGCCTTGTCACCCTGAGCGTAGCGAAGGGTCTGGCGAAGCCTCTACAGCGTGTAGCAAAAGAAAAACGCAATAAACACCCGATATTAATAAACAATCAAACCTAAAGAACATCAGACCCTTCGCTACGCTCAGGGTGACAAGGCATCGTCAGTGCATACGCCACTATAGGCCGTCAACCGTAAGCCGTCTACCGTAGGCCGTCAACCGTTCACCGTCAACCGTCAACCATGGCATCCAAAAAAGTAAACAAAGCTACCCTCAAGTTTGGTGGCGAAACCCTGAGCCTGAGCAAAAGCAAAACCCAGGCTGCTGTTCGGTATAATCCCGGTATGAAACGGGAGAAAAAGCGCAAAAACGCTGCATCAAACGAGCAAATCCGCGATTTCGAAGTGGTAAAAGTGAGTCGCGGCGTAGACCAGAAACTGGATGCCCTGCGCGCGCAGCCGGAGGTGTCGGTAGGCACGCACGTGTGGGTGTTTGACGGGGAAGAGGATGCACCAATGATCCCAACGGGTTATCTGTACATCGAATTCAAGGAAGATACGCCCTATGAAAAACAGCAGGCCCTGATTGAGGAATTTCACCTCAACATTCGCCAGGTGGTAAGCGCCGAAGCCTATCGGGTAACCACCACGCCGGAATCGCCCAATCCGGTAAAGTGCGCCATGTTGTTGCAGAAAAAACGCATCGTTAAGGTGGCCGAACCGGAATTCATGGCCAAACCCGTTACCGGCGATTTCAGTCCGCCTACCGGCAAATTCATCAACAGCCAGTGGCACCATGAGAACAATGGTGGGCAAATACCCATTATTGATATCCCGAATGCCGTGTACGGCACCACTCACTTCAAAAAAGGCGCCGATGCCAGGGTGCGCGCAGCCTGGGAAGAATTGCAGGGCCTGGGTTCCAAAAACATTAAGATTGCGGTTATCGACACCGGTTTTGCCACAGATCACCCCTCTTTGCGCGGCGATGGCACCAAAATCCGCAATACCTTCAACGCCGCCAACCGCGGCGCCGACGTGTCGCCCTGGTTTCAGGCTTCGGATGGCTCCTGGGGGGTGTTTAGTCATGGCACTTCCTGTGCTGCGGTAGCAGCAGGCGCCTGGGATTCGCAGGGGGTATTGGGGGCCGCGCCGAATGCGCGTATCATCCCTATCAAGCTCGATGTGCTTTCCGACGATGCCATTCAAAAAGCTTTTGAACACGCGCTGCTGAACGGCGCCGACATCATTTCCTGCAGCCTGGGTTTCCCCAAACCCGTGCCGCTGTCTACCTATGTATCCAACTACATCAGCCGGGTAGCGCGCGAGGGCCGCAACGGCAAAGGCATGCCTATTTTCATTGCGGCCGGCAATGCCAATCCGGCTTCCAACAACCAGCCAAGGCCGGTGAGCGATTTTGCCGCGCACCCGGAGGTGTTGTGTATTACGGCATCCAATAGCCTGGATGAGTCGTCCAGCTATACCTTTTACGGTCCTAATGCCTTTTTGTGCGCACCTACCAACGGCAACGATGGCGTAGGCATCACTACGGCTACCGTGAGCGCGTCGGGAGGCTCGCTGGTGCACGGTTATACCAGTAAATTTGGCGGAACCTCCAGCGCCACGCCGCTGGCAGCAGGCGTTTGCGCCCTGATCCTTTCGGCCAATCCCAACCTCACCCTGGCAGAAATCAAGGATATCCTGCGCCGCTCAGCCGACAAGATTGGCAGCGGGTACGACGCCAATGGTCGCTCGCCCAAGCTGGGTTTTGGTCGCCTCAATGCCCTGCGTGCTGTGCAAATGGCCATGGGCAACAGCGGCAACAGCGGGAGCGGTTCCGGAAGCGGCAGTAATACCGGCGGCAACACTGGTGGCAACACCGGCGGCGGACAAACCGCCAGTCAGCGCGGCAAGGTCATTTCCAAATTCCTGAATGTGCGCAGCGGTCCGGCAACCACCAACCCAAAGGTGGCCGAGCTCAATCAGGGCGACATCGTTAATCTGTTTGAAAAAGTATCCGGCTTCTGGCGCATTGGTACGAACCAGTACGTGAGCGCGGATTATATCCAGGTAATAGCCAACAATGGCGCGCCTGCACCTGGCGTACGAAAAGGTAAGGTAACCTCTTCATTCCTCAACGTGCGCACCGGCCCTGCCACCACCAATGCCAAAGTAGGCGAGCTCAAACAAGGCGCACTGGTAACCATCTTTGAAACCAGCAGCAACGGCTGGCACCGCATCGGAGATGCGAGGTGGGTGATAGGTACGAATATTCAGGAGGTGTGAACGGTGGACGGCCAACGGTGGACGGTTGACGGCCTACGGTGGACGGCGTGGTACGATGGCGTAATCACTGATGATTGTTTGTCACCCTGAGCGTAGCGAAGGGTCTGATATTATTTGGATTTGACTGATTAATAATATCAGGTATTTATTGCGTTTGTCTTTGGCTACGCTCAATAGAGGCTTCGCCAGACCCTTCGCTACGCTCAGGGTGACAAACAATCATCAGTGATTACCCCACCGTCCACCGTCTACCGTCCACCGTCCACCGTCTAAAGTCCCGTTTCCACCAGATACCTTTCAGCATCCAAAGCCGCCATGCAGCCGGTGCCTGCGGCGGTGATGGCCTGGCGGTAGATCTTGTCCTGGGCATCGCCGGAGGCGAAAACGCCGGGGATATTGGTGAGTGAGCGACCTGGTTTGGTAATCAGGTAGCCGCTGTCGTCCATATCAAGCCAGCCTTTGAAGATATCCGTATTGGGTTTGTGGCCGATGGCTACAAAGAAGCCGGAGATATCCAGGTGGCTGGTTTCGCCGGTTTTGTTGTTGTGGATGCGCACGCCGGTTACGCCTTCTTCGGTGCCCAGCACTACTTCGGGAGAGGTGTTCCAGTGCACAATCAGGTTGGGCGTGTTCAGCACGCGTTCCTGCATGATTTTAGAGGCGCGCATTTCATCGCGGCGCACGAGCAGGTGTACTTCCGAGCAAATTTTGGCCAGGTAGGTGCTTTCTTCGGCTGCGGTATCGCCGCCGCCTACGATGGCTACTTTTTGTTTGCGGAAGAAAAACCCGTCGCATACGGCGCAGGCGGACACGCCTTTGTTTTCGTATTCATGCTCACCCGGGATGCCCAACCATTTGGCGCTGGCGCCGGTAGAGATGATCACAGTAGAGGCGTGAATTTCTGTGCCGGATTCGCTCCAGGCCTTGTGGATGGGGCCGGAGAAATCCACTTTTACGATCATTTCATTGCGGATCACCGTTTCGAAGCGCTCGGCTTGTTTGCGGAAGTCGTCCATCATTTCCGGTCCGTTGCGACCTTCAGGATAGCCGGGGTAGTTTTCTACCTCGTTGGTGATCATCAACTGGCCGCCAGGCTGGGGGCCGGTATAGAGTACGGGGTTCAGTCCGGCACGGGCGGCGTAAATCGCGGCGGTGTAGCCGGCAGGACCGGAACCGATGATAAGGCATTTTACTTTTTCCATAATTCGCTGCAAAGGTATGACACGGGAACAGGAAAAACAGCATCAGGTTTTGGTTGGATGGGGGGGAGATGGGAGAAATGTCTTGGGAGGGACTTTTTTTGGGGGGGGGCTGAGGGGGTGTAAAAAAACGCTGGTGGATGATTTGGAAATTTGATGTTAGGGCTTATTTTTGGGCTTTGAAAAAATTGGTTAATGAGTTAGATGCCTCTTCTTACTTTTTCGGTAACCAGTTGCGTCAACCCCGCCCAAATTGGTTGGATTGACGCAACTGGTGGTTTCCAAACAGGGAGTGACAAAGCGGGTTTTTACGCAATGGGAGTTATATAAGGGAGTTGCGTAAAACCAGAGTTCTCCACGATGATACAAATTCATCGAAACCTAATACTATATATGCTTCACTGATCTATTACTATGCTAAGCCTATGAACAAATCAATTTTTGATAGCAAAAGTGAACAAAAAGTTCACACTAGATTAAAAACATATTGGAGTAAATATGTTGAAGTATTTCCCCAAATACCTGTTAGAAATGTGATAGGGTATGATAAATTGCAAGAGATGGATGAGTTGAAAAGCACAAAAGACTATTTATTGACAACATCTTTTGATTTTGTTATATGCGAATTAGGTAATGGCCGACCAATTTTGGTTATTGAGTTTGATGGTTTGGAAAATGGCTTCTCAATTGATGGAAAATATATCGTAAAAAAGGAGTCGACTAATGATATTTATAGGAAATTGAAGATGGAATCTAAGTTAAGGGTTTGCCAAAAAAGAAGAGTACCTATGATAATCGTATCTTATCCAGAATGTGATTTGCTAATAGAAAGCGAAGACTACATAACTATTTTGGATGCCATTATTGGTGATGCAATTGAAAAAAAAGTTCGGGTCGATAATTATAGTGAACATATTGAAAGGCTGTCAAATGCTTGGAGTTTTGGGGGAGAGGAGGCGGCAGAAACTACTGAAATGGAGATCTACCTTGAAGTTGAAGAGCACAATCCAATAAAACGAAAAATTAGAGAAATAACGAGCAAATTTCCATTTTGGCATACTCAGATTTTATTTCCCAAGATTGTGGACAATACAATCGAAGGAGAATTTCATCTAAAAGCAGGAAGACATATTGAAAATTACAATTCACGTTCTCAAAAAATTGTCTCAACTAAAATTTCTATGAGAGCAATAGGCACCAATGATTCTGATTTCATATGGTTGTTCAATACAATCGGAGAATACTGCTTGTGTAGAAAGACCGAGAAGATTTTAGGATATGATAATGAGAAATGGGAGTTGACTATTCAAGAAACTGCATGGACTGCGGATTGAGACTAAATTATCCTACAATTTGTGGAGAACAATCGCTTTACGAAAATTGCTCCTAAGCGTCGCACATTCGTAAAGCCAACCGTTAACTAAAATAAGAAAAAATTAAAAATGAATATAATAAACCAAGAAACGGTGTATGGTTGGTTAGCGAACCAAAAGTTCAAGGAACTTCGTGAGTTTATTTTCAGAGAAAAAGACAAAATCAAAAACGACCCAATGCTTTCGGCAGCCACTAAAATAGTTGAAGACGAATTTGTGCGATTATCAAAAGAGAACTTGGCAGACGAAGAATATTGGGAGTCGCTTGAAATGTTGCACGCTTTCCATCCAAAATATTATCAAATCGGAGAGACTAACTATAAAAGTATAACTTTAATATTAGCCGACCGACATAAACTGGATATTAAAAGGGCTATTAGGTTCGCAAATAACTTCCCAGATGAAGAAATAAGTAAAGAAATAATAAAACTTCACGCAGAAACAGAAACGCAAACCGTTGAACACGAAAGACAAGAATATATAAAAATAACCCACAACCCAATACCAATAAATATAAAAGCAAGTACGCCGCTTTTCAAATCACACGAAGAACAGAAATTATATTTGGCGTTGAGGCAGATTTTTGACACCTACCTTGTTTATCCAAATGTAGCCATGAGCATTGTGATAAATTTTGAGGCAATAAGCGGACAACTGACACCCAAAGAGCGTGAATATTTTTACAAATCAGTTATTGATTTTGTCGTTTTTGACCAATCCATGGGATACGAACCAATCTATTTTCTTGAACTTGACAGCGTTTGGCATGACCTCGACAAAGTGGAAGAAAAAGACAAAATGAAAGATAAAATATTCAGTCTTTCAGGTCTTAAATTAGTTCGGATAAGACACATGGCGAACCGACCGATTGACCATGATACTTTTCTCGAATTGATTGAGGAAGTTCGTAGCCAAGTTCAATAAGCCTCCCGACTGCGGCAGAACGGATGAACACAAAATGATGAATACTGGTTTCTGAACTTTTGCCAATATCAAAAAGCCGTTTGATTTGAGCATTGCACCAATCAATTTCTTTGAGAAGCAAGCAGCGAAGGAACATCCATTTTCCCGCCTCGCCCGCTCTTCCCACCCAAAAGCCCCCCCGGCATCCCACCGCCGCGCTTGGGTCTTTCCGACTTTATCACCATTTGTGATTCACTACCTAAAATTGAATAGAAAGATAATTCCATTGATACTTCTTTTAATCGGAGGTTGCTTTTCTTCATCTGTAGAAGAAAAAGAAGCAAAAAAATTAGCAGAAGAGTTGTTTGAGCATACTGATATTTCTGAGATTGATGATTGCACAAGGTTTCAGAAATATATAAACGGTATTCCGATTTTGATAGAGAAAGATACGGTTAGAGGAGACACAAGCAGCTATTTGAGCAAACCGAAATATTACAAAGAGGTTTTAGCCGAAGAAGGAATTTCAGAACGGGATTTCGAATATTTTAAAAGAAGATTAAATGAAACTGGATTGAGGCACTATTACAAAAAGGGAAATTTTTCCGTTTTTGTAACTGGGGGCATGCTTGGAGATATTGAAGGAATTCTTGTTGTTCACAGAAATGATACCATTCCGCAAAATGGGTTTCGGTTTAATGAACACTATTACATTTCAATAGGAAATGAAATTGAAAGGGACGTTTACAGGATAAGAGGATGAAAATCGATTTTTCCTGCCTCGCCCGGTTTTCCCGCCCCAAAGCTCGGCAGAAGATTCCATACAGATTGGATGCACAGATGCTAAACAGATTAGATTTGCGCAGATTTTACCAATAAATATAAACCAATATGATAAATCAACATTTTACGGTCTTTTTGATAGCCATTGCCTGTCTTTTCTCCAGCACCCTTTCTGCCCAGAAAAACCAGGTTTTGGGCAAACAATTTTTACTGGGCACTTCTGTAAATGGCAATCCTGGCTGGAACGATCCTGAAGGGGAACGCTTTAGCCTTACCGCCTGGAACCTGAGGGGCGCTGTGGGGATAACCAGGCGCTTGTTTGTGGGGGCACAGAGTCGCCTGTTTTGGTCGCAAGCCAATGAGTTGCCGGTTGTTCAGACCTGGTTAGGCGGTGGTTTTGCCCGCTTTTATCTGTTTATGCCACGGGGCGAGAAACGTCGCTGGGCGTTTGCAACGGAGTTGGGTTATTACTGGGGCAATCATTATCGAACAGAAGAATACTGGGTGAACGGGGTGGTTAAAAAGCCCGGACAATCTATGCCCAACCTGGGATTTTCGCTGGAAATGCGCGTTTATAAAAACCTGTGGATTGAGGCGGCGCATAATTTTCTGCTGGTTGGTCCTTATGACTTTACCGCGTACCCTTCCCTTGGTTTGGTGTGGCACTGGGGTAAGTTCAATGCTTTTTCAACTCGCGGATTGTCTGTTTCGGATAGCGAGTGATGGGTTTCGCGCAGATTTTACACAGATTTTTTGCGCAGATTTTACACAGATTTTGCAGGCTTGCGGGTACGTTTCCAGATAAAGTAACCTGCGGCCAGCAGGAGCCATACGCTCCAGAGGTGTACTATGCCTACCAGCAGGGAAAGTAACAGCTCGGCGCCGCCGGCCAGGGCTTCCCGCAAACGGAGTCCGAGGGGCGATTGGGGCATAGCTACATCCGTATTGGCTACCATGGATTGCTGCACTCGTGGCTGCTCATACAGCTCTATGTGGATGGTGCTGTATCGGATTTGGTCTTCTATTTTCAGGGTTTCTATTCGTGCCTGATCGTTGGTGGCGCGACTGTCGCGGGTGCGTTCCGGCTTGGGCGCGTTTGGATTTTCGGGTGTTTCGGTGAGTTCAGCTTGATAGCGTCCTTCCCGCAAACGGATGAGCTCTTTTTCCAGCAGTTGCAGGCTGACGTCTTCGGCCTGTACGTTTCGGGATTGCAGGAATGCTGCCAACCGTCCGAGGGCGCGCAGGGTAGTATCCAGCCGGGTGTAGGGTACGCGCAGGGTGAGCTGGCAATGGGTGCTGAAACGGATGGTTTGCAGGGCGGAATCCCGGCTGACGGGGGTGGTTTTTTGGGATTCAATGTTGGAATTCAGTTGACTTTGGATCACAAAACCGCCCTGGCTCAACACGATATCTTCGGCCTGAATGGTGGCACGGGCGGCATTTTTTACCTGAAAACGCATATCGGCCGTGCGGATGAATTTTTTAAGCGAATCAATGGCTGAGGGTCGGGCGGCGGCGGAAGTGAATACAGCGGGGCTGATTGTATCGGTGGATATTTGGTCTGTAGCGATTTCCGCATCGGCCGGCGGCGGAGCGGGTGATTGTTTTTGATAAGAGGCTTCGCTTTGCTGCTGGCACGCGGGGAGGGTGAGGAGGAGGAAAAGGAGGTAGCGCATGGGAAAGAATGTACCGGCGGGTTTAGCCGCCGATGTTTGAAGGGTTTGAAGAGTTTGAAGGGTTTGAAGAGGGGTTTCCCGCAGATTTACGCGGATGAACCCGCAGATTTTCGCAGAGGCGTTGGGTTTGGGATTCCGAAGGATTTAAAGGAATGCAGACATTTACTTTAGTTCAGCTCAATGCCAAACCGAATGTGTTCTGCGAAAATATGCGGGGTCATCCGTGTAAATCTGCGGGAAACCCCTCTTCAAACCCTTCAAACTATTCAAACCCCTCAAAAAGATGCCCCCCGCCTACGGATTACATAACTAAACCCGGGATTTTTTAGCAAGCCCTTACCTTAGCGTCTTAATTGTTTCAGATATGGGGTTTCGCTCGTTTATTGTTCGTCCGGTAGCCAAATACATTGCCCGCAGCATTGATCGCTGGTCGGCCAGGGCTGTGGAGTGTCAGGAAAAAACCATGCACCGTATTGTGGCTCAGGCAGCAAATACGGCGTTCGGCCGGGACCATGGATTTTCCGGTATCAAAACCTACGAGGATTTCAAAAAGGCTGTTCCGATTCGGGATTATGAGGACCTGAAACCCTATATCGAGCGGGTGAAAAACGGAGAGCCGGATGTGCTGTGGCCCGGCAAGCCGGCGTATTTTGCCAAAACCAGCGGCACTACCTCCGGCGTAAAATACATCCCGATGAGCAAGGAAAGTACGCCGCTGCATTTCGGCACAGCACGCAATGCCTTGTTCAATTACTTCGCCAAAACCGACAAAGGTGAATGGCTCGATGGCAAACTGATCTTCTTGTCGGGCAGCCCGGAGCTGGATATGGTGAATGGCATACCCACGGGTCGCCTGAGCGGCATATCCAACCACCTGGTACCGGCCTGGCTGCGCACCAATCAGATGCCCAGCTGGGATACCAACTGCATTGACGACTGGGAGGAAAAATTGGAGCGGATTGTAGACGAAACGCTGGGAGCGGATATGCGCCTCATTTCCGGTATTCCGCCCTGGGTGCAAATGTATTACGAGCGACTGCTCGCACGCACGGGCAAGCGCACGGTGAAGGAGCTGTTCCCTAATTATTCCGTATTCGTATGGGGCGGGGTGAATTTTGAGCCTTACCGCGCCAAACTGGAAGAACTGGTGGGCGGCCCTATGGATACGGTGGAGACTTACCCGGCTTCGGAGGGTTTCATTGCGTTTCAGGATGCCTTCCCGAGTCAGGGTTTGCTGCTGAATGCCGATGCGGGTATGTTTTTTGAATTTGTACCTGCCGACGAGGTGTTTAAGGAAAATCCTACGCGACTCTGGTTGAAAGACGTGGAACTTGGCGTGAACTACGCGCTGATCATGCACACCAACGCAGGTTTGTGGGGCTACAGCATTGGCGATACGGTGCAGTTTGTGAGCAAAAACCCGTACCGGATTGTGGTGAGTGGCCGGGTGAAACACTTTATTTCAGCCTTTGGCGAACACGTGATTGGCAAAGAGGTAGAAGAAAGTCTGTTGCCGGTGGCCAATGCAGAAGGGGTGCGTATTGTGGAATTCACCGTGGCGCCACAGGTGAATCCTCCGGAGGGCGGATTGCCTTACCACGAGTGGTTCATTGAATTCGATAATCCACCGGCCGATATGGAGGCCTTTGCGCTTAAGGTGGATGCCGCCATGCGCCAGCAGAATATTTATTACGATGATCTGATTACAGGCAATATCCTGCGCACGCTGGTGATCCGGCCGCTCAAACGCGATGCTTTCCGGGAGTATATGAAAAGTCAGGGCAAATTAGGTGGCCAGAACAAGGTGCCGCGCCTGGCGAATGACCGGAAAATTGCGGATTGGATGGCGGGCTGGGGAGTACATGATTGACGATTGACGAGTACATGAGTACATGATTGAAGAGGGGGCGCGTTGGGCTGGGGATTTCGGCGCGGAGTTATGTCCCGCAGATTTACGCGGATTGAACCGCAGATTTTCGCAGAGGCGTTGGGCTTGGGATTTCGGCGCGGAGATATTTCCCGCAGATTTACGCGGATTGAACCGCAGATTTTCGCAGAACACGTTCGGCTGGAGAATGTGCGGAATAAAACGTTACTACCTGCATTTTTTATAAACCCTTCGAAATACCAAGCCTAACGCCTCTGCGAAAATCTGCGGTTCAATCTGTGAAAATCTGCGGGAACCCCCTCTACGGAATGCTACCCAAGCTCCTTTTTCAACAACCCGTAATCAATTCTACTCTGGTGGCGTTTGTCTTTGGGCAATCCAGACAAGCGTACGGTACGATGAACCGGAAATGGGAATACTGTGTTAAAGCGCTGATAATCAGCATCATTTCCGCAGAAGAACAGCACATTTTGGTCATGAAGGCGTAGCCAGGTGGCCACCGGAGGCAGTTGGTTGTCGGCGCACCATTTTTCGCAGGTGAGTGGGGAAACCCATTCCCCGGCTTCTTTCCAGGCCAGACTCATGCGTCCGAAATAATAGAGCATGCTCTGGCGCATATAACCGGCATCGCCGGTGCGGTGCCAGACGGTGCCGTTGATGAGGAGTTTGTTTTCGCGGAAAGCCTGTTCGTCTTTGTAATAACTGGCCAGCACATGCGGCCCGGCC
The DNA here is from genome assembly GCA_017303475.1 of Chitinophagales bacterium. GTDB lineage: Bacteria > Bacteroidota > Bacteroidia > Chitinophagales > Saprospiraceae > M3007. The sequence goes on from JAFLBO010000037.1 coordinate 32,532, forward strand.
ACCATGATCTCTCCGATATGGCCCTCCGGCATTTCCTGCCATTGTTCGCCGTCCATTTGGATGATTTTGACAGAAATATTGGGGTGAGGATTGCCAACAACCACACCTTTTTCCTCCACACGGTATTGCTCCAGGTATTCCTGCGCCGTAAGCGTGGCAATGGGTTCGGCTTCAGTGCTGCCGTACACCAGTTCAATGCGGGCGGGCTCGATTTTTTGCGCAACCGTTTTAACAAAATCCGGCAGTAGCGTGGATCCGCCCAGCACCACTTTCCGAAGGGTATGCGGCTGCTGGATATTGGGTAAATAGGTATTGAAATGCTCCACCGAGGCCGACACAACGGTGATTGGGCAAAAACGCTGCAAAAATGCCCAGGCGGCTTTTTGGCCGGGCTTGGGCGGCAGGATGCTGGTGGCGCCCACGGCGAGATTGCACATGGTGACTACCGGGAAGGACGAAAGGTGGACATCGCCGAGTTGTAGTCCGGTTTTGGCAATAATGGTTTGCAGCTGGATGTCCAAAAAACCATGCGTTCGGTTGGCGGATTTGGGGTTTCCGGTGGTTCCGCTGGTGAAGGTGAGCAGTGCCGTTTCGTCGGGTGTTTTGTTGGAAATGTCGCGCTGCGTTTGAGCAGATTTTCCCAGAGAAAATACTTTTTGAAATAACGACCAGCTGAAAAACAGCCAGCGGGTCCAGGAGAACAAAGGAAGGGTAATAATGCCCTTGCACTCCGCTTTGCCGTAGGCGTAAGCTACCCTGGATTTGGGGAATATCTGATCTACCAGCACCACCCGACCGCCGAGGTAAAAAATGGCCAGTATAGTGGCGTATAATTCCACGGATACCGGAATCATCACTATCAGGTTGTCGTTGTTGCCATAGCCTTTTTGTTCCAATGCGGCTACTTTTTGCCGGATCAGGTGGGCGAACTGTTCAAAAGTCCAGAGTCGCTTCCCGGTAGCGATGGCTACCCGGTTGGGATGTTTTTCGGCGATCTGGAAGAAGTGTTGGACGATGTTCATGACGGTGGACGGTTGACGGCTTACGGTGGACGGTTGACGGCCTACGGTGGACGTCGTATACACTGATGATGCCTTGTCACCCTGAGCGTAGCGAAGGGTCTGATGTTGGTTGGTTGTATGAAAAGGTATATCCTTTCAAAATCTGATGTTTGTTGTGTTTCTCTTTTGTGATTTCCCTAAGAGGCTTCGCCAGACCCTTCGCTACGCTCAGGGTGACAAGGCATCATCAGTGTATACGCCATGCATTGTAAGCCATCCACCGTAGGCCGTCTACCGTAGGCCATCCACCGTCTACCGTAAGCCATCCACCGTCTACCGTAAGCCATCCACCGTCTACCGTAAGCCGTCCACCGTCTACCGTAGGTCGTCCACCGTCTACCGTTTAAAAAGCACATGATGCCGGGTGTTATCGCCGCCACCGAAGTTGGTGGAGACGTGGTTGGAGCGGTTTTCCACGTGCATATAGGCATGGATCATGGAGGTGAATCCTTTTTTCAGGGCTTTTTTGAGGAATCTGACGGAGAGCATTTGGGCCATGCCCTTGTATTTATCGGCCGGATGACGGGCAAGGGTTTTGACAATAACCCGGCCGGGCTGGTACATATCCGGCACCGCGAAAAACAGTCCTGCCAGTTGATCGCCATCATAAGCCAGGTCGATCAGCTCCGGATCAAGGATGGGCAGTACGGGTTGGTAGAGGGCAATAAAAGCATCCTGGGCAATAGGGGAGAAGAGGTTGTTCTGTGCAAACACTTCATTGCAAAATGCGTGTACCGGTACCAGCGAATCGGCTGAAAACGGGTGAAAGGAGATGCCTGTTTGTTGAAAAAAAGCATCCTCATCCACCGGAGGAATCAGGCTTTCCTCCAAGGGCACTTCCTGACTCACATAGCGTTCTTCCACCTCAAAACCGGCCTCTGCCCATTGTTGCGGGTAATAAGGCAGGTGGTTATACTCCAGAAAATAAGGCGTTTTCAGGTTTTCTGTAAAGCGGTGGGCATGCCAGGTAGAGCCGTTCATGGGCCCGAGCAGGTGTTTTTTGCCGTGCTTGCGGGCTGTATTTTCGGCCTCCTGAAACAGGGCCGCCGCCGCTTCTCCGGAGGTGGTGCACTGGTAATTGCCCAACATCAAACACTCCGGAAAGGAGGGGTTTTCGTAACACAGACAAAAAGCCTGCAACTGCCCGTTTTCACGCACCGTAATGGCCTGAAAAGCGCCCGAAGCATTGGAAACGGATGGTTTTTGACCCGTATAATGCTGTATAATCCATTGCTGCATTTCCTGAAGCAAGGTGTCTGTGAGGGGTTCGGTTTGGGTGGTCATTGTTTTTCTATTTCCCGTTTGATATTGGAGATATTGGCTCTGAAAATACCTGCCACTATGTAGCCGGTGTATTTCATTTTAATCATGTCGGTCCAGGTGGCTTTATCGGCGTTTTTGTATAGTCCGAAAGTGAGTTTTACAGAGCCGTCTGGTTGCGTTTCATAATGTTGCCGGGTGCGTAAGTCGCCGGTTGAAACCGGGAAGTTTTTCATGTTGTAAATACTGAGTTCCCGAAGTTTGTTGGCTTCCCATTTCACAATGTCTTCGTCCCATTGGATTCCTGTTTCATCTGCATTGCGAAAGCAACGTCGGGTGGAGTTAAGTTGTCCGTCGGGTATTTGTTGGGGGTTGAGCGGCGTAATATGATCTACGAATGAAGACCAGGCAGAGGCGTTGGCGGAATTGCCCAGATAGGTGAATATTTTTTCAGCCGGGGCCTGAATCAAAATGCTGTTTTCCAGGCTATACTCATTGGTATCTTCATCCAGATTAAATGGACTGCAGAACCAAAGCAGGATAAGCGAGGTGTCAAAAACCAGAAAGATTCTGATAAGATTTTTATGTTTCATCAAACACAATCCAAATGCCAATTAAAGGTGCATACAATAAATCAATCCCACAGCAACCACTGGAATCGTCAGATTGTCCCAGCCATTAACAGAAATCGCTTCTGTGATGGTAAGTGCCAGGGCCAATCCCAGCAGGATGAACAGTTGGTTTAGGTTCATTTGTTCGGGATGAAATCCCCATAAAATAGCCAGACAAACCACCAGAAAGCCCAGCGAACCGCTGATGGTTTTGGCCTGACCAAATATTCTGAAGGGTCGGTAGCGCCATTTCTGACCGGCAAATGCAGCTGCCGGATCGGCCAGAGAGAGGATGAGCAGCGGGATGTAATAGTACCTCATGTTGCCTGTTTTCCACTGTATCCAGAAACAAATCAGCACCACCAGGGCGAACAACCAGCTGCCGTAGGATTTGCGTTTGATGGCGGTAATGGATTGAAACCAGCAAAATCGCTCGCACACAAACAGGAGTCCGAGGAAACTGCCGCACAACACCGCTGCCTGCCAAAACTCGGTGAGGTACACTGGAAATGTGAGCGCAATGACCCCGGTGCATACGTGCACGATTTTGCGGGTGGTTTCGGCATTTACCCCAAATTTATGGTATAAAATATCCGTAAAACCAAAGAGCGCCAGGTACAGGAGGGCATACAGGGCTAGTGCTTTCATTTTTCAAACACATTGAATTTTTGGTAGAAAAACCCAAGGTCGGGTGTGTTGACAACAGGGGTCTCTCGCCAGGATTCGTGGCTGATGATACGCGGCACCATCAGGTTCCAATAGGCCACTACCGAGCCTTTTGAGGCATAATTATCCAACAGTTGTATGTTGTGTTCAAAAGCCGGTATGTCCATATATTCAAAGATGTTGGACAGGTTGAAACGGTTGCTTTGCGGATACTGCGCAATGGCTTCCTCAAAGGTGGCCAAATGGTATTGAATACGGTTGGTTTGCAGCCATTTTTGAATGGCATGGTAGTAATCCGGCAATACATACGGCGGATATTCCTGCCCGAAACTTCCGGTGAGTGTGTACCGCAGGATGTAGTTGTGCTGGCAGGCGGTAGATTGCAAATGCCGTTCTGCCATCTGAAAAATGAGCTCGCCCACGCTGCCTTCCACGTGTTTCATCTTCTCTGGTTCCCGCCCGAATTTGCCCATGACAGCCCTGCTGAAAAAGATCCGGAACAGGGCTCTCCATCGCCAGGTATTCCATTTTTGTGCATAAAAATGCTGCTGCTCCTCCGCGCTTTTGGGCTGCATAAGCCCCTCTATCCGTCGTTTGTTGTGTATCAAAGGTAAAATCCATCGGGCAAAAAGCCTGAAATAGCCTTCAAATTTACCCTGATGCACCAAACCATTGTGGATCAATGCCGGATTTTTCCGGAAAAATACTGTGGCCTCCGCAGAAAGCTCGGGCGCCAGCAAATCAAATACGCTCCAGCGATTCCGGGAATCCTCAAATCCCACAAAAGCCAGGTAGTCTTCCCGGGTAAGTCGCCGGATGGCTGTTTCCTTGAGCTGGGTAACGTAAAGCTGCACCTCGTTGAGGTCTATGCACACCAGCGATGCCGGGGCTGCATGCAGGAGGAAAAAACTGTTGTCGCCGGCCGAGGCCACCGACAAGATGTTGGAAGAGCCGTCGATGCGCAGCGCTTTGCCCAGCAAAAAGGCGTCTTCCCAACAGTTGCTGTATTTCAGAGGGTTGTTCATAGGATTTCAATGATGCCGGTTTTTCCGTTCATCCGGATCCGGTCGCCGGTTTTCAATAGTTTGGTAATGCCTTTAATGCCCACAATGCAGGGGATGCCCATTTCCCGACTCACGATGGCTGCATGGCTCAGGGTGCTGCCCCGTTCCACCAAAATGGCTGAGGCAGATTGGAAAATGGTGATCCAGCCCGGATCGGTGGAAGTGGTGACGAGGATATCGCCGTCCAGACTTTTCACCTCGTCGGGGGTGCGCAGGATACGTACCTGCCCGGTCACTTCGCCGGCACAGCAGGGAATGCCGTGCATTTGGGCCTCCGTAACGGGCACGGGCACATCCAGGTCCAGTTCTCCGCCGTATTCGTGAATACGCCCCGGCAAATCGGTTATTTCGGCGTAAGCGGCAAACTCGGCCTTGCGTGCGCTCACGCGGGCGCGGAGTTCGGAGGGACTGATTTCCTGTTGGAAAAAAGCGGCCAGCTCGGATTCATTCAGGTAAAAAATGTCTCTGAAATGGCCTAAAACACCTTCTTTTTCCCATTTCTGCCCAATAGTCCAGAAAAAACGGCGCACGGTTCCGAATCCGAACGTGCGGTCGAAACGCAGGTTCTCGCGGTCGGCAACGGTTTCAGCGGCTTTGTGGGCCACATAGCGGAAAATGCGACGTTTGAGCCAGGGCAGACCGGCATCGTAATCTTCTGCCCGGGCTGTTTTGGCTGCGGTGTGTTCGGTGGAAGCCTTGTAGGATTGCAGGATCCGGATGAGCGATTCAGGGTTTTGGCTAAAGGTGTCGTTTTCGAGTTTCAGTTCGCCGATACTGCGGTCGCCGTAAAGTTCAATATAGGACATGATCAGCGCGCCTGTTTGTCCAAAATCCTGATTTACACAGCGTTCCCAAACCAGGGATGCGGGTTCGTTTTGGATGATTTCGAGGCGTTGTTCCTGTTCGGCGGTGGATACGATCCGGTTGAGCAGCCGGGCCGGCTCTACGGATTTGAGCGGGAATTTACCCACCACCAGTTCGGTATGCAGGTGGGGTTGCCCGAGCCATTTGGTACACAGTTTTTCCAGCGTTCCGAAATAGATCATCGCCAGCAAGTCGTTGGCCAGGGGGGGAGTCCATTCGTTGACCAGGATATTTTTGAACGAAAGGTAATCCTGCCAGACTTCAGCGACGGGAACGCTGGTGTAGTCTTTGTTTTTATAGGATTGAATCACGGCGGCCACTTTTTCCCGAAACTGTTGTTTTTGTTTGGGGAGCCGGGCATTGGTTTGCAACATCCGTAAAGCGGTTCGGAGCAGGTTCCAATACGAAGCCCATTTGCCCGGTTGCGCTTTCAGGCTGAAGGATACGCCGAGCGGTTCAGTCACGCCCATCATTTTTTCCATGTAGGCGGCATTGATCTGGTAGGCCGGCAGCATGGCCAGGGCCTTGTACCAATGGATCAGGTGGTAATATACCCGACCTTTGATATGGCCCAGCATTTCGTCGAACACTTCCCGGTTGGCTTCCACCTGAGCGCGCGGTACGCCCAGCATGAGGGCGAAGTTGTAATATACCGAGCAGTAAATCTTCAAAATGAAGGAGAATGTGAGCGGCAAAGTGATGCCCGGGTAGGATTCCACGATGTTGCTGTTGTCCCAGATCACGTGGCGAACATCGGTGCGGATGGTGGTGATGGGTCGGCTTTGGAGCAGGTAAAAAGTGTTGTTCAGGTAGCAAAATTCGATATCCTGCGGGCTGCCGAGTTGTTTTTCCAGACTGGTCAGCGCGGAAGAAATTTCTTCCAGTTGGGCATCAGAGAGTACCGGTATGGATTGTTTTTCAGTGGGCAGGTCTTCGTATTGCAGGGCGCCGTTCCGATACAGGAGTTGCTGGTTTTTTTCGGCAATTTGTTTGTCCCAGGCGCCGGAGCTTGTTTTCAGGCAGGTATCTGCTACCAAATGACCCGAAACCAGGCCTTCGCCCAGTCCAAAAACGGCGGTTACAATCTGTTCGTTTTTATAGGGTTTGAGTGGGTTTTTGGAAAAAGCCACACCGCTCGCTGTGGCTCCAATCATTTCCTGCACCACGATGGCCAGTTGCAGTTGTCCGGGGTAGAGGTCGTTTTGCTGGAGATAAGCGTTTACCCGGGCGCTGTGTTTGGCGGCGGCAACTTCCCGGATACTGTCCAGGAGTTGTTCGCGGGTGACGAACAGTTTGGTTTCAAACTGGCCGGCAAAGCTGTGCTGTTGTCCGTCTTCGAGGTTGGCCGAGGAGCGCACGGCAAAGTATTCGGCGCCGGATAGCGTTTCGAGTTGAGCGGTCAGGGATTCCGGCGTAAGGGTTTGCTGATCGGCTTCTGTGAGCACAAAAAAGCGGGGCACGCGGTAGCCGAGTGTGGTAAGCTGTTTCAGGGCTGAGGCTTTTCCTCCTATGGGTTGCATATGCTATTGCAGGATAAACGGCAAGGCGCCGATGTTCAGGTACATGCCCAGGGTCCATACACCGGATACGATTTCGATGGCTTTGCTGCGTTTTTTATCGGGTTTTTGCAGAAAAATGAGGGCTACCAGGATTGCCACAACATACAGGCTCAGGAAACAGATGTACACCCAGGAAGGGCTGTTGATTTGTTTAGCGGCCACAAATGCGGAAATCAGGGTGACGGTCAGCACTGCCAACCAGAGGAATACGCCGCCTTTGAGTCCGTAGAGTTTGGTGTAAGAAACCACGCCTTCTTCTTCCATTTCCGGGCTTTTGATTTTTCGTCCGAATTCCAGCACCATACCATTGAAAAAGGAAACCAGAAAGAACCACACCAATGCCTGGGGTGGGTAACCGCCATCGGCAGCCCAGTAGGCGGCGCTGGCCACGAGGTCTACCAACGGTATGATGGCCATATGGGATAAAACGTAGGCAATCTGGTGCTTTTTTAACCACTCGGCTACAAAAAACTCATGGTACATCAGGGTCATGTAGCCGATGCTGACCAGGTAGGTGATCAAAAATTGAGGAAACAGCAGCAGCAGGATGGCCTGAAAGAGCAGCACTCCCCATGCGATCCGTTTGAGCTCCTGAAGTGTAACAAGTCCGCGCGGCACCGGCAGGTATTTCCGGTACAGCATATCGTCTTCATGGTCTTTGAACTCATCGGAAATGCGCAGGAGGAAAAAGGTGGTAGCGGTGAGCAGGAATGCGGCAATGTAATAGGGTATCGGCACGAAGCGTGTGGCTCCGTCGGCCATCAGGGCATAGCAGATGGCTGAAAAGGAGAATATCCCGATGATGGGGATATGCGATTGCAGCGGGAAGCGCTCGTTGAGGTAGGTTAGGTATTTATGGGTCATTTAGGAGGTCATTTAGGAGGTCATTTGGGAGGTCATTTGGGAGGTCATTTGGGAGGTCATTTGGGAGGTCATTTATGGGTCATTGGGGGGTCATTTGGGTCATTTTAGGGTCATTTTAGGGCCATTTGAGGGGTCATTTAAGGGTCATTTGGGTCAAAGGGGGGTGGTTCGTTGGTTGAATTGGGGGAATAAAAATCATCTGGTTCATGCAGGGTGTTTTTTTCGGAACTGGATTGTCCAATTGATTTTAAGTATTTGTTGAGCAGCCAGTGTTCTTTTATGAGTAACTGTTTGATGGACTCAAATTCGGGTGTCTTAATCAAGTTTCTGTTATTCGCCTTATAGAGCCATGATTTGGTTTCCAGCAAAGAGCCGCGGGCGTAAAAGCAAAAATTTTTATTTTCCTTAAAATGAAATCTTCCATGGCCTTCTGCAATGTTGGCGGCAATGGAATCAGCCGCATCACAAAATTGCACGCCAATGGTTTTTTTAGGAAATACCTCCCATGAATCCACCAAAGCCCACACTTCCTCCCCTATTTGCATAGCCACTTTGTACACTTCCAAATCATCTAAAGGTATATACGCCATGTTATGTTGCTTTTGTTTAAATGACCACCCAAATGACTCCCGAAAAATCACTGCGGGGTCGTAAATGACCCCTAAAATGACCTCCAAATGACCCCTAAAATGACCTCCAAATGACCCCTAAAATGACCTCCAAATGACCCCTAAAATGACCTCCAAATGACCCCTAAAATGACCTCCAAATGACCCCTAAAATGACCCTTCAAATGACTCTTAAATGACCCTAAAATGACCTCCAAATGACCCTCCTTACCTCCCCAACTGCTGATGTGCTTTGGTGAAATGTCCTTCAGAAAGGGCTGCTGCGATGGAGATTTCGCCGCAAAGCAGTAAAGCGCCACAGATTTCAGCGAAATGACGGGCTTTGCCGGCGCCGGCGCAGTCCATGAGTTGCAGACATTCCTGTTGGGTGGTAAATTTGGTGCCGCCGCCTACGGTTCCTACGATGAGGTTGGGCAGGGTGACGGATACATAGAGCTCATCGTTGTTCACACATTCCATGCGGGTAACGCCCACAGCGGCCTCGGATACACAGGCTACATCCTGTCCGGTGGCCATGAAGAGGGCTGTGAGTCCGTTGGCGAAGTGTCCTTGTGCGCCAATGGATCCGCTTTGGATAACCGACACGGTGCTGGCGCGCCAGTATTCTTCCATGGTCCGTGCGGAGGTTTTGAGTACGTTGGCCAGTATATCTGCAGGTAAAATGCATTCTGCCGTTACTTTTTTGCCACGCACGGTGGTGAACGACAGGGCGCTGGCTTTTTTATCACCCGAATAATTACCTTCCACGAACCAGTATTTCATGGGGATGGGGCAATGTGCGGCAATGTACTGACAAACGGCATCGGTGCAGATGGTGACCATATTTTGGCCGGAGGCATCGCCGGTGAGGTATTCGAAGGTCAGGATGACGTGGTTGCCTTCCATATTCAGGTGAATGTCTGTCAGTTTACCATGGCGGGTTTTGCTTTGGGCGATCTCGAAAAAAGTAGCTTTCTGATCGGTGGTCCAAACCAGGAAACGGATAGCGTCTTCAATGGTATTAAAACCGAACAAGGGGCTGCGGCGCACGCCTTCGGTGAGGCAGGCGCTGGCAACACCACCAGCCCGGCTAGCGGCTTTGGCGCCACGGTGGTAGGAAGCAACGAGGGCGCCTTCAGTGGTGGCTAAGGGAACATAGTAATGGCCTTTGGCTACAGAACCGTTCACTTTCAGAGGGCCAACTACGCCGGTAGGCACCTGGGTAAACCCGATAAAATTTTCGATACTGCCTTCCAGACGTTCCAGATCCGGGTGAGATTCGTCAGGGATCAGGTATTTGAGGGTGTTGGGACGCTGCTCTGCAAGGTGTTCGAGTCGTTCTCGGGTAGCTTCAGCGGAGTAGTCCTTGGGCATACCGGAGGGAAGCGGAGAATCGTCGGGTCTCAGGTTGCTGATAAGCGTTTCGAGTCCGGATTGCTCCTGCATGCGTTCAAAGATCTTTTTGGCTTTGTCGATATTGATTGACATAGTGGGTAGTTGAGTGTCTTGAAAGAGGCTCAATGATAAAACAAAATTACATTCAAGCACAGGGAATGAATGTCGGATATTTTGTTGAGGTGTGTCAAAATCCAATTAAGGCGGGCGAATTGTGGTATGAATTCATACAAAGTGAAAATTTTGGAGTGCCGATAATGCGCCTCAACTTTGCCTTGAAATTGAAAACAACGCCTGTATAACCCTGGTGGAGACGTTGGATTGCTGGGTGATGGCTTTTGGATAAAAAGCCCCGAAGCTAAAATCCAGTAGTCTAACGTTCTGACCTTTTAGTAACTCAACCGGGGTATTAAAATTGAATACTTCTGTGCTTGAATTGCATGAACAAGTTGCGTTAACTCAGGAATATGTGGTAAAAGAATAAACCAAGAATGGACTCAATGCAAATTTAGGTTTGCCTAAAATTGATTGATAATCAAATTAATTTTTTAACCTGACGGCAAAGGAAATCCCCACCGGCGCGCGAGGTAAGGACAACTGAAAACCGTCAAAACAGCATCATTTTTATGAAAAAGCTCAATCTGGTCACATCGTGGCCATTAATTCTTATTGCCTTATTTTTAGGCATTTTACCTTCTTGCAAAAAAGATGGAATAAATACTCAGCATTCTTTCTCATTTCCTGAGAACTATCCAATAAGTATAGGTGAGGCGAAGGCTTTTTTCGAGCAACTGAAGTACAGCACTGATCAGCAATCACTTGGCAATGATTCCACCAGAATCTTCAACCTTCCGGTTGTGCCTAATTGGAGCGAAGCCTACCTCAGTAATTCTCTTTCCGGCAGGCAAATCGTTGTTTCACCATTACAGGATTCTGTTTTCGCGTCAGCTAATGATGGCAGAGCTGGCCTAAGATTATTGGTAAGTAATTTGGGTGGTGACACACTAAATGTGGAGATAATGCTGTTTATAGCGGATTCAAATTACTTTTTTTCAAACAATCAGGACATAGGTTTTGCGGATTTTTCGGGTGTTTACGCATTGTTTGATATTGGATTTCATTTTAAGGGTGGCGTTAGAATGGTTAACGGCGCCCCTGTTGGCGGTATAACATCGATTCAGAGGGGAGGACAAGTTAGGATGGCAGAAGAAAGGGAAGATGGCGACTGTCTTGATGTGATTGAAATAATCTACGAACCTTGCCCTGATATTGCCGTCAGCGATTGTGAGGTGCCTGTTGTTGTTGTGTCACAAGATTGTGTACACGAATTCGAAGGTGGAAATACTGGTGGTAGTACAAGTGGTGGTGGTACAGGAACAGGCACTGGTGGTGGCGGCGGAGGTGGTACAGGCACCGGAACGGGTACGGGCACCCCTCCACCGGGCTATCCTTTTGCTAATACCAATTGGCAATATATCTATACCAGCCATATTCCGATTCAGTGGTTTATCCAAGGTGGGGGTACACTACCTCCAGGATTGAATGTTGAGGAAGCTGAGAAACTGCGTCAACTATACAACATTTGTGAGTTCAATGCAGTGCAATTGGATTGGTTGGCTAGCAATTCACCAAGTATTGAAGTACTTTTGGACTTTCTAACTAACCAAAACAATACCCCTAATGCAATTGAGTTTGTCAAAGCAATTATTCAAGAGAACATTGCGAATGACTCTGACCCAACGAATCCTCCTGTGTCTGTAAATGATCCGCTTTGTGTTGAAATATTAAATTTCAAGACATTCATAAATGATTTAGATCATAATTACAAATTTACAGGCTTAACGCTGTCAAATTCTTATTATACGTGGACAGTCCCCAATGGAAACCCTGTTTCAATGTATATAGAAAACATTCGATTTACAATACAAGCAAATCATAACAACACTTGCTTATTATCATCAAATGTGTTCCTTGCAAATGCAGTAAATACTTCAATGGCAACCACACAACAAATGATAAATCAGAATCCATTAAATGCAAACACAATAGCGAACATTCAGTTTTTAACTATCCTGTACAATAATTTTACAACGGAAGTTAAAAATTGTAACCCCAGTTACTCTGCAAATGTTGCAATGGGAGATCCTGGTGGGGCTTTTGGATATCCAATGGTCAACCTCGATTCGGAGATAATAAATTGCCCATAAAGTTAATAACAGGGTAGAGAATTCTGCTTTTAGATAATTCTCTACCCTGAAATTTAGAAAAAACGATGCTCACTCTTGGCAGATTGATTTTTTTGTGTTTATTACTGATGTTAAGTTTACTTCCAGCATGCGTTAGAAATTATTCTAACGTTTATAATTCTCCTGTTTGTTTTAATAAATTAAATAATTTAGCAATATTTACCTATTTGAAACTCGAAAATACCTATGAAAGCCTTCTAACGGGAAAAGGCAGGATAAAACTTGATCCAATTTTACGTTGGAGAGATAATATTGCTGAAAATGGTAAAGTTTATCTTGATTGTACACTATCAACAGCCCAATTAATACACCCCATCAATTCCGGAATTGATAGATTGGTTGTTCCAGATTCGTTATCAAATATATATGAGTTTACGACTGGTTCAGAAGATTTTGCTAATAGTTATTCCATATTTCATCAATTTTCGCCTCTTTTGCCAACGAAATCAGCAAATATTTTTTTTGTAGAGCATGTCGTTTGGGGAAATTCTTGTTCAGGCAATAGTTGTATCAGAATACTATTACGACACTTTATTGTATTTAAAGTTGAAAATAATAAAATTGAGTATTTAAAAGACCTTACAGAAAAAGAAAGCCCAGACTTTATAGTTTTTGGTGGATTTAGTAAAAAAGATATGGATAGCTCACTTCCCGGTGAAAAAATTACAAAATTCGGGTGGTAAACAGGGCGATTTTTGATAAATAGTGTCTGTTTTTTATTATAAAATGCATTATCTTATTCTGTTGCCTTACAATTGTTTTGTACTCTTGCAAACTTCAAAAGCAGCTTGTAATACATCAAACAAGGAGTAAATGCTTAAAGCAATTTTATATTTTAGTAACTGGTTAGCCTGCGGCGACCCGATACTCTGGGATACCGCCAGATAAAACGGTATATAGTTCATTGAAAGGATTGAATTGGAGTTTACGGATTGTAGAGATAAAAGATTGAATACGGACATAGA
>JAFLBO010000038.1 GCA_017303475.1 Chitinophagales bacterium
TCTATGTCCGTATTCAATCTTTTATCTCTACAATCCGTAAACTCCAATTCAATCCTTTCAATGAACTATATACCGTTTTATCTGGCGGTATCCCAGAGTATCGGGTCGCCGCAGGCTAACCAGTTACTCCAAATTTTAAAAATCAAGGGTTACCCTACACTCAGGGTTTTCTTTCTGACGGCCCTTTGGCTCTGCCTTTTGTTGAGGACTTCAGTCTGCCAATCACAACATAAGTATCAGGAGCCTCACCGCCCTCAATTCCATTTCACGCCCCCGGAAAAATGGATGAATGATCCTAATGGTATGGTGTATTACCAGGGAGAATACCACCTGTTTTACCAGTATTATCCAGATGCAACGGTTTGGGGACCCATGCACTGGGGACACGCTGTGAGCAAAGACCTGATGCATTGGAAGCACTTGCCTATTGCTCTTTACCCGGATTCGCTGGGGTATATTTTCTCAGGCAGTGCCGTGGTGGACTGGAACAATACTTCCGGTTTTGGAAAAAATGGCAAACCACCACTGGTAGCTATATTTACCTACCATGATATGGAAAAAGAGCGGGCCAAATTGCCCAATACCCAAAGTCAGGCTATTGCATACAGTAATGACCGCGGCCGAACCTGGATAAAATACGCCGGCAATCCTGTGATTCCCAATCCCGGTACTATCCGTGATTTCCGCGATCCAAAGGTGATTTGGCATGCCCCCAGCAAACAATGGGTCATGGCGTTGGCTGTAGGTGATCATGTGGAACTCTGGGGTGCGCCTGATTTAAAAAAATGGACCTATTTGAGCTCATTTGGTCAGGAATATGGCAGCCATGGTGGCGTATGGGAGTGCCCGGATTTATTCCCGATCAAGGTGGAGGGCGCTACAGAGGAAAAATGGGTGCTTATTGTGAACATCAATCCTGGCCACCCGAATGGCGGCTCCGGAACACAGTATTTTGTTGGACAGTTTGATGGCAAAAATTTTGTACTTGATCCGACCTTCAAACCTGATGTAAGTAAAAACCATGCGGTTTGGATGGATTGGGGCCGTGATCACTATGCGGCAGTTACCTGGTCAGATGTACCTGTAAAAGACGGTCGCCGACTGCTGATAGCCTGGATGAGTAATTGGGATTATGCCACCCGGGTACCTACAGAAGCCTGGCGCAGTGGGGCTACCTTACCCCGGGAAATTACCCTGCATAAAACAGGGAATAGCTACCGCCTAAAATCCATGCCCATTAAAGAGCTGGAAAAGCTACGCAGCAAAACTAAAAAACTGCCCCAGGGAGCCTTGGCATCTGGTAGGCTATTGGCAGAATCGCCAGCCGGCAAACCTCTTTGCTATGAAGTTATGTTGGAAATAGATCTGGCGAAAACTACTGCCATTGGGTTTTCCATTTACCTGAGTAACGCCCTTAACCAACGCTATGAAATTGGTTATGACATTCAAGCCAAAGAGTTCTTCAGCGACAGAAAGTACTCCGGAGACTTAAGTTTTGCTGATAATTTTGCGAAAAAAGCGCATAAAGCTCCGCGCTTCTCTAATGATAATATTCTGCCGATCCGACTCTATATTGATGCTGCTTCCGCAGAATTATTTGCAGATCAGGGAGAAACCTGTCTCACCGAACTTTTTTTTCCCACCGGCGGCTTTACTAAAATACATCTCCACGCCATTGGCGGCGAAGTATGGATTAAATCAGGTATGATTAGCCGGGTGAAAAGCACAGTGAGATTACATGATTGACGATTACATGAGTACATGATTGTCGAGGGGGAGGCGCTGGGTTAGGCTTATGTACGAAACTCAAGCCCAGCGCCTCCCTCTTCAATCATGTACTCATGTACTCTTCAATCATGTAATCTTCAGTCATGTACTCAATTGCTTCAGCTGCTCTTCCATTCTCCGGCGTTCCTCTTTCCTTAACACAACGGTGGGCTCGGCGGCACGTTCGGCGCAGTCGGGCATAGCGCAGCGCTGGCAGGTTACATTAATGGTTTGAACAGGTATGGAAGGGTCGTTCCAAAACTGGATCCTTTGTTTGGCATGGTCGTCCAGCAATACACCAAGGGTAACACTTACGTTCTTGCCGGGCGTAGGATGTCCGTGTTTGGCAATGGAAATACACAGGTATTCCTCCCCGGAGCCCAGAAAAGACGCCCGCTGAATACCCACCAGCATGGACTGTCCCTGTTGTTTTTGTAAATCCCGAAGTAAGGTAATGGATAACCAACGGCGACAATAATGCTCACCCAAACCAGTAGCATGTGGCTGGTGCCTGCGATTAAGATGGAGCTCTTTATCCATATCAAAACCATCCCGGCCCAGATCGTGTACTACTCTTTGGAAGAAAACTTTGTCAAGCCCAAAGTCTTTTGTTAAAACATTAAATCGTTGAAACAATACTTCCGGACTGGCCTGATACTTGGTCATGAAACTTAGCAGGCCGGAAGGATTCCAGGTTTTTTGCTCGAAAAAGGCGCCTATATCCCGGATAAACGAGTCGCGGTTAACCAAAATAGCTACCGCAAAATAAGCCGCCAGGTAGTTGTTCAATACTTCTTCGAAGGAATTGACCCTCAGGAAGTTGGATGCCAATGGGCGTTCTTTCAGGCGCAATTCATGGAAGCCGATTTCTTTAGCCAGCTGATAAGCTTTCTGACGTTCATTGAGCTGACCATTGAGCAAAACCTTCCTGAAGCTTGGGTTGTATACCGACCTCAACCAATGTAAGGCTGGATAGGGCCCCAAACCATCGTGATCAATCTGACAATGGAACTGCTCCTGCAGTATTTGTTCCAGCGATTGCAGTGATACGCCACCATTAACAGGCAGTTGGTGTTTCAGTACAAATGCATTGGCAGCTTGTTCTATTTCCTCGAAATAATTGTTTCGAAGCTCCTGATACGCCCGCAATGCCGCAAAATAAAAATGTTCTTCGCGCAGGGCGTACACACGCGCGATTTCCAGCAATGCGGATATGAAGGCATTCACTTTGGCCGGGTCGCTGGCAATGATTTCAACCAGCGGTTGCATGCCAATGCCAAACAAATCCAGCGGCAGATCATTCAAAAATTTGCTGTGGAGCAACTCTCCAAGGGGGGCAAACTCTTTGGTAAGCTCTGGAGAGATCATAAATTCATAAGGCACCTCAAGCACTTCAGAAAGCCGTTTTCTGTAGTCGGGTTGAGGGTACTTTTTACCTTTTTCTATTTCATTCAGGTATGAAATGGAAATGCCGGTACGCTGGCTCAGTTCCTCAAAATTCCAACCCCGCTCCTGGCGGAACTGTCTGACTTTCAAGCCAAAAATGATTCGTTGTAATTGTGAAGCAGCCATAGATATTTACGACTTTCGACTTACGTTTTGGGCCTTAGGACTTGGTCCATTTGCGGAGTTGATTGAGTACTGCAGCAAAATCTTTGGGGAGTTCAGACCTGAATTCAAGCACTTCGCCACTGGTTGGATGTTGAAACCTTAACCGGAATGCGTGCAATGAAGTTCGGTCCATCAAAGGACGTTCATCTTCTGTAAATTTTCCGGATTTATATTTTTTTCCTTTGATCTCGGATAGGAAAAATTGAGACCGGCGTCCGTACAGCGCATCCACCGCCAATGGGTAACCTATGCTTTGGAAATGTACCCGGATCTGATGCGTTCTTCCGGTTTTGATCTGGCACTCCATAAGGCTGAAATGCTGAAATCGTTCCAAAACCCGGTAAAAAGTCAAAGAAGGTTTTCCACTGGTAGTTACCATCATTTTTCCCGGCACACCTGGATGTTCGCCAATCGGTTTGTCTATTTCTCCTTCATCATGGTGCA
Source organism: Chitinophagales bacterium (assembly GCA_017303475.1). Lineage (GTDB taxonomy): Bacteria > Bacteroidota > Bacteroidia > Chitinophagales > Saprospiraceae > M3007. The sequence goes on from JAFLBO010000038.1 coordinate 3,823, forward strand.
TTATCCCATCAACCAGTGCCAGGTAAAATTTATCAGCTGTATGGTGTTCCATTTGCATGGATAAATGTCGGTGTGCAGCCTCATTCCGGGCAAAAACCATAATACCGCTCGTTTCGCGGTCCAATCTGTGCACCACAAATACCTTATCGTATTTTTTCTGCAGCTCGGAAACCAAACTATCCTTGTTGCCAAACCGATCCGGAATAGCCAGCAAGCCGGCAGGTTTGGATACTACCAAAACATCATCATCAGCATGCAACAGTTCGTAATTGGGCATTGAGTTTTTAAGTGTTTGAGTTTTTAAGTGTTTGAGTTTGCGAGTGTTTGAGTTTGCGAGTGTTTGAGTTTGTAAGTTGGCGTGCGGCTTGTTTAATTGCCCCGCCCACTATCACAAATCCCCAAATTTCTTCACTCGTTTGAGGTAGTGGGTGAAAATAATACTACCCGGAAAAATGCCTGAGCGGTTTTCAGGGCCAATTCGATGTTGTTCTATGCGTTTCCTTGCTTCTTTCCTTTTAGCAAGGGTGTCGCCCAGATTGCTGTAAAATGAAAAATGAGCGCGAACGATGGCCCAGATGGCTTTGAACTGCTTTTTCGCTGCAAAACGTGCACCCGCCAGCGCATCAAGTACCAGTCTCGCAGGGATAAGCCAAAGGAGCTTACTCCAGGGCTCATTTTTGACTAGCGAATACAGGCTGTTGCGGAAATTGAGGAAAACTTTTCTGGGATTCTCGTATTCCAATGTGCCGCCTCCCAAATGCCATACTACCGACTCAGGAATACATTCCACGCGGTATCCGGCTCTCTTGAGTCGCCAGCACAAGTCAATTTCTTCGTTATGTGCAAAATAATCGCCATCAAAGCCACCAAACTGATGGTATAGATCCGCCCGGATAAAAAATGCTGCTCCGGCCGCCCAGAAACATTCCTGACGGGTGTTGTATTGACCTAAATCCTGTTCCCGGTGACTAAAAATGCGGCCGCGACAGAACGGATAACCCAACTGATCTATCCATCCGCCGGCAGCTCCTGCATACTCAAAATGATAGGGTTCCTCCGGTTGTTCATCGCCCGCGCCCGGGCGCCAGGCCAAAATTTTAGGTTGTGCAATGGCCAGTGATTTATCCTGCCTCATAACCTGAACAATAGGCTCTATCCAACCCGGAGCTACCTGTACATCGGAGTTCAGGATTACGTAAAAATCTGCTGAAACCTGCTGAAGTGCCCGGTTGTATCCCTCCGCGAAACCCCAGTTTTGCTGTAGGTCGAGCAGGATGATTTGTGGATAGTTTTCCTTCAGAAAAGCCACTGAATCGTCAGGAGAGCCATTGTCGGCAACAATGATAGCGGCTCCCTCACTATAGGCCACCACGGAAGGCAGGTATTGCTCCAAATGCCTACGGGTATTGTAGTTGAGGATCACAATAGCTACCTCATAGTGGACATTGGGCAGCGATTTTTCAGTAGAGGTATGCATAACCGGAATGATCGGTGGGGTCTGATGGGCAACTTGCTCCAGACGGTGCAAAATTTCCGTTTTGTCGGCACTTATTTGATTGCGAAGCGCCTCCAAATCATCCAGTTTTTTATCCGGTCGAATAAAGTCCAGTACCTCTACATAAAGGTCCTGATCGTACAAATCGCCGTCATAATCAATAAGATGCACTTCAATTACCCGTTTGCCGTTGGGCGAAAGGGTAGGGCGGCTGCCTATGTACAGAGCTGCCGCCAGGTTGCCGCAACGAGCCGCATAAATCCCTTCCGGTAGCTGCATTTTGAAGGGATCTTCCAATTCCAGGTTAGCCGTTGGAAAACCTATGGTGCGACCAATTTTATTGCCGGTAACTACTTTTCCTGTAAATGAAAAAGCATGGCCCAAAAGCTTGTTCGCCAGTTGTATGTTGCTGGCTTCCAATGCTTTGCGAATTTTTGATGAGCTAATGGTAACCTCATCAACTTCCTGTGCGGGTATTTCTATTACCTGAAAACCTGCTTTGTTTTCGTATTTTTTTAGGTAAGAAATGTCTCCTTCCCTGCCAGATCCAAACCGATGATCGTAGCCAATAACAATGCAGACCGGTTGAAATTTCCGGATCAGGAAATCCTCCACGTATTCGGCTGCACTTTGTCTGGCAAACGCCTCGGTAAATGGCGCCACCACTACATTGTCTACTCCAATTTCGCCCAGCAGAGCAATTTTTTCCGACGTGCTGGTAATCAGTTTGAAGGAATGATCGTCTGGCTTCAGCACCGTACGCGGGTGAGGATCAAAGGTGATCACCACACTCTCGCCTCCTGATTTCCGGGCAAGTTCCTGCACTTGTTCCAGGATACGGCGATGGCCTTTATGCACCCCGTCGAAGGAGCCAATGGTGATTACTGCATTGCGAAAAACAGGAAGCGAAGATAAGTCGGTGAAAACCCGCATAGCCGGGCAAAGGTAATCGCTTGTTCGGATTTTGGCCAGGGCTATTCCCTGCATATCTTTCCGAACAAGCGATCCACTGTTTTTGGTTAACGTAACATGATTTTTTGCGACTGGACTGCATCTCCCCGACCCGTTTTCAGCACATAAATGCCCGCCGGCAGGTTGGGTGTTTGGATGGTGTAGGTTTCGCTGTCCTGCACCTGCAAGGTTTCTTCCAATAAAATGGCGCCTTTCATGTCCATCAGGGTAACGAACATTTCTGAAACGTTGCAGCGCAGTATTTGCAGGTTGAAGGCGCCGCTTTGGCCATCCTGTTGGAAAACCCGCACGCTACAGGCAGGGATTTCCGTTGTTTTGATGGTATTACCGGCAAAGGAAGCAGAAGCCCAGTCGCCATGCTGAATTTCAGCCAGTTGTGCCATGGCAGCTACTGTAGCTTTTACCACATTCGACATAAAAGTGAAGTTCAGTTTTTCGTTCAGGGTATCGCCCGGGGTATGGTAGCATTCATTCCGGAAATTGGCGCCATCAGACAACATCAATGCCTGTTTGCCCGCTTCCCAGAATGGCGTATGGTCGCTCCGGCGGAGGTCGGGCGCTATTTGTCCATTGCCGGGTACATCCAGCGTAATCACTTTCAGATCGGGTACGTATTGTTGGGCGGAGTTACTGAACAACAAAGCCAGGGGTTGGGAGGCTGTGTTGCCCACATTGGTAATAAAATCGCCCCGGTATTGGTTGGCTGCCACGGCATTGGCAGCGGCCGGAAAAATCAAGGGAAATCCTTGCGGGAGGGTCTGAGAATTGGGTTCATCACTCCAATACCCGATCATTTCGTGGTTAAAAACCCCTTCAATCTGTTCACCGGCAGGAATACCCTGACTCACATACCGGATACTGCCAATCAACCCTGATTCCTCCAGATCGAAACCTATGAAACGCAAGGTTTTTTTGAATGGGTAGGGACTCAAAATCCTGGCTGCTTCCATGAAACCAACAGTACCGGAGCCATTATCATCCGCCCCAGGTGCATTGCTTACGGTATCGTAGTGGGCGTCGTTTATTACCACCTTTTCAGCAGAAAAAGTTCCGGTATGGTTGCCAATCAGGTTTTTACCTGTGTAATTCCCAAAAGGAACGGCTTGTTCCTCGTATACAAAGCCCTGGCTCAGGAACAGGTTACGGATGGTATCCTGGGCATTTTGAAGCTGTGCCAAACCGGCAGTGCGGTGTCTTACACCTTCCAAATACTCCAGATCGGCACGCATTCTGGTACTATCTACCTGATTGACAAGCGATTGAAGATCGAATGGCTGTTTGTCGTCTACCACCAATCGGGCAACAAAGGAACCAGGCAGGTTGGCCAGCGCTGAAATGTCGCATTGAATGGTACGTAAACCGGGCTGGACGGGGAAGCCTACATCACCGGATAATAGAACCGAGCTGGTGATGGAATAATCCTTTCCGCCATTGTGCGAAAACTGGACTTGTACATCCAGCGGATCATTTTCCGGGTCGCTTACTTCATACTGAATTTGCAGAGTAAGATTGCTCCAGTTTGGATCCAGTGTAAAAGATTCAATAACCGGAGACTGATTTTGGGCGTTTAGTGCGCATGCGTACAGGCCCAGGAGGAAAATTGTCAGGTTTTTTAACATGTCAAGATGGGTCGGGTTTGGAAAGATGTTGAATTTCAGGGCTAAAAATACAAAAGGCACGCTCTCCAGCGTGCCCATTGCAACAAACAAAACCAACTAAAAAACCTGCTTTTTCTCATCGCAAAAACTGTTTTTCGCGATTGATAATACAGGAACGGTTAGCCCTTGAATTTCGCTGCCAGGTTTTTGAAAAAAATCAAAAAAAGGTGGGCATTTCACAACAATGGAGCCAAACTAATTGCTTCCACAAGAGAACAGGGGTAATTTATCGTGAAAATAATCGTTTGGGAATCCTGTAATTAATTCTTTTATATATGAATTGGATCAATTTTTTAGCATTTTTTGCCCCCCTACATGTTTTTGCCCAGTCTGCCATTTTGGAAAATCCTGATATTGTTTGGGCCGCGTATATCACGCAGGACTGGGAAATGGATATGCCATTATCCAAAGAATGGGATTCCGGGGTGATTACTGTAAAGCACGTTCCAGTTCATCATAGCGGGCTAAGCTATTCAAGTCCTTTGCTAGCAGATCTGGTGTATGATGCCTTCATGTCTGGAAAACTCCCTGTTTACAAAGATCCGGAGTGCACCATACCAGAGGATAAATATCTGGATGGTAGGATAGATACGATCATTCATTATGATCCAGTAACATTTGAGGAAAAGATAGCTTTTGCTTATCAGGAGCCTGATCCTGAACGTCAATTTAATTACTGGCGAGTCAGGCAATTAGTGTATTACAACAAGAAAAAAGCAAAGTGGGGAACAGAGGTATTAAGTATTGCTCCGGTTTTTCACAATAAACGTTACGATGACAATGATTACCCGGAATTTATACCATTTTTTTGGTTTAAACCAAGCAACCAACCGCGAAATCTTCAAAGTGAAAATATCCCCTTAGCTAAAAAGACATTTAGTGGCGCCACAGAAGAAACCACCATATTCCTGGAGCCAGATTCCCTGGTGAAGGTAACGCCAGGTTTTGAGCATCCATACCAACACTATGTAGAGGTGTTTGCAAACAAACGCCACGCCGTTTTTTACGACAGCCGAATGGAACATAAACTGTCGATGGCTGATCGAAAAAATATGCTGGTAAACAGAGATTCGATTCTGGAATTCGACCCCGAAACCTATGAAACCTCTATTGAGGTAAGGCCTGCCAAGGTGAAATCTGACCACGTAACGCAGCTTCGACTGGTTCAGATATGGGCATGGGATGAGGAAAAGTCCAAGCTATATATCTGGCTTGATTCAGTAGCACCTATCTATTTACGAGATCCGTCCGCAATTAGCGGGTCCTTGGGTTTTCCCCTGTTTTATCAGAAGGTCAGGCGCTGAAAAAAAGGGCCAACTAAGGCTTCCAATATTTACCTGACGCGGATCTAATGAGTCACTCCAAGCATTTGTTCAATTTCCTGGTCGTTTGCTTCCTCGAAAATAGGTTTGTGGTACCGGTGTAATTTATTCAGCAGCTCCAGCAGTTGTAATTTTTCATTTTCAGCTAAATCGCCAACCACCACGCTGGCCAGCCCGGCAATGCCGGATTGCACCGATTCGAATGCCTGTCTGCCTGCTGCGGTTAACTCAACCAGCTTAGAGCGGCGGTCGTTGGGGTGCAATTCTTCCTGAAGCAATCCTTGTTTGAGCATGCGTTTGAGCACTTCATTGCCCGACGATTTTTCCATGATGCATCCGCGCATGACCTCGGTTTTTTTCATTTTCTGAAATGGATAAAGGGATACCAAGACTCCCCAGTCGTCGTCGGAATAGATGGCAGAATCGCGAAAAACCCTGCGGCTGTAAAACTGCGCGTACCTCGACATAAAACTGAGGTACATAGCTATCAAACCATTGACTGGCGGTCCCTGATTGAGCGCTGCTGCTGGTATCTTGCGCTCATGTCTGGTGAGCAGCCAACTGCTGAAGTCCTCCTGGTCAAATTCCTCTGTCTGACCTCCAGCCATTTCGTAGTCCTCCACCAGGTCCATGAGTTTGCGTATGAACTCTGCACGCATGATTGGTTTGATGTCGTTTTAATTTTTTAAAAAAAGTTTTATTTAATACAAACAAAAATTTTGCCGCTTTGTTCAACTGGCCTTCACCTAGCTTTTATCAAAATCATGCGAATTTCGTCCATTCTATTTTTTCTAACATTCTTATCAGCTGCGCTGAGCGCACAGAATACCGGGGTGCTTACCGGATCTGTCAGGGATAAACTCACTCAGGAGGCGCTTATTGGGGCCGCTATCCGTTTGGAAGGTACCTCTTTAGGGGGTGTCACTGATGTAGACGGCAATTTCCGGCTCAGCGGCATTCCGCCTAAATCTTACAATGTAGTGGCCAGTTATGTTGGTTATGGCGCCCAAACCAAGTTTAATGTGGTGGTAAACACCGGCAATGCAAGTCAGCTAAATTTCGAACTTGAGCCGGAAGGTACCACCCTCGGCGAGGTGGAAGTAACGATTAACCGCTCAGTGCGGATAGCTTCAGCTGAAACCCCCTTGTCCATTCAAAATGTTTCTGTGGAGGAAATTAAAAGTAATCCCGGAGGTAATTTTGATATCAGCAGGGTAGTGCAGGCACTTCCCGGTGTGGGTGGCGTGGCAGGTTCCGGCGCCGGCTTCCGCAACGACCTGATTATTCGCGGCGGCGGGCCGAGTGAAAACGTGTTTTACCTGGATGGTGTGGAAATACCCATCATTAACCACTTCACCACTCAGGGGGCGGCCGGCGGCCCGGCAGGCATCCTGAACGTATCGTTCATTGAAGATGCCACTCTGGCCAGCAGTGCCTTCCATGCCAGATACGATAACACCTTGTCTTCTGTATTGCAGTTCCGGCAAAAAGACGGTAACCCTGGACGGGTACAGGGCAATGTTCGGGTAGGCGCCTCCGAAACAGCCCTCACGCTGGAAGGTCCGTTGGGAAAAAAGAACGGAAACACCACTTTCCTTGCATCTGCCCGTCGCTCATATCTGCAATTTCTGTTCGATGCAATTGGATTACCCATTCGGCCGGATTACTGGGATTTTCAGTATAAAGTTACCCACAAGATCAACGCTAAAACCACCTTTACTGCGCTTGGCGTAGGCGCTATTGATGATTTTTACTTTGAAGCGCCAAAAGATGCCACGCCTGAAAACCTGTATATATTGAGTTCAGTGCCTGGCATCAACCAATGGAATTACACCCAAGGCTTTACCCTTAAACGCTTGATCAACAATGGTTTCTGGAATTTGACCTTCAGCAGAAACATGCTGGATAATCAACTCGACCAGTTTACCGACAACAATGATGGCAAACAAAGGGATGAATCCAAACGAGTGCTGGGCATCAAAAGCCAGGAAATAGAAAACAAACTGCGTTTTGATATCAACAAGTATGCCGGCAGCTGGAAATTCAGTGCCGGCGCCATGGCGCAGTATGTGAAATACAACAACAATGCTTACACCCGCATCCGTGCCGAAATCCGGGATTCTGTGGGAAATATCGTCCAGCCGGCTATTGAATCGAGGTTCAGCACAGCCATTGATTTTGTAAGGTTCGGGGTTTTCGGACAAGTGAATCGCACTTTCCTGAATGAACGACTGGGCGTTTCTGCCGGTGTACGACTGGATGGAAACACCTTTACCGACGATGGCGCCAATCCGTTGAACACCATTAGTCCGCGGGTAAGTGTAAGTTATGCGCTGGCATCCAAATGGAAGTTGAACGCCTCTGTGGGCAGGTATTATAAAATGCCATTGTACACCGTTTTGGGCTATCGTGACGAATCTAATGTGCTGGTCAACAAGGATCAGCCTTATCTGCGTTCTGATCACTATGTGGCGGGATTGGAGTTTGTACCCACCAAGGTATTACGTCTTACGGTGGAAGGCTTTTACAAAAAATATGCTGATTACCCTGTGAGTGCCTTCAGCGGCATTTCACTGGCTAATCAGGGAGGCGGATTCGGCGTATTGGGCAATGAAAAAGTGCTGGCTGTTGGTACCGGCGAGGCTTATGGTATGGAGTTGTTTGCCCAGCAAAAACTCAATAAAAATCTTTATTTCACGGGTTCTTACACCTTATTTTGGTCCAGATTCAGCAACCTGGATGGCGAGTTGATTGCTTCTGCCTGGGACAACCGGCACTTGCTCTCATTGTTGGCCGGTTATAAATTTGGCAAAAACTGGGAACTGGGAGTGAAGTACCGTTGGCAGGGCGGAGTACCTTATACGCCGCTGGACCTGGAAGCCAGTCAGCGCAATTACGCTACCTTGGGTACCGGAGTCCTGGATTATACCAGACTGAATGGTATCCGACTGGGAGCTTTCAATCAAATGGATATTCGCATTGACAAAAAATGGAATTTCCGTCGCTGGACCCTTGATTTATTCCTGGATGTGCAAAATGTGTTGAATGCAGTCAACCCTGCGCCGCCACAATACACCTTCAAACGTACGCCTGATGGTTCTGCTTTTCTGACTACAGATGGTCAGCCACTCCGGGCCGATGGCAGCAATGCTATTCCTTTGATCCTTGATAATACAGAAGGTTCTCTCTTGCCGAGTATCGGTATTGTGGTAGAGTTCTAAAGCGAAGCGAGCGGATACGTATCGAGGGCGTTTATTTTCTTAGTGACTGGCAGTCACCCCGTCACTAAGAAAATAAACGCCCTTGTTGTATTTAAATGGTTGTCCGCGCCCAGACAACTATTCATTTTGTCAAACTTAATATTCCTGTTTCCTTGCCTCAGGCCGCGTCAAGAGGCTTTTGACTGTCGTCATAACCTGACATGACCTGCGTCATTTTTGATCAAATTTCTGTGCAGAAAACTTGCAGCGAAATTGATCAACAAAAATGATTGTCAGATGAAACGAATCGTCATATTGGGGGCCGGTACAGCAGGTACCATGATGGCCAACCACCTCAGAGATCACCTGAAACGTGAAGATTGGGAGATAGATATCATTGATGAAAGAGAGGAGCACCATTATCAACCTGGTTATCTTTTCCTTCCTTTTGATATTTACAAACCGGAAGACATTACGAAACCTATTCGGGATTTTATTCCCAATGGAGTAAACCTGATTCATGATGCCATTGATCGGATTGTACCACAGGAACAATTTGTACACATGGTTAACGGCGACAGACTGCACTATGATCTGCTGATCATTGCCACTGGCGCCAAAATTGCCCCTGAAGAAACAGAAGGAATGTTGGGTGAGGAATGGCAAAAGAGTGTATTTGATTTCTACACCTTTGAAGGCTCTTTGGCGCTGCGCAACAAATTGCGCGATTGGGAAGGCGGTAAATTGGTGGTACACATTACAGAAATGCCCATCAAGTGTCCGGTAGCGCCCATTGAATTTGCTTTTCTGGCAGATTCCTATTTCAAAAACAAAAATATGCGGGATAAGGTGGAGATCACGTACGTGACACCACTTAGTGGTGCTTTTACCAAGCCCAAAGCAACCACTGCGCTTCAACACCTGCTCGACGAAAAGCACATCCATATTGAGAGTGATTTCGCCATTGAATGTGTGGATAATGAGCGCAAAATGATTGTGGATTACGGCGGCAGGGAAATTCCATTTGATTTGTTGGTTACAGTTCCCACCAATAAAGGAGACGAGCTGCTGGCACGCTCAGGCATGGGCGACGACCTGAATTTTGTACCAACAAACAAGGCCACGCTGCAATCCAAGGATTACGAGAATGTTTTTGTGCTTGGTGATGCTACCAATATTGCCGCATCTAAAGCAGGATCTGTGGCTCACTTTGAGGCAGAAATTCTGACCGATAATATTCTCCGCTATATCAACGGTGAGCCGCTGAAAGAAGAGTTTGATGGACACGCAAACTGCTTTGTGGAAACCGGTGGCGGCAAGGCATTGCTGATTGATTTTAACTATACCCATGAGCCTGTAGAAGGCACTTTCCCACTGCCAGGCATTGGCCCACTGCGCCTGTTGAAGGAAAGCAGGATCAACCACATGGGTAAGTTGGCATTCCGCTGGATTTACTGGAATATGTTGCTGAAAGGCACTCACATACCGTTTGTTTCCACTCAAATGCAGGAAGCAGGCAAAGAATTTTGATTGACACTTAAAACACACCAAATCATGGATAAGAACATAGCAGGCGTAACCATTCAGGTAAATGAAGAAGGTTACCTCACCAATTTCCAGCAATGGAACAAAGAAATTGGAACAGCACTGGCCCAGGAAGCTAATGTAGATATGGGTGCAAGACATTGGGATGTCATTATTTACCTCCAAACCGAGTTCAAAAACGATGTGCCCCTCAGCATTCGCAAAATCGGTAAAAGCGGTGTGGTAGACATCAAAGAGTTTTACCAACTCTTCCCGATTGCACCACTTAAAACCGCTTCCAAAATTGCCGGAATCCCAAAACCAGCCAGTTGTATTTAATGACGGTTGACGGCCTACGGTTGACGGCTTACGGTTGACGGCCTACGGTTGACGGCTTACGGTTGACGGCTTAGGCACACCGTCTACCGTCCACCGTCTACCGTCCACCGTTTAAAAAAAAATATCATGAACGAAAATAACGGCGACATCAAAAAAATGATGATCATTCTCTCCAAGGCTACTTTGGAGAACGTATATGCGGCTTTTGTACTGGCCAATGGAGCCCGTATGGAAGGCATTGAAGCTGAAATGTTTTTCACCTTCTTTGGTCTGGAAGCCATTCACAAGGAAAAACTGGAGCACTTGCATATAGCCACAGTAGGTAACCCTGCTATGCATATGCCTACGTTGCTTGGTGGTTTACCCGGTGTGGAAGCGCTTGCTACCCACATGATGAAAAAGGAAATGGAACGTATAGATATGCCCGATGTGCATGAGTTCCTTGAAATCCTTTCTGCATCAGGTGTAAAACTCTGGGCCTGCAAACTGGCTATGGATATGTTCCATTACAAAAAAGAGGATCTCTACGAAGGAGTGGATGGCGTACTCACCGTTGGAGATTTCTACAAACAAGGCAGTGGGGTAGGGACCCACATGTTATTTATTTAATAAGTTTATGCACCGCTAAGTACGCTAAGTGCGCAAAAATGGCAATTTTTAATCAGGTTTCGCGCACTTAGCGTACTTGGCGGTGACCTCTCTATCCGCGCACTTAGCGTACTTAGCGGTGAATCCCATACCTTTCGGACTTATGTCGCCAGAAATTGTCCGCCTTAGATCTGATCTGGAACGCATTTACGAAAACCAGGTTGCAGCAGAAGAAAAGTTCAGGAATGAAACCCGCGTGCTCCCGCGCGCACAGCAGCTCAGTTTTCGCAATCTATTGCATTATTTGGCTCTGAGAAGGGAAGATTTGCGTCCCCTACAGGATGCATTGCATGATGCAGGCTTGTCCTCCCTGGCAAGCGCAGAGAGCCATTGCATGCGACAGGTACAAGCAGTGCTGCAGCGCATGGGTTATAGTTTTCCGGAAGGAAGTTTGTCTGAGCTTGATGCGCATGCGGGGGGACAGATTATCCGCAAGCGGGCAGCTGATTTGTTTGGTGATAAGGAGGAAAAACAGATCCCCCACCTGATGGTGACTTTTGAAACAGCGCTGGCAGACGATTATGGCTCTGTGAAGCAATTGTTGAAAGCCGGTATGCACATTGCCCGCATCAATACAGCGCACGATAACCCTGAAATTTGGGCTAAAATGGTTCAGCATGTGCGTAAAGCAGCCAAGTCACTGGACCGTTCCTGTAAGATTTATATTGATTTAGCTGGTCCAAAAATCCGTACCACCATTATGGGCAAGGGATGGAAAAAGGAACGAGTTAAATTGCGGGAACGTGAACGCTTTTTCCTGGCAGAATCCACTACCGTGGTAGATCGCAGGGAAAAAGTGGTGGGTTGCACCCTGCCAGGGGTAATCAAGGATTTGCGGCAGGGCGATCGTGTGTTGTTCGACGATGGATTGTTTGAGGCCGTGGTAGAAACTCCCGGCGAATGGATGGCTGAACTCTATATGCACCGCGTTTCCGCACCAAAAGCGCGACTAAAGGCAGAAAAGGGGATTAATTTCCCAGACACTCAGCTTTCCGTGCGTTGTTTAACGGACTATGATCGTTCGGTTATTCCATTTGCAGTGGCGCATGCGGATATACTTGGTTTTTCTTTTGTGCGCACAGCAACTGATGTGGAAGAATTACAGCAATTACTTCTTGAATTTGGTACACCACCGTTACCCATTGTTTTAAAAATAGAAACCGCTGAAGCGGTGCAAAACCTGCCTTCTTTGCTGCATCAGGGTATGCATGAGCAGGTATTCGGGGTAATGATAGCGCGCGGAGATTTGGCGGTAGAGATTGGTTTTGAACGACTTAGCGAGATTCAGGAAGAGATTCTTTGGCTTTGTGAAGCGGCGCATGTACCCGTTATCTGGGCCACTCAGGTGCTGGAAACCCTAAACAAAAGCGGTATCGCAACCCGCTCGGAAGTGACTGATGCCGCCCGCGCAGCGCATGCCGATTGTGTGATGCTCAATAAGGGCCAATACCTGCTCACCGTTCTGGCAACGCTTCAAGATATTTTGCAACGCAGCGGTGGGCACCATACTAAAAAGCGGTATATTTTCCGGCCCTTAAGGATTGCAGAACGCTTTTTGGGGTGACAGGTTTCGCACAGATTTTACACAGATTTGTTGCGCAGATTTCACACAGATTTTTTGAAGATATTTGTTTGGGCGGCGTTCTGACCCAACCCCATCTCAAAAAAAATCTGTGTGAAATCTGCGCAACAAATCTGTGTGAAATCTGCACGAAACCTCTGCGAAACCTCTGCGAAATCCACTCGAATTTCTACACCGGATACTTCCGTGCATATTCCCTCCAACTGATCATTTTGCCTTGTTCATCGTCCCAAAGTTTATAAAAAATGCAGCGCAGGCTCTGACTGAAGGTGAGGGCATTGGCTACCTGGTCAAAAACCGGGTTTTCGTGATGGCAACGCGCCAGTTCGTAATTGGGTACCAGTGAATTCAGGTGATGGATGTGGTGGTAACCGATGTTGCCGGAAAGCCAGTGGAATAGTTTGGGCAATTTGTAATAGGAACTCCCTTGAATAGAAGCCTTCAGGTAATCCCATTTTTCTTTGGCAGCTTTATAAGTATGTTCGTGCTGGTGTTGAATATAGAAAAACCAGATCGCAATGGTGCCGAATGCCGCGATAATAGGGAAATGCACCCGTGTGAAAGCCTCCCAGCCAAGGAAGTAGATTAAGGTTCCGTGAATGAGAAACAGGAACACATTGTTCCAAAACAAGGCCTTATTGGCCACCTCCCATCCCTTCAGCCGGATAATGGGAAAACGGTTATTGTAGAAGATGTAAAACAAAGGCCCCAGGAAAAACAACACCGGAGCGCTTCGGAAAAGCCGGTACTTGAATTTTTGCATAGCACTCAGTGCCCGATATTCCTGAACGGTCAACGTATTGATATCGCCGATATCTCTGTTTTGATCCAGAATGCCGTTGTGGCCATGATGATAATTGTGGTTTTTTGCCCAGTACTTATAAGGAATAAACGTCAGAAAGCTGCATGCTGCGCCAATGATATTATTGGCTTTTCTGGATGCAGTAAACGACTGGTGACCGCAATCGTGCTGAATGATGAAAATCCGGACCAGGAAAAAGGCATTGATAATAGCCAGTCCAATAGTAAGCCAGACGGATACATCGCGCCAAACGTACATGGCAATCCAGATGGCAAGGAAAGGCAGGAAAGAATTCAGGATTTGAATGGTGGCTTTCTGACTGTTGGGTAATTGATACCGTTTAACAATAGCCGGTAATTGCTGGTAGATGTTGCTGTCGGATGCTTGCATGGTAATGCTGTGAACGGGTTGTTCCTCACTTTTGAAAGGCTGTAGAGGTATAGATTATGATTAAAACAGCCTTTTGAAAAATTTCCCAAAAGTCGATGGTAGTACAGTGCCGTCAAGTGATTTATATCAGTCTTTGCGGGGACAGAAATCACCTTTTACTAATTAACTGCCTTGAATTGGAGTACGAGTTGCCGTATTTTACCCGAAAATTCACTTATTGCCTATGAAAATACCTGAAACAGCATTTTTGGAGCAAGATTTCATCCGGTTAAAGGGCATTGACCTGGAAGATAGCTGGCTGGTGGGGCTTGAAATGGATTGGGAGACTCAACGGCTTACTTTATTTCTGGATTTTAGTATTTGGCAGCCAAGTGAATTTTACGAAAAGCCCAAACCTGGTGAATGGACATGTTATAAAAGAGGAGTGTTGGTCTTTACAAATGTCCGGGAATTAATTGGTTTACCGGATTTAGCAAATATAAATCCCAGTGTAGATCCGGATGGTTCTATGGATTGGGGTAATCTGGAAGATTTTCGCATAAAAAATGATTGGATTAGTATGGAATTATGCGATTTGGAGGTAAGGTTTAAGGCTGATGAAATGATTTTCAGGTTGGAGTGAAGAGGTTTTTCGCACAGATTTTACACAGATTTTTTCCGCAGATTCTGCAGAAGGCGTTCAGCCGGGCATTTCGAGATCAAAACAAAAAGAGGCTGCCGAAGGCAGTCAAAAATCCGCGTCATCCGCGTCATCCGCGTTCCATAATATTCGCGTTCCATCAGCGTTCCAGAAACATGTACCGTGCGTTACTTATAGCCACCTTATTCCTGCTTCATCAACCTCAGCTTTCTTCCCAGCAGGGTTATACGGCGGGGCTCCGTGTTTATCCTGCCAAAGGCAGCCCGTATCCGCCGGTGTTTTCACCGTTTTGCCCGGATCGGTGCTGGCTGAATGAGCGTGAGTTTGACCTGGTAAAGGGGCGTTTTTTGTTGGCTCAAGAGCCTTCCTGTTTGCCCCGGGAAGCCATCCGCTACAGCCACGATTCAGATTCCGCAGATATCTGGCGCCAACCTTTGCGCTGGGAACAGGACCCGTTTGAGCCGCGTTATTGCTGGTCTTTTGATTACCACCGGGATTTGGTAAGCAAGTGGGAATCTGCTAAAGACACCATGTATATCATCCGTTATGATCGGAATACCCGGCAGCAGCAGACGTTTGGGTCGCTGGCAGCTGGCCAAATGATGGTGGGCGAATCAGGCATTTGGGTGTATAATCAGGAGGAGATTGTGATGCACGATAAACGCAACGGCCAGGTAATGCACCGCATCAAAGATCCTTTTGGCACCGATTTGATGCTTTGGACACGTAATTGGGGGGCGGATGTTTTGATCAGCGACCGGTTTAGGTTTGAGGTGAAAACCGGACAAATGGTTCCTTTTTCCGGCATACCCGAGGAACTGGAAGGCTGTAAGTCGCCGGCTCAGGTGGAGTGGGTAGGGGAGTCCTGCATTAGTCAGACTTATGGAGAAAAAGCAAAGGTTCAGTATTATATTTCCATGCCTGGAGTTCCTGTCAGGAGGTTGCCGGAGGTTTATTTCCCAAACAGGCGAATTGAGTTTATCACCGGGTTATCCCGACAACTATGGTTTTATCAAACGGATACTTTGTGGATGTTTAATTTGGGCTCTCAAGAGATTTCTGGCTATGGTATCAAATCGGCTGAGTATTTGTTGAAAGGAAATCCGGATAGTCGCTTTATTGTGTTTGGGTCTGAACGGGGCTTAAGCGTTTTCGATATGGAAAGCTGTACCAACCGGGTATTACCCAGGCCATACGGGCATAAAAAAGCATATACATATGAATCCATTGGCGAAAAAATCATTCTGACCTGGCCGGATTATTGGGAAATTCTGGACCTCAGACAAATGGCTACTGATTTTCCGGAGGATCAGGTGCAGGTGGAATTTGCCAGGTTTGAGCCAGAAATAGCCGGATTTCAGGCATTGCCGGAAGATTTTTACCTCCGTTATGCGGCATTTGTGCAATTGAAGAAGAAATATGCTCCTTTAAAAAATCCCAAAATCCAGGCGAGTCTGGATCGATTACGCAGCAATTTTAGTTATTTGCTATATAATCCACCAGATTCCGTCATGGAACAAGTGGCGCTGGATTATGCGGCTAATCGCCTGGATACTGCGTTGCATTGCGAACTGGTATCTGGATTGTGCCGGTATTATGGTTACAAGGGAAGATTGGAAATGGCGGCGCCGTTACTTTATTTTTACTCAGCCTGTTTGGCAAAAAATCAGATTCAGGATTTGTTGCCGGTAGATCAAATCAGTGCCACACTTCATCGACTGGACAGTATTGACCGGCTGCCGCATTCGGCCGATGAGCGTTTGTATGCTACCGGGAAGATTTGGTTTGATTACTGCTTTTACAAACGCTGGTTCAGGTATTCCTGGCCTATGGAAAATCTGGAGCAGGCCTTTGGTTACTACCGAACCTTGGTGAAGGAGTACCCCAATAGCCCCTTGGCGGATAATGCAGCGTATGATATGCTGCATTATATAGATCACAGGCAGCAGGATTCTTCGGATGATTTACCGGAGGGAAATCTTAGTGAAGCGTACGAGGCATTCAGTCAGTTTTTGGAGCGATACCCGGAATCGGATTGCAGCTCCAAAGTAATGGCTCGGATGTTGCGGATTCTGGCCAGCTCCTGGAGTTTTGATGAGTGGCAAGAGCAAAAACTGGATACCTTAATCAGCCTATATCCTGATCTGGTTTTGAGCAATAATGAGTTTGCTCCATTACAGGAACATTTTTACATTTCTAAATGGAAAAGGAATTGGAGTTTATCCGTTCACTTTTTAACGGATACTATTGCGCTTGACAATGCGGTTTATCTGGAAATTCGTTTGACCAACATAAGCAGCACTTCGCAGGAACTCGATGTAGCAGAGCAACTTAATTGGAACAGAGGTATTACACTACATATAAGGCAGATTCCTGACCAGGGATGTGAACCTAAATCGGGAGATATCGGCATTACTCCGGTGAATCCCGGCAATATTTCAAGAACAGTCATTATTGCGCCTATGGATTCGCTGGTGGAGCAATTTGTGCTAAACAAGGTTACTCTGAATATAAATTATTCCAATGTACCTTTTACCTTGGCACGCGGCGAGACGTATGAATACTATATGCAGGCAAAGCTCTATGGGTTGCCCTGGTTACGAATGGGTGGATCTGGCGGGAGGTTTTATGTGAGATAAATTTCCCTTAATATTTCGCAGATAGCATTCTGCGAAATGTTAGGGAGGCAAAACAAAATCCAAAACAAGTTGCCGAAGGCAACCATAAAATCCGCGTCATCCGCGTCATCCGCGTTCCAAAAAATCCGCGTTCCAACTCGCGTTTCAAAAATGTGCAAATTATTCGGGCCAAATCCTTCCCTAGATCCATGTTCTTTAGGTACCTTTGCACCCCGAAATGAAAAAACGACTGCTACGTACTTTCACTTCGGCAATGCCGCAAACTGGTTTCAATTGGCCGGTTTGCGGCATTTTTTTACTCATTATGATCCTGAGCGCCGGATTCCCAATATCTGGCATGACCCAAACCTGCCTTCATTTTGCCGGCAAACAAAGGGTGGCTGCAAAAGTAGAACTCGCTCCCGGGTTAAAGGACTTTACCATTGAAGCCAGGTTCAAGACCCAAAATCCCGCCGATGGTTCTCTGTACCGACTCTTTAGCTGGGATGTGGGGTCTCAATCGCGTATTGAGGTAGGGGTTATGGACGGACTGTTGTCTGTTTTCCATCATTCAGAAACCGCAGCAGAGGGGCTGGTCAATTCAGAAGCCATGGTGACTGATAACCAATGGCATCATGTAGCCTACATCAGAACCGACAACAAAGTGGAAGTTTTGCTGGATGGCAAAGTGGTGCTAACGGAGATTAGTCAAACCTTGCCTGGAAAGGATTTCTTCATAGGCTCCTGGTATGAACGCGATTCAGACTGGAATGGCTGCATTGATGAAGTCCGCATTTGGTCTGTAGCCCGCACAGCAAAGGAAATTGCCGATTTTCAGCACAAAGCCATCCCAAAGCGTTTGTATGCTAAAATGCTGGCTTATTTCCCTTGCAATGAAGGAAAAGCTAATAGCGATAACCGTAAAATTCAAACATTGAAGGATTACAGCGGTCATACATTGGGGCGTCTGGATCAATTTGAGATGCTTGGATCTACAAGCAATTTTATCGGTGAAAATCAAACGATTACGCCACCTCCGCCGCCAACCGAAGAGGATGAATTGGTTGTTGCGGCCCAGGAATATGAAGCACCGCCTCCGCCACCAGTGGATCCAAACCATTGCCTGGTGCCAGCTGCCGTGGTTCAGAGTGTATTTGGCGGCGCCCCGATAACAGGAGATTTCAATACCTTAAAGGACTTTTTCCTTCGGTCGGGCATGTTTTACAACGGGTCGGTCCAGCAATCCTTTAGTACATCGTTCAGGGATACTTTCTGGATTGTTCAGGGGGCACAGTTTGGGAATTATACCCTTGGAAAGGAAAAATCATTTGTTGTTGTGTACAATGAAGAGGATTACGCCGGTGTACGACAAGTGAAACATTTGGAAGCCTGGTTAGCCATGAATACCCATGAAATAGCAGAAAGGCTCTCTGTTGAAAAACTGGCACTTATGACCAGTATCTTCAGCACTTCAGCCAGGTATTTACAGGCCGATCAGGTTCATCGCCACATGTACATCATTGAAGAGGGTGGCCAAAGGTGCTATCAGCTAGCATTGTTTTACAGCACAGTTCAACATGCTGCTCAGTTTATAAAGTTGAGTTTCAGCCAATCAAAATAACATGCCAAGAGATACTTCCATTCAGTCCATTCTTATCATCGGCTCCGGACCCATCGTAATTGGTCAGGCCTGCGAATTTGATTACTCCGGCTCCCAGGCCTCCCGTTCTCTTCGGGAAGAAGGCATCAAGGTGAGTCTGATTAACTCCAATCCGGCCACCATCATGACCGACCCAGTTACGGCCGATCATATATACCTGCGCCCGCTCACCCCGGAAAGTATCGAAAAGATCCTGCAGGAGCACCAGGAGGATCCTAATTTGCCGCCTATTGATGCCGTTTTGCCCACCATGGGTGGACAAACAGCCCTCAATCTGGCCATAGAATGTGAAAAAATGGGCATTTGGGAACAATACGGCGTTCGTATGATCGGCGTTGACACCAAAGCCATTGAAACTACTGAAAACCGGGAGGAGTTCAAGAAACTCGTGGTGAACCTGGGACTTTCTGTGGCGCCATCATACATTGCCAACTCCTTTCTGGAAGGCAAAGAAGCCGCGCAGAAAATCGGGTTCCCGCTCGTGATTCGTCCATCCTACACGCTAGGGGGCACTGGCGGTGGTTTTTGTATGAAGGAAGACGATTTCGATGAGGCGCTGAAACGCGGCCTTAGCGCTTCGCCCACCCACGAGGTGTTGGTGGAAAAGGCCGTTTTGGGCTGGAAAGAATTTGAGCTGGAACTGTTGCGGGATCACCTGGATAATGTGGTGATCATTTGCACAGTGGAAAATTTAGACCCCATGGGTATCCACACCGGCGACAGTATTACGGTGGCGCCGGCCATGACCCTTTCGGATACCTCTTTCCAGGATATGCGAAATCAGGCCATCAAGATCATGCGGGCGCTGGGCAATTTCGCAGGGGGCTGCAATGTGCAGTTTGCCCAAAATCCTGAAAATGAGCAACTTATTGCCATTGAGGTAAATCCGCGGGTATCGCGTTCCTCTGCCCTGGCCAGTAAGGCAACGGGTTATCCGATTGCCAAAATTGCAGCTAAACTGGCCATTGGATATTCCCTGGATGAACTGAAAAACCAGATTACCAAAACCACTTCAGCGTATTTTGAACCTACGCTGGATTACGTGATTGTGAAAATGCCGCGTTGGAATTTCGATAAGTTCCAGGGCGCTGATCACCGTCTGGGTTTGCAGATGAAATCGGTTGGCGAGGTAATGTCAATTGGCAGAACCTTCAACGAAGCCCTGCAAAAGGCTTGTCAGAGTCAGGAAAACAACCGCACGGGTTTGGGCGCCGATAAAAAGGAATGGCTCAAAACCGACGATATTATGGAACGCCTTGAAAAGGTGTCGGACGACCGGATTTACCGGGTGAAAGATGCTCTTCGCCTGGGTATTCCATCCAAAACGGTACAAAAATTCACGGGTATTGATCCCTGGTTTATAGGCCAGATCAAGAACCTGGTGAAAATGGAAGAGCAGTTGCTGCGGTATAATGTTCCGGAAGATATTCCAACCGATTTCTTCATTGAACTGAAGAAAAACGGTTATTCCGACGCGCAAATTGCCTGGCTGTTGCGCATTGAGGAAAAACCGGTAACCCGCGAACGTAAAAAACGCGGCATTCGTCGGGTGTATAAAATGGTGGATACTTGTGCCGCGGAGTTTGAGAGCAAGACCAATTATTTCTACTCGACTTTTGAGTCAGCCTCCGGGGAATCTACCGTCGGGGTGACTCAAAGTCACCCCGACGGTTCGCCGGGCGCTGTTATTGACGGGGTGACTCAAAGTCACCCCGTCAATACGCCGGGCGCCAAAAACGAAAGCATCTCCACC
Organism: Chitinophagales bacterium; assembly: GCA_017303475.1. Classification (GTDB taxonomy): domain Bacteria; phylum Bacteroidota; class Bacteroidia; order Chitinophagales; family Saprospiraceae; genus M3007. Next base: position 24,426 of record JAFLBO010000038.1, read on the forward strand.
AACCGCAAAAAGATTGTGGTACTTGGCTCCGGGCCTAACCGCATCGGCCAGGGTATTGAGTTCGATTACTGCTGCGTGCACGGTTTGCTGGCCGCTAAAGAGGTTGGTTATGAGGCTATTATGGTAAACTGTAACCCCGAAACAGTATCTACCGACTTCGATATGGCGGACAAACTCTACTTCGAGCCCGTGTTCTGGGAACACCTGGAGGAGATTTTGGAGCATGAAAAGCCGGAAGGTGTGATTGTGCAATTGGGAGGGCAAACGGCATTGAAACTGGCTGAAGAACTGCACAAAAACGGCTATAATATCATTGGCACCAGTTACAACGACATGGATATTGCCGAAGACCGCGGACGTTTCTCGGATTTGTTGAAAGAGCTGGATATTCCGTATCCGAAATATGGTGCAGCACGCGATGTGGATGAAGCATTGGAAATTGCCAAAAACATTCCTTACCCGCTGTTGGTGCGTCCGAGTTATGTACTGGGTGGACAGCGTATGAAAATTGTAATCAACGACAATGAGCTGGAGCGCCAGGTGCTCACCATATTCAAGCATTTGCCAGACAACCGGGTGTTGATAGACCAGTTCCTGGAACGTGCCAAAGAGGCCGAGATCGATGCCATTTTTGATGGCGATGAGCTGCACGTTATGGGCATAATGGAGCACATTGAGCCGGCCGGTATCCACTCCGGCGATTCTTCTGCCGTACTGCCCCATTACAGCCTGGGTCCGATAGTGATCCAGAGTATGGTAGAATATGCGGAAAAAATTGCCAGAGCCTTGAATATCAAGGGTTTGATCAATATTCAGTTTGCCATAAAGAATGATGAAGTGTACGTGATTGAAGCTAACCCGAGGGCTTCCCGCACTACGCCGTTTATTGCTAAAGCATATGGCGTACCGTACCTCAATATTGCCACCAAAGTAATGTTGGGGACGCACAAACTGAAGGATTTCCAGATCACGCAAAAGCTGGATGGCTATGCTATTAAGATTCCGGTATTTTCATTTGAGAAGTTCCAGGATGTGGACAAGCGCCTGGGACCGGAAATGAAATCCACCGGCGAAGCGATTTACTTCATCAAGGATTTGAAGGATCCGTATTTCCGGGAGCTGGAGAGAAACCGGAGTATGTATTTGTACAATTGATTTTGAAAAGAGGGTGTCTCTAAAGTAATTTTCACCACTGAGGCGCAGGGGCACTTAAACTGAGAGTCTCACTCCAAGTGAGACTCTCAGTTTAAGTGCCCCTGCGCCTCAGTGGTGAAAATTACTTTAGCCTCCCTCGTTAAATCGGATTTATGGCACAATAGTTGTTAATTACTTAATACCCCTGCAGGGGTATTTTTCCAAAAGGTTTTGCCTTGCCTTTGACAAACGTCAGAACACCTGATATGTTTGTCGCCGGTTTTAGGACCAGCCCATGTAATCCGATTACACTTCCCGCCTATCGGACGTTCTTTGTCCGCACTCTTATGTCGAGTCTGACCAGGCATTGCCACTGGTTCAAGGCAATTATGTTTTTTATCCTGACATTTTCGATGGGTTGCATTATGGATGCAGCCGTCGTGAATTATATTAACATCCTTTCCTTTTTTAATCTTCCCTTCACCTTTTTCTTCTCACACCGAACAAATTTTGATTTTTTATGAAACCAACCCTACCCGCTTGTTTGCCACGGCAAATGATGACTCGACTGGTGGTATTAGGGCTTTTGTATTTGGGATTTGCCCAAATGACAAACGCCCAGGTGTTGTTTAATTACACCAACCTGACCTCCGGCGTGGGCACACCAGCTGCAAATATGTCGGCCACTGCGCTTTCACGTGGTGTGCCTGAAATTTTGCAGGCATCAGATTGCATGGCCAATCAAGGTTTTGGTTCCCACGGCTGGCCAACCACCAATGTATTTAACATGGCTACCTTTAATGCCAATGGCTGGTACGTTGAATTTACCCTGACACCTGATCCTGGATATGGACTTAAGGTGACAGGATTTACTTCCCGTTCCCGTCGGGAAAACCAAACCGGTACCGCCGATGACGGGCCAATAGCGATGCGTTATGGCTACACAAAAGACGGTATCAATTGGGTTACAGTTAACCCGGGCAATCCATTGTCCAGTAACCTTTGTGCCAGCAGCGGCGTAAATCGGCCGTGGACTGGTTTTACCGCAGTAAACAGCAGTGCTCCGGTGACTTTCCGGATTTACGGCTTGTCGGGCGGCTCTAACCGTACCGGCGATATGTTTTTGCAGGATATAGTGGTGAATGGTGAAGTTTGCGCCAGCGCCCCCAGCATTACCCCGGCTCCGGCCAACTTCCTGGTGTGTGCCGGCGAAACCACAGCAAGCTCTTTGTATGTGTTGAAAGATGCCGACACATATGCGATAAATTTTGATGCGGCTGCAGAGGCCGAGGGTTTTGTGGATGTAACAGAAACGCCTCTGGCTGCAGCTCCTAATGCCATTTCCTGGACCATTCCGGCTGGCGCTGATCCGGGCGTGTACAATGCCGTGGTTACGGTAGCCAATGAATGTGGCTTTGAAACAGAATATGATGTGGAGATAACGGTAGCTGCTCTGCCTGATGTGTCAGCTTCTTTGAGCGCCAGTTCCATCTGCGTAGGTGGCGACGTTACGCTTACCTTTGATGATGAAGCTAATACTTTACATTCATTCCATATCTCCTTTGATTTGGTTGATGATAATGGTACCACTCCGATTGAGTTTTTCAATGTGCCGGATGGTGCTTCCCTAAACCTTACGGAAGGAGTAAACTTCTACGGCGCAATCAGCGGTACTGTTTCCATCACCAATATTATCGTAGTAGACGAAACCACAGAATGTACCTCCGAGCCGTCTGATATCTCGCTTACCATCATTCCGGAGCCTGATGTAGATGTCACACTGGACGATAGTGCTATCTGCGATGACGGCGAAGTAACCCTGAGTTTCACGGATAACGATGCTAGTGGGCACCTGTTTACCATAACTGCTGATCTGACTGACGACAGTGGATTAATACCAGGCGCCATCAACTATACCGGTATTCCAAGCGGAGCCACAGATACATATACAGAAAGTATTGATTTTGAAGGCTCTTCTACAGGTAATGTTTCGCTCACTAACATTATTGTAAGGGATGAAACTACCGGTTGCTCTACTGAGCTGGCAAACCTAAGTATCACAGTAAATCCGTATCCTGTAGCCTCGTTTAGCGTGGTTTCTTCACCGCTTTGTCCGGGAGAATTAGTTGAAATCTACTTCAACGAATCTGCCTGGCCAGGTGGCACAGAATTTACCGTTGGGGGAGATGCATCTCCTTTGGTATTCGGTCTGGATACCCTCACTTTATACGAAGTGATTAACGGTGATCACATAGATCTTACGGAAGGAACCGATTTTACCGGTGATCTTATGGTTTCGCAGATCACGGTAACCGAACCTGTTTCCGGCTGCAGTGCATCAGCTTCGAATGTTGCGGTTGATGTTCTCCCGGCGCCTTCCTTCGGTTTTAACGCTGCTTCCGAAAACTACGGTCCGGATCAGGGCAGCAATGTTCCCGGTCAGGATACCGTAGATGTTCATATCTGTGCCGGAAATCACCTGAATCTGATTTCCTATACAGACAATGGTAACATTGGTTATACGGTAACCTACACCACTACAGGAAATACCACTTATGATGGTGGCATATTGCCGTTAAGCGGTGGTCCGGACAACGTTTCCCCAGCAAATGCAGCTACCTTCTTCGGACAAATCTACGGTGGTGCACTGGGCTATGGCCTGAGCAGCGGCACATCAGGTACGATCAACCAGACTTTTACGCCTTACCTTGACAACGATAACAGCGGCACATTCACTGCTGGCGATTGCGAAGGCGAACCAATCTATCTGATCTACCACATTCATGCTGTCCCAACAGTAACAGTATCACCTGATCCGATTGAATTGTGCGATGGAGAAGAAGTAACCGTTGCCTTTACCGGAAACTATGGCGCTGGCGCTACCTATACCTGGACAAACGACAATTCCAGCATTGGTATGGCTGTTAGCGGCTCTGGTGATGTAACTTTTACCGCTGCCAACACCGGGAATACAACCGTGGTTGCAAACGTGACAGTAACGCCATCAACGAATTATTGCTCAGGAACTCCGGTAAACTTCACCATTACTGTTTATCCTAAACCAACAGTTTCTGTAAATGCTTCTGTAGCCGGAGGAACACCACAAACGGTTAACAACTCCAATGCAAACCATATTACCCTGGATTTTTGCGAAGGAGAATCATTCAGTTTCAGTACGTATTCCGGCACGCCGGGTATGGGATTTGTTGAACAAATTACAGCAGGTACAACCAACGTCAACGGCGTTCCGGTGGTGCCACGTCCGGCAACCAATATCTCTCCTGCGGCAGCAGCCGGATTTTTTGGCGGAACATATGGCCCATATACACTCACAAGTGGTACTTATGGCTGGTTAGATCAGGTGTTTACACCTTATTTTGATGTTAACAACAACGGTGTTTATGATGCCGGTGTTGATTGCCTCGGTGAACCATTCACCATTACGTACCGGATTTATGCGCCCATTTCGCTCACCGTTACCCGCGATAATGGTGGCAATATTTGCTCCGGCGATGGTGTTCAATACACTTTCAGCACTACTTCCACGGAAGATGTGACTTTTGATTTGGTGTTTGAAGAAAACGCCAATGCGGGCAACCCGGCAGATCTGGACGACGACAATATTTTCCCGGCGCCAACTACGCACACCATCAACGCAGGCACCCCGTATGTGTTTACTGCTACAGTGAACAATGCAATGGGAACCTTTGACCGCGGTCGGGTGCGGGTACGCGCCATCAACATTGGTTATGCAGATGCTGATGTTTGCACCACAGCCGATGTAAATGGGCAGAATACACAGGTATATCCGGAGCCTCGTCTGGAGCCGATTTCCGATATTTTACTTTCCTGCGACGGTAATCAGTTTATCCTGGATGTAGATATGCTGGGTCTGCCTTCCCTCAATGCGGCACAAGCAGGCTATCCTGTTCGTATTGACTGGGTGGTAAGCGGTGCAGGTGTGAATGAAAATGGCGCTACCGGTTCTGCGGTTATTTACAATGGCGCAGGTGCGGAATTCAACGAACTGCAACAGGTGCTGAGCCTGGTTGATCCACAACAGGGTGCTCAAACAGTAACCCTGACCATTACGCCACGCGCTTCAGGCCCAACCAACGCCTTCAATGGCGATGATTGTTTTGGTGATCCGATTTACGTAGATGTGGAAGTGGTGCCTTCCGGTGAGCCGGAAATTGATGGCCCAACTTGCGTTTATGTAGGTTCTACCATTCAACTGACAGGTACTCCAAATGTACAATCTCCTGCAACGTTTGTTTCCGACTCATGGTCAGACGATGGCAGCAACCATGCAACGGTTGATCAGGATGGTGTGGTAACAGGCGGCCCGCTGACTGGTCTTACCACCATTTACTACAACGTAACAGACGATGCGGGTTGTGTAACTACGGCTACCTATCAGATCAATGTATTGAATCAGGTGGTGTTCACCTCTGTATACACAGGAGGCTCAGTGGCTTGTGGCGAAGAGTTTACGGTTTCTGTGCAGGTTTCCAACTTCTGTGATATCAGCACCGCAGATCACTACTTCTCCTGGGATCCAAATGAGTTTGAGTTTGTTACCTATACAACTCCGGCTCTGCCAGATGCTATCAGCCAGATTAGCACCTTGAATGTCAATGCCGGTCAATTGGTGTATACTTTTGGATCTACCAGTCCATCAGGTGGTACCAGCTTGTCAGATGGTACTGTAGTATTCACCTACACCCTTCGTGCAGTAGGAGCTGCCGGTATTTACAACGTACCAGCTACCAACGATCTGCTGGATGTTTACAACAGTAATTTCTCTTTGGTGCCGGATTTATTGACCGGTATCAGCATCCAGGTAACCAATATTTCGCTTGACCTCGGTCCGAATCCGGTGATTTGTCCGAGTGAAGATTTTATTTACCTGACGTATACCAATGTTGGTGGCAATCCTGATGCATTCATCATTGATTTTGATGCCCAGGCTGAAGCTGCCGGTTTCCCGGATACGCAACAGGGTGTGTTTGATCCAAACGACGGTGAAATCCTGATCCCGGTTCCTGCCAATATAGGTACTGGTTCTTATCATGGTACGCTCGTATTGAGCAACTCAACGTATGGCTGTGAAAGTGATCCTTACCTGATCACCATGATTGTGGATCAAACTCCGCCAACAGCCAGCAACCCTGCGCCAACCAACCTTCAGTGTCTGAGCGCTATTCCAGCTCCAAATCCTGCGGTTGTGATTGACGAGGACGACGACTGTCCGACCGATCCTGTGGTGGCTTATGTGCCTGGTTTATCTACAGAAACCGGAACAGGTTGTGCCGGTAGTCCAAAAATCATCAACCGGGTTTACTCAGTGACTGATGGTGCGGGCAATACCATTTATGTAACACACACCATCACGGTTGAAGACAATATTCCGCCAACCATCAGCACCACTGGCCTGGCGCCATGGTACCCAAGCGGCTTGGCAGCGGTTAATGCAGCTATTGCGCGTGCTAATGCTACCAAAATTGACGGCAACGGATGTACTGCTCCGACAGGCATTACGGTTGAATATAACAGCATTGCCAGCGACACCTCCGGTTGCAACGGCGTAATTGTACTGGTAGTAAAAGATGCCTGCGGTAACATAACCCCGGCCGTAAATGCTACATACTTTGTCACCATCGACCGCACGCCTCCGGTAGCTACTACCGGTGTGATTGATGAGTGCTATGATGCAGATGAAACACCAACAGGGCCTTATGGTGATTTTGATTACGCCGTACAGGCTGCCCTCGCTGCTACTTCTGCAACAGATGATTGCGATAATAATCTGACGTTCACTGCAGCAACTTCAGGTACAGATTGCAACCTTACAATCACCGTTACAGTAACCGACGACTGTGGCCGCACAGCTACAGCGGTTTATAACACCCGTGTAGACAGCGATGGCCCAACCTTCAATATTCCATTGGCTCAATTGGAGCTGGAAATGGAAGGTGATTGCTTCGATACTGAACAGGAAGCTTTGGACGCCGCGATTGATATTGTAGAACTTCATGTGGGCGATGACTGCGGACCACTCTCCAGTCTGCAATTTGACGCATTTGCCAATGGTGGCTGCCCGGCAGAAATTATGGTTGTAGTAACCGATTTCTGCGGCAATCCATCCACCGTAACATTCACAGGGGTACATATTGATACAGAAGATCCACAGGTGGATCCGGATCCGATTTATGCTACCTGCTTCAAGACACTGCAGGAGGCATATGATAGTCTGTCAAAAGCAGTGCATCCGTACGACAACTGTAGCACTGAAGAAGAGTTGCTGGCAAGTGTAGTTCCAATTTCTTTCCAGACCAGTCCGGCAAACAGTGCTTGTAAAGAGTACTACATTGAATTTACCTTTACCGACAATTGTGGAAATTCAGTGGTTTACCCATATGAAACCATCGTGATTGACAACGTAGCGCCAACTGCCCAGCCAATGAGCACCCTGAGCTACACTTGTCTGGATGATGTGGATGCACCGAATACCGGAACTGTAGTAGCTTCTGATAACTGTGACGTACAGGATATTATTTGGGTGTCTGATGTGTTGCCTACGTCCTGCCCGGGCACTGGTACACGTACATATCGTGTATTCGACTGTGCAGGCAACTCACTGGATGTGGTTCAAACCATTTCTGTGAATGACAATATTGCTCCAACATGGACAACAGTTGCTGGTGATTTGAACCGTCAGCCAAGCTGCGACGATCAAAGCTCCATAGATGATGCCCTGAGCCTTGAGCCTGAAGCAGAAGATAACTGCGGCGAAGTTTCAGTTGTTCTGGAGTCCAGCACACCAACCAATTCCTGCGCAGGCGGTTATATCCGCACTTGGCGCGCGTACGACGAGTGTGGTAATTCTTCTACAACGGTGTTTACCCAAACCATCGTTATCGTGGATAATGACGCACCTACCTGGGTTACAACTCCGTATAACATCAATACCAGTGTTGAATGTAGTGACGAAGACGCATTGGAAGCGGCACTTGATTTGCATCCAGTGGCTGATGATGTATGCGGCGCCATTACCTACCATATGGTAGAACGGGAATACACCGAATATCTTGAATGCATAAACGGCAATCTGGGCGAATGGGTAACGGAATGGGTAGCTGAGGATGCCTGTGGCAACGAAAGCGTTAGCTTCTTCCATTATGTCTACATTTACGACAATACAGCGCCTCAATGGGAGACTGCTCCAAATGCGCTGAATGGTACCATTTCCTGCTCCGATATTCCAGGATACGATTACCTGAACAGCCTGTTCCCAGTAGCTGAAGACAACTGCGATCAGGATCTGGTGTACGATAAGGTTACCGGAATATTTGTAGCCGGTGGCGATTGCCCGGGTGAAGGTTCATTTACCAATACCTGGATTGCTTATGACGAATGTGGCAACCAATCTACTGCATATACCCAGGTAATCACGGTGGTAGATAATACGCCTCCAACCTTTAATCCTGGTTGTCAGTTCATGCCGCTTAACCTGTATACTTCGCCAGATGGAGGCCCTGCCGCAGATTGCCACGCAGGAGTTTCTCTGCAGGTTGGGGATATCCTGGATTATCAGACTACTTGGACTGTAGCTGGAGTTCAAATTCCTTCAATGGGAGGTTGTATTGGTGATGATTGCAGCCCGATTTCCGGTATAGTAGTTGAGGTGGTTTCTATCCAGGAAACAAACCTTGACAACTTCCAGGATGGCCAGAATGTATATGATTGTGTACGCCAGATTACAGTGTCTTTCCAATTGACAGATGCTTGTGGTAATGTGCAACCAACCTTGTTTGTTTGCATTTACAATATCATAGACAACACCTCTCCTGAAATCTATTGTCCGGAAGGTGGCGGACCAAGCCTGCCAAACGATTGTTACCCATCAGTAGCAGCAGCAGAGGCAGCAGCGAAGGAAGCCATAGATCCATGCGACAATTGCACGGATACAGAAGATCTGGTAATAACTGCCAGCACTGTAGGAACCTGCAATGCAGAAGTAACGGTTACAGTGGCAGACTGCGCTGGTAACGAGGACTCTTACACCTTCTATACCCGTATTGATGGTGAAGCGCCAATGCTCACAGCCAGCAACATTCAACTGTGTTACAGTTCTGTTGCCCAGGCTCAGGCAGCTGCTATTGCCGGAACTACAATTACTGATAATTGTGATTCCTATGGAAATCTGGACATCAGCACTGCTGTGAATGGTACTTGTCCGGCGTCTATTACAGTGACAGCAACTGACCAGTGTGGCAACAGCCGTTCAATCGTATACAACGGCATTTGCATTGGTATGGCAAGTCAGGTAGAAATCACCGACGAGGCTGATAACCTCAATGTGGATTGTGTGGATTGGCAGTCTGATTTGAGCAATTGGCTGGCTAATCATGGTGGCGCAATTGCACCGGGTAATGATATTCAATGGTCATACCTGCCGCTTGATCCTGCTACCATGTTGCAAAACAGCATGGCTAATTGTACTACCCATACTAAATCAGTTGTGGTAACCTTCCGTGCTACCAATGCATGCGGCAATTTTGATGAATCAACGGCAACCTTCTCTGTTACAGACAATGTACCGCCTACGGCTAATCTGATTGCTAATACCAACCTGACCTGCAGTGGCGGTATTCCGGCGCCAAACCTCGAACTGGTTACCGGTGAAGCCGATAACTGCGGAGGCTCTGTAACGGTATCCTTGTTTGGTACTTCCGACAACATGGCAGCAGGTTGCCCGAACAGTCCGCGGATTGTGATCCACCAGTACATGGTAACCGATGCATACTGCAACACAGCGCTGATTAACCACACCATTACAGTGGTGGATAATGTAGCGCCTACGTTCACTGCTCCGGCTAATATTACCATTAACGTAAATGCTGGTTGCAGCTATAACGCTACCACCGCGGTAACAGGCGATGTGACAGATGAGAGCGACAATTGCACGCCATCTGGTCCAGGTTTGCAGGCTTATTACACTGAGGTAATTAATCCTGGTAACAGCTTCCAGGTTAAATACGTAATTACCCGTACCTGGTTCCTCACAGATGCTTGTGGCAATTCCGCCATTCCTAAAGTTCAAACCATTACGGTATTGGATGTTACGGCGCCAACGATTACCGGATGTCCTGCAAATATGATTTTGCCTGGTACAACCATTGAAAATGCTTGTGGCGCATACTTTGGCGCGCAAACAAATCCGGCCTTTAATGATAACTGCTCCGGCGCAACAATTGCATACCAATTGAGCGGCGCTACACAGGGCAGTGGCCTGGGTTATTTGCAACCTACAGACGTTTTCCTGGAAGGTGTTACAACCGTAACCTACACTGTAACTGATGCTGTTGGAAATACAGCTGTCTGCTCGTTCACAGTTTCAGTAAATTGTCTGACTATCTCTGGTCGCATTATCTGGGAACACGATGGCGTATCTGGAGTGAAAGACGCTACGGTTAACGTTACGAATGTACTTCCAACTCCGGCATTTAGTGGTTCAGATCTGTCTGATACCAATGGCAATTACGATGTAAGTGTTCCGGTAGATGGCACGTACAAAGTACGTCCGGTGAAAAACATCAACCGTTTGAACGGGGTTACCTCCGCGGATGCAACGGCGATTAATAATCACGTAAATCTGTCTGCGCCAATCACTAACCCATACAAAAAGGTTTGTGCTGACGTGAACCGTTCCGGTATCATTCAGACCCAGGATGCTACCCTGATTACACAATGCCTGGCGGGTAACCCAACAGCATTGAATATCTTCAATGTGTTCTGGCGCTTTGTACCAACCAACTTTGTAATGCCTGCAACACCGCATCAAAATGTACCGGTATTCCCTGACTTCAAGGATGTAACCCTGGCTGGCATGGATGCCGTGAATATTGATTTCTACGGTATGAAGATTGGCGATGTGGCTGCTCCATGGGCAAATCCACAAAATGCGCCAATGGCTCCGCTGGTTTGGATGGTTAAAGATCAAGAGCTGGAAACTGGTTCTGAATTAGAACTGACCTTCACGGTAGCCAACTTCAACGACCTGTCTTCTTACCAGTTTGCCTTGGACTTCGATCCAACCATCCTGAAATTCAATGGATTTGAACCTCTGACGGCTCTGCCTTTGAATCAGCTGGATAACTTCGGCGCTTACAATGCCGACATGGGCGAACTGCGCCATGTTTGGGCAACCGGCGGCGGTGTAGATCTGGCAGAAGGCACTGCGGTGTTCCGTGCCAAATTCAAAGTGCTGGCTGGTGGCCAGAAACTGAGCGACGTACTGCGTCTGGATGATTCACAGATCGAATGCAAGGCCTTTAACCGGCAACTTGTGCCAACTGAACTGCGTCTGGTGTTCACCGAAACCACCTCGGTAGATGTGCCAACAGACTTGAGTCATTTGGAATTGCAGTTGATGCAAAACCGTCCAAACCCGTTTGTGGATGCCACTACCATCGGCTTTATCCTGCCGGAAGCCTGCGAAGCGCATATCCGGATCCTGGATATCAGTGGTCGTGAACTTACCTCTTACGATCGGAAGTACACAGCTGGTTACCATGAACTGGATTTCAAAATGGAGAATGCATCCTTCTATGGTGTATTGTTCTGCGAGCTGACAACGCCACAGGGCAAGCGCACGATCAAGATGCTGACTGCTAAATAGGATAGGAGTTTTTCCAATCCTTGTTTTTCCCTGGCCGCTCATCCGATTTTTTCGGATGAGCGGCTTTTTTAATATATTGAAAATGAGGTAGATAGAATTTGAAAAACGTTAAAGTCATGTTGAGGGTGACGAAGATCATCTCCTAAATGAAAAATCCCCTACTACTTTTGTGGTAGAATTAGTAATTCTGTTTTTTAATCCAACATAAAACGCCTCCTCCGGTTCCTTCCCAACAGGATGGGGGTATGCTCATTTTAACTCATGAAAAAGCACCCTGTCTTCCATTTTTTCAAGTGGCGATATAAGTTGCCTCCAAGGCAAAACGCCTTAAGTAATACTTCATCTTCTTCGTTGTTGAATTCACCCTGAGGTTTTTTGAGCTGATCAGTTCAAAAGGTTACTTCAGTGTTTTTCCGGCAAATAGCTATCGGTATAACCGGTAATTACTTGCTCATAATACCTAACGATGTTTTCTTCCTACCATGTCTACAAGTTTTTACACTATTACCAGAACCCGACAATGGGATTTTAAACCAGTCTTTTTCCTCAAACTTGCGTGTTTTATCCTTGGTATTTCCAGTGTCGACGCTCAGGTAACCAATGTAAACACCGCCCAGAATTACAGCACTTTACAGTCTGCTGTGGATGCCGCCTCTGTTGGGGATGTATTGCGGATGGATGCCAATCTTTCAGAAGGGTTGGTAACTGTCAATAAAGCAGTTACAATTGACGGTAATGGGTTTACCCTAAGTTCCACCTCTGTAAACTGGGGTTTGCATGTGGCTTCCTCAGGGATTTCCATTACCGGATTAACCTTGCAAAATGCGGGTACTTTCGGGATTATTACCGGCTGCGGCGCTGATATGTTGTCGGTTACCAATACCACCGTTACTAACTGTGGTGGTTCGGGTTTTGCCCTCAATGGCAGCGATAACCTGACACTGACCAGCATTACGTCAACAAATAATGATGGGAATGGGGTATCCATTTCCGATTGTAATAATGTGACCATTAATGGTTTGACCACCAGCGGCAATGCCTTCCCGGGCGGATTCAGCGCCGGGGTAGGCATTTTCTCCGAAGGTGATGATTGTCCGCCGGCAGGAACCAGCAATGTTTCGATAACCGGTACTGTTAGCATTGCCGAACCTGTACCGGTATATGAGCAGGTTATTGCGGGTTCCATCACAGGTACTTCCGTTCCTGCTTCTGTAGCCTCCCATTTTACTGCGGTGGCCAATGCTCAGAGGTATTACATGAGCAACCTCGCCAATGCTTACACGGTTGCGGCTTCTTTGCTTGCGGCGCCATTTTCAACTCCGGTAGATTTGGTACATGTTGAGGAGGTTAGCTCCGGCGACAAATATGTCAACGATTTGCTGGCGCCGCCGCCACCCCAAATCGGCACATATACGCTTTCCATCAATGCCGCCATTACTTATGCACAAGCTGGTAAAATCGTACATATTGAAGATGGTACCTACAATCAGCGCGTGACGGTAACCAAGTCTGTTACCCTGGCTGGTCAGACGGAAGCAGGAACGGTGCTTAATGGAACGGGGCTGGGACTTGGAAAAGGTATTTCTATCTCCAGCGGAGTTACCGATGTAACCATACAGGACCTCACTGTTCAAAACTATTCCGGTTCGAGCGGAAATGCGGATGCCGGTATTTATGGGAATGGCGGCAATAACCACCTGACCGTTCAGCGGGTTACCATCCAGAACAACGTGGGCGGCAGCGGTTTTTATGCCAATGGCCCTGTTGATTATGTGACCATCAACGATGTAACCTCCTCAGGACATACTGTTGGCGCTCGTGGTATTGTAATCTGGAATGGCCTGAAAAGCCATATTACCATTACCAACTGCGAAGTGTTCAACAACAATTGCTGCGGTATTGAATTGCAGGATGGCAGCGCTTCAGGCGTTACCATGTCGAACAACAACGTGCACGATAATGGCGATAGCGGCATGAGTGCTGTAGGGCTGAATGGTTCTGTTGGTTCCAACTTAATTTCAGACAACACCGTTACCAACAACGGCCGCTTTGGTATCGAAATCAAAAATCCTAACGGCTCCAGTACTGTTTCAGGTAATACCGTGAGTCGTACCCTGCCTATTGGTGCGGAAGCGAGGGACCTGGCTGGCATTGCGGTATTTCGTCGTGGAGTGCTGGCGGGCAATGTAGACGTTCCCAATGGGGTTACCGTGAGTAGCAATATCGTTTCCGGATTTGAGCAGCCAAGCAGCTCAGAAGGATTTGGTATTGTGATCGAAGGATTGAACCATACCGTTAGCGGCAATACTGTTACCGGTTGTGATGTTGGTTTGCAACAGCAGGCCGGACACACGCCTTATCCCGGCGATGGTAACCAAAACAATATTGCGGATGAATATTTTGGTCGCGGTAACACCCAGATGACCTGTGGTAACACCATTTCCGGCAATAGTATTTCCGGTAATGTGGTGAATACACGTGATAAACTCGTAGGCGGAGGTATTGTTACCAATACTACAACCAACGAGCAGTTTTGCGCCATTCAACCTGCCATTGACGATGCCGAAACTTTAGCCGGGCATACATTGGCTATTCAGGAAGGCGCCTACGTGGAAAACGTAGATGGTACCCTGAAAGCTGTAAGCTTGTCGCCAGGAAATAGTCCGGGCTGTGTAACCATCAGTGGCAACCTCACGCTAAACGCTGGCAATACACTGGTGATGGAAGTGCTTGGCGCTACGGCTTGCACTGGGTATGATCAGTTTGTGGTAAACGGCGTAGTAACACTCAACGGCGCCGTATTGGACCTGAGTCTCAGCTATGGATTGTTGCACAACGATCAGATCATGCTGATTCAAAATGACGGCACGGATGATGTTGTGGGGAAATTCGCTCAGGGAAATTCCATTACCGTGGGAGGCGATACCTATTACATCAATTACAAAGGTGGTACCGGCAACGATGTGGTGTTGTCGCGCGTGTGCGCAGATGTATGCGGGGGCGCCATCACATACACCGGAACCATCATAATCAGTACCCAAACCCAACTAAACAATTTCAAAAATGCAGCAGGATGTAAGTATACCTCTATTGTAGGCTCACTTACACTGGACGGAAATGGAAATGCCGCTACAGCTGCTGACGTTCCGGGTTCAGATCCAATACTGGATTTGTGCAACCTTCAGGAACTGGTTTCTGTGAGCGGCAATCTGGTGATCCGCGATTTTAACCTGCCTGAAAATCCGGATAATTTGAGTGATCTGGGTAAACTTACTACCGTAGGTGGCGCAGCTACCATAGGCAGCACCAATGTAAACGATAATAACTTGTTTGGTGCTATCAATTTGCCTGTATTGAGTACCGTAAATACCGGGTTAACGGTAGTAAACAATACGACTGCTACTTCCCTGAGTTTGGGCGCTCTGACCGCCATTACAAGCAACGACATCAATATTACAGACAACGTTGCCCTGCAGACCATTGCTATTGGCGCCAATGGCGGATTGACCATTGCACGCGACTTTTTGATTAACGGCAATGATGCTACGATGTTGTCAAGCATCAGCTCAACGGTTACCTCTGTTGGTCGAAATCTGACATTCGATAACAACAACATGAGCAGCGGCGCAACCATTACGCTCAACGGACTAACTTCCGTTGGTGGCTACCTGCTCATTGATGATATAGCTACCGGAACCCTGGATTTGCCGGTATTACATACCGTAACCACGAATATTTACGTGCGCAACAACGACGACGGGCTTTTGACATTGAAACTGCCTGCATTGACTACAGGACCAACAAATGATGTATTGATTACCAATAATAATGTACTGGAAACTATCAATACCACGGGTTCCAATTTTACCGTTGGTCGCGATCTGAATATTTCGGCGAATAATGATGGCAATACTTTGCCTACAGGTTTGTCAACCGTGAATTTGTCGGGTTTGACACAAGTAACCCGCGATGTGATTATTGCCAATACCAATAGAAACACTGCTGGTGCGGATGTAAACCTGCCGAATCTGGTGAATGTGGGCAGAAACTTCCGTATTGAACAAGTGGCCAACCGTATTCAGGCGTCTGCCAGTGGATTGACGGTTGGCGGTTATGCCAATATCGACGACAATAATTCCCTTTGTGCACTTGATTTGAGCGGCCTGGTTTCCGTGGCGCAATACCTGGCAGTTACTGATAACTATGATGCATGTGGCACACAATCTGTCAATTTGACCAATCTTCAAACAGTGGGAACCTACCTGTATGTGACAGGCAATGATGATATACCTGCAGTATTGTTTGAGGATTTGACAGCCGTGAATGGTTTGGATGCCAGCAACCGGAGCATTGATATTACCAATAACGACCTGGAAATGACTTCTGTGGCATTCCCGGTGCTGAATACGGCTTTGTCGGGCGAATTCAGGGTAAACGGCAATGCGAATTTGGGCGCCATCAGTGCTCCCCAATTGCCGTCTGTGGGCGAGGATTTCCGTTTGGAAGACAATAATCTGGTAAGCACCATTGATTTTAGTGCTTTGACCACGGTTACAGGCGTGTTTAATCTGGATGATGAAGATCTGCTCACGGATTTAACCAAACTTCCGGTGTTGAGTGCAGTAAACGGCAATATGTCGATCACCAATAATGCCGTGCTGACCAGCCTGGATGGTATGGGCAGTCTGGTTACGGTGGGCGGTGCGCTTGCGGTTACCGGAAATGTCCAACTGGGTCAGTGCTGTGTTATTCCTTGTCAACTCACCAGCATTAGTGGAGTCCCTGGTCCATTTAACCCGGGAGTAAACCTAAACCCGGCAGGGGTAAGCATTTCAGGTAACAAAAGCTTTGTCACCGGCGGGCGCTGTGTTAACCGCACGGGGCCAAATGATTCAGGTTTTAATGTGGCTAAAGCGGCTTGTGCGGTAACGATTACCGCGTTTACCCACACCGAGAATTCCGGTTTAGCACCCGATGATGCCGATATTTGTTCAGGCGCTTCAATTACGTTTACCGTTACTGCAAGCAGCGCATCCGGAAACCTTACATACCTGTATTTTATTGATAAAGACAAATCTGCCACACTTACAGGAGGGGATATCACCCTGTATGATGGACCGGATGCCGCCTTTACCTATGATCCATCAACGGATTTGGTAAATTTGGATGAGGTGCGTGTTATTGCTACAAACAGCGGCGATTATTGCAGTGCAACTTCTGAAGCCATTGCTTTCACGGTGAACGAGTTGCCGGTTGTTGCATCTATTGATCTGGAGGCAGGTTCAGCATGTGCAGGTGGTATGATAGATGTTACAGCAACAATCGCCAATGGTACACCTATGTATACCTACAGCTGGACAGTAGCCAATGGTCCTGGCAACGGCACCTTCAATACTAATTCCAGCAACCCAACCATTTTCACAGGCACAACCGCGGGTGATATCACCTTGCAGGTAGTGGTTACAGATGCCAAAGGCTGTTCTGCAACAGGTACAGAATTAACGGAAGTGACGCCAACTGGTAACAATTGTGGCCCGACCGTTTTTGCAGGCAACAAAACCATCAACACGCAGGCAGAAATGGATGCGTTTTTGAGTGCCGGTTGCAAGTACACTGAAGTTACAGGAAGTCTTACCCTGAACGGTAATTCCGCAACCGACCCGATTACGAATTTCTGTAACCTTTCGGAATTGCAAAAAGTAGGTGGCGTTCTTACTATTCGTCGCTTTACCGACCCGTTGAACCCAAGTAACCTGGGTGAATTGGCTAATTTGCAAATGGTTGGTAATGGGGTAGGGAATGATAACCTGGTAATAGGAGGAAGTGTTGCTGATCAAAACACAGCGTTCAGCACAATTGAGCTGGCAGGACTGGCTTCAGTGGGCAATGGTGGGATGACTATTGCCTATAACCCGGGTGTAACCCAAATATCAATGCCCTTACTTACTGTAGTGGGCAACAGTACGGCGCATAACCTCACCATCCAAAACAATGGTACGGCTGTTTCATCCATTCAGTTGCCTGTATTGGCTACGGTTGGCGGAGATGTATCCATGAATAATCTGGTAGATCATACCATCAGTGCCAATATCAACCTCGGGGGCTTGACCACTATTGGCGACGATATGAACCTTACCCGTACTGCGGCATCCGTGAATCTGGCTGCTCTGCAATCAGTGGATGCCGTAACGGTTACCCTCAATGCAGGGTTGACAACTTTGCAAGCCAATGCACTTGCAACGGCAACCGGTGCTATGGCAATTACCAATAATCTTGCGTTAACCAGCATTGCAATGTCGACACCATTTGCTGGCAACACGGCTTCGTTGACAATTTCAGGTAATACAGCTTTGATTACCATTGATTTAGGCGTTTCCAACGTGACAGGAAATCTTACCGTCAGCACGAACGGAACAGGTGTTACACAAATTGATTTGGATGATTTATTAACCGTTGGCGGTTCAGTTACCATGAGCAATAATGCCGCCAATGCGGTGAATGCTGCGGTAGACTTAAGCAAATTGATAAGTGTTGGAAATGATGTGAACCTCACGCGTACTGCCGGCACGCTGAACCTGAACGCTCTGCAAACGGTGACGGATGTATTTACCCTCAGTACCAATAGCCTGCCGTCGTTAATTGCGCCGGTGTTGGCAAAAGTTGGCGGGGCATTTACGATTTCGGCCAATACCAGTCTTACCAATATAGATATTCCAACGCCATTTACGAGCAGTACTGCTTCATTATCGGTTACCGGTAATACAACATTGGCCACATCCAATATTGGACTCAAGTCAACCACTGGCAATGTAACTTTCAACACCAATGGAACGGCCGTAATTACCATTCATTTGCCTGAATTGACTTCCGTTGGTGGAAATTTGGTGATGAACAATGGTACAACCAGTGCTGTGAATGCCGATATTGACCTGTCTAAACTCGGATCTGTAACAGGAAATATGCAACTGACCAGAACAGCGGCTACTATTTCAGGGGATGTGATGACCAGTGTGGGTGGTAATTTCGTATTTACCACCAACAACAGTTTTGTAAATCTGGACGAGGCTTTCCCGAATTTTGAAACGGTTGGCGGCAACCTGACTGTTCAGAACAACACGATGCTTGGCACCTGTTGTATTATTCCTTGTAAACTGACCGTTGGTGGCACAAAAACGGTCAGTGGCAACACGGGCAACTGTGCAACCCTTACAGCAGCTACAACGGCTTGTGGTCTTGACGAGGTTGGTGGCCCCGTTCCAACTGCCTCTACTGTAGCTTGTCTGAGCGAGGCGGTTGCCCCAACCTTGCCAGTAGTAAAGGATGGGTTGGGAAATGTTCAGCCTGATCCGGTTCCAGTTATTTCGGATAGCCCTGATCCCTTGACTTGTAATGGCATCAGGACATACACCTACACGTATGATGGCTGTCCGAATTTGGTATTTGTCTGGAGTTACACTTATACTATTGAAACACAGCACTTTACGGTGCCTGCTCCACAGGGAAGTACAGTGGCTTGCGCGGCGCTGGCCGTTCAGCCAACACCTCCAGCGGTGAATGATAACTGCGGTAATCTACTCACTCCAGCAGGTCCGGTACAAGGCGGCACCTATGCAGGTTGTGAAGGCACTATTACTTACACCTGGACCTACACGGATTGCGAACAGAATACCCACAACTGGACCTACACCTATACCATTGAGGTAGAAGACTTTACGGTACCTGCTCCACAGGGAAGCACAGTGGCTTGCGCGGCTCAGGCCGTTCAGCCAACGCCACCAGCGGTGAATGATAACTGCGGTAATCCACTCACGCCAGCAGGTCCGGTACAAGGCGGCACCTATGCAGGTTGTGAAGGCACCATCACCTACACCTGGACCTACACGGATTGCGAGCAGAATA
>JAFLBO010000039.1 GCA_017303475.1 Chitinophagales bacterium
GGGGTACACTCCCTTAACGGAACTGTACACCCATCGTCGTAGAACTTTAATGAACCGCCGTGATACGAGACCCGTACGTCCGGTGGTGTGAGAGGACGGAGGGCTAACGCTCTCCTCCTACTCGATTATATTGATTTGTGTAGGGGCATTTCTCATTAGGAAACCCATCATTGTGATCCTAAATACCCGCCCTAAAGGACAGGGCTTAGTGCCTTGTATCATATCTTCGTGCCTTCCGAATTTTTCTTTCCATGAGATACAATTATCTGGTTCTGCTTCTTTTTTCCTCTGGTTTACTTTTGGGTCAACCTGTTTCTCTTATACTGTCGCCCAAGGCAACTGCTGCTGAAACCCGCGCAGCAGCGGTGCTGAAATCGTATTTGGGAAAGATAACCCGTCAGCCCATTACAGTTACCCGCGATCCAAAATCTGAACCGGTTCCGCCGGTTATTTTTATTGGAAACAGCCCTGCCGCTCAAATGCAGGGATTTGCCATTCCTGAAAAAATGGAAGAAGATGCCTTGTTTCTCCATGGAAAAGGCGGAATGGTGGCCCTCGGGGGTGGGGGAGAGCTAGGGGCCGAATACGCGGCGTATTCTTTGTTGGAATTACTTGGATTTCGCAGGTTTAGCCCACGGGATACCTTTATGCCTAAGTTAGAAACCTTGCAATTGCCCGGCTTCCCCGCCCGTGTGGAAACCCCGGCATTCCCATACCGTGAACTCTGGTATGAACCGGCCATGGATGATTCCTGGGCGCGTTGGCATAAACTCAAAACACCAACGCAGAAAACCAAAGAATGGGGAATGTTTGTACATACGTTCGACAAGCTTTGCCCTCAGAATCAATACTTTAAGGAACATCCGGAGTATTACGCTTTCAATGGCTCTCAACGCTCGCCCGGACAACTTTGCCTGTCTAATGATACCGTTTTCCAGATCGTAGTAGCCGGTCTTCGCAGTTTGATTGCACAAAACCCTGAAGCCAGGTATTGGTCGGTGAGTCAGAACGACAATTATGATTACTGCAAATGCACACGTTGTGCTGCCGCCGACCGCAAGTATGAAAGTTCTGCCGGCTCCTTGCTGTTGTTTGTCAACCGCGTTGCCCAGGCTTTTCCAGACAAGGTGATTTCCACCCTGGCCTATCAATACACCCGCAAAGCGCCGAAAGGATTAAAGCCTGAGCCGAACGTTAATATTTGCCTGTGCAGCATTGAATGCAATCGTGGTAACCCGATAGAAGAAGGTTGTGCAGATTTTGCAAACGATGTTCGGGAGTGGTCGGCGCTGACCAAAAACCTGATGATTTGGGATTATGTGGTGCAATTCCGATCGTATTTCGGGCCTTTTCCCAACTGGAAAACCCTGCAACCCAATCTGCAATTTTTCCAGAAAAACGGGGTGCGCATGATGTTTGAGCAAGGCAGCGGCCGCGATCGGTCGGAATTTTCAGACATGCGCGCTTATTTGCTGGCCAAACTGATGTGGAACCCCAATGCCAATCAGGATTCCATTCTGGCTGATTTTAGAAGAGGATATTACGGAGATTATGCAGACCTGGTAGACCGTTATGTAAAAGACAACATCCGACGCATGGAAAAGCACGGGAAGAAACTCTGGATCTATGATGTGCCGCAAAATGAAGCCTTTGTGCGCGACAGTTTTTTCCACCGCATGATGCAGTTTGATCAGGCTATGCCTAAACCCTCAGACCCCAAACTGGAGCAGCGCCTCCGGCCGATTGTGCTGGTGGAATTGGTTTCTTTTTTGGAAAACATGAAGTGTGTGCCACAGGTTGGAGACGATTTTATGGCGCAGAATGCCTACATGATGTTTCGTTTTGATACCAGTGGTTTGCATGACATGTTCAATAATTTTGAAAAATGGTGTGGGGAATCCGGGTTAATGCACATGAATGAAAATGGGTATACGCCTGCACAATACGTTCAGGATTTCCGAAAATTCCTGGCCAGAAATAAAGAGGCTTCGCAAACCATTGCCTTGAATGTGCAATTAACAGAGCCGGCTTCGCCCAAATACTCAGGCGGCAAAGCCGGGATTTTGCTGGATCAACTGGTTGGCGAAACAGATTACCGTTACAACTGGATAGGCTTTAACGGCAATGATATGCAAGCAACCATTCAGGTAGCAGACACGGCAGGTATGCCTTTCGTGTCGGATATTATGGTTTCTTTCCTGGAAGACCAGTCTTCCTGGGTTTTTCTGCCTGAAAAAGTGATTTTTGAACTGTCGGTTGATGGTGAAAATTTTTTCCCGGTAAAAGAAGAAACCCTGGTGACCATACCCAGCGACAAGAAACGATTTCAAACAGTGAGAGCAGCATTCAAGCCCACAACTGCCCGGGCAGTGAGGGTAACCGCTATCAATAGAAAGGTATGTCCGGAGTGGCACACCTGCAATGGTAACCCATGCTGGATTTTTGCTGATGAAATAACCGTTAAATAAATTTTCGGGCGGGATTAAACCTTTTACCGCTTAGGGGGTCTTATCTTCAACAAACCTGAACAAATCGCCATTAATGGTTGCATCGAAACCTGTTTCAGATGAACAGATCCTGGAACTTTTACGCTCTGGTCATACCTACGAGCGGGGTTTCAGGTTGTTAATGGCGCAGTATCGGGAGCGTTTGTACTGGCATATCCGTAGGTTAGTACAGGTGCATGATGATGCGGACGATGTGCTGCAAAATACGTTCATTAAGGTTTACCGGGGCATAGGGCAGTTTGAAGGCAAATCCAAATTATATACCTGGTTGTACCGGATTGCCACCAATGAGGCCATTACCCATATGCAACAAAAAATGCGGCAGGCATCTTCCTCCTTAGACGATGGAGAAGGATTGCTGGCACAACGGCTGCAGGCAGATTCCTGGTTTGACGGGGATGAGGTGCAGCGTAAATTGCAGTTGGCTATTGCCCAATTGCCCGACAAACAAAAACAGGTTTTTAACCTGCGGTATTACGAAGAAATGCCTTACGAAGAGATGTCGCAACTACTCGATACCTCTGTAGGGGCGCTGAAAGCTTCGTTTCACCATGCTGTAAAAAAAATAGAATCGGCATTTGCAGATGCTGAGGATTAATGAGCTGCTTTGATATGAAAAAGCAACAAAATGAACCAGAAATACCCGACTTTCTGCAAGATTTGAAAGCGAAAGGCGATGGATTCCAATTGCCGGATGGGTATTTTGACGACATGGAAAATGCGGTGTTCGCCCGCCTGAAATCGGCCGGAGATCTGGATAAACCGATGATTCGGGTGGAAAAGCGACCCAAGATGTGGGCTTCCTTCATTCGGCCCAAAGCTGCTATGGCCTATGCTGCGGCATTAGCTATGATATTGGCGGCGGTATGGTTTGTACGTCAGCAAACCGAACAGTTACCACAGGCGCCAGTAGCATCAGTGGAGCTTAGCGAAGAGGAATTGGAGGCTTATGTATTGGAAAACGCCCACGAATTTGAACCAGAACAACTGGCCTCTCTGGAACCTGCAGAAATTCAGGAGGAAATTAACGATCAACCTGCAGAAACCGGTGGAAAACCGGCCAAGCGCAAACCAGCGGACATTCATCCCGATGATCTGGATGCCATTCTGGATGAAATGACCGATGAAGAACTTGAACAGATACTCTAACCCAATAATACAAGCTCTCGCTATGAACATCATCAAGAAACAAGGCTGGTTGCCGCTACTGCTGATGGGGGTGTTTCTGACCTCCTCGCATGCGCAGGTAGATCCGGAGCAAAGAGAAGCCCGATTAGCGGCCTTCCGGGCAGAGGTATTCACCCGGGTACTGAACCTTACTCCTGAAGAAGCACAACAGTTCTGGCCGGTGTACAATGAATACACCGACCGGCGTGAACAAATACAGCAAGACCTCAAGGCCAACAAACAGCTCGACCAGATGAGCGACGCAGAAGTGGAGGAACAAATTCGTCGCCACTTTGAAATGAAACAACGAGAGCTGGATTTGGAAAAAGATGCCTACCAAAAGCTCCGTAAAGTGCTGCCCCTCAGAAAAGTGGCCAAGCTACCCGCTGCCGAACGGGAATTCCGGGAATCACTTGTAAAAAAACTCCAGGAAGCCCGCGAACGTCGCCAGGACCGCCAACAACTGAGGCCGGGAAGAAATCGGAGGTGAGTGTTTGAGTGTTTGAGTTTTCGAGTGTTTGAGTTGGCGTTCGGCTGGAGTTTACCACTAAGCCACAGAGGGTACTAAGAAAGATACTCCTTAGTGCCCTCTGTGGCTTAGTGGTAAACTCCAGCCGAACGCCAACTCAAACACTCGAAAACTCAAACACTCGAAAACTCAAACACTCAAACACTCACTCAATCGTATTATCTTCGCGGTCCTTATGAAGTTCCGCCTTTTTCTTTTAGTCCTGTTTCCGCTGTTGTCAGCTTGTTATTTTGCACCTGGTCCGGATGTCCAAACGAAGTCGGCTGAGGTTAAAAAACCTCGGAAGGTTGAAACCCGGCTAGATACGTTTGCCAGGGAATATTCCCGGTATTTCGAAGAGCAATTCCGTTTGACCAATACGCCTGGTGCGGCATTGGTGATTGTCAAAGACAGTCAGGTTCTCTTTATCAAAGGCTATGGGCCGCGGGTATATGGCCAGCCTGATTCCATTGATGAAAATACGGTTTTCCGGATTGGCTCCCTGTCTAAAGGATTTGCAGGGGTGCTGACAGGTCTGCTGGTGCAGGATAGTTTGCTGCACTGGACTGATCGGGTACAGGAATACTATCCTGGATTTGTGTTGCGCGACCGCAAACAGGCTTCCCGGGTGGAATTGTGGCATTTGTTATCGCATACCACCGGACTACCATATCATGCTTTTACCAACCTGATTGAAAAAGATTTCAGCGTTGACCGGATTGTGCAGGAGTATTTCCCTACCGCGCCGGTGAGCGGGAAAGAGGGAGAGTTTTATGCTTACCAGAATGCAGCATTGTGCATTATTGAACAGGTGATGCAGCAAAAAACAGGCAAAACCTATGGTCAGTTGCTGACAGAAGAGATTTTCCTGCCACTTGGTATGCGCCACGCATCCTTCGATTACCAGAGTTTGATGCAGGAGCCTGATAAAACACCGCCGCATGTGCCGGTAGGGTGGGGGCTTTGGCGCGCCGACAAGATTTCGCCGGCCTATTACAATGCCACTGCGGCAGGAGGCATTAATGCCAGTATTTCAGATATGGGTCAGTGGCTGCTGATGTTACTGGGTCAAAAGCCACAAGTGATTGAACCTACTACGCTTGATGAGGTATTCCGACCAGTGGTTAAAACCGACAAAGAACGTCGCATTTTTCCTCGTTGGTTACCCAGAGACGCTGCTTCCTACGCAATGGGCTGGCGCGTGCTGGACGATCACGGCGATACCATAATTTATCATGGCGGTTATGTAAACGGTTACAAAAGTGAAATTGCCTTTAACCGTAAGGATGGCGTTGGTATTTGCGCATTGTTCAATGCTGCAACACCTCTAAGTAATGATTGTGTGCCCGCCTTTTTTGAAAAATGGAAAGAAATGAAGTGAGCTTTTAAAGTCATTTAGGAGGTCATTTAAGGGTCATTTAAGGGTCATTTAGGAGGTCATTTAGGTGGTCATTTAGGTGGTCATTAATGGGCATTAGAGCCAATAAATGACTAACTAAAATGACCTCCTAAATGACTTAAAATGACCTCCTAAATGACTTAAAATGACCTCCTAAATGACCTCCTAAATGACCTCCTAAAATGACCTCCCCATATGACCCCTTATAGACAACTATTCAATAATAAACTTCCGGGTGATATTGTATTGATCACCAGCCATTTGGATACTGTACATGCCTTTGGGTTGGTTGGTGAGGTCGAAGTTTACCATGGATTCTCCATCTGGTACCTGTTTTTCCAGAATCAATTTTCCTGTCAGGTCGAAAATGCGCAGCATTGCGCCAGGCTCCATTTTGCCACCCACATAAATCAATCCGGAACTTGGATTGGGGAAGATGGTCAGGTCTGTATACGCTGTCCGGCTGGCAAAAGTGAGCGTTGGATCGTCGAATTTTACCTTTCCGGATTCATAGGTTGGAAAGGCGTTTCTAACGCTTGTGAGATAACCTGATACAGTTGGTACATTGGGTATGTTATCCACATCAAGTTGCCCTCCAGGTTGCTGGGGCAATGAGTTGTCGATCAAAAACTGTGTATTGGAGTAGGCATAAGCCTGTGAATAGGTGCCTCTTGTGCCTCCAATGACAAGTCTTCCGTGTGCGCGGGTAGCAAAAGCTTCCTGAACCGGGGTTGCATTTCCCAATCCTTGAACAGCCCCCTGGGCGCCGTCTGCTATATTCACCAATTGTGCGCGTAGAGCACCTCCTGCGCTAACCGGACCATTGCGCCAGGTCGTGATCACCTTGTTGCCGCTGTTGGATAAAACAGCATTGTTAATCCAGCAAACAGGCGTTCCGGGCAGAGAGGTATTTACTGTTTCATTGATTTTAGCCCATACCTGTGTGCCTGCCCATGAGAAGCGAGCGGTATAGGCGCCAGAATGTGAGTTTGAGAAGGCTGAACCAGTTAAAATGAAGCCGTTTTCACCGGAAAGGGGGAGTATTTCCTCAAATTCTGTGTAAGAATAATTACTGCCATCTGGAGAAGCCGGCAAGTTGAGCGTTTTGGCCCATACCAGACTGCCATCCACCTCAATCCGGATAACGGATCTGGTGCCGGCAAGCACATACCCGCCCCCATTGGCTTGTTTGATGGACCAACCGAAGCCACTAACCGGATAGTCCATAGTCCATTCTGCTTCGCCCAGGCCGTTAAATTTGGTTACCGCCAGCTCTCCACTATTATTGGAGCCGCAGGCAATGTAACCGCCATTCGTGGCCTGACATACACCACCATATTGCATGTTAAACGGAAGATTGGATACACGTTCCCAAAATTTTTGCCCTGTAGCATTCATTGTCAGGGTGTAAACCTTGTTACCACTGGCAGTACCCGCTACCGCGAAGTAACCAATAGGGGATGTGCTTTTGCAGAAACTCTTCCAGAAAGTTTGAAGGTTTTCCGGAGCAGTATGTGCGCGGCTCCAGGAGTTAAACTGGGCAAATTCACTGAATTCCGAGATGTAAAGTGTGTTGTTATTCGGCTCGAAAAATTTGTTGCCCATAATCACATAATTCTGAATGTTTTGAGGCTCAATTTTCCAGGCAGAATGGTCTTGAGGGTGCCATTGCTGGGTGCCTTCAAATACATTTTGAGCAAAAAGTGGCAGGCTGAAAATGGTTGCGGCTACCAAAAGCCATTGGGTTAGAAGATTGCGTTTCATCTGTTATAAAAGTTTAAGGTGAACAATACAAAAGATCGCAACAGGCTATTCCTGAAATAGCCCATAGGGTAGGTTGAAGACAGTTGAGCCTGGCTTCAATATCGAAAAAGCGTGTAGGATGTAAACTTCGCAGGAAGCTTCTGAACGGAATGATCAGCCTGCTAAACAGAGCTGTTTACGATGGTAAAATCGTCCGAAAAATTGGGAGGAAAAGGGCGAATGGAAATCGGCATAGGGCAATGGTTTAGGGAATGATTAGAAGGATAATCTTTTTCAAAGGTATAATATTTTAATTTAAAACTGAGAAATTTTATTGTTGGTTTTATTCTGATACAATGCTAAAATATAATTTCGTGTAATGGCTGTTGGCCATACAAATGACTGGATAATAAACCAGGACAGGTGTTGCTGCGACTAAACTTGTCAATCTTAGAGATTTGCCTTTTGAAATCAAATTTTCTTTCTTCTTTTGCCCAGCGAACAGAGTTGGGATAGAACTCTGATTTTCGGCTCTTTTTGTCTGAAAAACAAACAAACGCACATGAAGCAAATCTACGCTACCATTACGCTCTTGCTGTTTAGCCTGCTTATTGGCAATATGTTGCATGCACAGGTAACCTTGAAAGGCAAAGTTCGTGACGCAGAAACTGGCGACGATCTGATTGGGGCCAGTGTGGTGCCCACCAATGCACAAGGTGGCGCACTAACCGATTATGATGGCGCTTTTGTGCTTAAAGTAGAAAAATTGCCGGTCACCATCAAAATTTCCTACACCGGTTACGAACCTCAGGAGTTGAACGTAACGGATCCTGCCCAGAAAATAGATATCCGCTTATCTACTGCCAGTATTGTAATGGAAGAAGCCGTGGTGGTGGGACAGCGCATTGATGACAAACAAAAAGCGGCGCCGCTCACAGTGGAAAACATGGATGCCCTGGCCATTAAACAAACGGCTTCAGTGAATTTTTACAACGGCCTGGGTAACCTAAAAGGTGTTGACCTTACCACGGCCTCGCTGGGTTTTACCATCATAAATACCCGAGGGTTTAACTCTACCAGTCCGGTTCGTTCACTACAAATTATTGACGGGGTAGACAACCAGGCGCCGGGTTTGAACTTCTCCTTGGGCAATTTCCTGGGGTCCAGTGATCTGGATGTGGTGAAAGTTGACCTGATTCAGGGCGCCAGCTCTGCATTTTACGGACCAAATGCCTTTAACGGAGTGATTTCCATGGAAACCAAAAACCCGTTTGTACACAAAGGGCTCTCCGCTTCTATCAAATCCGGCGAACGCAACCTTTGGGAAGGCGCTATCCGCTGGGCAGATGCCATCAAAAACAAAAAAGGCGACGAGGTTTTTGCCTATAAGCTCAATTTTTTCCACCTGCGCGCCAATGACTGGGAAGCCAATAATTATGAACCAGTGACCGGTACTGAATCCGGAGGGCAATTCTATACCACCGAGCAAAATCCGGGCAGGTATGATGCGGTAAACATCTACGGAGATGAATATGTGGCCCGATTTGACGGCTCAGCTAATCCAGCCTGGAACAGTGGTCGCGCCGGTTTGAATATTTATCACCGCACGGGATACCGTGAGGTGGATCTGGTGGATTATAACACCCGGAATACCAAAGCAAATGCCGCATTGCATTTTCGCACCAATCCAGCCAAAGGATTTGAGTCGCCGGAATTGATCCTTTCCTCCAGCTTTGGCGCAGGTACTACCGTTTATCAGGGTGATAACCGCTTCAGTCTGCGTGATATCCTGTTTTTCCAGAATCGGATTGAATTCCGCAAAAAAGATAAATTCTTTCTGCGTGCGTATTCCACCAATGAGGATGCGGGCAATTCCTACGACCCTTATTTCACTGCCCTGAGGATGCAACAGCTCACCAAAGACAACCAGCGCTGGGCTTCCGATTATGAAAAATGGTGGACCTCGCCGGCCCTGGGCAATGTGTATTTTGGCAAAATGGAGGAGGAATGGGGCTTCCCAACACCAAGTTCCAATACGCCATCCCAGGCTGAACTGGATGCCATTGATGCCTGGATGCTGGCTTATCGGGATTCACTGGCCAGTATGCATAGCCTGGCTGAAGCCTATGCCAACCAGGCCCATAACCTGCCAGGGCAAAAAGTGGCTTACGATTATTATGAGCCAGGTACAGCGCGTTTTGACAGCTTGTTCAACGACATTACTTCCAAAAAATCTACTCAGGGAGGCACCAAGTTTTTTGATAAGTCGGCCCTGTATCATGTGCATGGGGAATATCGTTTTACTCCTAAATGGCTGAATTACTGGCTGGTAGGGGGCAATGTTCGTTTTTACCGTCCGGTATCTGAAGGCACCATTTTCTCCGATACCATTACCTACGAAAGAGACGCCAACAACGCCATTATCGACTCCTTCTACCGAAAAATTACCAACTACGAATTTGGTATGTACACCGGCGTGGAAAAGAACTGGGGCGATTGGAAGTTTAATGGAACGGTACGTGTGGATAAGAATCAAAACTTCAAATGGCTGGCCACACCGGCGGTATCGGCTGTTTGGAATCCCATGGAGAACAATTATCTGCGCGCCAGTTTCTCTTCAGCTATCCGTAATCCTACTCTCACCGACCAGTACTTGTTCCTGAATGTTGGTCGGGCAACCTTGCTGGGAAACATTACCGGCTACAAAGACCTGATCACCCTGGAGTCTTTACGGGATTACCTGGCGGTGCCCTTTCCAACGCAGAGCTTGTTGAAACGCTTTGATGTAGCGCCTATTCAGCCGGAAAAAGTAAAAACCTTTGAATTGGGTTATCGCACCACTCTGTTCAAAAAACTGTACGTGGATGCAGGGTATTATTACAGCATTTACGATAATTTCATTGGCTACAATATTGGAATTGACGCCGAGATCGATCCTTTCTTTGGACTTGATTATCAGTCCATTAAAGCTTATCGTGTAGCGGCCAACTCCACCAGCACCGTTACAACGCAGGGCTTGGCTTTGGGCATGAACTACTACTTCGGCGACTATTACATGGTGCAAGGAAACTACTCCTGGAACCGACTGAATTCTGCAGTGGATGATCCCATCATTCCGGCATTTAATACACCGGAGCACAAGTATAATGTTGGCTTGAGCGGAAGAGATTTGCCATTGAGCAAAAAAAATAAAAAAATCGTTTGGGGCTTCAATGTGGTGTATAAGTGGATTGAAGGTTTTACTTTTGAAGGTTCTCCGCAGTTTACGGGATATATTCCAACGTACGACATGCTGGACGCACAGTTGAACCTGAATGTGCCGGTGAAAGATGCCGGTTTGACTTTCAAAGTAGGAGCTGCGAATATTCTGGACAAGCGTCGCTACCAAACCTACGGTGGTCCATTGATTGGCCGTATGGCTTATGCCAGTTTGGTGTACGAGTGGAAAAAGAAATAAGCGGAGCTTACAATATACGATTCAAGGCCCTGAAAGACCACGAAAACAAACTTATTGCACAAATCAACTATTGTTAACCTAATTCATCGTCACGGACATGAAACAAATTGCTACCCTTTTCACGCTGGCACTTTTGCTGACTGCGGCTGCAGTTACTGCACAGGAGCGCTACAAAGATCCTGTATTTACGGAGGTTACCTCCAATCTTGATGTTTACGGATCAAACTTTACCGTGTTGACCATTCCGGTAACTGGACATACTTTGCGTCAGCCACTGGCTATGCGCGTTTATCAGCCTGTTGGCGATACTGAAACCAAGCGTCCGCTGGTGATTTATTTCCATACAGGTAACTTCCTGCCATTCCCACAGAACTCAGGCTGCTATGGTACGATCGACGATTCTTCCTGTGTGGAGATTGCCACCCGCCTGGCTAAAATGGGTTATGTTGTGGCTGTAGCTGATTACCGTTTGGGCTGGAACCCGCTGGCTACTACAGAGCTGGTGCGTCGTTTCACCCTGATCAATGCGGCCTATCGCGGTGTGCAGGACGCGCGTACCTGCGTGCGTTACTTCCGCAAGGATGCTGCTACTACCAACAAGTACAAAATTGACACTGATAAAATCATCCTCTGGGGTCAGGGTGCCGGTGGTTACATCACTTTGGCTGCTGCGTCGCTGAACAATTACACCGATATCATCAATACCTCCGAGCCAGGCAAGTTCATGTTGAACGCAACCACACCGATGGTTATTCAGCCATACAATGGCGATATCTACGGTAACCCGCCTGCACCACAGCAGGTTTGTCTGGTAGACGCTACGTATAACTCTATCACTGGTATTCCGGTAGGCGATACCCTTTGCGTACCAAACCACGAGGGTTACTCCTCTGATTTTGCTATGGCTGTGAACATGGGTGGCGCTTTGGGCGACAAAAACTGGCTGGACAACCTGATGCCGCCGCTGGTATCTTTCCACGTAGTGAGTGATCCATTTGCACCATGTGAAGACGGTCTGGTAGTAGTGCCACTGCCTCCTGACTTCCCTCCGGTAGTAAACGTAACTGGTTCTTGTGGTGTACAGACCCTTATTGAGTCTACCTACCACACCAACGATGTGTTCAAGCAATCTGACGATTGCAACAACAATGCTTTCGTAGAGGCAGCTAATGCCATCAATGGTGGTCGCGCGGGTTTCTATCCCCTCGTTGGAACCCCAAACAACCAGTCTGGTCCGTGGGAATGGGCATCCGTTCCACCGGCAACCGCTAACTGTAACACCAACAGCGTAACTGCCCGTGCTTATATTGACACCATCATTGGTTACACAGCGCCACTGGCATGCCGTGCGTTGAATATTTGCTGCCTGGTAGGCACTGAAGATCTGGTGAAAGACAACATCCAGCTCACCATCATGCCAAACCCGGCTACCAGCGAAGTTACCCTTACTGTACCGAGCGAATACCTGATGCAGGGCATCGAGTTGTTTGATGCAAGCGGTCGTATGGTAAGCAGCCAGTATGGTTTGAGCCACAGCTCTGCGCAACTGGATCGAGGTAACCTGCCTGCCGGCATATATACAGCGAAAGTGTATTTTGCGGAAGGCGTGATGGCCCGCATGATTGTGTTTGAATAGAATACCATCTTTGTACCGGCGGGTTTAGCCGCCAATACGAGAAATCGGCACAGCTGGAAACGGTTGTGCCGATTTTGTTTTTGGGGGGATTCACCGCGAAGTACGCAAAGGGCGCGAAGAGGATTTTTCACCACGAAGGCACAGAGGCACTGAGAGGGTGGGGCACCGCGAAGTGCGCAAAGGGCGCAAAGGGGATTTTTCACCACGAAGGCACAGAGGCACTGAGAGGGGGGATTCACCGCAAAGGGCGCAAAGGGCGCGAAGGGGATTTTTCACCACGAAGGCACAGAGGCACTAAGAGGGGGATTCACCGCGAAGTACGGAAAGGGCGCGAAGTTTTTTACCGTAACGTCGGAAGGGTTTTGGAACCCTTCCGACGTTGTTGTTACATAAACCCTTCTGACGTTGTCGTTTCTTATATTTGTAAGATGAAACACGTATTCCTTTTATTTGTATTGTTATTGGGGCTTATCCCCATGAAAGCTCAGCCCTCCATTGAATGGCAGCGCGCTATTGGTGGTTCGCAGGGTGATGAGGCGTTCAGCCTGCAACTTCGCAATACTAACCAGTTAATGGTTGCCGGATTTTCTTTATCCAATGATGGTGATTTTCAAGGAGGTTTTGGCGCTACGGAAATTTGGCTGACACAAATGGATTCATTGGGTCAGGTAGTTTGGAGGCAACACTATGGCGGAACGGCTGATGATCGTGTACACTCCATCAAAAGTATCCAAGACCAAGGTTGGGTGTTTGCCGGATCAACAAATTCAAATAATTTTCATGTTTCGGGAAATCATGGCCTGAGGGATGCTTGGGTAGTGAAATTAGATTCAACCGGTAGTATTGAATGGCAAAAATGTTTAGGAGGATCGGGATATGATGAAGCATGGGATATTGTGGAAACCTCGGATGGAGGCTATATTGTAGTTGGAAATTCGGATTCTAATGATGGTGATTTGCTTGAAAACAATGGCCTGAATGATATATGGATTATTAAACTTGACAATAATGGCTCCTTATTGTGGCAACATACATATGGGGGGTCAGATAATGAAAGAGGGTTTGCTGTTACTTGCACCGCAGATGGAGGCTTCATACTGGCTGGCAAGTCATTTTCTGATGATGGGGACGTTGGTGAATTGCTAGGGGGGTATGATTATTGGGTTTTAAAGCTTAATTACGAAGGAAAAATAGAATGGACACGAATTTTGGGAGGTTCCGGTCATGATGATGGTTCTGATATCATTCAAACGTATGATGGCGGATATGCTGTTTTCGGGCAATCCAGGTCAATGGATATGGATGTGTCTGATAACCATGGGAATTATGATCTATGGTTGGTGAAACTAGATCTGGAAGGTAAATTAGTTTGGGAAAGGTCATATGGTGGTACAAATGAAGATTATGGACGTTCAATCATACAATCCTTGGATGGTGGTTTCATCATGGTAGGCCAAACACAATCCACCGATGGCGATGCCGTTGGTAACAATGGACTGGCGGATGCCTGGATCATAAAAACGGATTCTCTGGGCAATATTGCGTGGCAAAAGTCGCTTGGAGGCACCCAGGATGAACTATTCCATGCCGTTGAACAAGGGGCAGACGGCGCTATTTACCTGGCTGGTCATGCCAGATCCAATAACGGAGATGTATCAGGGGTGCATGGCAAAATAGATTACTGGGTGGTTAAACTTGGCGCAACCACCAGCGTTTCCCATGAGCCTATTCCTCTGCGGGTGCAGTTATTCCCCAACCCTTCAGCGCAATGGCTGCAACTGGGTTTGCCTGTAGTGGAGCAGGATATGCAAGTGCAAATTTCAGATGCCACAGGTGCATTGCAGGGTACATGGAAGGTTCAGTCGGACGCTCGGTTGGATATTTCCGGGTTGAGCAGCGGGGTGTATTATGTGAGCGTTTTGTCCGTGTCAGGGCAGCGGTATGCGGGGCAGTTTGTGAAGGAGTAGTAATTCGCCTAACGTCGGAAGGGTTTTGGAACCCTTCCGACGTTGGTGTCTTTAGACGTTAGCGTTTCTTGTATCTTTGCCTCTGTCATGAAAGTTGTTATCCCTGTTGCCGGTGTCGGCACGCGCCTGAGGCCGCATACGTATACCCAGCCCAAACCACTGATGCCGGTGGCGGGTAAACCCATCCTTTGTTATATTGTGGACAAACTCGCTGAAGCGGGTATCGTGGATTTTGTGTTCGTCATTGGTCACCTGGGCGAAAAGGTGCGGATTTTTATCGAGGAAACTTATCCCAATCTGCATACGGAATTTGTTTACCAGGAACACCGCAAAGGCTCGGCGCATGCCATCTGGACTGCCCGTGAAGCCATTGAGGATGAAGATGAAATCATCATCGCTTTCGGTGATACCATTTTCGATGTGGATCTGGAGCATATGCTGCATTGCCCGCATTCCTGCCTGGGCGTCAAAAAGGTGTCTGACCCCAGGGAGTTCGGGGTAGCAGAATTTGGAGACGACGGCCGGGTTACCCGCCTGGTGGAAAAGCCTAAAATCCCGAAATCCAACATGGCTATTGTGGGGCTTTACAAGGTAAAGGAGGTGCAGGGATTGCTACGCGCTACAGAACATATCATGCAACACGATATTCGCACCGTTGGCGAGTATCAACTCACCGATGCACTTCAGTATATGGTGGAGCAAGGCACACATTTTCACACCATTCCGGTGCAAAACTGGTTCGATTGTGGCAGAAAAGAAGTCTTGCTGGAAACCAATGCCATGCTGCTGGATCAACGCGGCATCGCAGCCAGTCAGCGGGATGTGCCCAGCTTCGAAAACACGATTTTTATTCATCCGGTGTCTATTGGAAGCAACTGTAATATTGCGCACAGCATCATAGGTCCGCATGTCACCATCGGCGATCATGTGCATATCCAGCGGAGTATCGTGAAAGACAGTATCATTGGTAATTTCGCCGGACTGGATGAAGTGGTGCTGAAACACTCCGTAATTGGCTCAGATGCGAGTATCAGAGGTATGGATCTGAATTTGAATATTGGGGATAATACGGAGATTGATTTTGGGTGATAGATTGGTTTTTTTACCACTAAGCCACTAAGGGCACTAAGGGGACTTAAGCGTAGGTTTTTTTACCACTAAGTCACTAAGGGCACTAAGGGGATTTAAACTTAGTGTCCTTAGTGCCTTAGTGGTGAAAAAAAACACTAGAGAATTTAAACTTAGTGTCCTTAGTGCCTTAGTGGTGAAAAAAAACACTAGAGAATTTAAACTTAGTGTCCTTAGTGGTGAAAAAAAACACTAGAGAATTTAAACTTAGTGTCCTTAGTGCCTTAGTGGTGAAAAAAATAAACTTAGTGCCCTAAGTTCCTTAGTGGTGAAAAAAACGCTAACCTTCAAAACACTGACTACCCATGAAATTACTTATTCCCTTAGCTGTATTATTGTTGTTAGGATTGTCGTCCTGTGCGCATTATGAGCGCTATGGGTTGGCTAAATCCAGGATGCAGAAGCTGAATTCCTCTGGTGTATCAGTGTATCTGGTGGATGCTGCACACCCGCTCACGCGTGGGTGGTTTTTGTCGGAGCCGGTGTTTGAGGCCCGGAGCGTGAAAGCCAGAATTACTCGTATGTCGGAGGTGGAAACAATGGAGATGTCGCTGATTCGGGATCGCTACGATGCGCGACAGAGCAGGAATGATATTTTGTTATTCGCCAAGCCACAATTTGCGGAGTCGCTCCCGGATACTACCAGTATTGTTATTCAGGATCATCAGTTGGAGAAAATTGAGGTGTGTGAGTTAAATCATTTGCGCACCTATGGCGCCCCCTTGTTGGGATGCACTGGCATGGTGTTTTTGCTGTACCTGGTGACACAGGGTTACTAAGTACAATGTCGCGTCCACCGTCCACCGTCTACCGTCAAAAAGTACTGTCCTGGTTCCAAAACGGATAACCATAATTATTGGCTTCGCGGGCACGCTGAGCTTCCTGTTCGGCCAGTTCAATGGCGCGCTGAGTTTTGGTTTTGTCAAAGATATCCTGAGGCAGGAAATAGGTTTTTTCAGTTTCCCATTCATCGGCAAAAGGGTGTTCCTTCACTTCACGGGCTTCTTCATCTTCCAGTTCTCCCTTGAAAATAAAAGCAGCAAAAATCCCTGCCAAACTGCCTATCAGGTGACTTTCCCAGGAAATACCTTCCTGATCAGGTAATATTCCCAGGAACATACCACTATATAACAGCATTACAATGCCCGCCAGCACGATAGAACGCAGGCTACGACGGAATATGCCATTCCAGAACATGAACGACACCAGGCCATATATAACGCCGCTGGCGCCAATATGGGATACCGGACGCGCAAATACCCATACAGCGGCGCCAGTCAGGAAATAAATGAGCCAGAAAGCGCGCATGGCCACTTTCCGGTAAAAATAAATGGAAATAAAGGTGAGTACAAAAAGAGGCAATGTATTGGAAATCAAATGTTTCCAACTGCCGTGCACCAGCGGCGCTGTTACGATACCCCTTAATCCCCAGGCCCGGCGCGACATGATGCCGTACACGCCCGGATCAAAACCATCCGTTACCTGCCAGATGTGTACCAGCCAGATCAACGCAACAGCAATAAACGGAAATTTCAAACTCTCCAGCAAATGCTGTCGGGTAAGTTGAAGGCTGTCGGTTTCGCTGTCGAGCATAGCGTTCACGGGCGTACAAGTGGTTTGTTGGACAAAGAAAGTGCAATTCCCATACCAAACACCGGAGCGCCGTTACTTGTTTCAAAAGATGGCCTTAATTGCAAACTCAGGTCATCGCTCACATCAAATTTGTATAAATGCGCATCCACAAAAGCGTCTGTAACGATGAGCAAATAAGTAACCCCCAGCGCCAGGTACCATTTTTCTGTATACCCTCTAAAAGTATCCCGGTATTGTTTAGTGCGGGTAGCATCAAAGGTGTTGTATGGCTCCTCTGTAGGATTGGTATTGGGGTCGCCGTCTACCAGTAGCACATAATTATCGCGCAGTTCCCGGTAGGTTTTTTGCGTATCAAATGTGAAATATCCAATGGTCCCCAAAGCCCCCCAGGCAATGGGTACTTTCCACCATTTTCGGTTGTAGGCTTGTCCTGCGCCGGGTAATACTGCTGAAAATAGGGCCGCTGCACGCGGATTAGGGTATTTTTTGCCCAGCAGTTTTTGTCCAAAACGGGATTTACGAGCCTGATTTTCTTTCAGGCTGTCGGGCATAACATCAGCGCTGGCAGCTCCGGTCAAACTATCTGCTGCCGGAACCCCGGGCGTAAACTGCGCCGCACGTCGTTTGGTATCAACTTTACTGGAATCCGGTTGCTGTGCCATCAACGGCGTCAGCAACAGACAGGCCCAAAAAGTGAGGAGGGTGGTTTTCATGCGGCAAAAATAGGGACAAGTTGCCAAGAATTACACGAAGGCGCAAAGTCACAAAGGCGCGAAGGCGTTTAAAGTGAGAGTCTCACTCCAAGTGAGACTCTCACTTTAAACGCCTTCGCGCCCCTAGTGCCTTCTACTGCTGAATATCGTTGGCATTGCGCATCAACACCTGCTTGGCGTTGAAATCTGAAACAATGCCGGTGAGGGTAACCGGAACAGCCGGTGTAGCCATGCTGGAGAAAGTAGCGTTGGCGTTGGTAAACATGGCAATGGTGCCGGTTCCGTCGTTCAGGGTGCGGTTGCCGGAAAGGGTAGCGCCGCCAGTGATGCTCACATTGGAAATACGTACCAATGTGCTTTCCCAGGCATTAAAGTTGGTATTGATCTCGGCAATGGTGGCCACACGTGGCGTAATGGTATTGCCGGTGCTTTTCAGGGTGGCATTGGTGAGCGGTACGTTGTTCACCTGCAGCAGTTTGTTGAACTCGCTCAGCTCTACGTCAGATACCACAATTTCTACCTCATCGCCCAGGTTGAAGGAGTGTGCCACATCAAATCGGGCTACAATGCCTGCTGTACCGTCCTGCAGGTAAATGTTGCGGTTGTTGAGGTTGTTTCCGCTGCGGTCTGAAATCACTATGCCTTTGATTTTACGTCCGCTTGGAATAAAGGTAGTGGTACCTGAAAACAGGGCGCGGATGCTGCTGATGTCTACCAGCGTTTCGTTGCCGTTGCTTTGTCCGCAGCGGGCATCGCTCATGTTCACGTCGTTCAGATCCCGGATAAACAACTGATAATCACTGCCATATATGCCCAAAATACCGGTAATGGTTCCTTTGCCCACCGGGGTTTTGGCAATAGCAAAATCCGCAAATCCACTGGTACGCACCAGCAATTCTACGTTACCGCAGTTCTGAATGGTACGGTTTACGCTGGTTTGGGTCAGCGCATCTGCCCATACCTGAGCAGTATCGGCCTTGGCAAACTGCACACCTTCAAGGGTAACCAGGGTGCTTACCATGCTCTCGTTCAGGCTGGCAATGTTCACCACTTTGGGTGTTGGGGCTTCACCCAGAAATCCGCGCACAATGTTATTGCGCTCCTGATTTTCGGTTATACCAATTTCAGTTGGCTGACCGTTCTCAAAAACCACACCGCCAACCATTTGAATAAGGTTGTTATAGTCGGTTAGCATCAAGCCTTTACACTTGACGTAGATTTTGCGACCCACCGGGTAACGGTTGTACAGGTAGCCATTGCTGAATTTCAATTCTATGCCGCCAGTTGAGTCCTGAATTACAATGGTTTTGTAATAGTTTCCGCTGCGGTCGTCCATTACCACCGTACCGCCAATCACCAGATCGTCTGTAATCAGGTCATAACCGCCATTTACTTCATGGTAGCCTTTCAGCGCCTGAATGGTGGTATTTACCGGAATATCTTTTCCGTCGCCGCCCACAGGTGGCTGATCAAATTCTGTTTTTACACAGGCCGTAATAGTGATGGCCAGTAAAGCTGTAGCCAAAAGGCTGTAGGCGAGTTTTTTTTGCTGTTGGAAAAACATATGGTGTGGATGTTTTAGTTGTTTGAATGGTTTTCGTAACGGCGGGTTTAGCCGCCGATGTTTGGTTCTTTACCGTAGGGTTTAGCCGCCGATGTTTATCCTGTACCGGCGGGTTTAGCCGCCGATGTTCAGAGATTTAACGAATCAAATACGCACAGTAAGTGACATGAAATAGTTCAGCCCTGGTGCGTATTGTACCTCGTACGAATACAGTTGCTGATCGTCAAAATCACGGCCAACAGCTGGCAGGTAGGCTTCGCGGCCGGAAACAATGATGTTTTTGTTGTCCAGGATATTGTTTACCCCAACATTCAGATACAGGAATACCTTGTTGATTTTCCAGCTTTTGCCGCCAAAGAAATCCAGGGTGTAGGATGCCGGGGCTTTACGTTGATCTACAATGGTATTCCAGATTGGGGTGCCGGGATCTAGACCCAAAACAGATTCTGCTCTGCGACGGGTTGGGTCGAAATTGAACCAGAAATTATCCGCCCAGTTGAAACTAAGGGAGGCAAACCAAAAACGTTTGCCCTCATATTTCAAGCCCAAAGAAGCGGCTGTTTGCGGGGTGCGCGGCACCAGGAAGTTGTTTTGGTACACCGCTACGCTGTCGAATCCAACCTGACCGGTATTATCAGCCGTGAGGAACAGGTTCGGACGGGAGGTGTAGTGATAATAACCGGCATTGGCTGCTCCAGTGAATACCAGCGAAGGCACTGGTTTCCATTCAAAACCGGCCTCCAATCCCATGTGTTCGCGATCTACGCCTGTACGTACAATCGTACCAAATTCATTCACGGTTTGGGCAAAGAACATGGTGCTTTCCACCTCGTTTTTGAAATGAGTGAGGTAGCCCGTCACACGTGCGCGCAACTTGGGCGCGCGGTGAATGAAACCACCTTCCACGCTTTGCACAGTAAATGGATCTACACCGGGAACTACATCAGCCCTGTTGCGGGGAGCGAGGAAGATATCACGGAATTGCGGTGGTCTGGTGCCGATAAAACCATTGGCATACAGGTAGTTGCGACCATTTGCTTTATACGTTACGCCGCCTTTTGCGCCATAGGTGTAGAAGGATTGTTTCGGTGACTCGCCCAAAGAATTTTCCGGGAAACGGCCATTTTGCATATAACCGGTGCGCCAGAATTGGTTGATACCCACTTCTGCGCCAAAGAAATACTGGATTTTGCGCAAATCGGTAGTGATCTGGAACCAGGTGTTTCCATTACGGATATTTTCGTCGTAATTGTATCCAAAAACTTCTCCTTTGCGCACTACATTGTTGGGGTTCAGGAGGTTATTCTGTTCTTTATCTGTGTCTCCCGGATAATCCTGAGACGCAAAACGGTTGATATCCAGCCAATAATCGGCGCCGAGAAGGTCGTCAACAACTTTAAAGTTTTCGCCAGTGTACCAGCGGTAGCTCGCGCCTGCACTCAACTTGGCACGCACATTCAATTGCTGGTTCAGCAGGGCATTGAAGCCAAGCTCCCGACTGTCGGCTCGTTGGTCTTCCACGATAAATTGGGCTCTTTTTCCCGTCACGGTGTTGCCGGCAATGCCATCCGCATTTTGTACGGTAAAGGTATTGCGACTGTTCTCATCGTAGAAACGGTTCCAATCCAGCTGGCGCAGGTTTTCGTCGTTGCGTAATGCATCTGCCCACGCTGCGGAAAGGGCAGGATCAGGGATGGCGGACGGCAAGCGACGGTTATAGTCTGGTGCAGGGTTGGTGGCATCAAACCATTCCAGACGGGTATCGCCTCGTTTGCCGGCCTGCCCCAGCACAGAAACCATCACGTTGGTGCCGGCATTTGGGGTCCAGTCGTAACGCAGAATACCGATGGGTTGGTTGGCGTGGCCCACGGCAGCGTTGCGTTTATCACCGTTTTGGTAGCCCCAGTTGGGGTTGTAACGGTGTGTGCCAGCCAGATCGAACATTTCTTCGAAGGAGTCGGCCACTTTACCACGCCGGTTTGGTGCGCCCAGGAATGTGGCATTCAGGGCGTGTTTACGGTTGATTTTTTTGTCAACCGAAAGGAAATAGGAATATCCATCGAAGAAAGTGCCATCAAAATAGCCTTCCTTACCCCAACGGCGACTACCGGAAGCGGTTACTGCCCAGCCGCCCGGCATCACTCCGGTGCTCATGGTGAGCATCACCCGGTCGGTGTAGGTGCGGTTGGATTTGGCATAAGAGGCACGGATCTGTTTGCGTTGTACCGATGCACGGGTATCAAGGCGTGTTGCGCCGCCAATTTCTGCAAAGGTAAACTCCGAGGGCGCCAGGCCGATGCTGGTTTCGCGGTAGCGCAGCACGTCGTTCAGGCCACCGATTTCGCCAAAAAAGGCAGTACCTGTTTCCGGATCGTTGATGTTAACGCCGTTCAGGAAAAGCGGAAAATGCTCGGCATCGTAACCGCGTTCGCGGAAACGGAAATTGCCCCAGCCAAATCCGGAAATCTGCTGATACACGTCTCTGCTGGCATTGAGCAGGTTAGCTACCTCGCCGGAGCCTTCCGTTTCAGCTTCTGCTTCCTCCAGTGTAATGGTGGGAATTTCTGTAACGGTAGGGCTGGTAGTGGGCGTGTTTTGATCCTTACGCATCAGAAAATCCATGCGGACTTCCTCGCCTGCGCGAGCGCTGATGCGGATTTCCTGTGGAAGGTAACCATTGGCTGTAGCCACCAGGGTATACACACCAGGAGGTACGTTATCAATGATATAGGCGCCATCTGTAGCAGAAGCCGCCAGTTGCCCGGTGCCCGAAAGCACGACGGATGCATCACTGAGGGCCACAAAATTGTCTACATCTCGCACAAAACCCACTAATTTGGCATTTTGTGCCGGCAAAACAGCGCTCAGGAAAAGAAAAAGAGAAAAAGAGAGGATTTTTTGAATCATCCAGTGAATACAGTGAACGATGAATAAAAAATGGTGAACGTTCCAACAACCATGGGAGGGGATTAAGGGTGGACATTCACGCTGTCGGTGAAAAAAACACCGGCCTTTTCCCGGGTAGTGGGAAAAGGCCGTCAAAGGTAGCGCAGGGAAAGCGCCTCTTGTGTGTCAGTTCAGGTTATTTTTATGCAAAATCGTAGCAAGCAGCTTGTTTATCGTTGGATGATGCATAATTGTGAAGCATTCATACTGCCTGATTTTGCCTTTAATTGCAAAACATAGGCGCCAGAAGGCAGGCTGGGTAATTCCAGTATGGTTTGACTTTTGCCAGCTGAAACGGAAACAGACTGATTACTCAGGACTTTTCCGCTCATATCCAGCAATACCGCCGAGAATTGTTCGGCTTGTTCCAGTTCCATCTGCAGCATCAGGTGGTTTTGGGTAACTAGGTTGGGCTGAATGCTGAAAAAAGGCGCATGGTCGGGCAGGTTTTGGGTGCTGCTGGTTTGACTAAACACCTGAAAGGAAGCTGGGCCGCCAAATGGTCCCCATTGATATCCAACGTACGGTGTGCCCTGGCGAATGATCAGGGTAACCGACCAATAGTTGGAAATAAAGCCCCGATTGCCCACAAATTCCCAGTTTGTGCCATTAAAACGCATAGCAGACAGGCCCCAGAAGTTTTGTTCAGCGTCTTCAAAAAGGAAAAAAGGCTGGCTGGTTTGGTCATCAATATACCGCCCTGACCGAGTGGCAACCAGCTGTTGCCGTCAAAGTGCCATACAAAGGCCCGGTTGTTCTGATCAGGGTGAGTAAAACCTACCCACAGTTTGTTGTTTTCGAACACCATGGAAATAGGGTACAAACCTGTGGTGGTAATTACCGGCGATTCTGAAAGGGTGCTCCAGAGGCCATTTTGCAACCTTTTTATGCCGAATTTGCCCGATACGCCATCAAAATAGGCCAATTGTGGAGTGCCGGCGTTGGTAAATCCGAGGGCTGAGTAATTCAACTGGCCCAGGCCCGCGGTGTCCAGGCTTATCCATTCGGCGCCATTCCATTGACGGATGGACCAATATGCCTCGCCAAGGTTGTTAAAGGATTGGATAGCCATGTGCGGCGTCTGAGCATTCAGCGCTGTCAGCACGGTTGTTGTGTTCCAAGAGGAAAGCAGGGTGTCGCCCAGGTGTCGCCATGTAGCAGTTTGGGCGGCAATGGGTTGCGCAAAAAGCGAAACCAGAAGCAGCAGGGAGAGGAATACATTTTTCATGTTTACAGATGTTGTTGAATGATGCAACAAAAGTCTGCATGAAAAACACCGGCATGTTGGCCAATTTGCGCCTAATGCTTGTCAATTTCTACCAGCTTGTCATCGGCCGACAATTTTGCCCGCAATTCTGAAGGGGAGCAGCCGGTACATTTTTTCACAAAGCGACTGAAATGGGCCGGATCTTCAAAACCCAGCTCAAAGCCTATTTCACTTACAGTGTTCCCGGTAAACCACAAATGTCGTTTGGCTTCAATCATGATTCTGCGGTGAATGAACGAAACGGCTGAGCATCCGGCATGTTTTTGCGTCAGCGCGTTCAACTGGCGCGGACTCATGCCCAGCAGGCTTGCATACCCTGCTACTTCATGCATATTAGTATATTGCTGTTCTACGGCAAGCTGGAATCCCTGGAACTGATTCCATCCAGGTGAAATCAGATCAGCCTGCAGTTTAGATTGATGGTGAAAATCCATGCAGCGGCAAAGGAATATTTGCAGATATGATTGCAAAATGGTGTATTTCATGGAGCTGCTGCCTGTATAGGCCCGATCCATTTGAACTACCAGCTCATGACAAATCTGGAAGG
The DNA here is from genome assembly GCA_017303475.1 of Chitinophagales bacterium. Lineage (GTDB taxonomy): Bacteria > Bacteroidota > Bacteroidia > Chitinophagales > Saprospiraceae > M3007. Next base: position 24,143 of record JAFLBO010000039.1, read on the forward strand.
CTTCCGGCGATAATTCCAGGGTTGGCGCACCTGTTTTGTAGTAGAAAAAAGGGAATTTGGCCAGGAAGTCTTCCCGGGTCTGGTTGAAATAAAAAAACTCTTCTGAGAATATTAATACAAAGCCTAGTACCTGCTGGGTTCGGCGCACCTGGTGTACCTGTCCGGGTGTAACAAAGTGGATATTTCGATCCTGAATGGGCAATTCTTCAAAATCAATCAGATGGGCGCCGCCACCCTTTTCAAAGATGAATACTTCAAAATAATCATGCCGGTGCAGCTTGAGCGGATTGTAATGGTTGCGATGGTCAATGCGCTCAATTTTAAAAATGAGTGGATGCTCACTTTTTAGTCCATGGGTGGGGATTTGTTTGGCCTGCATGATGATTCGTGTCGATTGGATACACGAAGTTAGGGACCGGACTATATTTTTTGCCCTTTCATTGCGTTGCGAATATTGTAGTCCAGTGCTCTGTGCGCCAAAGGGGAAGTGTAGGCATTAAGCGTTTCCATGGCTTTCAAAATAGCGTCTTTGTCGTTCCCAGCCACTAACTGGCGCAATTCTTCCAGCAAGCTTTTGGTTTCTGCCGCCTCTTCCGGGGTTAAAATAGCGGCATTTTGTTGCAGGAATTTGTCGCCGGAAAGCAAAATATTATTGGCTTCATTGCGGGCCTCCAGAAGCCCACGGGCCGTCATGTCTGATTGTGCATGTTCGATACTATCAATCAGCATCAAAGCCATTTCTTCTTCGGTAATGCCGTATGTTGGTTTAATTTCTACCTGTGTTTCAAGGTTGGAACGCAGTTCGCGTGCGCGCACTGTGAGGATGCCATCGGCGTTAAGGATAAACTGAATATCAATCTTGGGTAAACCGGCGGGCATTGGCGGGATATCGCGCAGGATAAATTCGCCTAGTTTTCGGTTGTGTTCCACCAGGTCTCTTTCACCCTGGTAAACGCTGATTTTCAGGTTTTTTTGTCCATCCACGCTGGTGGTGTATTGCCTGCCTGCTTTGGTTGGTATTTTGGTGTTTCTCGGGATAATGGCATCCATCAGTCCTCCTACCGTTTCGATGCCCAGAGAAAGCGGCGTAACATCCAGCAAAAGAATATCCTGCTGGTTTCCGGCCAGCACATCGGCCTGTATGGCAGCTCCCAGCACTACAATTTCATCCGGGTTTACTTCATCAAATACAGGTCGGCCGAAGAATTCCGCCACACGTTGTTTCACCAATGGAACCCGGGTACTGCCGCCAACCATCACCACCTGACTGATTTTGTCGGGTGTCATTTTGGCGTCTTTCAATACATTTTTGCAGCAATCCAGGGTGCGTTGAACCAGAGGTTCAATCAGGCTTTCAAATTCATTCCGACTGATGGATACTTTGCCCTGTGGCAATTGTCCTTCAAATAATTCGCTGGAAGAGAGTGCTTTTTTTGCTTTTTCTGCTTGCAGTCGCAGGTCTTGTGCAAAATTAGGGTCTGCGCTCAGCGTATCGCGTCCCAGTCCGAGCTGCTGCAAAAAATGGTCGGCTATTGCCCGGTCAAAGTCATCACCTCCCAAGAAGGTGTCGCCATTGGTGGCCAGCACTTCATAGATGCCATCCTGGATTTGCAAAATGGATATGTCAAAAGTGCCTCCGCCGAGGTCGTACACGGCTACGGCGCCTTCAATTTGTTGTGGCGCGGCCAGGGCGGCAGCGGTAGGTTCGTTAACGATGCGCAGCACATCCAGTCCGGCCAATTTGCCGGCATCGCGGGTGGCTTGTCGCTGATTGTCGTTGAAGTAAGCCGGTACTGTGATTACGGCTTTTTCAACAGGTTGGCCCAGTTCCGTTTCTGCGCGTTCCTTGAGGTTTTTCAAAATGAGCGCGCTCAACTCCACCGGACTGTAGAAGCGGTCGTTTACGCGTATTTTGACCAGAGATTCGGTATCGTCGTCTATGATTTGGTATCCAAAGAAATCGCTGTGTTTGCGCACATCGTTATAGGATTTGCCCATTAAGCGCTTCACAGAAAAGATGGTATGAGCAGGGTCTGATATCAGTTTTTCTTTGGCGGCATCGCCCACAAGAATGGACTCATCCTTGGCAAAATGCACCACGCTGGGCACCAGGGTGTGTTTGCCGCTGGCATCTTTGACACAAATCGGTTGTCCGTCTTTGATGTACGCTACCAGGCTGTTGGTGGTACCGAGGTCGATACCCACAATCAGTGGTTTGGGTTGTTCGATGGATCCGTCTTTGAGGTTAATGGAAATAGTGGCCATGGCTAAAGGCCGCAAATATACGGCGAGTGGGTGAACACGGAGAACGCCAATTTGTTTTCGGAACGCGGTGGAACGCGGATTTTTTTGGAACGCGGATGACGCGAATGACGCGGATTTTTATGCTGCCTTCGGCAGGAGGGTGAGCTGCCTTCGGCAGGGTTTTTTGCTGCCTTCGGCAGGTTTATTTGATTTGGTTTATGGGTGTTTAGCCGCACGCCCTCTGCGAAAATCTACGGGTTCATCTGCGAAAATCTGCGGGAAACCACCCAGCCGCACGCAACTCAAACACTCAAACACTCCCACACTCAAACACTCGGCAGGTTCCATTTGAATTGCATGGCAGCCAATCTGATACCTACCACAGTGGCTACGGCCAGGGTGGAAGCTGTGTCGGGTGGTAAGGGTATTTGAAGACAAATCACGTACAAGGCGCCGCCCAGGAGAGATGCAGAAGCATAAATATCTGCCCGGAAAACGAGCGGGATCTCGTTGAGGATTACATCCCTTAGCACACCTCCAAAGCAACCCGTAATCATACCCAGGGCCACGCAAATAGATGGACTGAGCTGCGCCTGTAGTCCTTTCTGCACACCTACTATGGTGGCGAAACCCAAACCAATGGCATCGAAAATGGCCAGTGTGCGCGGGAAATACTGAAGCTGTTTGCGGAAAAAAAGACTCAAAAGGTAAGACCCAAAAATGACGGAAATGGTCTGCTGATCTTTCATCCAGCTTACCGGGGTGTTACCGATAATTACATCGCGGATAGTACCTCCGCCAATAGCTGTTGCAAAAGTGATAATGAGTACGCCAAAGATGTCAAGGCGTTTTTGGAATGCTGCCAATGCCCCGGAAATGGCAAATGCGGCAGTTCCAAGTATGTCCATTAAGTTGGAAATGAGCATTTGAGCTGAATTTTGGACAAAGAACGGGAGTTAATGGTTCATTGCCCAATAAGCATCCACATTGAAATTACCCTTCACCTGATGCAAAACCTGAACATACCGCGCTACAAATTCTTCCATTCGTTTTCTCCGGTACTGCATTACCCAACGCGGGTGGGGTAGGGGGATGATTTCCCTGAAAAAGCCTTCCTTTTCGTTCAACTTTTTGAAAAACGCATAATTCTGCCCCTCGCCCATACAAATGGCTACATCGCCTGCCGCCCCAAAGGCCAGTTGGGTTCGAATGTTCCAGCTGATGAAGGGCTCAACGGCGCGTATGAGGTACTTATCGTCGTAATAATTGATGTTAATACCGTTTTTAATGAAGCCCAGCGGACAAAGCGAGGTGATGTAAAAGGATTCGGCAAAGGTTTGGATGCCGCCGTATGCCCGGATATAACGCCAGACAAAGTCTGCCGACAGTTCCGGTTTTTTAGGAAAACTATTGGAAATGCCACAATCCAGCTCCAACCTGAGCGGGTCGGTGAAGGGCACGCCTGTCAAACCCGCACCAAAACGTCCGGGGTTGATGCCAAATATAAAATGGCGTGGCTGGTTGCCGGTATAGTATTGCTGGTAAAAACTGCGCATACAATGCATGGTTTCTGCATTGTTGTATGGAAAAAGCCACTCAAAACCGTCGGGTAACGGGATTGCAGGTATGCGCAGATTTTCAGTAAACCGGATGACTGAGCTTGCAAATTGTTCCATTACAACGGCACGTTCCCGTGCTTGCGTTTCGGCCGGTCTACCTGTTTGTTTTCCAACATGGCAAATGCCTTAATCAGCTTCCTGCGTGTTTCCCGCGGTTGTATTACCTCGTCGATAAAGCCCCGGGCTGCTGCACGGTAAGGATTGGCAAAGGTGTCGGCGTATTCACGTTCTTTTTCCAGCAGCTTGGCCGCAGGATCGGAGGCGGCATCGATTTCTTTTTTGAAAATGATCTCTGATGCACCTTTTGCACCCATTACCGCAATTTCTGCCGTAGGCCAGGCAAAGTTCATGTCGGCGCCAATGTGTTTGGAGTTCATCACATCATACGCGCCGCCATAGGCTTTACGGGTAATTACGGTAATACGCGGCACGGTAGCTTCGCTAAAGGCATACAGCAATTTGGCGCCATTGGTAATGATGGCATTCCATTCCTGATCGGTGCCGGGCAGGAAGCCGGGTACATCTTCGAGTACCAGCAGAGGAACGTTGAAACAATCGCAAAAACGCACAAAACGAGCCGCTTTTTTAGAAGAATTGACGTCCAAAACACCTGCCAGGTTCATAGGTTGATTGGCCACTATACCAATGCTGCGCCCCGCCAGGCGGGCAAAACCTACTACAATGTTTTCGGCGTATTGCTCATGAATTTCGAAAAAGCTGTCTGCATCTACTATGCCCTGGATAACCTCCTTCATATCGTAAGGATGGTTTGGGTTATCCGGTATGATGTTGCTGAGTTCTTCACGGAATTCTTCCTGTAGGGTATATGGCAGCGATGGGGCTTTTTGGGTGCAATTTTGCGGAATATAGGAAAGCAGTTTTTTAAGTTTGGCAATGGCATCTACATCATTCAATGCTGTCAGGTGCGTCACCCCTGATTTATCTGCATGCGTACTGGCGCCACCAAGCTCTTCGCTGCTAACCTCTTCATTGGTAACGGTTTTCACCACATTAGGGCCCGTTACAAACATGTAGGAACTGCCTTCCACCATGAGGATGAAATCGGTCATGGCTGGACTGTACACAGCTCCGCCTGCACAGGGGCCCATAATGGCGGAAATTTGTGGAATCACGCCACTGGCTTGCACATTCCGGTAAAAAATATCGGCATAACCACCCAGGGAGTTTACCCCCTCCTGAATCCGGGCGCCTCCCGAGTCGTTGAGCCCAATAAGTGGTGCGCCGTTTTTAACCGCCAGATCCATGATTTTACAGATCTTTTCAGCATGTGTTTCTGATAGAGAGCCACCAAAAACGGTGAAATCCTGCGCAAATACGTAAACCAGGCGACCACCGATGGTGCCATAGCCGGTTACAACGCCATCGCCCAGAAATTGCTGTTCCGCCATGCCGAAATCGGTACTGCGATGGGTTACCAGTGCGCCGATTTCTTCAAAAGAATTTTCATCCAGCAGGAAGTGGATACGTTCCCGCGCGGTGAGTTTGCCTTTTTTATGCTGTGCATCAATACGGGCTGCGCCGCCGCCAAGTTTGGCTTCGTCGAGTTTGGCAGAGAGGATGGCTAATTTCTGATCCATGAATGTGTTGTGTGCGTGTGAGAGCGCGCAAATGTACACATTGGATCTAGGCTGTGAGGCTATTGTTTCACAAAATTCAGCGAAACTGAATTGATGCAATAACGCATGCCTGTTGGGGGCGGACCATCCGGGAAAACATGCCCCTGGTGTCCACCGCAGCGTGCACATTCTACTTCGGTACGGTCCATACCATGACTGTTGTCTTCAAAATCGGCTATACAGTCTTTAGTAAGAGGCTGGTAAAAAGAGGGCCATCCTGTTCCGGAATCAAATTTGGTTTCGGAACTGAAAAGTGGCAGTCCGCATCCGGCGCACACGTAAGTACCTTTTTCATGATTATTCCAAAGGTCGCCGGTAAAGGCGCGCTCGGTGCCTTCTTTTCTAAGTACATAAAACTCCATTTCTGTGAGTTTACGTTTCCAATCATCTTCAGACAAGCTTAATTTAACCAGTTTGCCATCCTGGTAGGCAGGCGGAACAATGCTGTCGGGTCGGGATTGGCCAGTGATATTAGAGGTTGTCAGGGGTACTAAAGAATCTGTTGGTGTTTGTTTGCAAGCAAGCAGAACCAGAAAAATACTAAGGAACTTCATGTTGTAAGGCACTTTGGTTTGGACACTAAGGCGCTAAGTCACCAGGGCGCTAAGTATGTAGCACTGAGGCGCCAGGATTGCGGGTTGTTCTGTCAATTGAAATATACTAACGAAAAAAAGCGGGTTTGAGTTTTCGAGTTTGCGAGTGTTTGAGTTTTCGAGTTGTTGTTGGGCTTGGTGTTTTGCTGGAAAGGGCACATATTTTCAACCAGGATAGCCCTATCTAAGCGTTTTCTATGATTTTTAGTCAATTATAATATTGAGCATTAAAATCTTCGCGCCTTCGCGCCTTCGCGCCTTTGAGCCTTCGCGTCACTCCTTTGTGTCTTCCCCCTTGGGGTGGGCTTGTTCATACACTTTGATGAGTCTTTCAATATCATTGTGCATGTACACCTGTGTGGAGGCAAGGTTGGAGTGCCCGAGGAGTTCCTTGATAGCATTGAGGTCGGCGCCATGATTGGAGAGGTGGGTTGCAAAAGAGTGGCGCAACACGTGTGGACTTCTTTGTTCCAGGGTAGTGATAGCCGAGAGGTATTTTTTTACGACATAGTAAATGCTCTCCGGAGAGAGCTTTTCGCCTTTTCGGTTGAGGAAAAGCCAAGGCTCAGCTGTAGCAGGGAAAGTGTTTTTGCGAATATTCAGGTAGGCATCCAGCAAATCGGCCAGGTAGCGGGCAAAGGGAACCAGACGTTCTTTATCGCCTTTACCCAGTACCCTGAACACCATACGAGAGGTGTCTATATCGTTAATTTTCAGGTTAGAAGCTTCGCTTCGGCGTAGTCCGGTGGCGTACAATATTTCCAGCAAGGTGCGCGACATGCTTCCTTCGTAGTTGTCGGGAAACTGGATGTGGGTAAAAAGGGCGGCCATTTGACTTTCCTGCACGAAAACAGGAAGTCGCTTGCCCATTCTGGGGGCAGTTACCTTACGCATAGGATCCTTATCGATCAGGCCGCGTTTTTTCAGGAATTTGAAATACGTTTTCAGGCAGGAGAGCCGGCGCACAATACTTCTGGGATTTTGGCCGGCCTGCATCAGGGAAACTACCCAGGAGCGTATATGCAAATGCCTTACCTCGGGTAATGAGGTAAGGCATTGGTGCTCAATACAGTATTGTATGAAGCTGGAAAGATCGCTGCGATATGCTGCAAGAGTATGCGGCGAATAGCGGCGTTCAATCTTCAGATATCCGTAAAACGATTCTTCGTGAAACAAAGAATTAATCGTTCTTGTTGCCGTACATATCTTCTTTGTACACCGCTTTGAGTACTTCAGCGCGGCGTTCAACAGAAGGTTTAGTGAAGGCTTTGCGGCGACGCAGTTCTTTCAAAATACCAGATTTCTCGTATTTACGCTTGTACTTTTTCAGTACCTTGTCGATGGTATCGCCGTCTTTAACCTCAAGAATGAGCATGGATTTCTCCTTTTTAGTTGGTGAAAAAATGTTAATGTTGAATTTCGGGCTGCAAAGGTAAATCAACTTTGCGAGAAAATCCAATGTCGGCTGAAATTTTCGAACCAAATTGCAGGTATTTATGTTTCTGGAATAAAAGTAACGCTGATATTTGGGGTTATATGCTTAAAATTACGTTCCTTTGCAGCGGAAATTTTCCCAACTTCCCAGCCATTTAACAAAGTTTTTTGAAAAATTATGCTCAGCAGACGCAGTGTCCGGGTCAAAGTGATGCAACTCCTTTACATGCTCAATCGCGATGAGTCGCTTGAACTCACCGAATTACAAAAGGCATATCAGGGGGGCATTTGGAGAGCCTTTGAACTTTATATCTACCACCTTTATGTCACACTGCGCGTGGCGCAATATGCGGAAAAAGATGCCGCAAATCGCGCCGCCAAGCTGGTCCCTTCCGAGGAAGACAAGCTTTTTCAGCCACGCCTGAGCACTAATTCCGGCACCTTAAGTCTGGCCAACCACGTTGATTTTATCAATATGGTTAAAAAATACGGTTTCATCGATTTGGTAGATGAAGACCATATCCGTTCCTTGTACCACGGTTTTCTGGAAACCGACGAATACCAAACGTATATGGCCCTGGAAGCGCCAACAGATGCAGATCATGCTAAAATACTGCTCGAGTTATACCGCTACCTGTCTACCAACGATTTGTTCCTCGATATGACAGAGGACCAGTTCAATAACTGGTCTGACGACGAATCCCTGGTGATGGGCGCCATGAAAAAGACCCTGAAGGCTGTACCAGTAACTGGTCCGTTCTATCAGGAACATGAGCCTTCAGACGAAACGGTGCGCGAATTTGGCGCTGAACTGCTCACCCGTACAGCCCGGGAAGATGCAGCCCTCTTGTCGGAAATTCAACCCATGTTAAAAAACTGGGATGCCGAACGTGTGGCCATTCTTGACATGATCATGTTAAAAATGGCGCTCTGCGAACTCCTGCATTTCCCTACGATACCTACCAAGGTTACCCTGAACGAGTTTGTGGAAATTTCCAAGATTTATTCCACCGACAAGAGCAAGGAGTTCATCAATGGTATTTTGGACCGCCTGATGAAAAAACTCCTAGAAGAAGGGCGTATCGTGAAAGAAGGTCGCGGATTGATTGATCAGTAGGCCTTACCTTTGCGGTAACATGCAGCGTCAAGCAGAAGCCCCCATCCCCTCCCGTTACGGAACATTCCAAATGCTGGTATACGCCGAAAAGAGTACCGAGCGTATGCCTCATATTGCTTTTGTAGCTGCCGGATTTGATCCCGGTAAGCCCGTCGCCGTTCGTATTCATTCAGAATGTATGACTGGTGATGTATTCGGCTCCCGGCGTTGCGATTGCGGTGAACAGCTCGAAGCCTCCCTGCGTATAGCCGCTGAAAAGGGTGGGGTAGTGATTTATCTCCGCCAGGAAGGTCGCGGTATTGGCCTGATCAACAAATTAAAAGCCTACAACCTCCAGGATTTGGGTCTTAACACAGCCGAAGCAAATACCCACCTGGGATTTGATGTAGACGCCCGCCAGTACGATTGCGCTATCTACATCCTGGAAGACCTGGGTATCAAACAGGTAGAACTCATTACCAACAACCCGGCTAAGGTGGATGCCCTCAAGCGTTCACCCATTGAAGTAGTAGGTCGCATACCTGTGGTTATTCCACCTCAGCCCGACAGCCTGCCTTACCTTCAAACCAAGCAAGACCTGATGGGTCATTTGCTGGGTCTCTAAACGAAGTCATGATGAACGACGATACGATGAACGATGGAACGATTCCTGAAACAGCCCCTCATGGTTTCAAAACAGGTTTCGTAAACATTATTGGTCGGCCAAACGCCGGGAAGTCCACCCTCATGAACGCCTTGGTTGGGGAGCGAATGAGCATTATTACACACAAGCCTCAAACTACCCGGCATCGAATCATCGGGATTCTTACGGGAGAACATTTTCAAATAGTGTTTTCAGACACTCCCGGGTATGTCAAGTCGCCATCCTATGCCATGCACAAGGCCATGAACCGCTTTGTAGAAGGTACGGTGGAAGATGCAGATCTGATGCTGGTGGTATTTGACCTTACAGAAGAGCTGGAGGCCGATAACCCGATCGTGGAAATGCTGGCCAAAACTGATGTTCCCAAGGTACTGATACTGAATAAGAAAGACCTGGTGGCTGAACAACGCAGTCAGGATGCCACCGGATGGTGGAAAAAACGTGTCAAGTTTGATGACGTGGTAACCATTTCAGCGTTGCATGATTTCGATGCAAATTCTCTGTTGGAAAAAATACTGGTTTATTTGCCTGAAGGTGAACCATATTACCCGGTGGATCAGTTGACCGACCGTCCGGAACGTTTTTTTGTCAGTGAGATTATCCGGGAGAAAATCCTGCGTTTATACGAAGACGAAATACCTTACGCATGTGAGGTGGTCATTGAAGATTTCAAGGAATCGCAAACCAATGCAGGCGAGGCCATAGCCCGGATTCGGGCGAATATTTTTGTGATGCGAGAAACTCAAAAGGCCATCATTCTGGGAAAAGGCGGGGCGGCCATCAAAAAATTAGGCACTTATGCCCGAAAGGACATAGAAGCGTTTTTGCAAACTAAAGCGTTCCTAGAACTAACCGTAAAGGTGCGCGAGAACTGGCGGGACGATGAAAAAGCCTTGCAAAAATTTGGTTATGTGTAGTCAATTGGTGCTATTTCTGCTTTAACCATTGAATCAGGCTTGATTTTTGTGTTTGATGTTTAAAAAATTTTCATTTTTGAGCGAGAAAAATCAACCTTTTTGAAACTTTTTGCGTCAAACAGGTATTTAGATTATGGATCGTGAACCCTAATCAGGCTCCGTGAAAAATCTTTTTTAAAAGTCAAACGTTTATTACTGAGGTTCAAAACCTTCTTCCAAAAACAACCCAGCTATGCGCCAGTTAAAAATCGCCCATAAGATTACCAACCGCGAGAGTCAGGCGCTGGACAAGTACCTCAACGAGATAAGCAAACTTCCAATGCTTACCCCGGATGAAGAGGTAAAATTGGCTCAGCGTATTCGCGAAGGCGATCAGGATGCATTGGATCAAATGACCCGTGGCAACCTTCGATTCGTGGTGTCAGTGGCCAAACAATACCAAAATCAGGGCCTCAGCCTCTCTGATTTGATCAATGAGGGCAATGTTGGTCTTATCAAAGCCGCTCGTCGTTTTGATGAAACCAAAGGTTTCAAATTCATTTCCTATGCTGTTTGGTGGATTCGCCAAAGCATTTTGCAGGCCATTGTGGAAAACAGCCGTATTGTGCGCATGCCGCTCAATAAGGTGGGTTCCTACAATAAAGTCAACGAGGCCTATATTTCTTTCGTACAGGAGTTTGAACGTGAGCCATCCGATGAGGAACTGGGCGAGTTGCTGGGCATGTCTGAACGTGAAATTCAGCAACTGATTCACAGTGGTTCACGCCACGTTTCCCTCGATGCTCCGTTACCTGGTACTGAAGAAGGAGATGCAACCATGCTTGATGTGATGGTTCCGGAAAATAATGACGATCCGGATTTCAAACTCATGGCTGAATCTCTTCGTGAGGAGGTGGCGCAGGGGTTATACTCCCTGTCACCGCGCGAAACCGAAATTATTGGCGCATATTACGGCCTGAATGGTCGCACGGCCCTTACACTGGATGAAATCTCTGAGTTGTACGGACTCACCCGCGAGCGTGTGCGCCAGATCAAGGAGCGTGGTATTCGCCGTTTGCGCAAAATTCACAGTGAAAATTTAAAATCCTACCTGGGCTGATCCCATTGAAGTTATGCGTTTTCTTTTACTTGCTCTGTTCGCAATAACCTTGTTTTCCTGCGAAAAAGGTCGTACGCCTGAACAACAACTCCAATACGAAATCGAGAAAATTCAGGATTACCTGAATGATCGCAACCTGACGGCGCAATCAACCGCCTCAGGTTTGCATTATATCATAACGGAAGAGGGTTCAGGCACAAACCCATCAGCCAGCAGTACCGTTACGGTACACTATGTAGGCAAGTTGATGAAAAATGAGAATGTTTTTGATCAAACCAACGGCAATCCGGCTACCTTCAAACTCGCCAACCTGATTGAAGGCTGGAAAGAAGGTATTCCACTTTTGAAACGCGGAGGGAAAGGCACTTTTTTTGTGCCTTCAGCTTTAGGATATGGTCCTTATGGCTCAGGGGATATCCCGGGCAATGCCACGCTGATTTTTGAGATTGAGTTGGTTGACTTTTAACACCCTGCCTCGTTACTCTTTCTGCAACACATCTACCTCCTGCATATTGCGGGGAGGAAGTTTCCACATGGGCGCCTTGTTCTCAATGTAGGCCCTGAGCGGATCCGGTAAATCTGCAAAATCGTTTACGCGGTAGCAAACCAGTTGCATAACGCTTCGGCCTCCACCGAGGAATGCAGGTATTTCGCCGTAGCGCCACCAGGTTAACTGGTATTTTTGATCCAGTCTGCCGGCATTTTCATTCAGGAAGAAGTCGAAGTTCTCATAGGCTTCGTATTTACCTTTAGCGGTTTGGAAATTCATGAATGCCGGGAAAGAAAAGATCAGATTTTTGCCCACTTTTTTCACTTTTCCGCTGGCATTTGGGCCAATACGCAACAGTCGGGAGCCGCTACCCTGAGTAACATAGGTTTGTAGGGTATTGCCTTTCAATACGTATTCAATGATCTGGTCCAGGCCCTGTACCCTGGCCACCAGCTTACCTTCGGGGTAGCTGTACAATTCTCCGTAACAATACCAATAAACAGGCTTTTTGCCATTTCCTGCCCGTAAATTGATCCATTTTTCGAATATTTCAGGGGTGAAATCAAGGCTTTGGGCGCCGAGGTCAGTTGATAAACCAAAAAATAACAAAAGCAAACACCAATTGTGCTTCATGGAACATGAACGTTTTGATGAAGAAAAAAACGGAATGATGGCTTTCCCGTGGGAAAGTCATAGTGTTTGCCAAAAACCAATAGTACGCGAAGGAAGGCTGGGATGAGGAGGCGTCTGGTTAATGAAATCAAACGCTGGAGATGCAGGAAAACTGCTGGGCAAAGATACACACCAACCGGGTTAGTAAGCACCTGGAGGCGGTTTAAAGCTGAACTAATTTTTTTAGGGGAATCGTTTCATTATCGCTAAATTTTATGTGCTAAGCCAGATTTCCCGGAATGTTCGCGAAAATGTTATACCTTTGTTGTGCTAATTAAGACACCATCCGGTGTTTGTCCGCCCTGGACCTTCGTTTTTTGAATGTGAGGGAGATGTTTTTTTAAACGCTCTATGGCCCCAAAACACAATCCACATTCAACACGCTTGACCCCTTGAAGAGCCTTTTGGGCTCGCCGCGCACGAGACCGGTTAACCGACATTACATGTTATTTAAAGATTTGTCGCTCATCGAGCCACTTTTACGTGCGCTCGAAGCCGAGGGGTACGAACGTCCTACCCCCATCCAACAACAAGCCATTCCACCTGTTTTGGAAGGTCGCGACCTGCTTGGTTGCGCCCAAACCGGAACAGGCAAGACGGCTGCTTTTGCATTGCCTATACTTCAGCTTCTGCATCAGGAAAAACAAACTTCTATGCCCCCACAAGGCGGCCAGCGCCGCCCGGTGAAGGCACTGATCCTGACGCCAACCCGTGAGTTAGCGCTGCAAATAAGTGAAAGTTTCCAGGCTTATGGCAGTAACTTACACCTGCGCAATACCGTAATTTTCGGTGGCGTAGGCCAAACGCCTCAAACAGATGCCCTGCGCCGTGGAACAGATATCCTGGTAGCTACTCCGGGTCGTTTGCTTGATCTGATGAACCAGGGTTTTGTAGACCTCCGACAATTATCCATTTTTGTACTGGATGAAGCCGACCGTATGCTCGACATGGGTTTTATCCATGATGTGCGCAAGGTTATTGCCAAACTGCCGCAAAAGCGTCAGACCTTGTTTTTCTCAGCCACCATGCCGCCTGAAATTGCTACCCTGGCAGATTCCATCTTGCATGAGCCAGTGAAAGTAGAGGTGGCTCCTCCGGCTACTACAGCCGAACTGGTGCAGCAAAAGGTGTTTTTTGTACAAAAACAGGATAAAAAGAACCTTCTGATTCACCTGATGAAGGATCCGGCTATTAAATCTGCCCTGATTTTTACCCGCACTAAACACGGCGCCAATCGTGTGGCGGGTGATTTAACCAAAGCAGGCATACGGGCGGAAGCCATCCACGGAAACAAGTCGCAATCTGCACGTGTAGCTGCCTTGAGCAATTTTAAAAATGGCAGAAATCGCGCCTTGGTGGCTACCGATATTGCCGCCCGCGGCATTGATATCGATGATCTTTCTCACGTGATTAATTTTGAATTGCCAAATATTCCGGAAACCTATGTTCACCGCATTGGCCGTACCGGACGAGCTGGCGCCAGTGGTATAGCCTATTCTTTTTGCGAAGCAGAAGAACTGCCATACCTGAAAGATATTCAGAAGATTACCGGGCAAATTGTACCTGTAGAAACGGATCATCCTTTTGCTGCCGACCTGACAGCGCCCGGCTTACCCACTCCTCGTCCGGCTAAGCAGTCAAATAAACCCGGCAAAGGAGCTCGCCCGCAACAAGGATTTGCCCGGAGAAATGGCCCGGCTCAGGAAGATGCAGAATTAGTGGAAGCACCGGTTTCAGATAGGATTCCGTTGCCTTCCAGGAAAGAAGACCGGGATGGGGATTTCAATCGTAACCGGCGGAAAAAACGGCGTCCTAATAAACCAGGCGGACAGTTTGCCGGCGAATCAAGGCCTCAGCGCGAACCTGGTGGCGGCCAGCGTTCCGGAGAACCCAGACCTCAGCGCGAACCTGGTGGCGGCCAGCGTTCCGGAGAACCCAGACCACAATCTCAAGCGGGTAGCGGGCAACGTTTCGGGCAAGGTGATCAGCGCTTTGAAAAACGCCGCCCGGAACAAGCTCAGCGACAGGAAAGGCCACGTCAAGGCAACCAGGATTCCTCTGAACGGCCATCCAAAGCTGATATAGCCAATGAAATGCGCAGACGTTTTTCCAGCATACTGGAAGTGTCTTCCATTGAAAAACAGGATTTTAAGCGCAAGCCTAAACCTCGTTTTGAAGATCGGCCTTTTGATCAGAAAAAGGAAAAAGGTGGTGGCGAGAATCGTGGCGGTGGCCAGCAGACCAATTCCTTTAAGAAGAAAAGACGGTAGGGTAGGAGTGGAGTGGTTTTTTACTGCGGAGGCGCAGCGTTGTAGCGGTGTAAGTATCCCGCTTCCTCTGCGACTCTGCGCCTCAGCGGTAAAAAATCATCTTCTCATCCAATAATTACTTTCTGATTGCTTCCACCGGGTCCATTTTGCTGGCCTGAGAGGCAGGTATGAGACCGGAAGCCACACCAACGATGGCAGAGGTAAATATGCCCCAGAAGGCATTACTCAGCGACAAGTGTATGTCGAAATCTATGGCTTTGGAAATGCCAGTGGTAACCAGCCAGATAAGCAGTAGACCAAAGAGTCCGCCGAAAATGCAGAGCACTACGGCTTCGATGAGGATTTCCAGCAGGATAAACCATCTTTTAGCGCCCAAGGCCATTTTAATGCCAATGAGATTGGTTCGTTCACGTACAGACACGAACATAATATTGGCTACCGAGAACATACCCACCAGCAGGGCAAAGCCGCCAATAAATATACCCGCCACGTTCATCGTACCGAATAATTTATCGAACAGACCGCTGATGATGGAGAGGGTATTTAGGGCGAAATTATTGTCTTCACGGGGTTTCAGACGGCGTTCGCCCCTTAGAACTCCGGTTATTTCATCCTTCAGTTCATCTATGTCAACCCCTGGCTTAGCCTTCACACTCACACTGGTTCGTTCAAAGTCTCCTTTGGTACGAATGCCAAATCCTCTGCGCGCCAGATTGTAGCCAATGAGCACGCAATTGTCAAAGTTAAAAGGTTTAAGCAGGTCTTTGCCCGATTTTTTCAGCACACCCAATACGCGCAATTTTCGACCGCCCACACTAATGTATTTACCAACGGGGTCAATACCTTCACCGAACAGACCGTCGGCAATGGTGTAGCCAAGGATACACACATCTGCACCGGTTTGGTATTCCACGGGCGACAGGAACCTGCCTTCGCCTTCAAATTCGAGGTGGAAGAGATCGCGGCAATCTTCAGTCAGGCCAATAAAATAGCAATTTTCAACGCTGGAAGAGTGCCATTTGGATGTTTTGGCGCCCAGAAACTGCCAATATCCTACGAGGTCGGCCAGTTCAAGTTCCTGTTTGAGGGTTTCGAATTCAGCATAGGTAAAATTGGGGCGGCGCATCCATTTCCAGTAATTCTGGCCGGGATCTTCACCCCAGGAGAATTTTTCGATGTAAATGACATCGTTACCCAGTTTGGCCATGGAGCCCCGGATATTATCCTCCAGAGAGTTTACGGCACTTTTTACCCCGATAATGCAGAAGATACCGATGGTTACTCCTAGTAGCGACAAAAAGGAGCGCAGTTTGTTGGCCGCCAGCTGTTGCCAGGCTTGAGCAGCGCCTTCCTTAACAATGCGCAGAATATGTTTCATAGTAGGAGTAGTATAGGTTATGCTGAAACGTTCACAAAGGTAAACGGCCCGGCGCCGGATATTTCTCCTGATTCGATGAATGCTGAAAGAAAATCTATGAACCCTTTTCCTGGCGTTCTTTTTGGCGAAGTTGTTCGCTGGTCATGGAACTACCGTCGTGACTCCATCCGGGAGGCCCGAAAATGTACCAGAATTTGTGACGCAGTGGTTTAGCCGGATTGAAAAGGTCTTTAAAGATCTGTATCCATTCATGGAAAACGATGTTAAAAGCATCCTTTTTCTCCAGCGGTTTGGTGAGTCCGTAGCGCAGTGGCTGATACTCGGAAACGGCCAGTTCCGGCTGGAAGGTGCCAAACATTTTATCCCAGATAATCAGGAACATCCCCAGGTTCTTATCCAGATATAAAGCGTTGGAAGCGTGGTGAACGCGGTGGTGAGACGGGGTCACCAGAAAATACTCCAGAAACCCCAGTTTATTGACATGTTCAGTATGTACCAAAATACCCCAAATCTGGCATGCTGCGAAAATGAAAATGATATCGACCGGCTTAAATCCCATGGCTGCCAGCGGAATAAAGTAGATAAAACGATACAAGGGCTGAAACACAGAGGAGCGGAATCCAACGGTCAGGTTGAATTGTTCTGAGGAATGGTGGGTAACGTGCACCGCCCAGAAAAAACGACTGAAATGATCTACCCTGTGCAGCCAGTAAAACAAGAAATCCATGCCTACTACCAGCCAGAACCAATACCAGAATGGCGTGGTAAACTCGTATAGGCGATGTTCCCAAAACCACTGAAAAATCACCATATACACCAAACGAAACGCCAGATCCACCCCGCTATTCAATAGCATGAGGTAAAGGTTGGTAAGGGTATCTTTAACGGTGTATGATTTGGTATGCCGGTAGTGGCTTAGCAACATCTCACCAACGATGACTGCGATGTACAGTGGTGTACTGAACATGATGAGCAGTTGTTCGCGAACAGATTCCATGTGCAGGCTATGATTTTTGTGATTTTTGAGGTTGAAAGCTGTAAATAGTTCAGAACTAATTGGTTTTCTGCTGGTTAGCTGAAGTCTTTACACAACTCTGATTAATATCCAGATACTGACTACGATCAGGATTACGCCAGCTACCTGAACTATTTTTTCTGGTACGCCAGGTTTTAAGCGTTTCCCGATTTGGTGTGCCAGTAATACTTTTGAAAGATCTGTTCCGAACAAAGCCAGCAGGGCCGTGATCATAAACAGGCGGACATAGTTTTCGTTGCCTTCAGTGGCTTCTGCCCGGGCGGCCGTGGCTACACCCAGCCAGAAAAGCCAATTGGAGGGATTAGTCATGTTGATGGAAAACCCCTGAAAGTAGGCGTATCTCTTTTTGGGAACAACTTGTTGTTCACCCAATTCCTTGTCGAAACGGCGTTTTCGAGGCCATACCGCCGAAATGCCGAAGCCCAACAGCATAAGCCCGCAAATGATCCCAAACCAGGTTTGAAATGCGCTGTCCTGAGAAATGGCAGCAAGTTTGGAAGCTCCCCACCAGCAGGTTAGCACCAGAATCAGGTCGCTGGTAAAAGCGCCGGCCACCAACGCCATGCCTTGCCGCACTCCATGTGTGAGTGTAGTACGCAGGTTCATGAAAAAAAGTGGTCCAATCAAGAGCCCATAGGCTAATCCTGAGAGTAATCCTTTAAGTATGGGCTCCATGTGAATATCCGGCATTATTTTCGCGGCGCAAAATTATTCGTAACCAACATCTTTTCGAATGAAATACCGCTCCAATTCTTACTTATTACTGAGTTTTATTTGCTTGCTGCTAGCCTGCAACACCACACCACCCCCTCCGTCAACCAAATTTGACCTGGATCGTCCTTTTCCATTAGCTATCGGCCAAACGGGAGAATGCAAGGATGTAGTTGGTTTTACCGTTCGTTTTGACAAAATTGCTGCTGACAGTCGTTGCCCCAAAGGCGTGGAGTGCATCACGGCTGGTCAGGCCGATGTGGTAGTGACCATCAGCAAGGGTGGGGAGTCAAGCACGATGACACTGCCATTTACCATTCCAAACGGCACCGGCAATGCCACTGATTTCAAAGGACACACCATCAGGATAATGGGTGTAGCGCCGATGAAATTCAAGGATAAGGAAATTGATCCGAAGGATTACAATATTATGGTATTGGTGACCGAGACGCAGGTTGGCGGTCCTGTAGCCAAGCCTGGCCAGGAATTTACCCTGGGAATTGGCGAGCAAATTAAACTGGAGGCCGACCAGGTATATCAGATTCGGTTTGATACCGTGCCGTCAGACAGCAGATGCCCGGAAGGAGTGCAGTGTGTATGGGCAGGAAAGGCAGACGGCGTATTTACGGTACAACATGGGGAATCGACAGAAAAAATCAACCTGTCTACTGGCGATTTGAGCCAGGGAGGTAAAGGAGAAGCCGTTATTGGGGCGTATACTTTCAAGTTGAAAGCTATGTCGCCTGCCAGGAAAAAAGACACAGCCATTGATCCAAAGGCCTACAAAGCCAGTTTGGTAGTGGATAAATAAGGCTTACATTTGTTGAAGTCTTTGTTCAAGCGCTAAAAAACTAAGCATCATGTTAAAAGGAACTGTAAAATTTTTCAACGAAACCAAGGGTTACGGGTTCATTGTGGAGGAAAAAACCGGAGAGGAGGTGTTTGTGCATACTACAGGTTTGGTGGATAAAATCCGCAATGGCGATACCGTAACATTTGAGGCAAAGAAGGGAAAAAAGGGGATGTCGGCAGTTGGCGTTAAGCTGGCGTAGGAGCATGTCGAAAACGCAAAAAACTACATCATGATTTAGTAGCAAAGCCATATACATTTGTCAGGTAGTTTTAATCCGAGCAACTTCTGCCTGACTACTCCTAAAAATAATGCTAATGCGTTTTTGTACTATAGTGGTTCAAAGACGTTGGGGTGCTTTATTATAGTTGAGTTGGGTAATTCAAATTGCCACATCAATTCGCTTTAATGGAGGATCTTATCATCTTAGCACAGTTTTTTCAAAAGACTGTAACTGGTTAGCCTGATTTCCATTTGTTATCAGGTTGTTGAAAAAAGTTTATTTTTGTGTCCTGAATGGAGCTACCCAATGACATAGCAAGTTGCCACCGGATAATTCTAGAGTTGGTATCATTTA
>JAFLBO010000004.1 GCA_017303475.1 Chitinophagales bacterium
TGCATACGATTACGGTGGAATTGTTACCCTTGCCTGCGCCCACGAGCGAGACGCGGCAGATTTGCACTGGCGATTCTACCCTTGTGTTTGGCGCTTTTGTAAAAACCGCCGGGGTCTATCCACAAACCTTCAGCAGCGCCAACGGCTGCGATTCGGTGCATACGATTACCGTACAATTGTTACCCTTGCCCACGCCAACCGGCGAGACGCGGCAGATCTGCACTGGCGACTCCACTCTTGTGTTTGGCGCTTTTGTAAAAACAGCCGGGACTTATCCACAAACCTTTAATAGCGCCAACGGCTGCGATTCGGTGCATACGATTACCGTACAATTGTTACCCTTGCCCACGCCAACCGGCGAGACGCGCCTGATTTGCACTGGCGATTCCACTCTTGTGTTTGGCGCTTATGTAAAAACAGCCGGGGTCTATCCACAAACCTTCAATAGCGCCAGCGGCTGCGATTCGGTGCATACGGTTACGGTGGAATTGTTACCCTTGCCTGCGCCCACAAGCGAGACGCGCCAGATTTGTGCGGGCGACTCCACTCTGGTGTTTGGTACGTATGTACAAACCGCCGGTGAGTACAGTCAGCTGTTCAGCAATGCACAAGGCTGTGATTCAACACACAGCATTACAGTAGCTTTATTGGCAGAATGGGAGCGATTTGATTCCCTGTTACTCTGCTCCGGCGATTCCGTGCTGGTGCAAGGGCAATGGATTGCAGCACCTGGTGTCTATCAGTTTTTGTTGCCGGCCTTGAATGGCTGCGACACCCTGTGGTCGTTGAACATACAGGAAATTCCGTCTTCGGCGCCGGTTTGGCAAATCCAGCAGCCCAATGCCCTCCAATCCACCGGCACCATACAAATAACCGGCCCGGCGGGCGCCACCTACAGTCTGGACGGGTTGCAATTCGCATCTGTTGCGGAATTTGAGGACTTGTTGCCCGGACAATACCTGTTGTATCAGCAGGAGCAAGGCTGTATTACGCAATATCCATTCGAGATTTTACCCTGGCAGGAGCAGCAGTCGGATGCAGTGTATGCACCCAACATTTTTGCTCCGGATGCCGGGGGCGATAATGCCCGGTTTACCTTGTACACCGGCCTTACGGGTCAACGCAGCATTTTGTGGTTGCAGGTGTACGATCGGTGGGGTTCTTTGGTGTTTTCCGGGGAGAACATTGCCTTCAACGCTCCTGCCAGCGGCTGGGACGGACTTGTGCGAGGCAAAAATGCCACTCCGGGTGTGTATTTCTGGCAAGCCATGATTTTACAGGAGAACGGCGAACAGGAATTGTTCAAAGGAGATTTGACGCTAATTCGATAGTGAGAGTCTCACTTTAAGTGAGACTCTCACTATCGAACGGTAGGAAAGGATCTTTTTTCCCATGCGAGTAGCCGCCTTCCAAAAGTGGGAGGCGGCTTGTTTTTTATTACATGATTGAGGAGTACATGCGTGGAGCAGGGGGCGTTCGGCCGGGCTTATATTGAGAGTCTCACTTAGAGTGAGACTCTCAATATAGCGTGCTTAACCCAAACGCAATGCCCCCCTCTCCCCTCATGTATTCATGTACGCTTCAATCATGTACTCATCAGTCTTCCCGGCTTCCATCATCTGCCATACGCACCATTTTGGGCGAAAAACGGGCGATAACATCCACCAGATCGCGTTGGGCATCCATTACGGCGTGTATGTTTTTATAAGCCATGGGCGCTTCATCCAGGCCGCCTCCGATGAGGCTGACGCCGGCTTTTTCCAGCAGGTCGCGCATTTCGTGTTTGCGCACCTGTTTGAGGGCCTGGGTGCGACTCATTTGTCGGCCGGCGCCGTGGGAGGCAGAGTGGAGGGAAGAAGTTTCGCCCCGGCCGCGTACCAGAAAGCCCGGGGCGGTCATGGAGCCCGGAATAATGCCCATCACGTCTTTTCCGGCAGGGGTGGCGCCTTTTCGGTGTACGATTAGTTCTTCTCCGTTCAGTATTTCTTTCCAGGCAAAATTGTGGTGGTTTTCCACCCGGGCCAATACCGTTCCACCAATAGCTTTGCTCAGTTTTCGGTGGATTACCTCATGGCAGGCAGAGGCGTAATCGCCAGCCAGATTCATGGCCATCCAGTATTCCTGGCCAGCCTCGGAATCCAGGTCCAGATAGGCCAGGTTGGCAGCAAAAGAAGGTAGTGGGCAGCAGTCTTTGGCCAGTTTGGTGTAATGCCCGGCTATGGTGGCGCCCAGTCCACGGGAGCCGGAATGTGTGAGCAAGGCCAGGTATCGGCCTTTTTTTACACCCAAAACGGAATCAGATTCCGAAAAATCAATAATACCCCATTCTACAAAATGATTGCCGCCGCCGGAAGAGCCCAGTTGTTCAAAAGCTTTGTCTTTGAGTCCGCGCAAAAGTTTGTTCATGCCAAACTCCTTTCGGTCCAGCACCTGATGGTATGCGCGGTCTTTCCCGGAGAATCCTTTACCGGCGCCAAAAGCGGTATGGGTCATGAGTTCGCGCTTGTACAACGAACGACGTTCCAGAAAATGCTCCTCCGGAATATCGTACACCGTGAGCGCCATCCGGCAACCAATATCTACCCCAACGCCATACGGAATCACCGCATTGCGTGTGGCCAGCACTCCGCCAATGGGCAATCCGTAGCCCTGGTGCGCATCAGGCATGAGCGCTCCGGCCACCGTTACCGGCAATTGCATGGCAGTGTTCATTTGGTTCAGTGCGCCTTCTTCAATGGCGTCTTGTCCAAAAACTGCGTATGGCAAGGGGTTTTCCCGCAGGGAAGTAAAATGCTCTGGTTTCATAAATTACCGGTCAATAACCTGAAAAGGAGGCGTAAAGTTCCGGTCTAAGAGCATGTTGGGGATTTTCTTGCCGGGCCAAAAACTGTCCTTTTTCCGCCATTTTTCACCTTTTTTCAGTCACGTAACTCAGGCTATGCTTCTTCAAAAACGCAAAAACTGACGAAAAAAGCTCAAATTTTTGACTCCGTCAGAAAATCCCCAACATGCTCTAAGTTCTGCAAAGGCTCCTTTTTAGGTAACTCATCCTCCTTATTTGGCAACTCATCCACTTCCATTTGATATTCGTTTCTATTGAAATGCACCTTTCCGGTTCAATAATTCGAAGTTATGAACCCAAAAACGAATGCCAATTCTCTGGTTCGGAGTTTTCAAAATCCGGTAACCGGACATCAATTTGACATCATCCAGGACGCACAAACCACCAATGGTGCATTGTTGGATATGGAGGTTATTTACCCGCCGCAATCAATTGAGCCGCCCCGGCATTATCACCCATTCCAAACAGAACATTTTACCATTTTGGAAGGTGAAATGAGCATTCGGATAAATGGTCAATTGCGCGTGTATCATGCGGGTGAAAGCATTGAAATGCCACCTAATGTACATCACTCCATGTGGAACAGCGGACATTCTCCAACCCGAATGCATTGGCGCATCAGTCCGGCATTGCAAAGTGAAGCGTTGTTTTTCAGCCTGGCCACACTGGCGGGCGAGGGTAAAACCGATCTGCAAGGCAAACCATCCCTCTTGTATGCAGGTATACTTTTCAATCGCTTTTCCAGGGAATTCCGATTAAGCAACCCACCATATGTGGTTCAAAAATGGCTTTTCCGGATGCTTGCGCAAGTAGGCGCCTGGCTGGGCCTTAAAGCCTGATTCTTTTTTACAGACACACCGGGTCTTCTGGCAATGTGCCGGAGGACTTTTCATTTGCTTTGAAAACAACAACTCTATTATGAAAATGATTTTTAAAATCCTGGGTTACACCACAGGCCTTCTTTTGCTGCTCATTGCTGGCAGTTTAGCTTATTTCCATCTGAATGGAATTCCAGAATACGAATACGCGCCTCCCGAAGCGATTAAACAATTAATGGCGCCTAAAGACAGCGCACACATTGCCCGGGGAGCAGCTATTGGCGCCATGCACTGTGTAGCCTGCCATGCAGGAACAGACGGTAAACTCGTTGGAAAACCCCTCGTTGATCTGCCAGAAATGTTCGGAAAACTGAATAGCTTGAACATAACTCAGGATTCTATTCATGGTATTGGCGCCTGGACAGACGGAGAATTGTACTATTTCTTGCGCACCGGCATACATAAGGATGGTTCCTGGTCGCCCCCTTTTATGCCCAAATACAATTTGATGGCAGACGAAGATTTGAAATCGGTAATTGCCTGGTTGCGTTCCAATGATTCAAGATTAGCGCCAGATCAAAGGGAATATCCACCCAACCAGTATAATTTATTGGTAAAAACACTGGGCAATGTATTGATTACACCACCGCCATTGCCGGAACAGCCCATCCTTGTTCCTGATGTGTCCAACCGGGTAGCTTACGGAAAGTATGTGGCAGACGGGCTGAGTAATTGTTACATCTGCCACTCTGCCGATATGTTGAAGAACGATATACTGGTGCCGGAAAGAAGCGCCGGCTATTACGGGGGAGGCAATGCGTTGCGTACGCCGGAGGGTAAGGAGATTTTTTCTGCCAATCTGACGATGGACCCTGAAACCGGGTTGGGTAACTGGAGCCGGCAGGAATTTATAGATGCCGTCAGATTCGGGAAAAAGCGAAGCGGAGGGATGGTGTCGCAGCCAATGTCGCCGCATTCCATGTTGACTGATGATGAAGTGAGCGCCATTTTTGATTACCTCCAAACAGTGCCTGTTATTCACAATCCGGGCTTGAAGTCTCAGGCAGGCGTTAGGCATTAACCACAGCTCTTTTGTACTGTTTAACCATGTTTTGGCGGTTATCTGGAGCTTTAAGCCAAATATCCAGCGCATTCAGGTTGCTAAAAATGGCTATTCATCCGCCGAATTTGTCAACTCATCCCCAAACAATTGGCAACAGATAGCGCAGCGCTTCACCTTTGCATCATCAATTAAAGCTAAAAAACAAAAACATGAAAGGCAATCTTTTGACTACCCGCATATTCCTGATACTGCTTGCGCTGGCAACCCTCAACATCGCCATCCAGGCTATTCTCGATCCTCAGGCCATTTTTGATAATGTTCAGGTGCAGTTGGGCAACATCACGGCCCGCAATTCTGTACGAGCCTTGTACGGCGGCGTTAACCTGGCATTCGGACTTTTCTGGCTGTACACCGCTTTCCGCCACCAAACTACCGGACTTATCCTGGCGCTCCTGTACACCGGAGGTTTTGCCCTGGGGCGTTTGTTGAGTGTGTTGATGGACGGGATGCCGGGCGAGTTTGCCATGCAGTGGCTGGTTACTGAAACGGTTTTTGCCCTGCTCGCTGCCGGATTACTTTACTGGAACGGCAAAGCAAAACAATCTACCCGGACCTCCCTGAAAATGGGTTGAAGTTGAACACCGGTTTAGCCGGCTAAAACTTTCCAAGACTTCATTTTCAAAACAGGAGAAAACCTCCATACATTGACCCGATTTCTAATATTAAACAATCTGGCTTAACACATGAAACCCTATTTGATTGCCCTTACCGGGCTTGCGATTGCTGTAATCGCTGCACAATGCACCTCAAAAACCGAAACTGCCCCAGAAGCCGCCGCTGCCGCCGCAACTAAAGCAGACCCGGCTGCTCAAATCAAACGCGGTGAATACCTGGTGAGTATTGCCGGTTGCAACGACTGCCACACGCCAAAGGTAATGACCGACAAAGGCCCGGCGCTCAACACCCAGCGCCTGTTGTCTGGCCACATTGCCGAAGAAGTACTGCCAGCCATTACCGACAAAAAAATGATTGCGCCGGGTCAATGGGCCCTGTTCAATTCCAGTCTGACGGCTGCTGTTGGTCCATGGGGCGTGTCGTTTGCCGCCAACCTTACGCCAGACGACACCGGTTTGGGCAACTGGACCTTTGAACAGTTTGAAAAAGCGCTCCGTGAGGGCAAATCCAAAGGCATGGATGGTACACGTCCGCTGTTGCCTCCCATGCCCTGGCAAAACACCGCACAGATGACGGACGAAGACATGCGCGCCATTTTTGCCTACCTGAAATCCCTCCCTCCGGTGAAAAATGCAGTGCCTAACCCCATTCCTCCAACCAATATCTGAAAACAGCTCCCCACGGTTGAGATGCGCTGAATAGCTGCATCTCAACCCGAAAGGGAGGAAAGTGCCAGACAACCAAAAGATTACTAAGCTATGAAACACCTGACCCTATTGTTGGGGTGCATCGTTACAGTGTGCACCCAAGTCAAGGTTTTGGCCCAGCCGCTGGTGAATACCGATGTTGTATTGATGGTCAGAAACCTGCCGGCGCCGCCTGCCAACCTTCAGGAAGCATATGCGAGGGTTTTCCCGAACAATGCAACCTACCCGGAAACCCGGCAGTTTTATCAGCCAGATTTTCAGAAGATTGAGCAGGCATACCAGGAAGGGCAGCAACTACTCCAGGCATTTTACCTGAAAAACCCAACCGGTATGGTAGCGCCTGCGCAAACTGCCCCCGCTAACAAGGTATCTGCGCAACAGCAAAATGCCATGGATGCAGCCACCGCCGAACTGGCTCAGAAAATGATGAGCGATCCGGCGTTTGCCCAGCAGTTTGCCCGCATGAGTGAGCAGGAACAACAGGCCTACATCACCAAAACACTTTCGGATAAAGGGATTAAACCGGTGGCCGGTAAGCCCAATACGGACCAACGCACTATGCCCGGGATGGACATAGACTGGATGACCCTTTGCCAGGATTACGCCAGCGCCTCTACCAACCTGACGCCATGGACCCAACTCAGCGCGCTGCAGCAAAAATATGCCGGTGAGCATGCCGCTATCAACAGCCAAACCGATGCAGAGATCAAGCAGTTGCCCATGATTTCCTTTGGAGAATATGGTCATGATCACGATCCCGAAAAAGTAAAGGCCATCCGGAAAAAAGGCATGGAAAAACACCGGAAGACGGCAGATGCCATGATGAAAGAACTCAACCTGTTGTTTGCCCAAACCCGGGAAGAAGCGCAAAAAAACATGGCTCCGTTACAAAATGCCCTGCAGCGGGTGCAATACGGCAAAAGCTACGATTTCGGGATGCACTATCCGCTGGTGTTGCAAACCCAGTGTCAGATGATTGCAGCGGTCTCCACCCTGCTGGAAAACGAAATCAAGGCCATGGAAGAAGTAGCGCAATGGGAAAAAGAGGCGCGCCAGGAATAAAACAACTTTGAAAACAAGCTATCAAACAAAAACAAAAACGCATGTCAGCAAATTATGTGTCCCGGCGGACAGTAGAAAATCCGCTCATCAAGGACAAAGCCACTTTTTTGGAAACGTCTGCCGAAACCAACGGCGCCCGCACACTCATCCGGATTGAACTAGCGCCGGACGGAGGGAATGACCTCCACTACCATCAATCATTCGACGAGACTTTTACGTCCATCAAAGGGCGGCTGGGTATTCAGGTTGGCAAAGAGATCCATATATTGGAGGAAGGCCAGTCCATGACAGCCAAAGCGGGTCAGCTTCATCGTTTTTTCAATCCTTCAAAGGAAGAAACCATCTTTTTTGATGTGACGCTGAATCCTGGGAGCGAAGGTTTTGAAACCACCATTTATGTAGCTTATGGTCTGGCAACAGACGGCTTAACGACGCGAAAAAGCGTGCCTAAAAATCCGTATCACCTGGCCTTGTTGCTGCATTGGGGCGATACTCAAATGCCGGGCCTGATGCGTTGGTTTGAACCGGTTTTCCGTTGGTTGGCCCGTGTGGCTATACGCAAGGGTATTGACCGGGAACTCATTGCCCGCTATTGTCAATAAGCTGTTTTTCAACCATCACATTCTTACACATGAAAACCTTTGAAACTATGCTTTTGATCACCGGACTGATCGTAAGCGCTGCTGCTTTACGTGCTTATTTTGTGGGTAGAGGGGTTGCCCGCAGATAGTGGGTTTCCAGCTGAGAGTGGGTTTCCCGCTGAGAGTGGGTTTCCAGCTGAGAGGGGTTTCCCGCAGATTTTCGCAGATGAAACCGCAGATTTTCGCAGAAGGCGTTGGGTTTGGATTTTCCTCGTAGCCCAATGACTAAATGACCCCTAAATGACCTAAATGACTCCTAAATGACCTAAATGACTTCCAAATGACCCCTAAATGACCCCTAAATGACCCAAATGCCCCAACCCTTCTAAAATTTCCGGAGAGTGGGTTTCCCGCAGATTTTCGCAGATGAAACCGCAGATTTTCGCAGAAGGCGTTGGGCTTGGATTTTCCTCGTAGCCCAATGACTAAATGACCCCTAAATGACCTAAATGACCCCTAAATGACCCCTAAATGACCTAAATGACCACTAAATGATTCCCCAAATGACCACCAAATGACTCCCCAAATAACCCAAATAACCCAAATAACCTCCAATTTCTTTCAAACGTTTAAACAACTTCTTTAGCTATGAACAACACCTTTGGCATCAAAGCCCTGGCACTCCTGTTGATGGTGGTGCCCACACTGACCTCTTGCGACAAATGCAAAAAAGACGACGAGCCTACCCTGAAAGATGAAATGGTGGGCGAATGGAAAATCAAATCCATGACTTTTGATGGCTCTGAAGCCATGGGATTTGTAGTTACCAGCTCAAAAATGGAATTTGAAGAGTACTCCGGCACTAACGGCGATTTCGAATGGGGTATCTTCTACGTGGATGGTAGCAGCGAAAACCAGGAGGGCGACTACGAAGTAGACGAGGAAGACAAGGAACTCGAACTGGAAAACAATGAAGGCGAACGTATCAAGTTCGACATCGATGTGGATGGCGACGACCTGGAACTTTCCGGTATTGTAGACGGCGAACGCGTGGTGATCAAAGCCGAACGCGATTGATCGATAGACAGCGACCCCAAAACAACCGTCAATGGAAACGTTGACCAGAACAACTTAGGATTGGTGAAATGTAGCCCGGCAGCCGCAACGGCTGCCGGGCTTTTTCTATTACAATTTCTCCATAAGGAAATCTGTCAGCTTGGTAAACAGGTGCCGGGTGGCATTGTCGCCGTAAATGCCGTGGTTTCGGTTTGGGTAGTAGTAGGTTTCAAATATCTTGTTGGCTTTAATCAGTGCGTCTATCATTTCTACGGCCTGTTGCCAGTGTACGTTGTCGTCGGTTATGCCATGGCAGATGAGGTAGTTGTCGCCGCGCAGTAATTTGGCAAAATTTACCGGCGAGTTGTCTTCGTAGCCCTTGGCATTGTCGGCCGTAGTATGCATGTAGCGTTCCGTGTAGGCGCTGTCGTACCATTTCCAGTTGGTAACTGGCGCTACCGCAATGGCCATTTTAAACACATCTGCGCCTTTCAGGATGCAGGAAGTGCTCAGGTAGCCGCCAAAACTCCAGCCCCAGATGCCCAATCGGTTGGGATCGGCCCATGGCTGGGAGCCCAGATAACGAGCCGCCGCAATCTGGTCTTCCGTTTCATATTTACCCAATTGCAATTGCGTGCATTTTCTGAAATCCCGCCCCCGCGCGCCCGTGCCACGGTTGTCTACGCTTGCCACCACATATCCTTTTTGTACCAGCATCTGGTGCCAGCTGCCCATGTATCCATCATATTGATTTTGAACGGTTTGTGAATTTGGGCCGCCGTAGATATCCAACAAAACAGGGTATCTTTTCAGACTGTCCATTACTGCCGGGCGCATGATCCAGCCATTGAGCAGGGTGCCGTCAGCCAGTGGAAACTGGAAAAATTCCTTTTGTACAAAACTGTATTCCTGCCGGAGTTTGCGTACGCGCTCATTTTTAGTCAATACCCGCAGGGTATCATCATTCCGGTCGCAAATGGCCACAACCGGCGGAGTATTTGCATTCGACCAGGTGTGGGTAAAATAATCGAACGTGGGACTAAAATCAGCCGAGTGTGTGCCAGATGGCGGTGTGAGCAATCGGGCGTCGCCACCGTTCAAATCGCCTTCCCAGATTTGCCGGTCCATCGGTGTTGGTGTGGCTGCCTGGAAATAAAACTTGCCCCTGGACTCGTCAACCCCGTAAAAACTTGTCACATCAAATTTACCCCGTGTGAGGTCCATCGCCGGCTCCTTGGAAGCCCTGTCTGCCGGAATTTTGTAAATATGGTTCCAGCCGTCACGTTCGCTCATCCAGAGAAAATGCGGACTTTTTTCCAAAAAAACCAGCTTGTTTTCCGATTCTACATCCACATAAGCCTGGTCTGTTTCTTCCAGCAACAATCTTGTGGGCACCCAGCGTGTTTTATCTTCTTCATCATAAATAGCCAGATCCGGCTTGGCCACCAATAGATCCAGGGTGTCCTGACGTCGGTTGAGGCGGGTCATTACAAGTTCATTGTTCGGGGTCCAATGGATGCGCGGACAATAATCGTCTTTTTCCAGTCCCATAAGCGTGCCAATGCTCTTGCGCATACGCCAATCGTACATGTGTACGCTCACTACCGAATTGGGCTGCCCCACTTTCGGGTACTTAAAACTGCTCCTGCGCGGGTACATATCACCGTCGTACCAGGTAAGACCCATTTCCGGCACAAGGCTTTCGTCAAAACGGATATACGCAAGCGTGCTTCCGTCGGGGCTCCAGCGTGTAGCCACCATACCATCGCCGTCTACCGGACTAAATTCTTCCTCATATACCCAGTCTGGCAAACCATTGATGATTTTATTGGCTTCGCCGTCGTAGGTAATCTGCACCGTTTGATTACTACTCAAATCTTTGATATACAGGTTGTTATCCTGTACGAATGCTACTTTGTTGCCATCAGGGGAAAAGGCCGTGAACTGCTGTTTTCCTTTGTCGGAGAGCGCAGTGACCTGTTGCGTTTTGATATCGTACACAAAATACCGGGCCAGTACGGAGTGTCGGTAAATGGGCTCGGTTTCTGTACGCAACAGGAGTTTGGTTTCGTCGTCGGAGAATTCAAACTGATCAAAACTGCGCACTTCAT
Source organism: Chitinophagales bacterium (assembly GCA_017303475.1). GTDB lineage: Bacteria > Bacteroidota > Bacteroidia > Chitinophagales > Saprospiraceae > M3007. Next base: position 10,916 of record JAFLBO010000004.1, read on the forward strand.
CAGGCAGTTTCATCACGATGGTAGAGTCAAAATCTTCCTGGCGAACATCGCGGATATGCAATTCACCGTCGCGATCAGCTTCTACATAATGGACACCGTCTTTCAGGTATTGAAAATCGGCGCCGGACTGCGGGTAAAATTTAAAGAAGGAGAAACAATCCTCCAGCGTGATGCTTTTTTGGGCGCTTAGTGAGAGCGGAAAAAAGATCAGGCAGAGCAGGATGCGGAAAAAGAATGTAGTCATGTATCAATAATTTCGGCGAGCCGAAAGGTAGTTCGACTCGCCGAAAAACAGTGGTAAGAACCCACTAATACGCTTTTTTTATGCCTGAATAACCGGCTCAGGTGCGACTTTTGATGCGGATGTTGATGAATTCCACGGCAACAGAAAAAGCCATGGCAAAATAGATATAGCCTTTGGGTATGTGAAAATCCAGGCTTTCGCCCACCAGCGCTACCCCGATCATGATCAGGAATGCCAATGCCAGAATTTTAACAGCCGGGTGCCGGTTGACGAAGTTGCTGATGGGCGCGGCGGCCAGCATCATAACTCCCACCGAAACCACTACAGCTGCAATCATCACCTCGATATGTTCTACCATCCCTACGGCCGTGATGACAGAATCCAGCGAAAAGATCAAATCCACCAGAATAATTTGTGTGATGACCGACGAAAAGCTCAGTTTTTTGCCCTTTTCATTCGTTTTGTCTGCATCTTCTACTTTGGCATGGATTTCTTTTACACTTTTGTACATCAAAAACAGACCACCCAGCAGCAGGATCAGGTCGCGTCCGCTGAGTTCATTTCCGGCTACGGTGAACAAAGGAGCCGTCAATTGCATTAACCAGGAAATAGAAAACAACAGTCCGACGCGCATAATCATGGCCAGGCTAAGGCCAATTTGGCGCGCTTTGGCTTGTTGCTCCTGCGGGAGGCGGCTGGTAAGAATGGAAATGAAAATGATGTTGTCAATGCCCAATACAATTTCCAGGGCACAAAGGGTGAGAAAGGCTATCCAAATGTCAGGGTTGCTCAGGAGTTCCATGCGATAGTAATACTTTTATTACGTAAAACACCACACAAATAAAAGGTTCAAAATCAGGCCTATGAAAAAGATATTAACGCTGTTTTTTGCCGGCGTTTCGCTGGTTTTTGGTTCATTTTGGGTTTTTGGTACCCCCAACACTAATACGGAGACGAAATTGTCTTCTAAAGAAGCGCCTGCTGCTGCCCCCGCCGGAAATCCGGAAGAACTGGGCCAGGTACATTGGCTTCGGGATCTGGATACCGGACAGGCAGAGGCTCAAAAAACGGGAAAACCTATTTTGATACTATTCCAGGAAGTACCGGGTTGCTCCAATTGCACCCGTTACGGGAATACCACGCTTTCAGATCCCTTGATCGTGGAGGCTATTGAGACTTATTTTGTGCCGGTGTGCATCTACAACAACAAAGGTGGCAAGGATGCAGAAGCCTTGCAGCGTTTTGGCGAGCCGGCCTGGAACAACCCTGTGGTACGCATTGTACGGGCTGATTATCAGGACGTTGTATTGCGAATACCTAACTTTCGCTCTTCCTTGCCGTTGGTAAATGGCATGCGCCGCGCGTTGGAAATGAGTGGCCGTGAAGTGCCGCTTTATGTAGAACTGCTGGAAGAAGAATTATCGGCCAGAGAGGCCGGACTTCAGGTGGCTACCTTTTCCATGTATTGTTTCTGGACAGGCGAGGGAACTTTTGGCGCCCTGCCCGGTGTCATCGAAACCCAACCGGGATATCAGGACGGCAGAGAGGTAGTAAAAGTCTGGTTTGATCCCAGCGTAACCAGCAAAGCCGAACTGGAGCGCCAAACCCAACCTAAAAACTTCACAGCTTGCGCAAAAAATGAAGGTTTCCGTGTAGACAACGAACCTAAATACTACATGGCACAAACAGATTACAAACGCATCAAAATGACCAGTCTCCAGGCCTGCCGGGTCAACAGCCTCATTGGCAAAAACCAATCACCCGACCACCTGCTCTCTCCCCGCCAACTCGCACAATTAAAGAAAGTCCCCCATCCCTTGGGGCATTAGAGCATGTTGGGGATTTTCTTGCCGGGCCAAAAACTGTCCTTTTCCCGCCATTTTTCACCTTTTTTCAGTCACGTCCCGAGTACTCGGATGCTTCTTCAAAAACGCAAAAACTGACGAAAAAAGCTCAAATTTTTGACTCCGTCAGAAAATCCCCAACATGCTCTTAGCCATAAAACAGGGCATACAACTTTAGATCAAAATTCAATCATCGTGACCATAAAACATCTTTTCTGGACTGCAGGCCTGATTTCAGTGCTGCAAAGCTGTGGCGTTTCCAATCGAATCACCAACAATCCGCCGGCAGCCGGGTTTGACACTGCGGGTTCTGATGCCCGGGCTGTGGCAATTGCCGATGAGGTAATGCAGGCAATGGGCGGTCGTAAAGCCTGGGATGAAACGCGGGTTTTATCCTGGAACTTTTTCAACCGCAGAAAGCTGGTGTGGGACAAGTTTGCCCAAACCTGCCGCATTGAATGGCTGACAAAATCGCAAGTCATCAACGTCAACCTGCAGGATGGAAGCGGCACTGTTCAACTCAACGGGGTAAACCAAACCCATCCGGATAGTTTGGCCAAATACCTGGATATCGGCAAAAAAGTATGGATCAATGATTCTTACTGGCTGGTCATGCCGTTCAAACTCAAAGACAGTGGTGTGACACTCAAGTACCTCGGCGACGCCAAAACCGAAAGCGGGGCCGCTTCGGATCTGCTTCAGCTCACCTTCAAAGGCGTGGGCGTTACGCCGGACAACAAATACCATGTCTGGGTGGATAAAAAATCACGCCTGGTAACCCAGTGGGCGTATTTTGAAAAGTACAACGATGAAAAACCTGCCCTGCAAAACGCCTGGGGCGGCTATACAAAGGTGGGGAATATTCTTATTGCCACAGAAAGGGGAACTCGTGGTAGTCTTGCTCCGGTAATGAGTGAGTGAGTGAATGAGTGAGTGGCGTTTGTAATTCGTTCGTGTATTTAGCCAGGCAATGATTTTCAGGATCGGTAAAGAGTACACATATCCAACCTGGAAATGGATGCACAACCCCAAGGTTTGCATCCATAATTTATTTGGTAACCAATTCTGCCTGTTTCATCTCCTGGCTTTTTGCACATAGGGCCTCACCTACTCATTAACTCCACGCCAAGCATCAGATGCGCATCATGCGGATTAGACGCTCCCCAGAAATATCCTCTGAACATCGGTTGAAGTAGCCAGATTCTGCCGGTTTTTTGGTTGCGAAACGACCAGCCGGCGCCGACGCCCAGGGTGAGAAAGTTGTCCGCCAGTCGGCTGCGACTCATGTAAGTACTCCCAATTTCGCCTATCCAAAATCGGCGGGAATTTCTCTTTGCCGTTTTCCGGAAACCAGCCGTGAAGGAAACAGCATGTCGTTCGTAATGCGCATAACTGGTTTCAGGCATGGTGGAAAATATCCCTCCTCCGAGATCTACTGTACTGGTGGTGTACACGTTTTCGGCAAAAAACAGGTACGCGTAGCGACCGGATAAACGCAATTCCCAGGTTTTATGGATCGGTTTAAAGTAATCTGCGCCCAAACTGAAACCGGGTCCGGGTATTTGATCGTCTTCAATCAATCCAAACCGCATGGACCGGTTGACATTTATTCCCAGGCCAAAAGACCAGGTTCCTTTCCGGGCCATGGTATCTTGCTGGGCCATTATGGTCATGCTTTGTACGAGGGTAAGCAGTAGGATTGACAACTTTTTCATGAAAATAGAGTTAGGTAGCGACTTTTGTGTAAGATACAATCAACGATCGCTTTGTACATCAATCAGGCCGATCTTTGCACCTCAAGATGCTACGTGACAAAAACTATCGCCGTGCGGTGCGCATGGCCAATCCACAGGGAAAAATGAGCGCAACCAAACATACATCAGGTTTTTTACAACAATTCACCTCCCTGCGCAACGTTCCGAGGTTCTTTCGCATGATTTGGGAAGTAAGTCCGTCCATGACGCTTTGGAACGTGGTGCTCCGCTTGATCCAGTCTGCCGTGCCGCTGGCTATGCTGTACGTGGGCAAAGAAATTGTAGATGGTGTGCTGGCGTTTATTCAGCAACCCCAGCCGGTTGAGTGGCTATTGCCCTCAGGACTCTGGTTCTGGGTACTCACCGAACTGGGACTGGCGGTGGTGTCCAGTTTGCTGAGCAGGGGTATCACGCTCACGGATAGTTTGCTGGGAGATTTGGTCAACAACGACTCTTCTGTGCGTATCATCCGACATGCGGCTACTCTGGATTTATATCAGTTTGAAGATGCTAATTTTTACGACAAACTGGAGCGCGCACGCACCCAAACCGCCGGTCGGACGGCCCTGATGAGTATGGTGCTTTCGCAGGCACAGGATATGATTACGGTGGTTTTTCTGGCCGCCGGTATGGTAGCCTTCAATCCCTGGCTTCTGATCATTCTGGTGTTGGCCGTCATTCCTTCCTTCATCGGGGAAACCAAATTCAACGCGGAATCTTACTCGCTTTCCCGCTCCTGGACCCCCGAGCGACGTGAAATTGACTACCTGCGCTACATCGGTGCGAGTAATGAAACCGCCAAGGAGATCAAGATTTTTGGCCTGGAAAACTTCATTGCCGACCGTTTTAAATCTATTTCCGACCGCTATTACCTGGCCAATCAGAAACTGGCCTTGCGCCGGGCAGCCTGGGGCGCTTTTTTCTCCACGCTGGGTACTGTGTCTTATTATGCCGCCTATGTTTTTGTGGTAGGGCAAACGGTGGTTGGCGCCATAACGGTGGGTACCCTCACCTTTCTGGCCGGAGCTTTCAGTCGCCTGCAAAATCTCCTGCAGGGCGTGGTGAGTCGCTTTTCCCGCATTGCAGAAACCTCTCTGTATCTGCAGGATTTGTTTGATTTTCTGGAATTAAAACCCCTTGCAGGTAATCATCAGGGGGGCAAAAAAATCCCACGACCCATTCAAAAAGGTTTTGTTTTTGAAAATGTGGGCTTCAAATACCCCGACACTGATGTTTGGGCCCTGCGCCACCTCAGTTTTACCCTGAATCCGGGAGAAAAACTGGCCCTGGTGGGCGAAAACGGCGCCGGAAAAACCACCCTGGTCAAATTGCTGGCCCACCTTTACGAGCCCACTGAAGGACGCATCCTGCTCGATGGTGTAGACCTCTGCGAATACGATCCGGAAGACCTGCGCAAAGAAATTGGGGTAATATTCCAAGATTACGTGCGGTTTATGTTTACCGCCGGAGAAAACATTTCCATCGGGAACATCGAGGAGCTGGAAAACCGCTCGCGCATCCACGATTCTGCCCACAAGAGTCTGGCCGATACGGTAATTGATCCGCTACCTAAAAAATACGAGCAAATGCTGGGCAAACGTTTTGCCGGCGGCGTAGACCTGAGCGGAGGGCAATGGCAAAAAGTAGCCCTCGCCCGCGCCTACATGCGCGATGCCCAACTCATCATTCTCGATGAGCCCACGGCAGCCCTGGATGCCCGGGCCGAACACGAGGTGTTTGTACGTTTTGCTGAACTGATGAAAGGAAAAGCTGCCGTACTCATCTCACACCGCTTCAGCACCGTTCGTATGGCCGATCGTATTCTGTTCCTCGAACACGGTCAACTCCTCGAACTAGGCACCCACGAAGAACTCCTGGCCAAACGCGGGAAATACGCAGAACTGTTCAGCCTGCAAGCCAAAGGATATCAGTGACGGTGGACGGTTGACGGCTTACGGTGGACGGTGGACTGCTTACGGTTGATGGTAGACGGTGGACGGTGCGTGGGAGCTTTACTAATGTGAGTTGTCATCCCCGGCAGGGGACCTACACAAGCCGGACTGCGGACAATCCTTTTTGCCAGGGGATAATCTCGCAATCTGGCTTGTGTAGGTCCCCTGCCGGGGATGACAACTCACTTAAGTTTAAATACCCACCCAACGCCACCGTCCACCGCAGGCCGTCCACCGTAAGCCGTCCACCGTAAGCCGTCCACCGTCAACCGTCCAATCAATTCGCCAGGCTCTTCAAGGCCAATTTAATCAGGTCTTCCACCTTGCTTACATTGGGTTGTTCGCGCATAACGGCATTAAGCGCTTTTTGCACTGCAATACGGTTGAAACCCAATGCCATGAGGGCAGATAGGGCCTCTTCCCGCACGGAATCATCCACCATATTAGGCAGTAGCGTGGGTACGTCGGGCGCTTCTTTGGAGAGTTTGGATTTCAGGTCCAGAATGACTTGTTTGGCAGTTTTGGCGCCTATGCCTTTTACCCGTTGCAGCACATGCGCCTGTTCGCCAATAATGGCAGCGCGAATTTCATCCACGGTCATGGAAGAAAGAATTAGTTGTGCAGTGGTAGCACCTACGCCGGTTACCCCAATGAGGTTGACAAACATGCTGCGCTCCACCTGAGTGGCAAACCCGAAAAGCGTGTGGGAGTCTTCTTTCACAATCAGGTGTGTGTACACCGTAGCGCGTTCCTGCCCCTGCAAAGCCGTGTAGGTACTCAGGGGTATGTTGACGTGAAAACCAATACCGTTTACTTCCAGGGTAATAAAGGCAGGGCTTCGAAATGTAATTTCTCCTTTCAGATAGGCGTACATGGGTGGTGTTTTTGCGTGTTTGAGTTTTTGAGTGTTTGAGTTGGGGTGCGGCTGGGGTTTACCACTAAGACACTAAGGACAGTAAGAATAATACACCTTAGTGCCCTTAGTGCCTCCGTGGTAAGTGGTAAACCCCAGCCGCACCCCAACTCAAACACTCAGGCACTCAAAAACTTATTTCTTCTTTTCTGTTTTTTCAACGTTTAGCCCAACCGACTTAATGCCAGGCAGGGCATCCTGCCGACCAAATTGTTCCAGGGTAATGACGTATTCGCCGGCTTTTTCAAAAAAAGCATTCTGCTGGATAGGAATGCTTGTGCTGCAAATTCCGCCGGAACATTTACCGGCTGGTTTGCCCTCCGGATCAAACAGATCGAAAGACAAAGGTTTGCTCAGGCGTTTGCCATCGGGGAATTTTGTGTAAAACTTGATGTACACATTCTGATTCGGGAAAGAATCCGCGTACGAAAAGGTTACACTCAGGTTGTACAATGCCGTGGTGTCTGTAATGGAAAACCGATAATCCAGGGTGTCGCGGTACATCCATTGCGCATTGGCAATGTTTTTTTCTTCTTCAAAAAGATAATCCGGTCCACATGCGGTGAAAACAACTGCCGCCGTCAAAAAGAGGATATATTTCATGGTGGAATGGTTTGGTGTTTCGGTGTTTTAGTGTTTTAGTGTTTTAGTGTTTGGGTGTTTTGGTGTTTGGGTATTTTGGTGTTTGGGTGTTTTGGTGAGGACACTAAGAGTGGTTTTCCTTAGTGTCCTCAGTGACTTAGTGGTAAACCCCAACTCATTCATTCACTCACTCATTCACTCATTCACTCACTCACTCATTATCCCCGGATATAGCCCGCAAGATCCGGATACTTTTTCAGTAAGGCTACAGCTTCGGCTTTTTGCAGCCTGATACCATTGATGTAGGCAATAATTTTGGCTTCAGTAAAACCTTGATTTACCAGGTCTTTGCGCAACAGAGCGGCTTCGTTGAATTGTTTAAATACTCCGGCGGTGTATCGGTATGAACCTGTGCCGGGTTGTGTTTCAATGGCCAGATCGCCAAACATGGAAATGATATCGTTGGTCAGAATTTGCCTGGTTACAGCAGCTTCCACCCGATAGGATAGTCCTGTGGTTTGTTCTTCGATCCGCTGCGCGCCGGGTGCTGCCATGAACTCGGAAATCACCGGGCGCTCCAGCGTTTGGCGCAGGGGCAGGTTTTCCATCGAAACCAGGCTCATTTCAATGCGCCGGTTCAAGCCTGCCGCAGCCGGATTGGGTTGGGCATCTATCACCTCACGCGCCACCGGATAACCTGCGCCCATACAACGCAATAATACCCGATTGGCTGGAATACCGCGGTCCGTCATGGCCTTGCCGATAATTTCAGCGCGTTTGATACCATTGTATAAATCAAATTTCGGCTGCGCGCCGGCATCGGTATGCACGGTAACCAACAAAGATGCCTGAGGGTAATTCCGCGTTAGTGCAGCTACCTGTTCTACTACTTTCATATTGTCGGCCGACAAAACATCCTTATCCGAACTGTACATCAAAACGGGAATATTTACCTCCCGGATTTCCTGCAAGTCGCCCGCCGTTGATTCGGATTGGGAGAACACAGCCACCTGTGCCAGGGCCAATTGCTCCGGCTGGTTTTCCTGATAATAAGCAATATACAAATCGCGCTGTCCATATCCCCCCATTCTGTCAGAAGCGAAATAGGCCGCATGACCATCGTTGGCCAATCGGAAATACACATCATCGTCCGGAGAATTAACCGGCGTTCCCATGTTTTGAGGGGCTGTCCAGATGCGTTTTTTTACATCAAAAACACTGCGGAAAACGTCCATGCCGCCCATACTTTCCAACCGGTTGCTGCTAAAATACAAGGTGGCGCCGTCCTTCGACAAAAACGGCATGTCTTCGTCGTAAGCAGAATTCAGCTCCGGACCCAGGTTCTGAGGCTCGCTCCAGGTGCTGTCCGTGCGCATGGTCCACCACAAATCCAGTCCGCCCTGTCCACCGGGCCGGCGACTGGCAAAAATGATGGTGTGATCGTTGAAAAACAAGGGATTGCAATCGCCTGCCTCAGCCTTAACCGGGCTTTGGTAGGCCGGTGATTGCAGGGAGTATTCGTCTTTTCGGGCGGCAGTATCGGCAAAAATCTCTCCACTGTACAGGGTATATCCCCTGAAAAAATACAGAATTTGTCCGCCGGCATTGAACCCCAGCGGCACCTCATAACGGGAGGTATTCAGCAGTCCGCCCAGGCTACCCTGCATTTCCCAGCCGCTGTTCAGCAATTTAGCAGCATACATATCGCTGCACCAATGACCGCGTTGTTCATCCACAAAACCATCGTCGTTGCGCTCTCCACCGGAACTGCCCTGCCGGGCTGCGGCAAAATAAATCCGGTCGGCATGATTGACGGAAGGAATAGGGGCAAACTCGTCGCCGGGGGTATTAACCCGGTCGCCTAGGTTTTCTACCAGTGCAATTTGCGGGTTGGCGCCGGCTTGCATGCCTGTTACACAGCGTTTGATGTTGTCGGTTACGTGCGCACGCAATGAATGCCGCCCGCCACTCACCCGAAGAAACTGCTTGTAAGCGGTGATGGCTTTTTCCCAGTCGCCCAGACCATGACGCACCCTTCCCAGATAGTAGAACAAATCCGGGTCTTTCCGACCGGGATCTTTGGCGGCCACATACTCCAGATAGCGGCGGGCTTCTTCTCCCCGGCGCAATTGAAACAAAGCAATACCCAGCTTGCTGAGTACCTCCAGATCGCCGGGCTTGGCTTTTTGGTACTCAGCAAGCCGGGCTTCAGCTTCTGCCCAGCGACCATTTGCAAAGGCGCGTTCGCCAATCCGACGGGCCTCAGTGGGGTTTTGGGCCAGGGCGCTTGCTGAAAAAAATGTGAAAAAAAGTAGTAATATGCGTGCTGCGCTCGACATTTCAGGCGATTTTTAAAATGCGAAGGTAGCAGCATTCGGGGGTAGAAAGGAAAGGCCTACTTCTTTTTTGAACGCATGGTTATTTTTCCTCCATCATTTTTTTCAGGGCATCCAGCAGCATACCCCAGTTTTGCACTGAATGAACCTTTTTTTCCAGGGTGTCAATATTTTGCTGAACGAGGCTTAGTACTGTACTATTACCCTTCGCTTTTACCCGATAGGTAATGATTTGGTAGTGTTCCGGACGATCTTCCAGATCAGACCAGCTGCTAAAATAATCGTAGCGGAGCATTTTTTCGGGCTCAAATTGCAGCACGGTGCCTTTGTCTTCATAGGGTTTACCTTCCCATTCGCCACGGAAAAAAATGGGGCTTCCGGGCTGCCAGGTGGTGACCAGGTTTGTGCCGAAAAAATACTGTTTGACCAGCTCAGGCTGGGTGAGGCCGGCCCAGACTTTGGATACCGGCGCATGGATGGTTCGTTGAATTTTTGCTGTGAATGCCATATCGTTTTTGATTTCAGCAGCAAAGGAATTACGGGCTACTGACAACCTTATGTCAGTGGGTGGTTTGGATTTTTTTCAATCTCCTGCTGGGCATTTTGCAGGTATTCCTGCAGGCTGATATGGTCATTTCTCCGGAAAGGTTCCAGACTTACCCGCAGTTTTTGGATGCGCGATACCCTGAAGTCGCGGTATTCGTGGCGCAGATGACACCAGGCAACCAGGTGCCAGTTCAGAGAGTAAAAGGTAAGTCCGATGGGCTCCAGTTCGCGAAGACTGGGTTCGCCCTGCGCATTTTCATAGGTGATATGTACTATTTTTTGCTGTACAATGGCCTGTTGCAGGGGGATCAGGTAATCGGTAGCCGGCATCAGGTGCTCGTATTTGTCGGGGATAAAATGAGCAGTTTGCGACTGGAATTGCTCCATCACCTCGCGTTGTGTGCGCCCCAGCACCATTTTGATTTTCTGCAGGGCCTGTGTGTAATGTTGCTGAATGGATTTGTCTGCAAACCGGACAATCAACGGTTCGGCCATAGAGAGTGCATTGGCTTCTTCCAGGGTAAGGGAAACAGGAGGCAGGAAAAAGCCTTTTCCTACGGAATAACCCTTTTCCGGCTCGAACTCCACCGGGACCCCAATTTCGCCTATAGCCCGCAAATCCCGGAAAACGGTGCGCTCGCTGATGCCGAAATGTTCGGAGAGTTCCGCCAGGGTTCGGCGTTTTCCACCCTGCAGAAGGGTGATCATACCCATTAATCGATCAATGCGGTTCATGAGCAGCAGTTACTCAACAGCCGGTTTTTTCCACACATAGGAATCATCTTCCATGATCTCCTTGCCCCAGATGGGCGCTTCTTTTTTAATTCGCTCCACGATTTCGGTACAGGCATCAATGGCTTCCTTGCGGTGAGCGGCTGAGGTGAAAACGAATAAACATATCTCCCCGGCCGGCACCACCCCCAGGCTGTGGTAGATGTGCATACAGGTGAGCGGGTATTGAGCGAAAATAGCTTCACGGATTTCGTGCAGTTTTTCCTCTGCCATTTCGGGGTAAGCGGTGTACTCAATAGCGGCCACGGTTTGCTCCCCGATCTGGTCCTTGCGCACCTGACCCAGGAAAATACTGTGTCCGCCAATACCTGTTTTGGTGCTGTGTTTGGCAATGGAATCGGCAATAAAAGCCGGAGAAATCGGGCCTTCCACAAAAACCTTTTTGGGTTTGCGGGCTGGTTTGTCGGTTGTATTTACTGCTGGGTTTTCCATTTGAGAATGCCTCCTTTTAGATGGTAAACACTTTGTAACGGCAATCGTTCGGTGAGGAGGTTTAAGGCAGTTACGCTCCTTACGCCGGATTGGCAAAAAACGATAAGCGGCCGGGTCGGGTCGATGAGGTGCAGGTTGTTTTCCAATTCTGCCAGCGGGATGCGCAGATGCTCAAATTCGGTCACTTTAGGCCATTCATGAAGATTGCGTACATCCAGAATCTGCGGCGCAATATCTGCCCGCAACTGGTCAAAGGTTTCTCCGTCAATGTCTTGATAATCAGCTGATGGCATATGGCAAAACCAGTCGTAATTCATGTTCCGGAAATCTTCCGGGCTTGCAGGCGCCTGCGCGAGCGCATCCGTACGGGGCACAAGATCCAGCGTATAGGTGGAATGGTTCAACAGTTGGTAACAAAATAATCGGTTGGCCATAGGAACGCCCAATCCGGCAATCAATTTGATGGCTTCGGCGGCCTGCATGGTTCCAATGATGCCCGGCAAAACCCCCAGCACGCCGGCTTCGTTGCAATCTGCTACTTCTGAAGCTTGCGGAGGTACAGGAAATATATCCCGATAGCCGGTGCGAACTCCGTATACGGGCCAATGAAACACGCTCAATTGTCCTTCAAAACGAAAAACCGATCCGTAAATCAGGGGCTTGTTTAGCAGCCGACAAGCATCGTCAACCAGATACCGTGTGGGGAAATTATCCGAGGCATCCAGCACCACGTCGAAATTGGCCAGGAGTTCCAGGGCATTGCGGGTGTCGATGCGGGTAAGGAACACTTGCAGGGTCAGGGCGCTGTTCATGGCTTGTAACTGACGAGCAGCTACTTCTGCTTTGGGTTTGCCCAAATCCTTTTCCGTGTACAGTACCTGACGTTGCAGGTTGGATTCTTCCACCACATCAAAATCTGCAATCCCGATGCGCCCGATGCCTGCTGCCGCCAGGTATTGCAGCGCCGGGCATCCCAGTCCGCCCGCGCCAATGACCAACACACTTCCAGTGGCCAGTCGCTGCTGACCGGCTTCGCCCAATTCAGGAAGAATGATTTGTTTTTGGAAGCGCATCCTCTTCTATCCTCCCGAAAACGGCGGCAGCAGCGCTACTTCCGATTGTTCGGTTAGGGTTGTTTGATCGTTAGCAGTTTTTTTATCCACAGCAATCAGGTAACGCATGTTTTTCAATTCCGGGTAACTGGATTCCAGCGCCGCCCGCAATTCCGCAACGGTTTCTGGTCCATGGAGTTCTTGCTCAGACTGGCGCAGGATATCAGTTAATTTTCCAAACACGAGGATTTTCATAAGCCAAAGATATGGGAAAAGGCACAAAGCGGACGAAGGCACAAAGGTACGCTTTGTGCCTTGTCTTATGTGAAGAGGAGCTTCAGGGAGGCAATCAACAACACCACTGCGAGGCTGATTTTTAGCGCTTTTTGAGGAAATTTGAAAGCCCCGGCCCAGGAGCCTGCCAAACCGCCTATGATAGCAATGAGGACCATCAGCGCCATTTCTCCACTAAAATGCACCCCGCGCTGAAGCTGTCCAATGAGTCCGGCAACAGAATTGACCACGATGAACAGAGCGCTCACCGCAGCGGCTTGTTTCACATTGGCCCAGCCCAAGAGGATGAGCAGGGGCGACAGGATGATGCCGCCTCCAATGCCAATCATGCCGGAAAGCGCGCCAATACCAGCACCCATAAGCAGGGCGCCCGGAATTTGCAGCTGTCGGGCTTGCACCGGAGTTGTTTCCAGTGGGAGTAAAAAACGTATGGCCGGGAGAAGAAGCACCGCTCCCAGTATTTGTTTGTAGAGGCTATCAGGCGCGGCCATCAACCCACCCAGATAGGCGGCAGGAACCGCTGCCAGGGCAAGCGGCCAGAAGGTTTTCCAGGAAAAATGTCCGCCTTTGTAATAGGAAAAGAAGGAAATGCTGGCCACAAAAATGTTCAATACCAGCGCTGTGGGGCGCATAACTTCAGGGGCAAAGCTGAAAAGCGCCATAAGCGCCAGATACCCGCTCGCACCACCATGACCCACGGAGGCATACAAAAAGGCTACCAGCAGTAGCAGGCCGCCGAATAAAATATTCACTTCAGGTGTCATCATTAAAGAGGGTTTACCAGGTGCACTTCTACCATTTGACCTTGTTTCACTTCTGTTGCATCCTCATCCAGCACTATCAGACAATCTGCCAGCGCAAAACCGTCCATTTTATAGGATTCCTGTCCGTGCAGCGGCCATACCATATTGCCGTCCAGTTTGCCTTTCAGGAAATGGGTTAGTCCGGCTTTTTTGTACAGGGTTTGGGCCAGTATTTTTTGGGTAGAGCGCGGGAAATCGCCGGTTTTACCCAGCATTTGGAGCAGCATGGGTTCTACGTATTCGTAGTAACAGGTGAGCACGGAACCGGGGTTGCCGGGCAGCCCGAATACCCGTTTTTGGGCGTATTTTCCGAAAAAAAGTGGCTTTCCGGGTTTTTGTTTCACCTTGTAAAAGCCGGTTTCCACGCCACAATGTTCCATAGCCGCTTTTACCAGATCGTAATCGCCCACGGAAATGCCGCCGGTACAGAGCACAACTTCGCATTCGGAAAGCGCTTTTTGCAAACTGTTGTTGATATCCTCGGCTACATCATCGCAGCGGAAAACCAGGGCAGGCGAGAGTCCAATCTCCGCCAAAGCAGCGGTCAGGGTGATGGAGTTGCTTTCGTAAACTTGTCCGGGCTGTAATGCGACGCCTGGCATGGCCAGTTCTTTTCCTGTGATGATGAGGGCAACGCGGGGTTTGGACCATACTTGTACGGCATTTATACCCAGACCGGCCAGTAGTCCTATGGCTGCCGGACTGAGGGTGGCTCCTGCGGGTAGCGCCAGGGCGCCTTTGGCGGTTTGGGAGGCGCGCAGGCGCACGTTGGCGCCAGACTTGAGTTCCGGATCTTCGAGGTAGAGCAGGTTGTTTTCTATCCGTACTTTCTCCTGCATGATGACGGTGTCGGCGCCTGTGGGTACGGGGGCTCCGGTGAAAATCCTCATGGCTGTGCCGGGTTCTGTGAGGGCCCCGGGCGCTACACCGGCCTGTACTTCGCCGATGATTCGAAGCAGTTGCTTGGAATCTTCAAACCTAAAGGCGTAACCATCCATGGCCGATTGATGAAAAGGAGGCATATCCACCGGCGAGTAAACCGGCTCTGCGAGTACCATGCCCAGACTGTCGGCCAGGGACCTGGTTTCAGCAGTTGAGGGCGGGATGGAGGCAGATATGATTTGTTTGGCGATTGCGACCGGTGTCATGGATATTGGATTCGCGCGGATTTTGGGGGTTCGCACAGATTAGTTTCGCACAGATTTTACACAGATTGGTTGCGCAGATTTTACACAGATTTACCGTCACCCGCCAATGGCAATCATGCTGCGGTTTTGGAGCTTATCTGCTTCAATGTGGTCGTAATCGGCGCGGAGTTGGCCGCCGAGGGCTTCTTCTTTGAGGTCGAGGCAATATTGGATGAGGGGCACGATGTCTTCGCCTTTGCGCAATGCGCCGAGCAGGTCTACTTCGGAGCGGGAGAACAGGCAGTTTTTCATTTTCCCGTCGGCAGTGAGGCGCATGCGGTTGCAGCCAGCGCAAAAGGGTTCGCTCATGGTGCTGATGATGGCGAAAGTGCCTTTATGGCCGTACACCTGGTATTTGCGGGCGGTATCGTTTTTACCGTCGCGCAGTTTTTCAAAATCGAACCTCGTGCCTATTTGTTCAAGGATTTGTGCGGCTGGGAAAACCCGGTCGTGTTCCCACTGATTACCTTGGAAAGGCATAAATTCAATAAAACGGGTGTGAATGGGCATGTCACGGGTGAGGGCCACAAAATCAGGCAATTCCTGTTCGTTTACCCCTTTCATCACCACGGTGTTGAGTTTTACATGCAAACCACTTTCAACCAGCATTTCGAGGTTGCGCCATACTTTATGCCAGTTATCGCGCCTGGTAAGGGCAAAAAAGGTTTCCGGATGCAGGGTGTCCAGACTCACGTTGAGCGAGCGTATGCCCGCGCGCAGGAATTGATCCAGAAACTGATCGGCCAGTACGGCGTTGGTGGTAATGGTGAGCTCAACCGGAAGGGCCGACAGGCGTTCGATGATGTCGGCAGCTTCTTTGCGTACCAGGGGTTCGCCGCCGGTGAGCCGGATTTTTCGCACGCCGTGGTCCACAAAAATCCGGGCCATGATCTCTATTTCTTCGGCCGACATCAGGCTGCTGTGGGGCATACACTTGATATGCTCATCAGGCATACAATACGAGCAACGCAGGTTGCAGGAATCCGTCAGGGAAATCCGCAGGTAATCGTGCACGCGATGGAAGCGATCGGTGAGCATAGTAATGGTGAGGGCTTTCAGAAACAACTTTCTGTGGGGTAAAGTTCGAAAGTTTTGGGCTATTGAGTACGGAGAATCGTTGGAGGGCGTATATTAGAGGCTCAGAGGGTATTTTTATTTTTACCGCAAAGACGCGGAATTTTTTTACCGCGGAGACGCAGAGGCGCGGAGAAACGCCTCTCTGCGCCTCTGTGTCTCCGCGGTGAAAAGAACTCCGCGCCTCTGCGGTAAACAAAAACGCTATACTCCCTCAACTGACACATGAATCAATCACCCGGCATCCTGCGCATCACCCTTCAGGATCTCCCATTGCTCCAAAAAATTGGTCGCGAAACCTTTTACGAATCTTTCGCCTCCGTCAATACCCCGGAAAACATGCAGCATTACCTGGATCAAAGTTTTTCAGAAGCTGCGCTTGCGGAGGAGTTGTCCCATCCGGATATGGCTTATTATTTTGCCCTGATGGATGGGGAGCCGGTTGGCTATTTGAAACTGAATTTTGGGGCGGCGCAAACGGATATTCAGGACGATGCCTCGGTTGAAATACAACGGATTTATGTGCGCCAGGCATATCAGGGACAAAAGGTCGGGCAGTTTTTATTTGAACATGCGCTGGCTATAGCCCGGCAGCGCGGAGCGGAATACATCTGGCTGGGCGTGTGGGATGGCAACCCGAATGCCATCCGGTTTTACGAACGGAATGGCTTCGTTACCTTCGGGCAACATGAATTCATGCTAGGAGACGACAGGCAGCGGGACTGGCTGATGCGATTGGATTTGTGATGAAATAGTTTATTTATAGAAATACAGTGCCATGCTCAAAAAACTCTTCCAGGGTTTCGTCCTTTTTCTGGTGCTTCTGATTCCGTTCAGAGGCCAGGTATATCGCTGCCTGGTAACCTATGAAGCCATAGGAAAAAGGCCCAATATTGCCATTACCAACCAAAAATTGATAGATGCGATAGAACGAAAGTCGCAAAACAAACCCTCCAATGCCGAACAGTTAATGTCGGTAGCCATGGACATAACCTGCGATCACCTGCAGTTTACCTTTGCTCAGGCGCCTTCCGACCCCAACACACTGGTAGAAACGCATCAGGCAAACTGCGTTGGATACTCCGCTATGTTTCAATCGGTGGTGCAATACATCATACGCAAATACCAGCTGGACCAACAGTGGCAAACCCAACACCTCATTGGCAAATTATATGTTTGCGGTGTGGATATTCACCCGTATTTCGACACACCGTTTTTCAGGGACCATGATTTTAACCTCATCAAAAATCTGGAAACCGGACAGATCTTGTATGCAGACCCCAGCACCGGAGATTACCTGTGGATTCCTGTAGTGGATGGTCGTTCAAACTATTAGACTGTATGACATTTCAGGCAACAAATCTCATAAAATGTCACGGCTACGCCATTCTGCCACAACAATCACATCATATCGCCCTTTGGGAATATTGAAGCGCAAAAGGCTGACCCTCCCCCCTCCGCGTCTCCGCGCCTCCGCGGTAAAAAAACTCCTTAAACTCATTTACCTCACCTCAACAACGTCACGTCGCCCTTCAAAAACACCACCTGCCCGTCAATGAACACCACCTCGGCAGTCCATACAAATACGCCGGGGTTCATTGGGTCTCCCCGAAAATCGCCGTGCCAGCCGGAAGATTCCAGGTTGGTTGGAAAATGAAATGCCTGAAACAAATGTTCACCCCACCTGCTGTACACATGCAAATACCGGATCTCCTTCACCGAGGTATCTGAGTAAATGGTGAAATAATCGTTCTCTCCATCATCATTTGGCGTAAACACATTGGGCACATAAATCCGCCGCTTGGGTATCACCCGGTAGCACAACTCATCCTCCGCCTCGCAACCTTGTTTGCTGCGCACCAGCACCCGCTCACAACCATTTTCCAGCGGAAAAAACTGAATTTGATCACAATCCGGACACTGCTGCGTCAGACCATCTCCGCTCCAACTGTAATCCAGGATATCCTGAGGTGCAATGTTCGTTTGCGCCACCAAAAGTATCTCTTCCCCAAGCAGTACGGTTTGATCCAAGCCCAGACTCACCTCAGGATACAACTTCACCGTCACCGTTTCTGATGCCGTGGCCGTGCAGGCATGCACATCCTGCACCGTAATGCTGTACTCGCCCTGATCCAGTCCGTCAATAAAATCGCCGCTTTCTCCGGTACTCCATACATACTGATACGGCCCCACTCCGCCGGAGGCCTTGGCCGTACAGCTGCCATCGGTGATGCCCGGACAAGATACCGGCAAAGCCAGGGCATCCAGCGCCAGGGGCAGCGGCTGATCTACCCACACCTGGGCAGTATGTAAACATTGCTGCGCATCTGTTATACTCAAAGAATACCAGCCCGAAGCCAGTCCACTGAGTTGTGCCGTGGTTTGACCCGTATGCCACAGATAACTGTAAGGCGGGGTGCCGCCACTGGCCCCGGCCATTGCCGTCCCGCTGGCTGCTCCGTGGCAATCGGCAGATACCGAACTGGTGCTCACCAACACGGCCGTGGGTTCCAGCACCTGGGCCATTGCGCTCAGGCTGCAACCATGCGCATCGGTGGCCGTTACCTGGTAAGTGCCTGCCGGGAGGTTTTGGGCCATGATTCCTGTTTGGCCATTGCTCCATACATACTGATACGGTGGCGTGCCTCCTGCCGGCAAAACCGTGGCGCTTCCATTGGTTCCGCCAAAGCAGGAGGTATGCACGGGCGTCACGGCTGTTTGCAAGGCAGCCGGTTCGGTCACTGCGGCATTGGCGGTGGCCGTGCAGCCATTGGCATCGGTAATGATGAAGTTGTAATCGCCGGCCGGCAAATTGCCCACCGAAGGGCCGTTGTGTTCGGTACTCCACCAAATATCGTAAGGCCCGGTACCGCCTGTCACCTGCACATTCAACCAGCCGTCTGCCGTTCCCGCGCAAGATGCCGCCCCGGATTGCAGGGTCCATTCCAGCATCTCTGGCTGCTCCACCGTTACCTCAAGGGCATAAGTGCAGCCATTTGCATCGGTGGCGGTAACCGCGTAAGCGCCAGCGCTTAATCCGGCCACCTGTGCCGTGGTTTCCCCGGTTTGCCAGCTGTAGGCGTACGGCGCAGTGCCGCCGCTAACCTGTACCCAGGCTGTTCCATTGGCCCCGGCAAAACAGTCGGTGGTGTCTGCGCCGGCCGTTACCAGCAAGATGGGCGGTTCCGGCGCCATGGTCTGCTGGATGGTGCTGCAGCCGTTGGCATCTGTAACGGTTACCTGGTATTGCCCGGCGCTCAGGGTGTTGATCTGGCTGCCTGTTTCCCCATTATTCCACACAAAGGTGTACGGCGCTACCCCGCCCTGGGCAGCTACCTGGGCGCTGGCATCGCTGCCGGCAAAGCAGGAAACCCCGGTTGCGCTGGCCGTGGATGTCAGCAAGGGTGGCTCCGTGACCAATCCATCAACTACGGCTGTGCAGCCATTGGCATCGCTGAGGGTAACGCTGAAGGGCCCGGCTGAAAGCCCTGCCACCTGCTGACTGGTTTGCCCCAAATGCCACAGGTACGTGTACGCGCCCGCACCGCCCGCGCCCGTCGCAAGCGCCGAGCCGTTTTGACCGCCAAAACAGGAAACGGCTGTGGCCGTAGCGCCGGCTGTCAGCAGCGGCGGATCGCTCAGGGTAGCGCTGGCTGTTGCCGTACAACCCTGCGCGTCGGTGGTGGTAACGGTATAGGTTCCGGCTGGAATATTTCCCAGTTGCGGACCGTTTTGCCCCGTATTCCATTGAAAATCATAGCCTCCTGTGCCTCCCTGGGCAGCAGCATTGAGTATGCCGTTGCTGCCTCCGGCACAGGAAATGCCCCCGCCCGAAGTGGTTGCAGCAAGCTGTGGAGGATCGTTGAGGGTAATGGTTTGTACATCGGTACAGCCGTTGGTATCGGTTGCGCTAACGGTATATACGCCAGCTCCCAGGCTGCTTGCAGCTGGACCGTTATCTCCATTGCTCCAGACAAAAGTGTAGGGAGCTGTACCGCCTGAAGCCGTAGCCAGGGCGATGCCATCTTGTCCGCCAAAACAACTGGCGGCTTGTCCGCTTGCGAGCGCTTGCACTGGCGCAGGAGCCGAAACCGACAGGGTTTGCTGGCCCGTGCAGCCCTGTGCATCCGTAACTGTAAACGAGTACTGCCCAGGGGCTAACCCGGAAACAGACATGGTTGAATCGCCGGTATTCCAAACAAAAGCAAATGGCGCCACGCCGCTGAGCGATGCCGCCTGTGCCGTGCCATTGCTTTGTCCGGCACAAAGCGCATCAGTGGCGACGCCTTGCACCTGTAGTGGCGGTCGTTCGGCCATGCGAACAATTTGGGAGGCTACCCTGCAGTTGGGTAGCAGCAGGTTGGCCGTTGCGGAAGTCACCAGCAGGCGGTATATTGCTGCGGATTGCGGGTTGGGCACCGTTAGCACCAGACTATTGGCGCCCGGAATATCCTGCCAGTCGCCGTTTTCCAGGATTTGCCATTGAAAAGCGGGGTTGGCATAAGGCGCATAGGCCAGTTGTGCCGGAATATCGGTGGCCACACCGGCACAAAACCAGACGGTATCCTGCACTATGATTTCCGGTCCGCAGGCGCGGAAAGAGATATTATCCAGCGCCAGATCATTCCCATAACCGCCGGGCGCGTTGTTGCGCATGCCCAGCGTAACGGAGGTTTGCCCGGGGGCTGTGGTAAACGAAAAACGCACCGTATGCCATTGGGCATCAATGGGTATATCGCCCGTTTCGCAGTAGGCCACGCTGTCTATAATAAACGTCAGGTTGGGTTTGATGGAGGAGGGCTGATTGGTTTCAAAGATGTTGATGACATCAATTGAAAATTCATAAAGCGTGTTCTCGCAAACCGGAACCGTGTTTTGAAAAAACATACCGGGTGGGTAGGAGGCATTCACCACCATCATGTAGCCATTGGGCTCCGGACCATTGTCTTCGATATTGATCCAGACATCGGCAGCAAACCAGCCCCAGGGACCCGTATGGTTGGAAATGGTGTAATAACCGTCGTTGGGTGGCGGATTGGTTTGGTAAATATATCCCGGCGCCAAACCCGGATCTACCGGCACCACATTGGGCAATCCCGACCCGAAATCGCCGTTGGGGTAAATATTCTCGCCCAAAGTGCCTTTGCAACCGCTGATGCAGTTGGACAGCAACGTTTGCGCGGCCACAGGCAGGCAAAGCCAGCATAGGATAACAGGTAAAAGTTGCTTCAAATTCGGTTCGTTTTGCAGTGTACAGACGGATTAAAATGAAGGGGCGAGTGTTTTTTCACCGCAGAGACGCGGAGGCGCTGAGAGGATGGTTCTCAGCGCCTCCGCGCCTCTGCGGTGAATTATAAGGGCCGACAAAATTAAAATTATTGAGCAACAATTACTGGAATCGCAGAAAAATATTGGGCAAAAACGAAAACATGCTTTAGCGCTTAATCACTTCTTTCACAAATTCAACAGCACCTGTATCATCCTGGATCTGGAGTAAGTAAATACCTGCTGCCAGGTTGTAAAGGTTAAGTCTGTATTCAGATGCCGCAGTTTGCTCACGGATAACGACCCTGCCAGCTTTATCTGATAATATCAAATGCCAGGTTTGTTCTGGGACAGGCAATTCCAATTGTACCCATTCTGTTGCCGGGTTAGGATACAGCAGTACAGCCGTTACTTCGGCTCCGGTATTGTGCGTAGAAACCATGTACTCCACCACTATTTCGTACACGATGGTACAGCCATTTTTGTCTGTTATGGTGACGATATAAGAACTGGCCTGCAAATCTTCTATAGTCTGCATAGTGCTTCCGGTACTCCAAAGAAATTCGTAGGGTGATTTTCCACCTTGTACCGCCAATACCGCGGCTTCGCCATTGGGAGGGTTGTTTTGTGTTTGAGCTACAGCTGTGGTGATAGCCCAAAGGGAATCCGGCTGGGTCATGGGCGGATAGGCAAAGGACGCCGTACAACCGTATACATCAGAAACGGTTACGGCATAGGCGCCCGGCTCAAGGGGTTGCGCCAGAGAATCTGTTCCAGCCCATCCCTGCCACTGCCAGGTAAAGGGCGCTGCACCGGTAACCGGCGTAGCCGACAACCACCCCGTTTCTCCATAGCAGGGTATGGCCTGACCGTTCACCAACAGGGTAATCAGCCCTTGCAGACTAATTTGCGCCGAGGCAGAATCCTGACAACCGTGCGCATCCGTAACCGTGAGGGCATACTGCCCCGGCCCGAGCTGCGATACAAAAGAGGTATCCGGAGCGGTGGGCAGCCATTGGTGTTGGTACGGTGGGGTGCCGCCGCTCACGCCTGAAGTAAGTGTTCCGCCCAGCGTAGCGCCGCACTGTACATCTGTGGATGTGAGGGCAAGCTCTGGTACAGGCGCTATACCAACCTGCAAAGTATCTTTGATTTGCCGGCCGCTGCCATCTGTAATGGTGAGCCGATAAGGGCCTGGCGGCAATCCGTTTAGCTCCGGGCCATTGCCCGCAGCAGGATCCCACTGATAGGTATATGGCTCGCAGCCGTATGCCGGACTGACAGTGATGCTGCCATTGGAGGCGCCAGTGCAGGCCGGTTTGATGAGTGGTTCTGCCGCCTGCACAAATGCAGGAGCCTCGTAGACCCCAATATCCACCACCCCTTCCAGTATGCGCGGATTACCCGCGAGGTCTGTTAGCAGCCCGGCCGCCGCCACATTACTGCCTGCATTGATCAGCGGCGAACAGGGCAGCAGGGTGTAATCACCCGCTGCGGTATCCCGAAACAAAGGGTCAATACCGGAGAGATTGCCCGGACCGCAGGTGACGTTGGGAAGTTGGTCGTTACAATCAAAAAATCCGAAACTGTTATGTGAAAGAAAAACGGACTTTGTATCACTATTAAACAGAGACCATCTTGATAAACTATCTGTGATTATACTATTAGAAAGTAAAAAAGTATCACTTCCGGGGTTTAAAAATCCATCATAATAATTTCCGTACCGCTCTTCAAACAAAAACGCACAATTTGTAATTTCAAAATGTTTAGTTCCAATAGTAGAAAAAAGGCCGGATTCAGTAGTGGTTTTATTCTTTAAAAACAGTGAGTTGGAAATATAGTTTTTAGGGGTATCTCCCATTAATCCCATTACGCCCAAATTTATGCATTCGTTCGACTGAAAAGTTGAGTATGATAGTTTATTGTTTATAAAGTTGGATGTTCGAAATAAGGTTGGGGCATAGTTCCCGTCAAGTGTCAAGTTCTCCACAGCCAGATCTGCGAATGCAACCGTTAAAATGACAGTATTTTGAGAAGTATTATTGTTCTCAATTACCAACTTTTTCAATATCATATGGCAGGTGAAACTGCTTATTTGGTCTGCATTTACCAGAGTATTAATTTCTTCTCCCGGCATTGATTTATGTTCCAAAAATTGGCACCCATCTATCACCACATCGCCATTCAAGTCGTTACCGTTGAGGAACAGTTTTAGGGCGGCAGCATCTGGCGCAACATTGGCTTTAAAGTCGCATCCCTTAATGGAAATATGGCTTAAACCATTTTTTCCGGTTGCTAAAAACACTGCCCCTCCGGCATTAGAAGCACGGTTCCGTTCAAATATGCAAGATACTACGGACACTCTATTGGGGCCATTGCTATCAGCATAATACAAGCCGCCGCCGCTGTTGGCGCGATTGTGTTCAAACACACAGCTTTCTAGTTCATTCCCCTGTTCTTTCCAACTGCCGCCAAAACGAGCCATACCTCCGCCATTGACGGCTGCGTGGTTTTCTTCAAAACGACAGTCTATAAACCTGGGCGCTACGCCCGCCATGGAAGCGCCGTTGGTCATTGCGCCACCGCCAAACGACAAGGAGCTGTTGCGCCAAAACCGGCAGTGCCGAATGGTAGCAAGCGCATCCCAATTCCCGGCCTCTATGTACAAACCGCCCCCGCAAATGGCTCTGTGGCGGCTGCCGCTGGACGCCGGTTCATCGTCTGCGCGGCCAAAACACAGGGTAAATCCATCCACAACGGTATTGGTATCCGGTTGAAAAAGATACATCACATTGAGGCTGTTGTCGGTGCTGTCGCCCTGTACCCCGATATCGCCGCTGAGCATGCTGACATGAGTGGTCCAGTCACGCTGTTCTACAGCGGTTTCATTGCCGGCAAATCCGCCGTATACTTGCACACCGCTTTTAGGTTCAAAGGAGATATTCCTTACGGTATCGGCGGTAGGGTAATAAACCCCTTCGGCCACCCAGACTTCATCGCCGGCCACGGCTATCTGCAGCGCGGCCTGAAGATCGGTAAAAGCATCCGCCCAGGAAACGCCGGTATTGGCCCCGGTAGCTGCCGCCCTGACATAATACCGGTTTTGGGCCTGGATGATGGAAGTCGAGAATAAGGCGGTGTATATGGAGAGTAAAAGTAGATATTTCATGATGGAGGAGATTGGGCTAAGCGTTTTTTTACCGCAGAGGCGGAGAGGCATTGATAATCAATGGCATACACCTATGCGTCTCTCTGCCTCTGCGGTAAAAATACTTATGAGACTGCCTGTTTATTGCTTAATCAACTGTCCCTGCGTTTCCAGGCTTGGGGTATACACTTTCCAGGAATACACGCCAGCGGGCAATGGAGCTACCTCGGGCAGCGGGAATTCCTGAGCGCCTTCCCGAAGCTCGAATTCGCGGAAAAACAGCATCTGGCCGAAGGCATCGAATACGGCCACGCGGCATTTATCCGCTTTTTCTGCTTGTACAGACAGCGTTACGCCACCAGAGGCAGGGTTGGGTTGTACCGTAGCAGTAAGACCTGAAGCAAGCAAAGTCTTTGGATCATCGCGCCGGGCTGCGGGCGCCACTTGTTGCAGGCTGCATTCTTCTCCGTCCGGCTTCCAGGCGGCGCCATCGAGCAGTTGGTGGTCAATCCACAGCGGCAATGCGCCTTCTGCGCCACCGGACAGTACTTTGAAGTTCAGATGAAACAATGTGCTGCCTGGCTGGATGAGCGTTTCAGCATCCGTCATCGGAATCCAGAGGGTACGAATCTCCCCTTCGGTAGCCTTTGACAGATTAAAATTGCCGGACAGGTAGGTTTCTACATCCCCCAAAGAAGGGCCAATCAACTCCAGGGCAGCAGGGTCAAAGCGTAAGCCTAATTGAATGGCTTCAATGGGATCGGTGCCGTTGTAGCGTATGGGTATGGTCAGGGTTTCGCCCGGTTGACGGCGTAGATTCGGCCAGCTTAAACCAAGTGTCGGACGGTCCTCTGGGCGATTACCTGTACCGCTCAAGTTGACATCGCCAATTTTTACACCTATAAAATCATTGTTGTTAGATGGGAAACTGCGACAATTAGTCCATTCTGGAAAATTAGTTTGGAATGGATTATTAGCATTGGGGAAGGAAAAATTTTTGTCCACAAAACGCCAGGAGGTATTATTAGGAAATAACGAAATTATACCAAGAATCAGTTTCCTAATCGTCACAATATCGAAGGTGGTTATGGAACCCGATTTATCTGCATCCGCAGCAATCATCTTATATGGAGAATTCAATGGTTCTAATCCCAGGATATGTTTACTGATCAATACCAAATCATAGGTTGTCACACCATTAAGTGGGTTGTCGTTTTTGGTTGGAACAACTTTTACTCTATTACAAGAAGTGCAGGCGGTGCAGGAGAATTGGTAGATACCATCTGCACCTGTTAAATCTGTGGCGGAGCAGGGAGCAGAGCAGGAGACTTCAGGACAATCAGATATATTTGGGTTTGAAACGATTAAGTCTGCTCCGCTCAAGGCTACGCTTACTGCCTCAACTTTCACCAAATCTTCCCGTTTAATTTCCCCTGTCAGCATAGTAGCCATCGCTCCGCAGAGTGGAAATCCGGTGGGTTGATCTATCACCGGGATACAGGCAACATCATTGCTTCCTACGTAGGTGATTCGGAGTTTTTTTAGTTTGACGCTTTCAATACAAGCATTTTCAGGTGTATTGAGCAGTATCTCCATTTCTGCTTTATCATTCAAATAAAATAAGGGCGCATTTGGGTCATTAGTTTCATAACAATAAACAAAGCGTTTGCTATTAGTTACTTCCCAGCACGCCTTTGGGCCAGATCCAGAGGGCACAAAGCAGCCAATTGTACCACAATCAATATTAGTGGCTGGCCAGGTGGGGTAGTTAACTCCCGTAATGGCAATACCTGGCGCAGACCATTGAAATTCAAGTTCAAAATCAACTTTACTAAGTCGGATACTGGAGGGCGGAGCAGTAGTTCTCAGTCCAACTTTGACCTTGGAAGTGCCGCAATCAAGTCCTACGCCTTCAATCTTAAAGTGAATATTATCCGGGTTAACACAAGGTGCGTCGCCATTATTTGTATATGTACTGTTTGTTGCAGACGCATTAAGCGAGGTACATACGGTGTTCGGTGAAAGTCCGGTTTTGATTCGGGAACTGGAGGGCGCCGCACCGGAATTTACAAAAGAAAAAACCGCAGATGCTGCCAAATTTGACAATCCCGGCACTTTGAATTTTATTTCTCCAATAGTTGTCGTTTCTCCCGGGTTTAAGCTTATTCCGGCATTGGATCTTACATAATGGAGATTATTGGTGACAGGCCCTGAGCCACCACCAGTGGTAGATATTCTGGGGTTCAAATCCTGGGTAACCGGAAGGTCAACATTGGTAGTGACAGCGCTTACCATAAACTCCAGATAAGAAATAGTCATCGGAGCTGCGCCCAAATTTGTCAGTGTAATAGGTACTTTTCTTTCATCACCTACCTGCACCTGAGTACCAAATTGCGCAAGAATGTTCTGGTTGACGGTACCAGTGAAATGTTGTGGATTTACTACCGCCGCCGCCATTGGAAACAGTCCATTTCTTCCAGCCAGGTTCACATTGGAAGAAGTCATATTACATTCTGGCAGCAACGGAGGGTTTGTATACCTTGTTTGACCAAAAGTAAAAAAAATATTCTCTCCCGGATAGGCATTTACAATTACCGTAAACAGCTTTGCATAAGCGCATTGTCTGCCTTGCGGACAATTTTCAACCAATTGGCTGGGAAGATCTGTGTAGCTGAAAGTGATGCGGTTACCCGTACCATTGGGAAGCTGGGTTCCGCAATCCGGGCTATTGGGTTCCTGGTTGGCAAAACTGATGGTTACACTATTACCGGTTGGAGTGAAAATGACTCTATTGCTCGTTGCCGGAATTTGCCATTTAGCGCCCAAACCGGTTTCAAAACAATTTTTGGTTGCATTCACATCAATGTGAGAAAACGGTGTATTATTCAAATTTAGCGTTACATCCAGCATGTCGTAATCCAGGTTGTAAGGAGCTTGAGGCCCTCCGGCTGCAACATCATTACGCAGATATACGGTGTATGCCACCTGATTGAACCGGTCAAAAGTGCAATTTTCAGCTGAAAATGGACTACAACTATTTGTAGGAGTGGTTTCCCTAAGCACCTCTACCCTCAAACGACTACAGGTAGCATCTTCACAAGGCGGATCCCCCTGAGCGGATGCTTTAGGCGTTGAGTGAAAAATAGCAAGTAAGAGCAGAAGCAAAATTGCCCCCCCCCCCGTTTGTCCGAAAGAAACTTTTGTTAAACATGTAAGAGGAAATTTAAAATATGTAAAAAATGTGAACATTTTGTGTTTTAACTTGAATAATACCATCCGGTTTAGCCTAAAATACGACTTGCCTACTCTGGTAAGAGCAGCCTTGAACTTGGCTATTGCCATCAGTCAATCTCTAAAAATACAAATGGGCAATTATCGAACGTTTGCAATATCAGCCCAAAAAATCTGGATTATATGGAAGCCAACGGTTTGGATGAACTATGCTGTACCGGGAGGCACAACCGGTTCTTTCAGGTTTCGAGAACAAAGATAATCCTCAACAATGATTCTCCAAATTAAATCAAAAACAAATCAAAGGAATGTCAGGATCCGGCAAATACCCCACACACCTGTCCACCAACGTACACCACAATGTCCGATATCGAACACTATGGTAATTCTAAATCATTGATAATCAGCATAAATCCAACTGGCACTTGCTTTGTGTTTTAGTGTTTTAGTGCGTTGGTGTTTTGGTGTTTTAGTGCGTTGGTGTTTTGGTGTTTTAGTGTTTTGGTGTTTTGGTGTTTTGGTGCGTTAGTGTTTTGGTGTTTTAGTGTTTTAGTGTTTTGGTGTTTTAGTGTTTTAGTGTTTTGGTCGTTGGTGCTGAGATCAGGTTCATTGTTTAATCATATAAAACTTAGCGCCTTCATGTCTTCGCGCCTTCGTGTCTTCGCGCCTTTGTGCCTTCGCGCCTTTGCGCCTTCGTGTACCCACGCCTTCGCGCCTTCTTGCATTCAACTTTCAGCCTTCAAAATAAATGAGGAACCAGTTCAAAATCTCTTTCAGAAGTCTAGCCAAACAACCCGGGTTCACCGCCATTAACGTACTCGGATTGTCTATCGGATTGGCGTGCTGTATGCTGATTGCCCTGTATATATACCACGAAACACATTTCGACCGGCACCATGAACGCCCTTACGAACTGTGTCGGCTGGGCACTACATTCATCAACCTGAACGGAGAAGATGCCGGCAAAGAGTTCCGCACCTTTGGCACCTCTGCACGCTTAGGAGAAGCGTTGAAAAACGAATTCGGCGAAATTGAATCCTGCGCCCGATTGCTTTCGCTGATGGAACACGACAAAACCCTGATCCGCGTAATGGATGGGGGCAATATTGCAGCTTCCTACAACGAACCCAAGGGGTATTTTGCCGATCCGGATTTCTTCGGGATGTTTAGCTACCAATTCCTTGAAGGAAATCCGGCAACCTGCCTGCGCGAACCCGGTACAGTGGTTATTTCAGACGAACTGGCACACAAATTTTTTGGCAAACAACCCGCCGAAGGTCGCATTCTGAAAATAAGCTCCGGCTGGTTTGAGGGCGGAGAAATGGATTTTAAAGTGAGCGGGGTGTTTCAAACACCGGAAGCGCAAACCCAGATCAAAGGCCGGTTTTTCATGGCCATGCAAAGCGGCAACCTGAGTCAGTTCCTGCGCGAACAAGCCAATATGACCCGCAACAATATGTTCAATACGCATATTCGGTTGCGACCAGAAGCAAAAAGCAGTGATCTGGAAGCCAAAATCCCCGCTTTTGTGGAAAAACACATGGGCGCCGACCTGGAAGACCGCGGAGAAAAACGCAAAATCTTTGCCGTGCCTATGCCGGAGGTTCACCTCTTTGATCTGGATACTGAAAAGTCCACCGGTAAAAAAACCTACCTGTACATGCTCGGCTCCATCGCCCTGTTTACGCTGCTGATTGCCTGCGTAAACTTCATGAACCTGAGCACTGCCCGCTCCTCCAAACGCGCCGCCGAAGTAGGCGCCCGGAAATCGGTAGGCGCCACACAAGGACAACTGATGCAACAGTTTCTGAGCGAATCAGTGCTCATCTCGCTGTTTGCCTTCCTGATTGCCCTGGGACTGGTGCAACTGGCCCTGCCGGCGTTCAATAATTTTGCCGACCTCAAGCTTACACTCGATCCCGTTGGCAACCCCGCATTGATGGGATCTTTCCTGGGCCTTACCCTGCTGACCGGTTTGCTGGCCGGCATTTATCCCGCTTTTTACCTATCGTCTTTCCGGCCGGTAGAAGTGCTGAAAGGGCATTTTGGCAACCGTTTTTCGGTCGTTTTTCTGCGCAAATCGCTCGTCGTTTTTCAATTTTTCATTTCTGCCGGACTCATTCTGGCTTCATTCGTTATTGGCGGTCAGCTGCGTTTTTTACAACAAACCGACCTCGGTTTTCAGCGGGATCAACAGATAGTGGTGCCCCTGCATTCGGATAACGCCATCAGGGCCAGCGCCAACCTTAAAGCCGAATGGCTTAAAGACAGTCGCGTGGCGGCAGTTGGCGCCACCCGTTTTTATCCGGGCATTCAGAATAATTCAGATTCCCGGTTTTACCGCAAAGGCCAATCAGCAGATCAGGGTGTAATGCTCCGGCGCAATTGGGTAGATACCGATCTGATGAAAACCCTCGATCTGAAGCCCGCTGCGGGCAGGTTGTTCACGCCGGAATTCCCGGGCGATACCCTGATGAAGGTGGTTATCAATGAAATAGCTGCACAAAAACTCGGATTTTCCACCCCGGAAGCGGCCATTCAGCAGGAAATTCGGATCATGTACCAGCAACACGAGTTTCCGTACGAAATCGTAGGCGTGGTGAAGGATTTCCATTATGAAGACTTGCACAGCCCCATTGCCCCCATCGCTTTTGAATTGAGTCCACGGCCCCAGCTCAACTACCTCATTGCACGCGCACAATCGGGCGCGCCGCTATCGGAGGTGGTGGCAGGCTTAGAAAGTAATTGGAAAAAACTGGTGCCCGGCGAGCCGCTGGAATATTCCTTCCTGGACGAAGACTTCCAGAAAAACTACAAATCCGATCAGCAAATGGCTGGTCTGATCGGCGGTTTTACCGGCATAGCCATCCTGATTTCCTGTTTAGGATTACTGGGCTTGGCCGCCTTTGCCGCCGAGCAACGCACCAAAGAAATTGGCATCCGCAAAGTGCTGGGCGCCTCCGTGCGCAACATATCCCAACTACTCATGCGCGATTTCCTGAAACTCGTATTGCTGGGCATACTCATTGCAGCTCCCGTTGCAGGATACCTCATGCAACAATGGCTCACCGATTTCGCCTACCGCATTGATTTACAATGGTGGATGTTTGTTGGGTCCGGCTTGGTAGCCCTCCTCATCGCCCTGCTCACGGTAGGGGGGCAGTCAGTCAAAGCTGCCCTCGCCAACCCGGTCAAAAGCCTCAGAAGCGAGTGAGTGAGTGAGTGAGTGAGTGAATGGACTTGTTTCAAAAATCTGTGTGGAATCTGTGCGAAAAATCTGCGTAGAATCTGTGCGAAAAAATCCGTGTGAAACCCATCTGAGTGAACCCCAACTATACTAATCATCAAATCATATCCCCATGATACAAAACTTTATCAAAATTGCATTCCGGGACCTCTGGAAACAAAAAGGACTTACCGCTATCAATATCCTGGGCCTGAGTATCGGTCTGGCATGTTTTGCCTTGTTTTTGTTATACACGGTGAATGAATTGAATTACGACCGGTTTCATGCTGACAGTGATCGTATTTACCGGGTATACCGCTGGACTGAAGCCATGCGGGGAGAAACTACAGAAGGCGATCCCTATCTGCCCATTCCGCTGGCGCCAGCGTTAAAAGCCGATTTTCCGGATGTAGAAAAAGCCGTGCGTTTGCGGGCCTGGGGAGAAGATTTCGTTCGCACAAATGGCATGGTTTCTCAAATGGATATCTATTTCGCCGATCCGGATTTTTTTGAGGTATTGACCTTCCCCATCAAATACGGCAATGCAGCCACAGCGTTGACAGAATTGAACAGTCTGGTACTCACAGAAAAAACGGCCCTCAAACTTTTCGGTGAATCAAATCCTATCGGACGCGTGCTGGAAATAAAAAACGGCGATCAGTTTATACCCTTCACTGTTTCTGCTGTAGCCGCAGATTTGCCCTCCAATTCCACCATAACCTTCCAGATTTTAGGCAATTTCGAGTGCCTGAAAAACAACCCCCGAATGGCCAAACGCTGGACCAATTGGAACCATTCGGCGTATTTCACTTTCGTAAAACTACGGCCGGGTAGCAACCTGGCTAACGATGACGCCCGTTTGCTTCAGTTTCGTCGCAAATACTATCCGGAAGAAGAACAGGAACTCCGCAAGGAAGGCTTCTGGACCGCCTCGGGCGCGCCTATCACCTACCGCCTCCAACCCATCCGGCAAATGCATACCCAAACAATGGTGGCCGGAGGCGATGTGCCCCCGGTGGAACCGCGCAGCATTTGGACCCTCCTGGGTATCGCTACCGGCGTATTGAGCATTGCCTGCGTCAATTTCACCACTCTTGCTATCGGGCGCTCGGCCGGGCGCGCACGCGAGGTAGGCGTACGTAAAGTGATGGGCAGCGATAGACGGCTGCTGGTGGGTCAGTTTCTGACAGAATCCATGCTTTTGGCCACCATTTCAGGCGTGTTTGGGCTGCTTTTAGCCAGGGCACTATTGCCAGCTTTTAATGAGCTGGCAGATCGGGAACTGATTTTTTCCCTGCAACAATTTCCCGAATTAGCCTGGTTCATCGGTGGTATTATACTGTTAACAGGCCTGATTTCCGGTATTTACCCGGCCATGGTGTTATCTGGCTTCCGACCGGTAGAAATCCTGAAAAGCAAGGTACGTCTTGGCGGCTCCAACCTGTTCACCAAATCGCTGGTGGCCGGTCAGTTTGTACTATCAGTAGGCTTGATGGTGTGCACTTTTGTGATGTTGAAACAATTGTCCTTCATGCGCAGCAAAAACCCTGGATTTGATCGCGAAAATGTGGTGATGGTAGATGCTACAGGCGCAGATACCAAACGTATTTATCCCTTGTTTAAGACGGCCGCTCAGTCTATTCCAGGTGTACAAGGAGTGGCAGGTAGCGAACTCGGCCTCGGCGCCGGACAAGGCTGGAGTCGCTCCGGCTGGAAGGATAATGGTGTACAACGCGAAGTGTTTGAATACTTTGTTGACAAAGACTTTATTTCCGTACTGAAAATGGAATTACGGGCTGGTCGAAATTTTGAAGCCGGCAACACCCTGGATACGGTAAATTCCGTGATCGTAAACGAATCGCTGGTGCGCAGCTTCGGCTGGACCAACCAATCTGCGTTGGGACAACAACTTACCGGGTATTATGAAGATCCTAAAAAAGCACTTCCGGTGATCATCGGTGTAGTAAAAGACTTTAACTACCTGTCGCTAAAGCAAGATATACAGCCCCAGATGTTTCACCAGTTTTCGGATTATCAGCCTTTCCGGTTTTTTGTACGCATTGGGCCCGGCAACCCCTTCAAAACCCTGGATGCATTGAAGACCGCCTGGGCAAGTGCGGAGCCTGTGCTGCCATTCCGGTATCATTTTCTCGACGAGCGTCTGGATCAGTTTTATGCAGCCGAAAAACGTCTGGGCAACATCATCTCCTGGGCAGGAGGCATCTCCATTTTCCTGGCATGTTTGGGTTTGCTGGGCCTGGCAGCCCTTGCCGTAGTGAACAGGACCCGCGAAATTGGCATCCGAAAAGTGCTCGGCGCCAGTGTAGCCGGAATTACAGCCCTACTGGCCAAAGATTTCCTGAAACTCGTCCTGCTGGCCATTCTCCTTGCCTCCCCTATGGCCTATTATTTCATGGATAAATGGCTGGCCGATTATGCCTTCCGTATCAAAATGCAGTGGTGGATGTTTGCAGGCGCCGGCGTATTAGCCATCCTGGTAGCAGCCTTCACGGTGAGTCTGCAAAGCATCAAAGCGGCTCTGGAAAACCAGGTCAAAAGCCTCAGAAGCGAGTGAGTGAGTGAATGAGTGAGTGAGTGAGTGGGGGGCTTGCTTCAAAAATCTGCGTAGAATCTGTGCGAAAAATCTGCTGGAAATCTGCGCAAAAAATCTGCGTAGAATCTGCGCGAAACACCTGTGCGAAAAATCTGATCTCCCGGACTTATCTTAGCGTGACGTTCTTCACATCCAAAACAAAACGGCCATGCATCCAATCATCAAAAACATCCTGGCAGTCATTGCCGGCATCACCGTGGGCAGCATCGTGAACATGGGCATCATCATGATCAGTGGCTCCATTATTCCGCCACCCGAAGGAGCAGATGTAACCACCGAAGAAGGCCTGAAAGCCTCCATGCATTTGTTCCAACCTAAACATTTCATCTTCCCGTTCCTGGCACATGCATTAGGAACCTTGGCGGGCGCCTTTCTGGCCGCCAAAATTGCCGCAAACAACAACATACGTTTCGCCCTGGTGATCGGAGTGTTCTTCCTGCTGGGCGGAATTGCCAGCGTATTCATGCTCCCGTCACCTATGTGGTTTAATGTACTCGACCTTGCAGGCGCGTATATGCCTTTGGCCTATTTGGGTGGAAAATGGGCGTCTAAAGACTGATTATCTTCCTTACGGCCACCCGATCATTTAAACTAACCCGTAGCAGAAATTGCCCCGCCGTAACGCGGGGAAGGTCAAGCTGATCTTTTCCGGTGGATACTCCTGCCCACACCACACGACCGAGCATATCCAGCACGGCTATTGCCGGCTGTATTGGCACTCAGACCTATGCGGTAAAACGCTCTGTTGCTACCATCGGCGTATTGAATGGTGTAGGAACCATAGCCAATATTGGGATTGCTGACGGTTTTACCCTCATCGTTCTTGCCATCTTCAAACCATAATTTACCCTCCGGCAATAATTGGAGTATGCGTTGATGCAGGGTTAGCATATCGCTGCGTTTGGGCTCTGACTGACTGGCTATGTAGGCTTCAATTTGTGTGATAATATCCATATTAAATCTGAATTTAGGAGGATAAAGTGGCCAAAAGTTGATCCAGATTGCCCAAACTCATAGTAAAGCCTTCTTTAAAGCCCATTTCGATCATCTTTTCCAGGCGGGCCAGGGATTCATTATAAATGGCAATGCGAACGGTAGTTTTGCCATCCTGTTCGCTGAAATGATAGTCCCACTCAGAGCCCGGCAGCTCAGGATTTTCGTCCTGGTCTGCAAACGCATTACTGAGTTTGAAATGAGACTTTGGGTTGATTGACAAGTATTCCTGTATGGCCCAGCGCTCAAAACCCTCCGGACTAACCATGGCGTAAAACCGGCGTCCGCCCACTTTGAAGTCCATATATTTGGTTTTGGCCGTCCAGGGTTTAGGCGCCACCCATTGATCCAGGATTTCTACCGTAGTAAATGCCTCCCAAACCAGAGATTGGTCAGCATCAAATTCCCGGGTGATATAGACTGTTTTTGCAGCTTTATCAACGGTTAGGTCAAAAAACAGGTTTTTGCTCATCTTTTTTGTTGTTTAATGGTGGAAAGAATTTGGTCAAGTTGATCGAATTGGGTCTCCCACATCTTCCTGAACTGAGCCAGCCAGAGGTCGAATTCCTGCATTTTTTGCGGATTGAAATGATAATAAATTTCCCTGCCAGACTGCTCTGGCTGGATCAACGCACATTCCTGCAATACCTTAATATGCTTCGATACAGCTTGCCGGCTCATATCAAATTTCTCTGCCAGGGCATTGGGGGTTAATGCCTGAACAGCAAGCAAGGTTAAGATGGTTCTCCTTGTGGGGTCTGCAATGGCTTGAAAGATGTCCTGTTTCATAAATTCGATCCGATGTGCAACTTTTCGGTTGCAAATATATGTGCAACTTTTTGGTTGCGCAAAATGAATCGGCATTTTTTTTTGGACGGCCTACGATAGACGGCTTACGGTGGACGGTAGACGGCCTACGGCTTACGGTGCGTGGCCTGGGCTTATGTGAGTTGTCATCCCGAGAATCGGGACCTACACAAGCCAGATTGCGAGACTATCCCCTGGCAAAAAGGATTGCCCGCAATCTGGCTTGTGTAGGTCCCGATTCTCGGGATGACAACTCACATAAGCCCAGGCCACGCACCGTCTACCGTCTACCGTCCACCGTCCACCGTATATAAAAGCTTAAAGGCATTAGCCACGGCGTGATGCAAAATGGTGGCGTGATTTTCTCGAGGAAGGTAATCGAATGAAACTTTCACCTGTTTGTTCTTAGCGCCCATCAGTTTGTCTGCCAGTAAATTGGCATCTACCTCCATTACCCTTGGCGCTTTTGTGGGTGTCAGTCCTTCCTTCCCAACACCTATATAAATGGCTGTTGGTTGTTGAAAGGTTTCCTTTAATAATACAGGGTCGTATTCTAATAATGAGCCATTATCCCACCATAAACTTGGGCTGACAATAATGTATCTGTTAAAAAGCATAGGTTTTTTAAACAATACTTCTGTAGCAAACAATCCACCTAATGATTGTCCGATGATGGTCTTATCGTCATTCGTTTTAAAATTTGAAGCCATAAAAGGTTGTAATTCCTTTTCTATAAACGACATAAATTTATCGGAATGGCCTGCATTTTTAAACCTTTTCTGATGTTCCGGATCAGTAGTTGGAAAACTAAAATCCCTTTGTCTGTCAACAGATGCAATACCCACTACAATTGATTTGGGAACCTGGTTAATCCATTCAAAATTATAAAACTGTATCAGTCCAACAATATGTATAAAATCTTCATCGGCAGAACCATCCAATAAGTAAATTACCGGATATTTTACCGTATCATCAGGGTTATATCCCTGGGGAAGATAGATATTCAATACCCTTTTTTCTGAAAGCTCCTTTGATTGAATTTCTTCAATAAGACCCAGAACAAAAGGTTTGGCTGAAGTGGTTTGGGCAACTGCAACATTGCCTGTGAGCAATAATGTGAAAGGGAGCGCAAACGTCAGCAAAAAGACCAGTTTTTTCATTTTTATTTGAATTAGAGCATGTTGGGGATTTTCTGATGGAGCCAAAAAATCCCCAACATGCTTTTAGCATGGCGAAAGGTAAATCCTCTCAAAAATCCGTCTGATAAATATTTTCCATTTGCTTCAAGCTCACCCGATTGGGAATACAACGCATGACAATATCCCGAATAGCCACTAAACCTGGTTGCGACAATTGAGCAATCCGTCCCATTTGCCACGAACGGTTCACAATCATGGTGGTGCGCGAAATACGCCGGTGCTCAAAACGCGTGAATATTTGCTCCAGCTCCTGTTCCGGATGTTTTTCCAGCTCGTCGAGCAATACCGCGGCATCTTCAATGGCCTGACACGCGCCCTGACCCATATTGGGCGTGGTAGCGTGCGCCGCATCGCCCATGAGCAGCACCCGCCCAAAAGCAAAATGATTGATAGGCGCAATGTCTATAATATCGTTCCACAGCAGTTGCTCATCTGAAGTAGCAGCCAATATTTGTGGAACAGGTGCGTGATACCCTGCAAACCTACTCAGTAAATCTGCCGCAGTCATTTGCCGCATTTCTGGCGAATTCGCCGGGGCATTGATGCAGATAAACCAATAAATCTTGTTGTCTTTGAGCGGCACAATACCCACGCGCCCGCTGGCGCCCCAGGTTTCGGTGGCGCCGGGCAGTGCCAGACCGGGATTGTCTACCAAAGCGCGCCAGCAGGTATAACCGGCATAACGAACCTTGCTCCCGGGTATCAATTGCCGACGAATAGAAGAGTGGACCCCATCGGCTACCACTACGTAATGGGCCCTGAAGGTGCTGCCATCCTGGAAATTGATGCTGACCGACTGCGGCCCTTGTTCCAGGCTGATAGCGCGTTTGCCGGTTTCCACTCGTACAAAAGGCAGTTCACCAAGTAAAATCTGGTGCAAAGCGCCGCGATGAATGGCAAAATTATTCAGTCCGTATTTCTTGCTCAGCACACTGCTGTCCATTTCGCTCAGGATGCGTCCAGACTGCGATAAAACGGTAAAATGACTCAATTGATGGCCAAATGGCGCTACTTTTTCGGCAATACCGATGCGCCCCAGACCTTTCATGGCATTGGCAGCCAGCAATAAGCCTGCGCCAAGGGGTTTGATCTCGGCGGCAGCCTCAAAAACGGCAACTTCGTGACCAGCCTTGCGCAGGGCAATAGCAGTTGTGAGTCCGGCAATGCCCCCACCGATGACGGCTATGGATTTTCTGTTCATGGATAAGATGGTTTTTACCGTTGGGGTTCGGAGGTTTTTACTGACGGGGTGACTGCCAGTCACCCCGTCAGTAAAAACCTCCGAACCCCAACGGTAAAAAATTACATTTTAACAATAGCCAATGGCGATGACACCAATTGCCTTTTTTCATTCAATGCCACAACCCAGTATGTTCCCGCAGGCCACTGGCTTCCATCCAGCGGAAACTGATTGCTGCTTTCGCTTTGCGTAAAGATAGGACGGCCCCAAGCATCGCATACTACTAATGTCACATCCTGCGTTGCCTCTACAAGCCACTGACCACTGGCGCTTGGGTTGGCCGAGGAGAGCCTGAGCGCAGTGCTGAACTGTACAGGAAAATCAGTGCCGCTCGTTGCCGGATTTAATTGCAGGGTTACCACCTTTTCGGTTGGATGAACCGTTTGTTGGGGCGGAAAACCCGGAATTTGGGTAATGGTGGTCAGGGTGGAATATCTGATTTCAAAAACGGCGCTTTTTATGCCCTGAACAAACCAGCCGTAGGTAATACTGTTTGTGCGGTTGAGGGTATAAACGCCTCCTGAAAACGAGGTGATGCTGTCGGTGCGGGTTTCTGTGGTTTTGGTGCGAATGGCATTGTTGTAAGTAATGCCGGGCAACATCAAAACGCCATAGCCGTCGTACAACATGTTTTTGTTGCCATAAATGGCTGCCTGATAAGAAACCAGATCTTGTTCACCCTCGTAGCTGCTGGCCAGATTTTGGCCGTACACCATAGGCACGCGCGCCAGCAAATTAGGGGCCGACAGGACTTCAGAGTTTTCTTCTACCGTGGCGCCCAGATACCAGTACTCAGCGCCTGTCTGGTTGAAATAGGCATAGGAAACGGTGCCTCCGGCATCGGTGTATCTCGTAGCGAGGTTGGCAAATGGGAACAGGTTGCTGTTGGGTGTTTCGGCCGGATCCACGTAAAAAATGGTGTAATCATGGCCAATTTTGGGTTTTACAGCACTGAAATTCCAGGTTTGTCCGGCGCCGGCCGCTCCTTCCGAAACATCCTGCCATTGACAGGGCTGACGGTGGATCTGATCGCCAATTGTATTCAGCGAGCTGGCATCCAGCACAGGTTGTGCAAGGCCCATGCCATGGAACAACAGCAATAAAAGAAGATAAAAGAGAAGTTTTTGCATAGCTTAAATCGTTGATGAATGGTTGTTTGTGCAGCAAAAGTGCTCCCCTCGGCAGCAACCCTGAAACCGGATTCCGATGAATTGTCATTTAATCAGAATGAACGGTGGACGGCTTACGGTGGACGGTAGACGGTGGACGGTGGGTGGGTATTTAAACTTAAGTGAGTTGTCATGCCGAGTACTCGGCATGACAACCCACTTAAGTTTAAATACCCACCCAACGCCCCCGTCCACCGTCCACCGTCGTCAGTATGAACTGTCAAAAAAACTGAATGAACTGTTGTTCCGGTCTACTTTGAACAGCTGGGTTCTCGATGCCAAGTAATAGTTTTGCAGAATGATTCGCTTATGGACAGTGTTGTTTTGCTGCTGCCTGGTGGGGGCATCGGAATTGGTTGGACAAACCAACCGGCAGTTTGTATTTACACATTATGACTCTGAAAATGGCTTGCCAATCAATGTTATCAACGACATAGAACAGGATACACAAGGATTTTACTGGTTGGCTACACTGGAAGGCCTGGTGCGCTTCGATGGCATCCGTTCCAAGGTGTTCAAACGCCGGAAAAGCGACCCCAACTCAGTACCATTTTCCAATGTGTCAGAATTGCGGACAGATAGAAAGAACCGACTTTGGCTCTTGCATTCCGATTACCAGGTGGGCTATTTCAATCCCAATACCTGGCAGTTTACCCCTGTACCCATACGCCCGCAGATACCCGCTAACGGGGAAGGAGGCAAACATTTTATAAACGACCACAGCGAGTCCATTTTCTTATCTGTTCATCAGGAAATTCTGGTTTTCGATGAACAACAGAGCGCATTTGTGCCAGCCACCAAGCATTTTCCACACAAACCCGGACAAAAACTGTACGGCTTTTGGGAACACCCCGACGGTAAATTCGGGCTGATGACTGAAAACAAGGCTGAATTGTATGACCCCGTAACGGGCAATATGCTGACTTCAGGTACACCCCAGTCTGCTCAAGTCACCTGGCTCAATGAATTGGCCAAAACGGACGACCTCGTTTATTTTTGTCTGGATAGCAAACAACGCATTTGGATCCTGCGCCGTACGGCGGCCGGATTTGTATTTGATTGCTACGATCTCAATACACA
Source organism: Chitinophagales bacterium (assembly GCA_017303475.1). GTDB lineage: Bacteria > Bacteroidota > Bacteroidia > Chitinophagales > Saprospiraceae > M3007. The sequence continues at coordinate 50,693 of JAFLBO010000004.1, forward strand.
GGAGCACGTTTACAACCAGATACTGTTTCAAATGCCCGGCGGACTCAGCAACAACTGGTTCCAAATGCGGGAGCTGTCGGGGATGATCTGGATTTATGGTGAAAACATGCTGGCCTGGTTTAATGAAACTACCCGGCAGTTTGTGCCCATTCCTTCCGGACATCCTTCCCACAAAAACCTGGAATATTCGGGCATCCACAACCTGTTTGAAGACCACGAACATAATATCTGGATATGCTCAAATAAAAATGGTTTATACCGTTTCAACCCTTCGCGCACCTGGTTCAATCACTTGCTTTTTCCCAAAAAAAATGGCCAGGGTATTTCTGAAGGATCACCTATGGCCGTATTACCCGAACCTGATGGCAGTCTGCTGGTGAATCTCTGGGGTGAGGGTTTTTACCGCCTGGATAGCAACTGGCAAACCACCGAATTGGGCATTCCAAACCTGCACAACAACGGCGTCATCAGTATGTGGGACGTTTGCCTGGATCAGGATAAGGTTCATGCCTGGTTTGTTGGTCAGCCAGGCATTATCCGGTATAATCGATACAATAGACACAGCACGTATATCAATCCTGCCATATTGGAAGATCGCACCATAAGGGATGTGGAACAGGACCCTCAGGGCAATTTATGGCTGGGAACTCAGAGTGTAGGGGTGTTCAAATGGGACAGGCAGCGCGGTCAGACCGATTTCGAAAAAGGGTTGTATCAAATTCCCGGCTTGCCCATCAACCGCCCCATCAACCAAATGTTCATTGATTCGCGAGGATGGGTCTGGGTGGCTACCGGATTGTTTGGGCTTTATGTAATTGACAGCCAGACAGATCAGGTGCTGTTCCATTTTTCGGATAATGTGGAGGATACACGCTTCAAATTACCGGAAAAAGGCATTTCACAGGTACTGGAATACAGCGACAGCCTAATGATGTTTGCTACTTCTTCTGAATTATTTGCATTCAATGTACCGGAGCGTCAATTGCGCGTTCTTAGAAATGATGAGGAAATCAACAGCCTTATTGCGGATATGCGCTGCGATCGATACGGCAATATCTGGTTGGGCACACTGGGCAATTTGTACCGGTTTCATCCATACAAGTCTACCATGCTCACCCTGAATCGTGAAGATGGTATTCTCGACGATGTTTTTTCCCTAAACAGCCATCATGAACTGCCGGACGGCCGCCTGGCTTTTGGCGCCGATCACAGTTTGATGATATTCGATCCGGCACAGTTCCGGCCAAGTGCCAACAATTTGAAAGTGCACATAACAGACGTAAGTATTGGCAATAAACCACAGTCTGTTGATAGTTTGCTCCGCAAAGCAGTCATAGAACTTGGGCCTCACAACAACGCTATTGTTATTGAATTTGCTACTATGAGTTTTAATGATTGGCATAATGTTCAATATAAAATGGAGGGCCTGGATGCAGACTGGGTACTGGCAGATAAAGATTTCAGGGCAATATACAATTACCTGCCTCCGGGCACATACAGGTTCCTGCTCAGAACCATTAATGCCGATCAGGAAACTTCCCCTGTGCAGCATCCGTTTACCATAAAAGTGTATCCGCCGTTTTATCAGTCCTGGTGGTTTTTCGGGGTGCTGTTATTGCTTGCCATGGCCCTGCTTTATTGGTATGATCAGGAACGGTTAAAGCGACGTGCAGCGGTAGACAGCGTACGTAATAATATTGCAGAAGACCTGCACACAGAGGTAAATACAGCCCTGCAAAATATCAATATTCTCAGCGAAATGGCCAATATTAAGGTCGATAATGATCCACAAAAGACTAAAGAGTATATTCATCAGATTCACGCCAAAAGCAACGACGTGATAGACGCTATGGATGATATGTTATGGGGTATTTCGCCGGAACACGATAATATGCAAAGTACTGTACACCGGATAGAAGAATGGGTGGCCATACTCAACCGTAGATACGACACTAAAATTGGCCTGTTGATTGATCCTGCTGTAGCCTCACTACAGGTGGATATGCAGTTGCGTTACGGCGCTTTTCTATTGTTCAAGGAAGCCATCAAAGGATTGGTGACGGTGTGCCCGCAGGGATACAGACTGCATGTTGGCGTGAATAAAAGACAATGGCAATTGCTGGCTGAATATGCCCACGAGGATTTCACCACAATAGCCCTGAATAACCTGCTTTACCGCCCCGATCTGAGTCAGCGATTGGAAAGCCTGCAAGGGAGTTGGCAACTGCAAGAACGCACTAAGGGCTTTGCAGTGCTCATTTCTATTCCTATTTCCCCATCCAACGCTTAAAATCAGATACTTTTTCGCGACTAACCAGGGCTTCCTTATCGTTTTGTGGTTTCAGATTTAATATCAGTCGGTTGCCAAAGTAATCGTCTATACGTTCCACACAAGGTATAGAAATGTAAAATGCCCGGTTGATGCGGAAGAACAGTGCCGGATCAAGCATATCCTCCAGCTCATCCAGGGTATAATCTATCATGATGCGCCGGTTGTCGTTGGTTTTGAAAAAATTAACGCGCCCGTCGCTATAGAAATAGGCAATGTCGCCCACTTCAATGCTGAGCATTTTGTTGGCATGTTTGACCAAAAAACGTTGCCGGTAAGCTTTGGGTTGTAATTTTTGGTGCAGCGCTTCTATCAATTGATCCATATTGACGGCTGCCTGTGGCGGGGTTTGTCCCTGCAGTTTCACAAATTTGTCGAGGGCAGTAGCCAGCTCATCCGGTTGTATAGGTTTGAGCAGATAATCAATGCTGTTCACCTTGAAAGCCTTGAGTGCATATTCATCGTAGGATGTGGTGAATATGACGGCGCTTTTTACCTCTACCTGATTAAAAATCTCAAAACTCTGACCGTCAGCCAATTCAATATCCATGAGAATAAGGTCGGGTGCAGGGTTAGTGCGCAACCATTGCACACTGTCGGCAATGCTGTCGGTGACACCCACCACCGCTATATCGTGTTTTTGGTCTTGCAGAATCTTGGTCAGTTTTTTGACGGCAAGTTCTTCGTCTTCAACAATTAAAATGTTCATTGTTCAGGTATTAGTTTTGTTGCCAGATTAAAGGCAATACAACGGTGTAGTTTTTTTCGTCTTCCAGAATATGGAAGCCTTTTTGTTGCAGCAGTTCGTATTTATGTCGGATGTTATTCAGTCCTACTCTGTTACTCAATGCTTTCACTACCCGGCGCTGGAGATTGTTGTTGACCACCAGTTTGCTGCCTGCAGTGGTGAATATATCAATCACGAGGGGTTTAGATTTAGAAACCATATTGTGTTTTACAGCATTTTCTACCAGTAATTGCAGTGATAGAGAAGGCAGCAAATAGTTTTCATATTCTTTGTGTACTTTGATATGAAAGCGCACTGCATCACCGTGGCGTGTATGCAGAAGTTTGAAATAGGATTCAATAAATTGCAATTCACTTTTAAGGGTGCTTACGCCTTCTGTATTGTTGCGCAATAGATAACGATACACTTTGCTGAGTTCAGTTAAAAACAGATTTGCCCGCGCTTTATCTACGGTAATCAGGGATGAAAGTGTATTGAAGCAATTGAACAGAAAGTGCGGGTTGATTTGGTTTTTCAGCGTATCCAGTTCCTGTGCAATAGAATGTTGTGCCACTACCTGCCGCTCCATCTTGGAATCGCGATATTTGTTTAGAATATAATCAATTTCGAACAAGGTAATGAATACCAGATTAACAGAAAGTCCAACAGTAAGGGCTTCTATGGTGTGGTGTATTTTCCACTGAAAACCAAGTATGTGAAAGTGTTCGTACGTCCAGAGTATGGCCAGGATAGAAACCGGCATAACTGAAACAACCGGCAATATTTTATACAGGATTCGCCGGCGTGTATCGTTCAGGGCCGGATAACGGGTTTCTGCCCGGTGATCGTGTAACATATGCTGATACCAGGAAAAGGTACAAAATATGGTCATCAGCGGCACAGAATAAAGCCAAATGTCTAACTCTCGCCAGAAGCGCCCGCCATACAGGATGAGGTGCATAGACGCCAGTATGGGCGCTAATGAATAAAGGAAGGTAATAAACTTCCAGCGGGGCGGTATGTAGAACTTTGGTGTCAACTTACACTAATGGAAAATGGATGGTCCGCACGGCAGTATCATCTGTTATTTGAATGGGTTGTTGCAACAGTTTATAGGTAGCCACCAAATGATCAAGTCCGGCTTCGGCCTCCTGCAAGTTGGTGGTGCTGTTTTTGTATTGCAGGTTATGTTTGATGTTTAATCCCTGATTTTCTGTTGCAATCTCTATGCGCAGGGGCTGACTTTTTTGTACAATATTGTAGGTGAACGCGTTTTCAATCACTGCTTGCAGGGTTAATGGCGCTATACCGTGATTCAGATAGTTAGGATCTATTTGTTGCGTGATTTGCAGACCTTCTCCAAAACGCACGGCGAGAATATGCTGGTAAGATTCCAGGAAAACCAGTTCCGAACGCAAGGGCACTCTCTGCTCGCCTTCTTTCAGCATATAGCGGTAAACCTTGCTCAATTCGTTGAGAAACTGCTCGGCTTTTTGCTCGTTTTCTTCAATCAGGGATGAAAGAGAATTGAGACTATTAAACAGAAAATGAGGATTTACCTGACTTTTTAAGCCATCCAGTTGACTCTTTTTCAGTGCTTGCTGAAGATTTTCGGTGGCTTTTTGACTGTCTTGCCATTCCTGAAACTGATCAATGCCTTCCATCAGCAACACCGTAAATACATTGAAAAGGCTTGTTGAATAATAAATCCAGGCAAAATCGCGGTCGTTGAACTGATAGTGAAAAAACGAAACTGCGGCATAGGTTTGCAGCAATCCGTACATCATTACGCCGCCCAGCATTAGAAAAACGGCACAAAGAATACCGATTCGCCGGCGCATGTTTTCCAACCCGGGAAAACGCTTTTTTACCCGTATGGCAATGAGTCCGCACAGGATAAAAAACACGGACAACGCTATGACAGCCAGCACAGTGGCCGCCCCGAAAAACGCCCAATGGGAAATATACTGCCAGCCAAATATGATGATGTTGAGCACTATAGCCCCTGTGGGCACAATGATCAGCATCACGGTATTGTCTTTGCCGTTGTATTGTGGAAGTTTCATCTATGCGAAGATACTGTTTTTGATGGGCTCCTGGTTGCAACTCCCGGATGAATTGAGGATTTTCGGGATGAGTTGTTTTTTATTTACCGCGGAGGCGCGGAGACGCAGAGGTGCTTAAACTGAGAGTCTCACTCAAAGTGAGACTCTCAGTTTAAGCACCTCCGCGCCTCTGCGCCTCTGCGGTAAATAACCCCATTTACGCAATTCATTCAGGCTTTTGCCCAGCACACACCTGTCCCCATTGGCACAAAAGGCCGCACCCGGGCACTTTTGCGGCATCTTTTTTAACACAACCAAGCTATGACAAACAATTCAATTTCCCCAAAAGGGCTTGTCCGCTGCGCCATCCTTTTCGCAGCCGCCCTTTGGTGCGCATCCTGCGAAAAGGATGAAGACACCAAGCCAACCCCGCCCGAGTGGCCACTTAAACTGGAATACATGGAAGTGGTAGAAATACCCTTAGCCGGCGAACTGCACCTGTATGGATACTTTGGCGACAGCAGCGCTACTTCGCAGGTGCTGATCAACGGCAATGCTCTGCCGGAAGCTACCCCCACCAATTTAGGAAGCCGCATCCTTTCCTGGCAACCCTGGCATGTGGTATGCCAGATTGCTAAAGTGGAAGATCCCATGGGCAGAGGTACGGTACAGGTGCGCAACAAAGGCGCAGTGTCCAATTCACGCAAACTCACGGCCTGGCATGGCGAAATGCTCTTCCGCCGACCCGATGAAGGTACCCTGGAAAGAGAGGTCCTGTTTGATGTGTACCTCCGCGCCGATGCCGATCCGCACAAATATGCTGTGCCACGTGAGCCGCTCAGCCATTTGGCTTCGGGTTCCAAGGCGCATTATGCGCTGGGTGGCCAGGGCGCCTCTACTTATAGCAGCGATTGCCAGGTAACCCTCATTGCCACGCTGGATCCAGCCTCCGGCACCCTTTATCCGCGTTTTCCGCTTACGGATGGTTCGGATAAAACCAATTACTTCCGTTCAGAGATTTACTTCCGAAACCGGCGTTTTGAAGTGAAATTGCTCGATGTTTTTAAAGAAAAGGTCAGCACGCTCACCATGACCTCCATCTATTGTCCGGAAACCAGCGTGGCTACCTCCGAGCACAACCTTTACGGATTGCCCTATGAACTCCAAACCTTCAACCTGGAGCCAGACCCCGCCACCAAAGAAATCAAACCCGGCAAACTAACCCACATGGCCAGCACAGAAGTGGGCCTCATCTGGGATGAATGGAAAGTGCCGCAATACGAATGCACCCTGGAATGGGGGAGTATGAAAACATTTTAACGATGGAGGATGGGACGATGGCGTAATCACTGACGATGCCTTGTCACCCTGAGCGTAGCGAAGGGTCTGATGTTGCTTAATAGTGATTGGCTATTTATCTCGTATGTTTATTGTGTTTTTATTTTAACTACACTCAGTAGTGGCTTCGCCAGACCCTTCGCTACGCTCAGGGTGACAAGGCATCGTCAGTGATTACGCCACCGTCTACCGTCCACCGTAGGCCGTCCACCGTCCACTGTCTAACTATGAAAAAACAAACCACCCTAACAGCAGTCCTCATACTGCTTTCGCTACCCGCCTGGCTGTGTGCGCAGGCATCTAAAAACACGGTCTTTCTTTCCCTTGGGCCGGGTCATGTGGCCCGACAGGATCTCGTGTTCTCGCCTTTTGTACACAGGGCCGTTAGTCCGCTGTGTATCAACCTGGGCTATACCAGACAGGCCAAACTGCGCCAGTCATGTCGCCTGGGGTTTGCCACTTACCAGGCTTCTGTTACAGATACATACGCCTATCTGGAAGATAGCGAAGACACACAAACATATCCGCACCAGTTTACCCTGATCGACCTGAATTATGGCATCGGGAAATCCATAGGGCGCGGCTTTTCCGCCGGCTTGCAGCTGCAGGCAGGCATACAATCCCTGGCTTATTCCTTTGGCAGGGTGAGCAGCAGTTTTGGCTATTTCGCCCATTTCGGGCTGGGAGTAAGCCTGGAAAAACAAGTGGCTGTGGGTAAGCACGGCAATCTGAGCGCAGGGTTGAAACTGCCGCTGCTGAACTGGCTTGCCCGCTCGCCTTATCTGGTGAACGACGATGAATTCATTGAAAACACTTACTCGCATTCAGGCATCAAAACGTTTTTTGCTTTCATTGCCGATGGCCAGGCGGCCACTCTGGATACCTACCAGTCTGCCGATCTGCAACTGCGATACCAGTACAAACTGAGCAAAAAATGGTCTGTTGGCGCAGAGTACACCCTGGCATGGATGCATGCGAAGCGCCCCAGAAACCTGCTGCAATTCCGAAACACCCTGCAATGCCGTTTGGCTTTACACTTCTAAACAACATGAAAAACTATATCATTCCGGCTTTTTTACTCCTGTTGCTAACAGCATCCTGCGAAAAAACCTTTGTGGATGCGCCTGATAACAACCCTGAGGCAGTTTTTGAAAACCTTTGGCAGACCTTCAACGAGGAATACGCGCCCTTTGAAGAACGCAAGGTGGACTGGCCGGCGCTCTATGCCCAATACCGACCCCAGGTGGGTCCGGAAACCACCGATGATTCCTTGTACCACATTATCACCCGCATGTTGGCCACGCTCGACGACGGCCATGTGAACCTCACCACCCCCAACCGCGAAGTATTCAATGCCAACCGCATACGGCGCGAAAAAACAGACGACAAGCTGTTTTCCCTGTCGGTCGTAGAAAACTACCTGGAGCCTGGGTATAAAAAAGACGACAAGCACAGTTACCTCTATGGCAAAATAAAGGGGCAGAACGTAGGCTATATTTACTTTGATTACGTGGCCGAGAATTTCTTTCAGCTGGAAAATTTCCTGCAGGAACATGCGCAAGCCAATGGACTCATCATTGATTTGCGGCACAATCAGGGCGGCGATTTCACCTATTGTTTTTCTGAAATAGGCAGACTGACCGATCAGCGGCGTTTTGTGTTCAGGAGCAAAACCAAAAACGGCAAAGCCGCCAACGATTACACCGACTGGACAGCCTGGCACATTACGCCCAAAGGGGACTATATAGACAAACCCATTGTGGTGCTTACCGACAGGTACACCATCAGTGCCGGAGAACGCGCCGTAATGGCCTTCAGCGTACTGCCCAATGTAACCCTCATGGGCGACACCACCTGCGGGGCGCACGGCACCATGATAGGTCGGGAACTGGCCAACGGATGGTATTACTCCCTGGTGCCGCAAAAAGTGGAATTACCCGATGGAAAATCCTACGAAGGCATTGGTTTGCCCCCCGATATCTACATCAAAAACCAGTCTGCCGACATGAGCCAGGGCATAGACCAGACCCTGGAAATGGCCGTGCAGCGCTTGAAGTGAGGCGTGGAGAGGAAGATGTTTGGTGCGTATGTTGGTGAATATCACGTTTTTTTGGGCCCAAGGGTCACCACCATGTCAAATCCGGCGTGGGTTGTCATCCCCGTCAGGGGACCTACACAAGCCAGATTTTGCCTTACCAACCCTAAGTTTCAAATTAGCTGGCTCAATAGGCAAATTATAAAACCTCTTCCCACCTTCCCCTTTGATAGAGTACCCACCCTCGTCCATAATCACACGTCCTTTATTTCCTCCACCATTAGTCACCTGCTGTGAATTACAATTTGGACATAAGATACGCAAATTTTCGGGTCTGTTATCACCTGCTACTCCGTCTATATGATCCAAAATTAAATTAAGCTCTTTCCCATTCCATATACAAGGGTTTTTATAAAAATAGCACTCAGGCAGATCGCACCTCATCGGTAACGGTGGATTTTGATCTTCACGCCACTTGATATACTCCTTTTTAATTCTTGAATGAGACTGTCGTCCTTTTCGATAAACTAAATTTGGATAGGTATTCATACGTATCTCTTTTTCATTAATTCTAACCTGTAAAGGTTTTCATCCATTTAATAACTCAGCAAAATTAAAGGAATTTTTCAGCTTCATGCTTCTTCAAAGGTTTTAACATTTACCTTAGCCGTCAGGCTAAGCCTTTATTTGACCGTTATTTCACCAAAAATCTCGCTCCGCCGTAGCTATTGGCGAGGACGCCAACGGCGGAAAGGAGCGCTAACTTTGGGCTAAACATACTTGATAATCAATGTATTGTTCCGTTGTTGGCGTCCTCGCCAACAACCACGGCGGAGCGAAATGCCAGAAGAAAAACAATTAGCCTGTCGGCTAAGGTAAAAGCACCTGGCAGGGTGCCTGGGCATGGGATAACAGTTTGGGAGGTTTCTTGGAACACCAAGTCAATCGTAAACCACAAGTTAAAAATGGGAAAAAATGAAAAAATTTGAAGCACTTGAAATTCCTGATAATTTAATAGAAATTTTAGAAGAAGAAGGATATTGGGAGGATGACACCTTCGATCCAGTAGTAATAACAATAGAAGAGATTTTCTATAAAGAAGAGGCCATGATGTCATATCAGGCCGCTTTCGATGTTCTTGATACGTATGAAGAAATAGATGGCGATGAATGGGAGGAATTGATAAAGAACTTCATCGAAGAAAAAGAACCAGGATTGGAGCAAAGAATAAAAGGCGACTCCGAAAGTTCGACATGTGTACTTTGGACAAATAACGAAGCTGATTTTAGATTAATGCTGAAATGTATATTGGCCTTGCTTGAAGACGACAATGAAATAAACAGAATAATAAAGAAAAAAGCCAGCAGCTAAAGCTCAAACCTAAAATGCCCAAACGAATAAAAATATCCATATACATAGCCATCACCTTTTTCCTGATGGTGAAAACCTATCCCATTTGGGCAATGTCTTTTTCTGCAGGAGCGAATGCTTTCCGCACCGCCCCTGAGTGGCCGGGCTAATATACTCATCCATCTGGCCCGGGAGCCTTTTGGTAGATTGGGCATTGTGCTGTATTTTTATTCCTGGTAAAAGCACCTGCAGGGCGCTTGGGCATGGGATAAAAGTGTTGGACGGTTATGGGTAATGCCAGGCGAGGCGTAAACAATCACGCCGGAGGGGCCCATGAAACAAGAAAAATCGGCTGGAAAGGCGCACGGATAAAGAGCAGCCGTAAAACAGCACGGCGAAGCGGTCGGAAAATGACGAGGCAGATGAAGGGAGCTAACTACTTTCTCCTGACAGCAGGCAGGAGAGTTGGCTTTACTTTCTACAACTTTTAAATATTCACAAAAACTGATACACAATGAAAAAATGGATTCTTGGTCTGATAGTGACACTTTTTTGGGTAGTCACTAATTCCAGCGCTCAGGGGGAGTACATTATAGAAGTAGACCCCGCCACAGGTACTTTTATTAAACCAAACACGCCTATTAATGGTGTGACTTGGGTGCAGGGTTATGTAAGCACTTATGATGAAATACATGGTTTTTATATTTTCCCAGCAACCACCATCAATGGGCTAATGACAGTAGACTCAAATGATTCTATCATTTTTAATCCTCCTTTTGGTTCAATATTAGAATGTCAATATGACAATTCTTCAGGAATTCTTTATGGTTTGAATAATTCCGGGTCTGGCCAATTTGTTTTTGGCTCAATCAACCCCTCTACAGCGAATCATTCACCAATAGGCGCCGGTCCCATTTCGGGAATGAGCGGACTATATCAAGGAATGAGCACTTTTGACAAAAACGCGCATCGATATATTATCTATGTGAGTGAAAATAGATTGTTTTCAATTGATGCAATAACCGGAAGTGTGCTTTCAAATCCAACAGTAATGTTAAATCCAGGAGAGATCCTGCTTCACATTAGCTATGATGATGCTAACAATCAATTATATGGTTTAATTCAAAACACTAGCCAAACATTTCTTGTCCAGATCAACACAACTTCGGGAGCGGTAACCAAAATCGGAAATGGTATAGCCTTTGGACCTGGCGGGGGCACTTCTACCATTGATCAAATGAACCGCTATTACATTTTTCATTATTCTTTGGGTTTGAGTTATTTTATTGCAGTGATGGATATCACCACTGGAAACCTCCTTTATAACAATCAGGTGCTTTTTGCTCCAGGCGGTAATATCAATTCTATTCAATACGACAATGTAAAGAAAAAGTTATACGCACAGCATTGGGAAGCGCCACGATTATTGGGGATAAATACTTTTTCAACATTAAACGCTTTGGCTTTTTATCCTAATCCTTTTTCAGAACAGACAACTTTGAAGACAGACTATTCCCTGCATAACGCAACACTCACGGTAAACAACAGTTTCGGTCAGACAGTAATGCAGGTAAAAAACATTTCAGGGCAGACTGTTACCCTTCAACGAGGCGATTTGCCAAGTGGGTTGTATTTTCTTCACCTTACTGAAAGCAACCAAGTAATTGCTGAAGGCAAATTTGTAATTGTTGACCATTAACTGTTTCCTGCCGCGCCTGGGTCTTCCCGACTTTATCGCATAGGCGTTCGGGAGAATTTAACATATGTGTCGTTCTTTTGTTCCATTATTGGCGTCCTCGCCAACAACCACGGCGGAGCGAAATGCCAGAAGAAAAACAATTAGCCTGTCGGCTAAGGTAAAAGCACCTGGCAGGGTGCCTGGGCTTGGGATAACAGTTTTGTAGGGTGGTAGGTAGTACCAAACGAGGCGTAACGCCCCCCACAATCACCTATCCATTCAGAAACTTTTCTATCATTGGAACTACCAGGTCGCTTTCTTTGAAATCAGGAGTAATGGTGGTTATTTCACCGATGTATTGTCCGTGTCCGCCTGGAATGATGGCCAGGGATGATGTGGATATTTGCCGGTGAAGTTCAAGGGCATGTTCGAGCGTAATGACATCCTTATCGCCAATTATGATAAGTGTTGGCGCCTGTATGGCTTTGATTTGCTCATCCGGTATGTCTGTAAAATGCACCATGCGTTTCGCGTCTCTGTCGTGCATTACCTGTAATCCATGGGCATCTGCTGCCACTTTTTTGTAGCCATCTTTGAGTTGTTCGGGCATGTTTTCCAACGAAGCTTGCGACATAAAACCCCAAAACCAGTCTGGAACACCGGCTCGTTTGGCAAGTGCTGAACCTAAAATCAACTTATCTACTATTTCGGCATGTCTGATAGCTATTTGCAAGGCTGTAGTTCCACCGTTGCTAAAGCCAAGGAAATCAGCTTTGCTTATATTCAGGTTTTGCAGCAGTGTAGCCACATCGTCGGCATCCTGTTCAAAAGAAAGGTCTGCCTGACGGTCGTTGGTTCGGCCATGTGCTTGTAATTCAAGAGCAATAACTTGTCTGCTACCGGAGAGCAGCGGTATTAATTTCCCAAAAGTTGTCTCAATGGTTGAGCCTCCTCCGTGTATCAACACAATTGGTTTGCCGTGTCCGTGAACCTCATAATACATCCTGATTCCGTTCACGTCTGAGTATCCGTTTTTCATTGTTTAATGTTTAGTTTTTTGACATGTTCACATTAAGTATAGTGTAGTTTGATGCCAATTTTTCAGGCACACGCTAACATTCTAAGCTTCCCATTCTGCCTTATCGGGATACATGACAGTATGCTTGAACTCATCGTAGTCTGTATAGTAGGCAGCATGTGGGTAGCCATCTCTCTCCTGTTTGCCCGTCCAGGTGAGGTGGATCAAAGCAAAGTGCTGGTCAAAGTCCGCTTTTTTGATAGCAAACAATACATCGTCGTTTCGTTGGTCGCGACAAAATGCAGAAACCTCTGCATCAAGTAAAAAATGCTTTGGAGGATTAGTCATGAACCGGAACAGGGAGGTTTGGGTGGCGCCCAGTTCTTTCCTGAGTTCATCTTCAAAGCCAATTTTCTGTTCAATGGTTAATGCCTCCCAAGGAGCCTCTACAAATGGTCTGGGTGGGTTTTCCAGGATATAATCCCGGATTAAGCTGTGATCTACGCCAGCTATATCAATTCGTATGGGTGCGTCTGGAAGTTCCTGGAGGTCATCAATCGTTATGCCACCTTCTGGAAATAGAAACATGCCATTCTCCAATTGCACATTCAGCCGAAGTGCGTGCCATGTATTTGTATCAGTCTTTTTTGCTTGGCTAATTGCCCAAACCGACTGTTGTATCTGATCAAAATAATATTCCGTTGGTATAAACTCCCCGAAAAGTCCGCCCATGGTTTCATCGCCAACCTGAAGATTTGCGGTTCCAATGTGGTGGTTGTGTGCGTATATTTTTGACTGCATGGTGGAAAACGTTGTATGTGATTAACAACCGGGGCTACTGGAATGTCACCGCTACGCGGTTTTTTATGGGTACCCGTTGTTATGCCAATTTTTTGCGAGGGAGCTTGGACCTCAGGCAAAGTCTAAATCTTTTTCCCTTAAAACAATATGAGCCATCCCAATAAAATTTGGAATGGCTCATGGCTGAATGGCCTACGGTGGATGGTGGGGGTGCGTGGGAGGCTAAATTTATGTGGGTTGTCATCCCCTGGCAAAAAGAATTGCCCGCAGCCAGGCTTATGTAGGTGCCGAGTACTCGGCATGACAACCCACATAAATTTAGCTACCCACGCATCCCCACCGTCCACCGTCTACCGTCCACCGTCCTACATATGCGTTGTCCACCAGTTTTTCAGCTTCCATCCGAGCAGGTACATAACCGGCAGGATAACCAGCGTAACAAAGGTGGCAAAGCTCAAACCAAAGATGATGGTCCAGGATAATGGTCCCCAGAATGCTACAGAATCACCACCAATGTAAATCTTTGGATCGCCGGTAGCAAACAGGCTGTAGAAGTCAATGTTGAAACCTACGGCCAATGGAATCAGACCCAGGATGGCGGCCGTGGCTGTAAGCAATACCGGGGTCATACGGATCCGGCCGGCCTCTACAATGGCCTCGCGCACCTGGGTACCGCGCTCGCGCAGGATGTCGATGTATTCCACCAGCAAAATCCCGTTTCGGACCACAATACCCGCCAGGGCCACAATACCTACCATCGACATGATTACACTGAAGTCCATGCCTGTGATGGCCATACCCAGCAATACACCAATGACACTGAAGATTACCTCGGTCATAATGATGAGGGTTTTGCCGATGGAGTTGAACTGGGTGATCAGAATCAGCAGGATGATAAACAGCGATATGATCAGTGCGTTGCCCAGGAAGCTGAAGGCATCGGCCATTTCAGCGTCTTCGCCCGCAAAACCTACTGTTACGCCTTCTGTCTGCGGATAGTTGGCAATAGCGGCCTTTACAGCGTTAATTACGTCCGTCTGACTCGGCTGATACTCCGAAGTGATGTTGGAAGAGATGGTTACAATGCGCGACTGATCCAGCCTGCGAATACCGCCATAAGTGGTGGTGTATTTCACATCGGCCAGCGAAGCCATGGGCACAGAGCGCAATACACCGCCCATATTCATGTCGCGGAACGTAATATTCAGGTTTTCCACGGCATTGATGTTGGCGCGTTGTTCCTCTTTGAGTCGGATATTCACCGGAATTTCGTCTTCACCGTCTTTATACTTGGTAGCCTCTTTACCCAAAATGGCCGTACGGAACTCAGAACCTATCTGCGCGGTGGAAATACCTTCGCGGTTAGCCCGGTCGCGGTCAATCTGGATATTGATTTCAGGTTTGGATACCACCATGTCGGAACGCAGTTCTTCCACACCCGGAATGTTGAGCGAGTCGAGGTAGCGCTTCACTTCGCCTGATACTTTGATCAGGGTCGCAAAATCATCACCACGCACCTCTACTGAAATGGGTTTTGGTGTTGGCGGACCGCCTTGTTCCTGGTCTACCACAATTTCAGCGCCTGGAATGACGCCTTTGGTGGCTTCCCGGATCTTATCCATGTATTCCTTGGTGCTCACACCATTGCGCTGAGAGAACTCTACGAAGGCCACGCCTACCTTACCCTTATTAGAGGTGGCAGAACGGTCGAACTGGTCTTCAGAAGCGCCCAGGGCTACGTTGGTGATGATGGATTCCACCATCGGGTTGTCTTTGCCCACCACTTCTACCACCTTGCTTTCCATCACCCGGGTGAGGGAGTCGGTGGTGTTTACATCCGTACCTACCGGCAGGGTGAGGTACACATAAATGAAGTTCGGATCTGCTTTTGGGAACAAAACGATGTTGCGTTTGCCGGAGGCAAACATCATCAGCGACACGAAAAGCAGGGCAATAACACTGGTCATCATGAGCCACGGACGATTCAGTGCAAAGTTCAGGAATCGTGCATAGCCGTTTTGAACAGCCGGCCAGCCTTTGTCCTGGAACCATTTAACCACACTGGCCAACACGAAACGGTAAAACGCTACAAACGCTGCAATGAACAACAGCAGGTTGCCCATGAAAAAATTGCCGTTGGCGTAGAAATACAGGGTAGACAAGCCGAAAATGGCATATCCGAAAATTGCGCGACGGCGTTTTTTGGCCGGCGGCATTTCTCTGCCTTCCCGTTTGGCATCGCCCATGAACCACACTGCAAATACCGGGTTGATGATGTATGCCACCAACAAGGATGCTGTGAGGGTAATAATCACTGTTACCGGCAGGAAGTGCATGAATTTACCGAAAATACCCCCCCAGAATACCAGCGGAAAGAAAGGCGCCAGGGTAGTGATGGTACCGGATAGTACCGGCATGAATACCTCGCCTGTTGCTTTTTTAGCGGCCTGTACAATGGTCAGACTTTTGTCTTCGTGATAAATCCGGTGCGTGTTTTCCACTACCACAATGGCATCGTCTACCACAATACCGAGTGCCAGCAGGAAGGCGAACAACACGATGAAGTTGAGCGTGAACCCAAGGCTTGGCAGCACCATAAAGGCCAGACACATGGACAATGGCACCGACAAGGCTACGAAAATAGCGTCGGTGGCGCCCATGAAGAACATCAATACGAGGGTAACCAGAATAAAACCAATGATGATGGTGTTGATCAGGTCGTGCAGCGTTACGCGGGTGGCCCGGCTTTGGTCGCCGGTGATGGACACTTCCAGATTAGGCGGGAAGTCGTTTGCTTTCATTTCCTCCACGATTTCCTTGATCTTGTCGGAAGCGTCGATGAGGTTTTCGCCTGTACGTTTGATAACGTTCAGAGAGATTACATTTCGGCCGTTGAGGCGGCTGAAACTCTCCTGTTCTTTGTGGCCCATGCGCACATCGGCCACGTCTTTCAGGTAAAGTTGTGCGCCGGATTGAGACGACACGATGATGTTTTTGATCTGCTCAATGTTTTTGAAGTCGCCCCGGATAGATACCGAGCGTGTCATACCGCCTACGTCCACATTACCGGCGGAGATGGTCATATTTTCATAAGCCAGCGCCGTTTCAATATCCCGGAATGTGAGACTGGCGGCAGCCATTTTGTATTTATCTACATCTACCTGAATCTCTTTATCCAGAGCGCCCACGAGGTCTACCCGGGTAATTTCACGCATTTCTTCAATGCGATCTTTCAAGGCATCTGCGTAGTCTTTCAGTTTGTCGAGGCTAAAATCGCCGGCCACGTTCACGTTCATGATCGGCACCTCCGAGATGTCGAACTCCGTAATAGTAGGGTCTGAAAGCAGGTCGGTAGGCAGATCGCGCGCGGCTTTGTCTACGGCGTCTTTTACTTTTTGCTTACACAGTGGCACGTCCAGGTTGGTGTTGAACTCTACAATGACATTGGAGAAGTCCTGCACGGAGTAGGAGGATACCTTTTTTACGCCACTGATACCCTTGAGTTGTTTTTCAATGGGTTTGGTAACGAGTTGCTCCATATCGCTCGGGCTGGCGCCGGGATAAATGGTGGAGACGAATATAGTTGGTACTACCACGTCGGGGAACTGCTCTTTGGGGAGCGCGTTGTACGACATGATGCCTGCCAGCGTTATGAGCACCGTGATGATAAAAATCGAGGTGCTATTGTCGATAGACCAACTGGTGGGTTTGAATTCTTTCATGATTGATAGTTCAAATTTCTGAAGAGGGTTTTTCAAGCGGTTGGGTAAATGCTGGCAGTTTTACACAAAAGGATTATATTTGTGAAAACTTAACAGCAAATGGGTGTCATTCATGTCCAAATTGAAGTCCTCAATGAAGAGGCAATGGCCATTCTGGAACAACTGGAGCGGTTAAATCTTATTCGTATGTTAGGGCAGAATGGCGCAAGAACCCGTAAAAAGAAAAACTGGGTTGGAGTTATTTCCAAGGAAACTGGCCAAAAAATGCTGGAACATATTGAAAACTCACGCAATGAATGGGAACGAAATATCTTCTAGATAGCAATACGGTTATTTACCTGCTTAGCAATTCATTCCCGGAATCCACGTCTGAGAAAATACAATCCATTATTGATGCGGATGATTATTTTCTCTCTGTTATTACCAGAATGGAAGTGCTGGGCTTTAATGGCAATCAGGATGAAATGGAATTAGCCACTGAGTTTATGTCTGATTCTATTATCATTGGACTTGAAGAAGCAATTATCCTCCGCACCATTGCATTACGCAAATAACAAAAGATCAAACTCCCGGATGCCATTATTGCAGCAACAGCTTTAGTGCACCGGCTTACCCTGGTTACCAGAAATTTGGATGATTTCAAAAATATTTCTGGTTTAGACCTGATATATCCGGATGAACTTACAGCTGCTTAAAAAGCCACTGATTCCCCGTTGTTCACTTCCTGGAAACCGGTTGAAATCACCCAGTCGCCTTTTTTCAGTCCGCTGAGAATTTCCACCTGGCCGTTGTAATTCTGGCCTTGTTTCACCACCACTTTTTTGGCAGTACCCGCTTTTTCGCCGGTTTTTTCCACGGCCATCACAAAATCGCCATCTTCGGCGGTTTGGATGAGGTTAACCGGGATTGAAATGGCGTTGGCGCTCTGATAGTCTACAATTTTCATCACAGCCACCTGGTTAGCGCTGTAGCCGCCGCCCGGCAATGCACATTCCACGGAAAACGTGCGGGTCATTGGGTTGATGCTTTTGCTCACATAAGTGATGCGGGTGGTAATTTCCTTGCCCAGATCCGGGAAGAATACCTGTACCTGATCGCCTTTGCGCACCTTGGCAGCGTAGGCTTCGGTTACGTTACCTACAATTTTGAGGTTGGTGAGGTTCAGAATATTGCACAATGGCATGCCCGGCGCGATGGCTTGTCCTTGTTTCAGCATTACCATATCCACTGTTCCGCTTTGCGGGGCGTAAATTTTGGTCATGCTCCATTGTTCTTTAATGGTAGCAATACTGCGTTCCAGGCTTTCTTTGCCGTTTTTAGCCTGAATATAGGCTACTTCGGTGCCTATTTTCTGATCCCACAAGCCTTTCTGACGGTTGTAGATATCGGTAGCGGTAACGAGTTGACCTTCCAGTTCGGCCAGACTTTTCACCATTACGGCATCGTCGATTTCAGCCAGTAACTGACCTCTTTTCACGTTGTCGCCGTTTTTCACCAGCACACGTTTGAGGGAGCCAGGCATTTTGGCGGTAGCCATCACACTTTCTTCTGCTTCTACCTTGCCTTGCAGGTCGATGTAGTGGCGGAATGGTGCTGTGCTGAGTTGGGTTACACCCACGGTTTTCACCTTTCGTGCGGCGGGTGTTCCGGCATTAACTTGTTTTTCCAATTCAGAAATTTGTGTTTCCAATTTGGATTTTTGGTCTTTCAAAGCCGCCAGTTCGGCAGCCGGATCGTTGGAGCCACCTCCGCCGCATGCAGCGAGCGTAGCAGCAGCCAGGGCCAGGATGGAGAGGAGCGCTTTATTTTTCATGTTGTGATGTAGTTTTTAAAATTCAGTGGTAAAGGAATTTTGGGTCATTTGGGGGTTATTTGGGTCATTTAGGGGTCATTTAGGGGTCATTTTGGGTCATTTTGGGTCATTTAGGGGTCATTTCCACTGTCTTTTTCCGCTGTTGGCGTCCCCGCCAACAGCAACGGCGGAGTGAGTGATTCAGGTTGTCTGGTCTTTCTCTTAGAGTACTCACGTTAAACTGTCAGATCAGAAGTAATTTCTTAAACATTTCGCTCCGCCGTGGTTGTTGGCGAGGACGCCAACAACGGAAAAAAATGACCTCAAAAATGACTCTTAAATGACCTCCAAATGACTCTTAAATGACCTCAAAAATGACTCTTTAATGGCCTCCAAATGACTCTTAAATGACCTCCAAAATGACTCTTAAATGACCTCCAAAATGACTCTTAAATGACCTCCAAAATGACTCTTCTTATTGCCCCAGCGCCTTTCTGATGGCAACTTTGGCGGTGAGGAGGTCGTACTGTGCCTGTAGCAATCCCTGCTGGGCACTGTACAAACCGGATTCGGCCTGGGTAATTTCAAAACTGCTGCCTACGCCGGCGCGGTATTTGGTTTGGGTGGTATCGTATATCCTCTGGGCAAGTGCCACATTTTTCTCCTGGTTCGACACGCGTTCCTGAGCGTTGAGGTACTGTTTGCGGGCAGCATCCAGTTCCAGCGTCAGCGCATTTTCAAGCATGCCTCTTTGAATATCAACCGTTTGTGCAGAAATAATTGCACGTTCGCGTTTGGCTTTGCTGCCGCCGCCATCGTAAATCGGAATGCTTACAGAAAGTCCGGCCACAGCAGAGGAGATGTAATACCATTTGTCAAAACCCTCTGAATCCGAGGCGCCAAAACCGCCCTGAAAACTTGGTTGCCATTGCACAAAACCTGCTACAGTTGGCATCCAGGGCTTGCGGAACAGATCAACCTGCAGACCACTGAGTTCGCGACCTTTCAGCAGGAGCAAATATTCCGGACGCGCCATGAAATTGGCCGGAGATTCCATATCTACTGTGCCGGTTGCTGCCAGCAGGGCATTGGTATTGTCGGTCAGGTTAATGGCTTCACCGATAGGCATGCCCATGTTGAGTTTGAGTGCATTGACGATGATTTCCTGCTGACGGGCCAGGTTGCCGCGTTCGCTGCGCAGGGTGGCAATGGAGAGTTCGAGCCGGTCTACATCCAGTTGTTCGGCAAAACCTGCCCGGTTGATGGCCTTGGTATCGGTCAGCAGTTTTTCCAGGTTGCTGATGTTTTTATCCAGGATGCCGAGGTTGTCGGAAAGCAGCAGGGCAGGCAGGTAAGCGTCGGTTACTTTGTTGCGCACGTTTTGGCGCGCTACGGCCAACTGGAAGTCAACATACTGACGGTAGTATTTGGCTACGCGCAGACCGATCAGGTAGGAATTGTTGAAAATCAGCTGGTTGTACGATACGTTTCCGGCAACGCTGTGTACTGAGTTGAAGAAGATTTTGGAGTCCGGATCAGAGGCAAAAAGGCCGCCAAACACGGTGTTCAGTTCGTTTACCTGACTGGCGGAAAAACTGGTGAGAATCGGGCTGAGGTCTACCGGACCGCTGGAGCCGAATCCGAGTGCGCTGCTGGGCAAGCCGCCTCGTTGCAGAAATCCGGTGTAGGTGGCGCCGGCGGAAAGCTGAGGCAATCCGGTTGCCAGGTTTTCCTTCACACGCCAGTCGGCATCTTTCAATTGCAGTTGGGCAACTTTAATATCCGGATGATTCTCCAGCGCATACTGAATGCAGTCGTTCAGGCTCATGGCCTGGCTGTTCTGTGCGTTGGACTGCATACTGCCGAGGAACAGCAGTGTGGCCAGCGTCAGGAGTGGTGCATATCGTTTGAGCATGACAAAAAGGGGATCTTTGTGATTGGAATGGATCAAATAACAGGGGGGAGGTTTTCTGTAGGTTGAAGTTTTTCTTTCAGCAGTACCAAGCCTTTGGCGGATACAATGCTGTACAAATAGTTGACTATGAATTCCCTGAAAAGCGTTTCAAAATTGAATGGCGGCTTGGGAAAATATTGTTCGTCAAAAATGGACATGACGCCTGCTATGTAAAATCTGGCGGCTATGTCAAGGTCGAAATCTGAGCGGTACAACCCATCTTTTCTGCCCCATTCCAGATTCTTGCGCGTCAGGTTGAGTATGTAAGTCTGTTGGAAGGTATTGATTCGATCCCATACTTCGCGGTGGTACTTTTGTATCTCGTGCACCACGTTGGGTTTCATCTTGCCTAAACCGGCCATAATCTGTTGGATTACCCGAACCATTTCATCTACTGCATCCGTTGATTGGACGTGCATGGCCTCATCTGCCTTGCATTGCTCCGTCATGTGGCGCTCCATAACCTTACCCACCAGATCGTCTTTATTCTCGACGAAGGAGTAAAGCGTTTTTTTGGAAATACCCAGTTCCCGGGCCACATCATCCATGGTGAGGCTCTTGATACCGAGTTTGAAAAACAACTCTTCAACCCGTTTCAACCATTTTTCCTGTTGTTCTGTAAACATGACACAAAGGTAACGTCGGAAACATTTTATGTGCAAATCGTTTCCGGTGCTTCCAGCTGTTTTTCGACGAACGTCAAATAAAATTCCAAATACCCTAAGAAAAGTTCCACCAAACCAAATAAAAAACGCTTTAACAGTTTTTGGGTCTGAAAAGTTCCAAAACGTATGGTATCTTTGAGGCATGTCAGCTACCAATCGCGCCTATCTGGCTCTGGCCCTGATTTGTATCATTTGGGGCACTACCTACACTGCTATTAAGTACGCGGTGGTGGATTTTCCACCTTTTTTGCTGGTAGGTATCCGGCAAACAGCTGCCGGGCTGTTGTTGCTGGCCCTGGCCCTGGGCAGCGGCAAATTTTCAGTGCCCAACGCCCGCTATATCCAACTGCAAATGCTCACCGGATTGGCCACCATTACCGGCGGCAACGGGTTCATCACCTGGGGTATGCAGTATGTGTCTTCCGGACTGGCATCTATCATCGGCTCTCTTACACCTATAGTTGTGGTATTGGTTTCCCTGCTCTGGCATGGCAAGGAGCGTATCCATACCCGGATGATTCTGGGTGTAGCGGTAGGGTTTGTGGGGCTGGCGCTGATTTTCCGCGAAGGTTGGGCCGACTTTGTGCAGCCTGAGTACCGATGGGGCATTGCCGGTTGTTTTGCCTCCTGCTTTACCTGGTCTTTAGGCACCGTTATGGCCAAACAATGGAATGCTCCGGGGGTATCGCCATTGGTAAATGCCGGATTGCAGATCACCTCCGGCGGACTGGGTGGATTTGCCTTGAGCGCTTTATTCGATACTCATCATACCATTCACCACACCACCTCCGGCTGGATTTCCGTTGCTTATCTGGCTTTAATAGGATCTGCGCTGGCTTTTACCTTATATATGTTTGTGCTCAAGCACCTGAGCGCCACTATTTCCTCGCTCTACACCTATATTAATCCGGTGGTGGCCATTTTGCTGGGCTGGTTGTTGCTCGGCGAAGCGCTCACTGCCTGGGAGGTAGTGGGAATGGGGATAACGATTTTGGGGGTTTGGATTGTGAATGCGCGCAGAGTTTCTGCCTGACAGATATTTGCCAAAATAAGCCAGTCTGGTTAACGAATTTTCTCCGTTATTTGTCGAACCGTAGAACCATCATCCTGCTTGAGCGTTGGATGAACCCTAACTTTTTGTCAAATATGAAACGCAGTAAAATTGCCGGTATTGGCTCTTACCTTCCGGAACGCATTATTACCAACGATGAACTGGCCCAGGTAATGGATACCACCGACGAATGGATCCAGGAACGCACCGGCATTCAAACCCGCCGGTATGGTGTAAAACACAAGGAAACTACTTCCAGCATGGGCGCCAAAGCCGCCCGGGTAGCCTGCGAACGCGCCGGTATTACACCGGATGAAGTAGATTTTATCATTTTTGCTACCCTGAGCCCGGATTATTACTTTCCGGGCTGCGGCGTATTGATGCAACGCGAACTGGGCATTACCCAAAAGGAAGCCGCAGCACTCGATATCCGCAACCAATGCAGCGGTTTTGTGTACGGATTGAGCGTTGCAGATCAGTTTGTCAAAACCGGCATGTATAAAAATGTGCTCGTGGTAGGCTCAGAAATGCACTCTATGGGACTGGATTTCAGCACACGCGGCCGAAACGTGACAGTTATTTTTGGCGATGGCGCCGGAGCGGTGGTGGTGCAGCCCACCGAAGATACCCAACAGGGCATTCTTACTACCAAACTGCATTCTGATGGCACTTATGCCGAAAAGCTGGCGTTTGTAAACCCGGGCGCCCACGGCGGATATCACCAGGAGCGTATCGGCGATACCACCGATTTGGGCTATCCGCCAGCCGACACCTTCGGAGAAATTTTTATTACCCAAAAAATGAAAGACGAAGGACTGCTCTATCCCAATATGGAAGGGCAGTTCGTGTTTAAACTGGCCGTGCAAAAATTCCCCGAGGTAATTCATGAAGCCCTCAAAGAGGCAGGCCTGCAAGCATCTGATATAGATATGTTCATACCACACCAGGCCAACCTGCGCATTAGTCAGATGGTACAACGTCTACTCGGCCTGCGGGATGATCAGGTTTGGAACAATATCCAAAAATATGGAAATACCACCGCAGCATCCGTTCCCATCGCCCTCTGTGAAGCCTGGGAAGCCGGCAAAATTCAACCCGGCAACCTAGTTTGCCTCGCTGCTTTCGGCAGCGGCTTTACCTGGGGCAGTGCGCTCATTCGGTGGTGAGCGAGTTTGCGTTCGGATTGAGATAACCACTAAGCCACTAAGGGCGCTAAGGGAGATATGCTTTTTACCACTAAGCCACTGAGGGCACTAAGTATAACACTCCTTAGTGCCCTCAGTGGCTTAGTGGTAAAAACCGAACGCTCACTCACTCATTCACTCACTCACTCATTCACTCACTCATTCATTCACTCACTCACTCATTCACTCACTAAAACACTAAATTCATCGAAATAAGATATTAAAAGCAGTGACTGGGGCGTTTATACAACGTTCTGGGTAAAAAATACGGCAATTTTGTCGGACGGAACGCAAATGGCACAGGCTTTGCCGCCATTTTGAAGTTTTTTTTGCACTTTTTGCGTTAGCCCCTGAAGATCAAACAAACGCCTGTTTGTCATGCTTGGGCGCCCAATAGTGCTCCTAATCAAAACAGTTACTGCTATGTTATTGGAAAAAAAAGTGATTCGGGTGGCTTTTTTGCTCTCATTACCGCTCTCCGGTTGGGCACAGGGTACCGTAATCAACTTGACCAACCCATCTTTTGAAGGCTCGCCGGGAGCTGGTATAGAAATTCCGGGATGGGTAAACTGTGGTCCTTCTCATGAAACACCACCCGACCTGCAACCGGGCTTCTTCCATGTGATGACTGCTCCCCGGAATGGCAATACTTATTTGGGACTCGTGGTGCGCCAAACAGGTACCTGGGAAAGCGTCGGACAACGCCTGAGCCAGCCGCTGGAAGCCAACACTTGCTATGAATTCAGCATGGACCTGCGCCGGGATACTTCATACGTGAGCCCCTTACCCGGTGGCGGCCCGCCGGTGAAGTTCACCACGCCAGCCCGCGTAATCGTTTGGGGCGGCAATGGCTACTGCCATAAAGGCGAGGTGCTTTACCAGTCGGCGGTGATCATTCACCCGCGCTGGCTTACGTACAACTGCCGGCTGAGCCCCAAAAACGGCAACTGGAGCCACATCATCATCGAAGCATATTACGGCAGCCAGGATCCTTTCAATCCTACCCTTCCGCTGCATACCAACGGTAATGTTCTGATTGATAACTGTACGCCAATCAAAACTGTGGTTTGCGGGCCGGATAAAATGCCGCAGGCCAAGAAAAAACCGGAACTCACCAAAAAAGGACCGGAAAAACCCGTGGGCAAACCCAATCCTGCCGTAGCCCAACCCAATACTACACCTGCAGCTACCACTAAAACGCCAAGACGCGGGCGCTCTTACCGTTTGGATGTGTATTTCAAAGCCAATGAATACACCTTTGACGTCAGTACCAGCGAAAAAAGCCTGGAAGAGCTGTACACCATGCTCAAAAACAATGCGGAAATCAGTGTGGAAATTGGTGGACATACCAACAATCTCCTGCATCCACACTCTGATAAAGCCATGGATTTATCCACCAAACGCGCTAAATCTGTGGCCGACTGGCTGATTTCCAAAGGTGTATCGCCAGACAGGGTTCAATACAAAGGTTATGGCTGGACCAAACCCGTGGAACCCAATACCACCCCCGAAGGCCGCAAACGCAACCAAAGGGTAGAAGTTACCATACTGACTTACGGTAAATAATTGGTTAAATTAAAAGTCATTTAGAGGTCATTTGGGGGTCATTTGGGGTCATTTGGGGGTCATTTGGGGTCATTAGAGGTCATTTGGGGTCATTAGAGGTCATTTAGGTCATTAGAGGTCATTTAGGTCATTAGAGGTCATTTGGGGTCATTTAATACCCAAATGACCCCAAATGACCTCTAATGACCTCTAAATGACTTTTAAATGACCTCTAAATGACTTTTAAATGACCTCTAATGACCCCAAATGCCTTATTTCCCCATCCATACCTTGAACTCCGGAACCCGCTCGCGGCTGACGGTCACTTCCTCAGGCTCCTTGGGGGTAAGATGTAGTTTGAGCCGGTTATTGAAATACGGGTGTATTTCAGTTACGGATGGCACACTCACAATGAATTGGCGACTCACCCGAAACCAATGCCTGGGATCGAGCATGCTTTCCAGCTCTTCCATGGTGTATTCCACCAGGTGTTTCTGTCCTGCGCGTGTCTTGAAGAAATTCACCCGTCCTTCCGACCAGAAATAAGCGATGTCTGAAACATCCACCGAAATCATTTTTTGCAGGTGCTTCACCAGGAACCGGCTGCGGTATTCTCTGGATTCCGGTTGTGCCGGATTTTGAGACACCAGCGACAGCAGCAGTTGTTCAATACTGGACGACACCGGACTGGCCTCGCGGGTATATTGGGTTTTCAGGTCGCGATATTTGGCAATGGCGTTTGCGAGGTCTTCCTTTTGCACTGGTTTGAGCAAATAATCCACGCTGTTTACCTTGAAGGCCTGCAGGGCAAATTCGTCATAAGAAGTGACAAAAATGACCGGACTCTTTACCCGTGTACGCTGAAATATCTCAAAACTTTGTCCGTCAGACAATTCAATATCCAGAAAAATGAGGTCGGGCGCCGGATTGGCTTCCAGCCATTCCACAGTGGCCCGGATACTGCCGGTGATGCCCATTACTTTCACATCGAAGGCTACTTCACTGAGCAGGCGTTCGAGCTTTTTAACGGCAAGTGGTTCGTCTTCTACCAAAAGTACTTGCATAGCGTTCTTTTCTTTTTAGGAAACAAAGTTGCATAATTCGTTTAAGGCTGTTTTTGACCAAAAACATGAATCGTTATATCCGGGGTATGAATGGTAGTATGTTGCTATTTTCCTGAACCCAAAAGTGGCAGGTAAACGGTAAAATATCGCCCGTCGTTGACTACTTCAAACCCCTTAATCCCCAGTAGGTCGTACCGTTGCCGGAGATTGTCCAAACCAACTCTGGTCGACACGGCGCGGGTGGCTTTTTGCTGCAGGTTGTTGCGTACCAGCAATCGGTTTCCTGCTTTGGTGCTAATGTCTACATGCAGCGGCATTTCGGGATTCAGTTCGTTGTGTTTCACCGCATTTTCCAGCAATATTTGAAGTGCCAATGCAGGCATTTTCAGGTTTTCCAGGCTTTTATCTACTTGAATATCCAGAGTGATGCCTTTATCATGCCTCGTTTGCAACAAGTGGAAAAACGAGCGGATGAAATGCAATTCCTCGCGCACAGTTGCCAGTTCCTGTTCGTTGGAGCGCAGCAGGTAGCGGTACACATTGGAGAGTTCGTCTACAAAGTCCTCTGCCCGGCGCGGGTTTTCGGTAATGAGGGAAGAAAGCACATTGAAACTGTTGAACAGGAAATGTGGATTGAGCTGACTCTGCAAACTCTGAAATTGTGTTTCCAGGCTCAGTTTTTCCAATTGATTGGCTTCAGTCAGCGCCTGTTTCCATTTATCAAAATAGGTAATTCCCTCGTACATGATGGCAATAATCAACACCACCATGGAACTGATGAGCAATAGCCCGTAAAAATGACTTTCTTCTGCCTGCAGATTGCCGTAATGGCTTTGCGAAAGCCCGAAGTAGGTGAGTTTGGCAAAACCAACCGTAAAACAAAGATACCCTATCAGGCTCCAAACCACCCTTTTGGGCCAGTCGTCCAGCCGAGCGAAGCGTTTAAGGGTAGTATTGCGCACCCAATGACAGCATATTGGTGAAACGATGGAAGCGAAAAGCCAGGGAAGCGTAATTTTGATAAAATGCCCCACAGAAGAGAAATATACATCGCCATAAAGCCAGTAACAAACCAGCACCACCGATGGCGGAACAACCACCAATTCTACCCAATATTCGCGGATTATATGTTGGAAGTTGATTTTCATGACGCTGAAGCTGAGGGGAGAAAGGGGATGACAAGACTTAACTGGCTGCCTGATGGTTCAACCTTGGCGCCATGTGCTTTCAGGTGCCGCCAATCCTGATCGGCTACTTCCACAGAGAGTGTTTTAGGTTGATGGAGACAACTGATAACCAGTGCTGACTGCCGGAGTGATATCCGCAAATGCAACGGAGTATTTTGGGTGCGTACCAGATAATCTATGGCATTTTGCAGGGTTAAAGCAGGCAGCATCAAGCCGGCTTCAGTGGCAGACAAAGGCGGTAAAAGCAGGGAGAAAGCCTGTTCGGAGAAGCGGTTTTTTAACAAAAATCCGTAAGATTCTGCAAATTGCCATTCTTCTGCCAGACTAACCTCAGGCTGCCGGCCGGCGCGCAGCAGGTAACGATATACTTTGGACAACTCATCCACAAAGCGTTCGGCGGCCGGAGCGTCTTCTCCAATAAGGGCGGAAAGCGTAGTCAGGGCATTGAACAGAAAATGCGGATTCACCCGATGTTTCAGGGCTTCCAGCTTTTGTTGGGTCTGGCGGGTTTTCAGGTGCTCTGTCTTTTGTAATGCAGTTCGGTATTGAGCAAAAAAGTATTTGGCTTCGTAAATGCCGGCCAGGAGCATGACGAAAAACAATGATGCGCCAAAATTAATCATCCAGGTACGTTCCGCCGAAATCCAGGACGGCGCCTTCAGATTCAAGGCTACAATGATACCTGTAATAATGGCCTGACCAACGCCCACTAAAACAGTAAATACACCCAGCATGGTCAGTATCCGTCGGCGGGTTTGCTCCAGTTGAGGCAAACGCCTCCGGATCCGGATCAGTACCCAGCGCGACAACTCCCACAACAATCCGGTGTAAATGACGCTGATGAGGATGTATTTCCACAACAAATCATATCTGCCAGGGAAATAAACAGGCATTTGCGACATAAGTAGCGCAATCACCGAAATGGGAATGCCCCAAAGGCGCAAATGCTTGTCGTCCAGGATGTCGGCGTTCATAAAACAAAGATACCGAACATACCTGAACCGGTTTAGCAAGCATACACGAACGGTACAACGTAGGTAACCAACCGCATAAATGGCGGCACGACATGCGTTTATCCTTTCAGCTCGGCCACCAGTTTATCCGCCAGCCCGAAAGAGGTACTGGACGAAATACGTGCCCTGCGGAGCGTGCCGTCTATCTCGCAGGCGGCAAAGGCGTGGTAATTACCGGCGGCATCGTGCTCGCAATAGGCCCCCAGCGGCAATTGGCATCCACCATCCATGAGTTGTAGTACCCGGCGTTCCACATTGGTGCAGGAGGATATTTCCGGGTGGTGGATTTTTTTCAGCAGGAGTCGGGTGGCGGTATCGTGGCGGTTGGTTTGCCAGGCCAGAACCCCTTGTGCGGGCGCGGGCACGAACTCGCGCGCGGGGAGTTCCAGCACTTTCAGATCAGAGGTATCCAGCCCCAGTCTGCCTACCCCGGCTGCGGCCAGGAAAATGGCATCAAAATCGCCGGCACGGAGTTTTTCGAGTCGGGTGGGCACGTTTCCGCGGATGTCTTTGAGTTGCACATCGGGCCTGAAGGCTGTAAGTTGCGCTTTGCGACGGTTGGCGGAGGTGCCCACCACGGCATTGGGTTTGAGCTTGAGCAGCGCCTGATCTGCCCAGGCTTCCGGCCTGATGAGTAGCAGATCAGAAGGATTGTCCCGATAGGAAACGGCTGTAATCACCAGTCCTTCCGGCTGACTGGTGGGCAGGTCTTTCATAGAGTGCACCGCCAGGTCTATATCTCCGCGGAGCAGGGCATCTTCAATCTCTTTGGTAAAAAAGCCCTTGCCTTCGAGTTTGTCGAAACTCAGGTGTTGCACCAAATCGCCCTGGGTTTTGATGATCACGAGTTCACTTTCCACCCCAATTTTGGCCAATTCTGCCTGAGTGAATTCCGCTTGCCAGAGTGCAAGCTTGCTGCCGCGTGTGCCAATTTTAATCATGGTGCAAAGGTCGTAAATCCCGGGTAATATGGAGGGGAGGAGGTTTTTTTACTGCGGAGGTTTTATTTACCGCAGAGGTGCGGAGGCGCAGAGTATGTTACCTCCGCGTCTCCGCGCCTCTGCGGTAAAAAACCTCTGCGGTAAAAAAACCTCACTTGCGCGCCTCCTCCAACCAACGCTGCAATTCTTTAGGACTCATATGTGGGTACAGGATTTTCTTATTTCGGGAAATCAGCAACCCCCGGAACCAGGCATAGTCCTGATTCAATTTATGGTATTGATCCAGTGTGCAATAAGTACCACACCAGGGATAGGCCATCATTTTGAAAAAATTGCCTTCGGTTTCCTTATCCAACTCATGATCCTTGCAATGAACCCCGATAATGGTTACCTGATCCTTGTAGGCGGCTTCAATTTCTTTCAGTTTTTCTATCTGGTATTCAACTATGCGGGATGTGTTCCAGAAAAATACAAAAGTGTAAGGCTTCAAAGCTACCATAGAATCAAGGCTCATGACACCCTGGGTGTATCTGGCAAAGGCTATGTTTTGGATATACGTGCGAAGAACCAGATCCGGATATACGCGCGGGTGACTACCCGGCCGTATCAGGGAGGCGCTGCTGCCATCGGGTTTAATATCTGTGAGGCGCATCAATACCGTGTCTACGAGCACCCAAAGTGAATCCTTTACCAGGCAATGCGGCGTACCGTTGTCGGCCATGATCCGAACGCCCCGGTTATCTGGCACTGTTATGGTGACAAAATCGGTTTCATCGGTGTATATGCCGTTGCCGTTGAAATCAATCAGGCCAAGGTTAAATGCTGTAAAGTTGGTTGCCACCTGCGTGGAGCGGATTTTACTCCGGTCGTTCAGGATGTTGTTGCTGTTGATCAGGTTTTTGGGATACCTGTTTTCCAGCAGGGTATCTGCAAACACCAGGGATAGGGTTTCCGTTTTTGGCAAAACCGGTGCAGGGGTTGGCTGCGATTTGGGCAGGTTTTGGCCTGTATGGCAGGCGGATATAATCAGCAGGGAAAACAATCCCTGGATTGCAGAGGCTGAAGCAGGCGTCATAACTACTTTTCTGAAGTGAAGCACGTAAAGAAAAGTCATTTAGCGCAAATAGACTTACACCTGATGGAACAAACTGCTTAGTTGGTTGAATATGCGGTCCAGTACGCGTTTGTCTTCCGTGATGAGTCGCACTTCTCCGCTCATTTCCTGCCGGAAAGGGATTTCTTTTTTATCCGAACGGAATAATCCGGATGGCAATTCCAGGTCCAGCAAATACACGGGCTCTTTGTTTTCCTGTTGCGGGAGCAGCGACATCCCGGTCACCCGTGCTTCTACCACGCCGTATTCCTGCTCCGGATAGCCATCCAGTTTGAGGATGGCCCGTTGGCCGCCGGCCACTTTACCTGCATCTGCCATGCCCAGTTGAACCTTGCCTAATAATGCAGCCGACGAGTTTTTATGTTCCGGCACTATAGCCATCACTTCCTCTCCGGCGTTCAGG
Organism: Chitinophagales bacterium; assembly: GCA_017303475.1. GTDB lineage: Bacteria > Bacteroidota > Bacteroidia > Chitinophagales > Saprospiraceae > M3007. The sequence goes on from JAFLBO010000004.1 coordinate 81,649, forward strand.
GATTGCTGCGCGCTCCAGATACGGGAGAACGACGCCTGGCCTTCAATAGGGGCTACCACCAGAAAGGTTTGCTTCCAGGAGTCGATGGCGCTTTCCAATTGCGCCAACCCTGCGGCAACGGCCAAGTTTTTATTGTTATGGCTATCAGATTTGCCTTGTTTGAGGTCAAGAATTTGCCCTTGTAATTGCCGGATTTGCAATTCCTGCTGAAAAAGTGCAGCTCGTGCGCTCTCCAGTTGTCGCTGATGCCCCAGAAAGGCCATTTCAGCGGCTTCCAGCTCCTGATCCGGACTAAGTTTTTCCTTGTGCAGTTGCTGTTGCCGGCGGAATGTTTTTTCCGCCAGGGCAAAATCTTTTTCAAATATGGCAATCTGGTTGACCTGGCTTTTGCGGATTTGTTCCAGTCCTTGAATTTGGCGTTCCAGGTAGCTGATCTTTTCCGCTACACCGTTAAAGGCATCGAAGTATTGCTTATCTTTCCATTGTTGCGCCAGGGTAGCAAAGGTGTTTTGCAGCTCACCCAGTTCCAGTTGCTCCGGCAAATGGCTGTAGGCTGCCGAATCTGCCAGCCATTGTTCCAGGCGCAGCACATCCTGCCAGTGGGCAGTATTTTCCATCACTGCCAGCACCTGGCCTTTTTCTACCTGTTGTTTATCCTGTACCAGAATTTCCTGTACCCTGCCGCCGGTTTTGGCCATCAGCCGAATGGGCGGATTTTGGGTAGTGAGCACCACTTTACCGGATACGGTATCCGGGTAATGAATCAGATAGCTCAGTACGAGCAACAGGCTGAAAAGGCCCAGCATCACAGAGATGCCGTAGCGCATCATCCAGGAGGGCGGATTGCCCAGCAGGTACTGGATTTGCTCCCGTTCATTGAGCGCTATCCGGGGATGGTCTGTTTGATCTCGGTGGGACATAGTCTGGTTTCAGTTTGAATTCCGGCAGCACTTCGCGCATACCGTAAAAATCAATAGCCTGTTGTTTGAGCGGGTTGGTGCTCCATTCTTCCCACTCGCAGGTATAGGGGTTGTAGCCGCATTTGAGCGGTTTGGCGTACATATCGTGCGGATTTTCCAGGTATGCCCGGCAATCCGTGCAGATATACCTGAACTCGCAATCCTTGCAGACTGCAATCTGATCCTTGGTGATGTTCCAGTATTTTTTGAACTCCGGATGCTCCAGAGCTTCCTGCAGCGTAGTGTCTTTGATGTTGCCAAACGATTGCGCCATGGACGGGCAGTTTTTGATATTGCCGTCTGCGTCTATGGAGATTTTCCGGTTGAGGCAGGAGTTGTGGGCCAAAGATTCTGTGTAGGTTGAAATATTAGGGGTAAAATAATGATGACTAATAACACCACAACTTAGGTGCCCGGTTACGTCGGTTGTAACGGTAACAACATGTCCAAAACCAGTTGTTCGGCTGTATTTTACTGCGTTTTCAGGTGCATTGTATAATGAAATCGATCTTATTCGATAGTTCAGATGCATCAACTTAATTAAGCCCTTTAATGATTTTTCTGAATCATAAGGCGCAAATATTTCTACACTTTCAATAATAGAATTGTCTATTTATAATATAATTTTTTTTATAAATCCGACAGATATTTCTGAAAAAAACCTGAGCTGAATAAATCTGCAGCCTAATTTTGGTACCTGACCCAAAAATTGGAATAAATCATTTTTATTTTGGTTAACATCAATGATTACATTGGAAATTTCACCAGGATAATCCCAGTCAGTGTTAAGAGGAACGTAGTATTCCGGAAAGTTGGTAAATGTTAAAAGATCTGCTTTAACTAACTGTTCGAAATAATCATAAATTGTTTTTTTATTTTGATTGTTACCGCCAGAATACTGTTTAACAAGATCCTCAATGATAAATCCACTTTTATTGTTAACTAGAATTTCATATAATAAATTTGGAATTAACAAATAACTATTCCTTTCTAAATCACATAGAATTGACCTTGAAAATCCGTGAGATAATAGTGCATTTGTATTGAGGATACACTTTTCATTTAGACTTGACTTTTTCATTATCGAATAATTTTTGAAATTGGTTTCCCCAAGGTACTCATTAATGTATATTTTTCAGTTTGATAATCACTTACTTCAATGTAAAGTGAATCTAGACTGGAAATATCACCAGTTCCATTTTCATTTATACTGCTTAGGGTAAATAATTGTGCAAATTGATAATTTGCCGGCAAGTTTGGGCCATTTAATATATCTGGTAAATAGTGCTTTAGAAGCCTTTTTTTTTTGTCCTTCATGTTTTATAAGTTAGTTTTGTTTAGCTCTTGAGCAATTATTTTTTCAAGATAATAGTTGCAGGGCTTTGAGGTCATTCCAAATTGACCAATAGGATTCACTTCAAGAAAAACAAATTCTCCTTTTTTAGTAAAAACAAAGTCAATTGAACCTGTTTCAAGGCCTATTGCTTTCATTAATGCTGAAATTTTATGTTCCAAAGAATTTGGGAGCTTAAATGGGAAATGTCTACTAGGGTTTTGGCTTAGGTACTTCCTAAAGTCAATGCTAGTTTGTTTATGGCTTTGTGAACGAATTGCCATACTGAAAAATTTCCCATTAAGATAAAATGTTCTGATGTCTGCTTCCTTTTCAAGAAGTACTTGAAACAAAGTTGGGAAGTAATTACTGGGAATCTGATTCTGAGAGATTTTTTCTGTATAAATAGTGAATGCTCCTTGTTTTATTCTTGCAGTCAGACTTTCGGAGATACACTTCGTTGCTACTTTTTTAATTCGCGGAAAGTCCTTTTTTTTTGTTAATATCCACGTGTCAGGGATCAAAATACCTGCGTTTTGGGCCTCGTTAAGGACGATTAACTTATTCAATCCTCGGGTTTCGAAGCTGCCAATGTGTGGTTTTCTATTTAGCAAAAAATATATATATGCCTCCAAAATATTGTTTTCATCCTTTAGATGATTTAGGAAAATTCTTTCTAGATCAGAATCTATCACATTGGGTAATGAAGGACTTGAAAAATTTATTCTTCCCCTTCTATACCAAAAAGCACTAATTTTATCAAGATCTAAGACGAAATTATTGTTTTTAATAATTTTTGCATTGTTAAAATTGGAATTTGAAATGGTTATGGTTTTTAGTTTAATAACATCTTCAGCATTTATTCTAAAGTACGAATTCTTGTAGTATTTTAACCATTGAATGACCTCGCTAGTGCTATAGTCTTGCTCTTGGGAAATAATTAATATCATTATTAGTTGGATTTTTTTATTATGTTGATTTCTGCTGGAGATAGCAACGGGAGCCCAATTTTTATTCTGTTTTCATTTGTCTTTTCTATGTCGTCTTCCAATCGAATCACTAATTTTCCGTTGATTACTTCCACATTGGTCCCATATTTTTGAGGTTTACCAATGTCCATGTTGTATCTGTCATACATCATAGCGTATTGACCCCATTCTGCCTCTCCTTCAACGCACCTGCTTTTTAATACCGGAAGCCATTTTGAAAAAATTACACTATCTGCTGCATGTTGAAATATAAAAAAAGGCGCTGAAGCTGCATTTTTACCAACTTCACTAATTTTTGGCCAGCCTTTTTTTTCTAAGGTTGCTAAAATAAGTTTTAAATGAGCCATATCCTGAATAGCCATGTTTTCATCATTAGGATAAGGCAAAATCATAGAAGAATCGATGCCGTTAGTTGGCCCAATTATATTATTGAGTTTGGTCGTTAGCCCTCTCATTTTTAAATTATCTAGGCGAAGTGAGTCTAGCCAAAAGGCATAATTGGGATTTTGGAACGAATTATAAGTCAGCTTAATTTCATTCGTAATGAAATGCCACCCCTTTTCCTTTTCCATTTCATTAAATCTCGGATCAAAAAGCAATAAAATCTTCTGATCATCGCTAGCACTATTAAGCCATTTTTTTAGATATGAGTATACCTCCTTCTTATTTTTGGCTTTTAACTGCTGGATTGCATTTCTATAAAAAATCATACTAATATCTAATTCAGACTGATGGATTTCAACTCGTCTGTTTAATTTTCTTCCTTCACTTAAATAATTTGGTTGTGCAGGATTTGTACTTCCAAGTGCATTGACGACAAATCTGAATTCTGGTATTTTTTGGTGATTTACCAAGTACGAGAATACCTCTTGCGCTCGATTTTGAGACAATTTAGTATTAAGGATTCCAATAGTGTCTGTATGCCCTGTTATTTCAAAAACTATTTCAGGGTGTTTTCTTATAAGTTGAGCAAAAGAATCCAAATTATTCTTCTCTGTATCATTTAGTGAGCAACTGCCTGAGTCAAAATGGATAATTAGATCATCGAATTTTTGTACTAAATTTTCATCTTTTTCAATTTCATAGCGACTGCAATATTTCCCAAATTGGATGCCATTAAGGTCTTTATTTCCAGATATCTTTTTTAAATTAACATTATCAATAAAGTATTTTGTAGATTGAAATGAGCGACTCTTAGGCCAAGAGTCTGTTTTAAAAATGCCAATTAAGAAATAGTTTGCAGAACACATGGGAGAAAAATGCCACTTCAATTGGACCCATTTATTCCTTTCGATGGTATCTTTTTTTAAAGCTGGAACTTTAAATAATCCTCTATCCTTTGGAATAAATTTTCCTGGTAAAAATGCGACGCCTAAATGTTTGTCTAAATCTGGGTCAATACCTCCTTTATCTGGTATGAATATCCATAGGCTGGCTTCGTAATTTTCACCAACGATTAATGGCTCAATTGTTTGACTTATCAAATAGGTTGCTTGACCATTTTTACCAGCACCAGGCAAATAGTTTTGCATCATCATAGATTCTCCGTCTTGAGCTTTAATCTTTTCAAAAGGACAATGCCCCCATAGCTTTTCATCAGATGTTTGATTGTAGGATTCGTCACATAAAATTCCTGCCGTATTCATGTTATCCCAATAATATACCATTGACGGGAATTTGCCGTATACCATATCGCAGGATAGGCAACTAATGTTCCCATGTTCTTCAAAGCTGCCATTTTTTATCAAATTTTGGGAATACACGATGGCATTAGTTGTCAATAAGCTAAGATAAAAAAAGGCACAAATTTTGATCATAGATTTTTTATGTAAGAATATGTTAGCCATTTCAAATGTCGAAATGGCTAACAAGTTTAAATTCGAGTTAATTAAGATTAGCCACCGCTATTTGCTGAATCATCTCCTATTGGAGTGCCATTAGCAGATTCGGTGTAGTTATCCATGTAAGTTTGCCCATTTTTATGGGTGTCTTCATAACGATCATGAGAGACACCTGGATTACTTGTGTCGGTCCATCCCCCGCTTATCAAAATAGGGTTTACCACCTCGTTTTGCTTAAATGTTTTAAATTTTTTATCCGAAATTTTTTCAAAGTTCATATTTGAAATTATTTAAATTTAAGTCCCTCTTTTCAATCGCCCTAATCCTCTCAGATTCAGGCCGGGTGGGAACTTTCCCGTCTCCCCTCCCTCCGCTCGCGCGAACTGCAGCAGGTCAGGAAGCGTCACAAAAGTCGGCGCCTTGACTGCCATGATTTGGCAGTCCGTAAAAAATATCCCGTTTTTTTTCGCCGCCCCGGATATTCATCAAATTTTCATTGCCCACCAGGATGGAAAACTCAATTTTTACCGGTTCGGAGTAGTAATAGGATTCGGCTTGTTTGTCGTACGCAATAGGAAAGCCTTGCTCCCTCAAGTCGCTGATTAGCCGGAATACATGGCGCTCGCTGATTTGCAATCGCTCAGCTAAGCGCTGCGGAGTTCCGGTGGCTCGTGTTCTCACTAAGTGGTCAATTCTTTGAAGCAAAAAAAGATCGGAAAACAGGTTCATAATGTCGTGTTTTTGTGTTTCTCCCTATCGGGCATTTGTAAGGAGTTAAGCTCCCAGCTCCAGCTGGTTTTTGATTAAGTGATAATAGGCGCCTCTTTGGGCTACCAGGGTGTCGTGGTTGCCGCACTCCACCACACTGCCTTTTTCCAGCACCACTATCTGGTCGGCATGTCGCACAGTACTCAATCGGTGCGCTACAATGACAACTGTCTTGGGAGCGGCATGCTGTTCGCTCGCTCCATGACGATAAAAAGATTGCAGGTTTTCTACAATGGCCCGTTCGTTATTGGCGTCAAGGGCATTGGTAGCTTCATCAAAAAACAGGTAATCCGGGTTTTTATATACGGCTCTTGCAATCAGTAACCGTTGACGCTGCCCCTGGCTGATTCCGTTGCCTTGGGCGCCTATTTTGGTATTGAAGCCCAGGGGCAGGTCGTCAATAAAGCTGCGGATATTTCCCGTTTCTACAGCATCCTGCAATTTGGCAGGGTTGGGGCGCTCATCGCACTCGGCAATATTATTGGCAATGGTATCGGAAAAAATAAAACCGTCTTGCATCACGGTTCCGCATTTCTTGCGCCACTCAGCCGGGTTCATAGCGTGCAGGGGTGTTCTGCCTACCCGGATAATCCCTTTGGTGGGCTGGTAAAATCCCAGCAGTAGTTTTAGCAAGGTTGTTTTTCCGCTTCCGCTGCTGCCTACAATGGCTGTTACCTTTCCCTGTGGAATGTGCAGCCTGATGTCTTTTAATACATCCTCGTGCAGGGCATTGTACCTGAAAGTAACCTGGTCGAAATATAGCCCTGCATCGGCATTAAACGCCAAATCTGCGGAATTGCCAGAGGCAAATGCATTGGCCCCTTCATCCTGCACGTCGTGAATTTCGTTCAGTCGCTCCAGGCTGATCCGGGCATCCTGAGCTGCCCGGATAAAGGAGATGAATTGCTGAAGGGGAGCGTCCAGCTGACCCACCATATATTGTGTAGCCAGCATCATGCCGAGGGTCATCTGGCCGTCAATCACGGACTTCGCCGCCAGAAATACAATCAGGATGTTTTTACTTTGATTGATGAACCCTGCGCCGGCTTCCTGCCACTGAGCAAGATTGAGTGAACGGAGACTGGTATGAAAAAGTTGCGCCTGAATACCGGCCCAAATCCAGCGCCGTTTGCGCTCGGAGCCTTGCAACTTGATCTCCTGCATACCCTGAATCAGCTCAATCAGGGTGTTGCTGTTTTCTCCTGCTTGCCGGAAACGAACGTAGTCCAGCTCTTTACGCCTGCGCAGAAAAAAGGTGATCCAGGTAATGTATAACGCAGCCGCCAGTGCAAAAACGCCAAAAATGGTAAGGTTGTAGAGCATCAAAATCGCGCTGAATACCACGAAATTGAACGCGGAAAACATAACCGGTAAGGCAGATTGGGTCAGGAAATTTTCAATGCGACTCTGATCGCCAATGCGTTGCATTAAATCGCCGGTCATCTTGGAATCAAAAAAGCCAATGGGCAGCCGCATCAGCTTGGCGAGAAAATCGCTCACCATGGAAACGTTGATTCGTGTACCAATGAACAGCAAAATCCGGCTTTGTAGAAACTGCACCACAATCTGGCTAAAAAACAGCATAAACTGCGCCAGCAAAATCAAATAGATAAAGTCAATGCTTCGGTTGTTGATCCCGAAATCCACAATACTTTGGGTCAGCAGTGGGAAAATCAGCATAAACACACTGCCCAAAGCCATACCTATAAGTAGCTGCATCACCAGCTTTTTGTGTGGTCTGATGTATTCCAGCAGATTTCCAAGTCCTTTTCCGGATTGTTCGGTTACCTTGCCATGGCGATAAAATGCCGGTGTGGGTTCCAGCAGGATCAAAATGCCCTGTTCTACATCGCTCAGCCAGGATTTCTCAAAATCCTTTCGGCCAAGCTTGAATTTGCCGGCGGCCGGATCGGCAATCCATACATGGTTTTGAGTGACTTTGTACACCACTACAAAGTGGTTCTGGTTCCAGTGCGCTACACATGGCAGCGGGGCATTGACCGGGCATGCAGTATCTATTCCGGTATCAAAAGGAACCTTAACGGTCATTGTTCTGAAGCCAATAGCCTCAGCGGCCTCCATAATGCCCAGCGCTGATACGCCTTCCCGGCTGATATAGCTGCGCTCGCGCAGGTAGGTTAGAGGAAATTGACGGCCATGAGCAGCCGCTACCATCATCAGGCAGGTAGGGCCGCAATCCATAGCATCTCTTTGACGGTAATAGGGGAATGTATGAAGCATGTAATTAAAGGATAAAAATATAACAATACAAATGTAATGAAAAAAAAACCAAAACGCAAGTTTAAAGCTGACCAATATTGATATTTAACATAATTGCCCAAGGATTGGTGCCAACATTTTCGGGTGGAGAAAAAGCGCCTGTTTGGAATATAAGCAGCTTGACTATGTTATGATGCGAATCAAAGGAGCATCATCACGCGAAATTAATCTGGCTTTAAACAGGACAGGAGCCTTGTGGGCAAAAGATAGTTATGACCATTATGTGCGCACTGAGGAAGAATGGCTGCGTATTCTACATTATATTCTGCAAAATCCCGTGAAAGCCAGGATAGTACATCAATGGAAGGAGCATCCATTCACTTTTTGCCATCCAGCACTTTTATGAACCCGCCGGTACGGTGTGTGTGAGTCGGCGGCTGAACCCGCCGGTACGGGGAGGGCTACTCCGTTTTACTCCAGGGCGCAGCACTCCGCTTCTTGCCACTCAACAACAAATACATCACCGGTATCACAAACAAGGTCAAAATCAAGGAAAACATCAAACCGCCTACTACCACTACCCCCAATCCAATACGACTCGTACTGGCCGCGCCCAGCGACATGGCGATGGGCAATGCGCCCAGAGCCGTGGCCAGGGTGGTCATGAGGATCGGGCGCAGGCGTGCCTGCGCGGCCTCCCAAACGGCCTGACTCTTGGGCATGCCGGCGTCGCGTTTCTGGTTGGCAAATTCCACAATCAGGATACCATTCTTGGTTACCAAACCAATCAGCATGATCATACCAATCTGGGAGAAAATGTTGAAGGTGTTGTCGGTGGCCCACAAACTCAGGTACGCACCCGCAATAGCAAGCGGAACCGTAAGCATGATGATGAGCGGATCGCGGAAACTTTCAAACTGCGCAGCCAGAATGAGGTAAATGAGCATCAGGGCCAGCAGGAAAGCAAAAGAGGTGTTGCCGCTGCTCTCGCGGAAATCGCGCGACGGACCGCTCAGGTCGGTCTGGAACGACTCGTCCAGTACACTGGCAGCAATGCGTTCCATGGCTTCAATGCCCTCGCCCAGGGTTTTGCCCGGCGCCGGGGCTGCACTGATGGTGGCAGATTTGTAGCGGTTGTGGTGATACAATTGCGGCGGATTGCTGGTTTCCTCAAACTTCACAATGTTATCCAGCTGTACCATTTCGCCGCGGTTGTTGCGTACGTAGAGCGAGGCCAGATCCAGCGGTTCATCGCGGTTAGCCCGGTCTACCTGACCAATTACCTGGTATTGACGGCCATTTTGCAGGAAATACCCAAAACGCCTGCCGGAAAGCGCCAGCTGAATGGTTTGACTTACATCCAGCACACTTACGCCCAGCTCAGCAGCCTTGAGTCGGTCTATGATGACCTGCAATTCCGGTTTGTTGAATTTCAGGTTTACGTCTACGTTGGCAAAAGTGGGATCCTTACGTGCTTCATCCAGGAATTTGGGAATAACCGTTTTCAGTTTTTCAAAATCCAGGGTCTGTATCACAAACTGCACCGGCAGGCCACGCCCGAAACCAATGGTAATGGTTTCTTCCTGCGATGGAAACATACGCGCTTCCGGCATTTTTCGGGTCATAGACAGCAGTTGGTTGTAAATCTCCATCTGACTCCGCTCTCGCTCCTGCGGGTCGGTGAGCAGCAAACTCACAAAACCGGAGTTGGTGCTGGCAGCGCCAAAACCCGGAGCCGTGATACCGAAAACCATGCTTTTTTCCGGAATAGAATCCATGATCCGTTGCGCAAGATTGTACACAATGGACTCCATTTTATCATAATCGGTACCTTCCGGTGCCGTAAGGTTGGTCCGTATGATGTTGCGGTCTTCCAATGGCGCTAATTCACTCTTTACTTTTCCCTGAAAATACCAGATCATGCCGAAGCAAGCCAATAAAATGCCCAGACTCAGCCACTTGAAGCGTAAGAAGGAGCGCAAGCTGTTGCCGTAAATACGCTCCATGCCGGCAAAAAACGGCTCGGTTACGGTGTAAAACCAGCCATGGGTTTTCACGTTGCCACCCAGTTTAACGTTGAGTACCGGTGTGAGGGTCAGGGATACAAAGGCGGAAATCAATACCGCACCGGCCACTACAATACCGAATTCCCGGAACAAACGCCCGGTAAAGCCCTGCAAAAAGATCACCGGAATGAATACCACGGCCAGGGTAATGGAGGTACTGATTACCGCAAAAAAGATCTCTTTGGTGCCTTCCCGCGCTGCCGTCCATTTGTCCATGCCGGCCTCTCGTTTTTTAAAGATATTCTCTGTTACCACAATCCCGTCGTCTACCACCAGACCGGTTGCCAGTACAATGGCCAGCAGGGTTAACACATTGATACTGAACCCAAAAAGCCACATCAGGAAGAACGCGCCAATCAAAGACACCGGAATGTCGATCAAGGGGCGCAGGGCAATAATCCAGTTGCGGAAAAACAGGTAAATGATCAATACCACCAGTCCGATGGCAATGAACAGGGTTTCGGTTACCTCGCTGATGGCCCGGCGGATGAAGCGGCTTTTGTCAATGCCCACGTTCATCACGATGTCTTCCGGCAATTCCTCCTGTATTTGCTCGTAGCGGCGGTAAAACTCGTCGGTAATTTCCACCCAGTTGCTGCCGGGCTGTGGAATAATGGCCAGCGAAACGCCTTGAACCAGGTTCCGTCGGGCGCCGGTTTCTTCATTTTCCGGTCCGAGTATGGCCTCGCCAATGTCGCGGAAGCGAATGGTGCTTCCAGCGCTTTGGCGTATAATCATATTGTTGAAATCGTCTTCAGTTTGCAGTCTGCCGAAGGTTTTAACGGTCATTTCAGTGGCATCGCCGCGCACTTTACCACCGGGCAATTCCACGTTTTCCCGGGTGAGGGCTGTCAGTACATCCTGGGCGGTGAGTCCGTAAGCTGCCATCCTGGCCGGGTCCATCCACAGGCGCATGGCAGGCAGTTTGGAGCCAAAAACGTTAGCCGCAGATACCCCGGGTATGGTTTGTACTTTTTCCCGAATCACGTTTTCTGCATAGTCCGAAAGCTCCATAATGCTTCGGGTACTACTCTGGATGGGCACAAAAAGAATGGGATCCCCGCTGGCGTCGGCTTTGGTTACCACGGGTGGCGCATCGATGTCTTGCGGGAGGTTTCGCTGGGCCTGACTCACCTTGTCGCGCACGTCGTTGGCCGCCTGTTCGAGGTCTACGCCGAGGTCAAACTCCACTGTAATGTTACTGTTGCCAAGCGCGGAGGAACTGGAAATGGTGCGGATACCGGCAATACCGTTGATGGCGCGTTCCAGGGGTTCGGTTACCTGACTTTCTATCACTTCGGCATTGGCGCCGGTATAGTTGGTGCGCACGGTAATATTGGGCGGGTCAATGGCGGGATATTCCCGAACGCCCAGAAAAGTGTACCCAACTGCGCCGAAAAACACAATCAGGATACTCATTACAGTGGCAAATACCGGCCGACGAAGCGAAAAATCAGGTAAGCTCATAAAATGCAAAAAAGTAGCCCCGGCGGGGCGGTAACATTGGTAGCCCCGGCGGGGCGCTAACATTAATAGGCTAAGGTCCGAATTGGTTCATAAACAAGGGAATAAATTTGTTTTAGACCTCCGAGGTCTATGGCCGCTCCGCATGCTTATTCCGCAAATCCACATTCACCAGTATTGCCGCCGAAAGAAAAAACAAGGAACCAATCTTATCCGTTTCAATAAAATCGTTCATCAACATGAGGATATTGATCAGCACAAAACACAGCAGCGCCGACAATAACGCCACCCGAATCCGGATTTCTCTGGTTTGATGATAGATTTTCTCCCCTTTCAACATCACCACCACGCAAAACAGCAGGAAAAAAAACAAACCAGGTAATCCTTCCTCCACAGCCATCATCAAAAAATAATTGTGCGTGCTGCTCTGCTCCGGGTTGTCCGACACGTAAGTGCGGAAACTGGTCACGGTGTAATTTTTGTAATAGGTATAAAAGGTAGCCGGGCCAAAACCCATCATTGGCCGGTCCTGTATCATATAACTGGCTGCTACCCACCGGTAAACCCGCTCCATAGTAGATATATCTTCCAGCTTGGTGGTTGCCTCCAACAGTCGGTCAAAACGCTGGTGGGAAATGGTTTTTTCAAATTCAGGCGCAAAAAGCAACCAGTTGTTGTCGGTCCTTAAAAACACCACAAAACCTGCGAAAAACAGTGCCGCAGCCACAAGAGCCGCTTTCATCCAGCGCAATCGCACCACCCAATACACGCAAATAGCCAATACCAGAGCGCCGTAAGCTGCCCGTGTATACGCAAAATTGATACCCACCAGCAACACCAGCACCCCCAGCACCAGCCACCACCAGGATGGCGAAAAACGGCGGTACCAGTACGTGCCATACCACACAAATGGCAGGAAAATAGCGAGCAAACAGGCATACATCACGTGGTTGCGGAAAAAAGGCTCCAGACAACCGTTGATGGATTCAAAAGAAAAATCGTAGCCTGCGTGACGGTACACAATTGAAATGGTGGCAAAAAACAGGGGGACAAAAAACCACCAGAGTAAAGCCCTGAAATCGCGTTCATCGTTCAGAAAACGCCCGGCCCAGAAATAAAAAACAACCACATACCAGCCCTTGGCCAGCATGGATTTAAACGAAATCAGCAGGTTTTGGGAGGTTACCACGGTGAGCATCAGCCAAAACAAATGCGCGAATAGCGCCAGGGTAATGGGGTGTCGAAGGAAACCAACATCCACCTTGCGCCAGTTTTGCGGAAACCAGATCAGTCCCGCCAGCGTAAGTACCCACATCAGCGGCTCCGAAGGCAAATCCGTAGCCAAACCTCCCGGCAACGATACCTCCGTAGAAATGGGAATACAACCCAGCATCAGGAAAAAAACCTTCCTGAAATCAACCAAAGCCAGCCACAACAAACCCACCCCAAATGGCGCCAGCGCAATATAAGGCATCTCCAAAGCCAGTCCCGCCCAAATACACGCCAAACTCAGGACAATAAACGCCACCACCAGCCGCCCTTGCGGATGACTTTCCGGAACGGAAAATAAGCGGTTGACGAGTTTTAGCATGTTTGTTATTTTATGGTCATTTGGTGGTCATTTGGGGGTCATTTAAGGTCATTTTGGGGCGAAACCCAGCCTGGGTTCTCGTTGTTTTTAGCATACTGAGATTTTTGGGGCCAGAATCACCGTGATCCATCAATCCGTACGCTTTCTGCGAAAATCTGCGTGAGAATCTGTGAAAATCTGCGGGAAACCCAACGCGCGCGAGGTTTCCCGCAGATTTTCACAGATTCTCACGCAGATTTTCGCAGAGACGTTCGGCTGGGCATTATATCTTGGTTTGGCCATATGCTAATGACACGCTGTGTTATGGTGGTATAGATCGCTTTCCTAAGAGTCTGTTGGCCTCTGGATAACAACCCACACTGACCAAAGCCCACCAAATGACCTTAAATGACCCCCAAATGACCTTAAATGACCCCCAAATGACCTTAAATGACCCCCAAATGACCTTAAATGACCCAAATGACCCCTAAATGACCCCCAAATGACCCCAAAATGACCCCTAAATGACCCCAAAATGACCCTAAATGACCAACCTCCCTTACTCTACCTATGCTCCAGTTCCTTCCAGTTCACATCCCTGTAAGCATCGGCCAGAAGCGCCGCCAGTAAGGTGAAAAGGAACGCAGCAACTACCGCCCCTATCACAATCATGCTGCGCTTTGGGCGCTGCTTTATCATGGCCGGCTCGGCTGGAACTACTAATTGTACAGCAGGTATTTTGGTATTGTAAGCGGCCAGAATCTGGTTGTAACGCTCCAGATCAAAACTGAACTGCTTGCGCGCCTGATTGTGCAAATCGTTGGCTATCGACACCTTGCCTATGCCTTCATTGTAATCCCGGATACTCAAAACTCCGTCCTTAGGTTGCCGCGATAACAACATGTCTCGCTGCCGCATAGCGCCGCGCAGATTGGCCTTGATGTATTCCACCGTATCGGCCGGTATCAGCGGGTTGCCGTTCAGTACCTCAAGTCGCGCGCGATTGCGCGCAATGTCTTCCTCCGCCCTGCTGAGCTGCTCTGCAAGTTGCTCGCCCTGAAAACCGCCGGCATAAATGTGGTACTCGGATTGAATGGTCCTAAGACTGTCGCCCAAACGCAACAGTTCAGCGTTTTTGCGTTTGAGATTCACATCAAACGACGCCAGCAATTGCGCCTGACTGTTTTTGGTGAGCCGCTGGGCAATCTCGTCAATTTTTTCCCGGGCGCCGTTGGCCAGATCAGAAGCCAGTTTCGGATCAGTATCTTCTACCGTTAATTCAATGGCGTCGTTTTTGTTTTTTTGTACACTATACAACTCCCGGAATTTCAGTCGCGCCCAATGCCGGCCATCCGCGCTGCTGGAATCAATGTCGTAATGTGCAAACAACTGGTAACGATCAATCATGTAATCCACCAGTTCATTGCTGGACCCAATTTCCAGCAACCGATCCACATCGCGGTCGGTACCAAAGTACTCCGTGACCTTGGTCATGGCGCCAAAAATCAGTTCGGGTTTGGAAAGATCCTGGTTGGCAGGGTAAAAAATGGTGGTTGACCGGAAATAATTATCCATTCGCAAGGCCAGTGCCGCACTGCCGATCAGGGCAATCAGACAAACATTGCGAAGGGCTTTTCTCCAGCGGTAAATCGTTCCAAATACGCCGAGGAGTGTGTCGCGGTTGCTCATATTGTTGAGAAAAATGCTTGGGGCTGTTGTGCAGAACGACCGGCACAGGCAAAACGTTGCTACTGCCGGACGCAAAAAAGAGCCGCAAAAGTAGCAATAATCAGCGCCAAACAAGGTACATGGCCCGGTGTTTGCCTGCCACTTCCAACGGATTGTAAAAAAGACCTGAAAACCTTGCGGAAAATCAAAGTTCCGGGCAACCAGATAAACGGTTTTCGCATCATCACCCCGCAACTAATCCCAGCGCCGGGCGCCAACACCGGCAAAAAAATTTTGGACACAACTGAAAATACGAACTAACCACGATTTTCGGGAACTGTCCGAGCAAACCATCCTGCTTTTTCACATGACGAAGAAGAACAGCCTTCTTGCGGCTATCGCCATTTGCTCCATTTGCGCACTTTACGCTTTCGCTTACCCCGAAGCCGTAAAGGAAAATGTGCTTACCCTGCTCTTCCCGGAGGGAGAACGGCCTATCGCCGTTGAACACCTCCCGGAACCACAAACCGCGCAGGTGGACACATTCCCACCGCTCAGCGAACGATATGGAGACTTCATCCACTCCGGATCCGGAAACCCTATTGACCTGCGCGACCCGCGGGCTATTGAGCGTGAGGTGGAATACGATGCAGAAACCAATATGTACATCGTAACCGAACGCATCGGCGAAGACTTTTACCGCGCACCTACCTACATGACCTTCGAGGAATATGTGCGCTACCGCGATCAGCAACAACAACGGGATTATTTCGATCGCCTTCAGGGTGTGGTTTCTGCCGATGGCCGTAGCGCCGATGGTACTACCGACCCGGTATCAAAGTTCAATTTTAAAAATTCACTCATCGACCGCCTGTTCGGCGGAACCAATGTGGATATCAAACCACAGGGTAATATCAACCTGACTTTCGGGTACGACTGGCAAAAAATCCAGAATCCCATCCTGACCCTACGCCAGCAAACCAATGGCAACTTCGATTTTGACATGGACATCAATATGAGTGCCCAGGGCAAAATCGGGGAAAAGTTGAACCTCAACTTCAACTACAATACCCAGGCTACCTTCGATTTCGACAACCAGATGAAGATCAACTACGATACGAAGGGGTTCTCTGAAGACGAAATCATTCAAAACGTAGAGGCTGGTAACGTTTCCATGCCCCTGCGCTCCAACCTGATCAAAGGCGCCCAAAACCTTTTCGGCGTAAAAACCGAAATGAAATTCGGTCACCTCCGTACCACCCTCGTAGCTTCCCAGCAGCGCAGCCGCCAGCAAAGCCTCAAAATTCAGGGCGGCTCTCAGGTGCAAACCTTTGAAAAACCCATCGACGAATACGACGAAAACCGGCACTTCTTTTTCAGCCACTGGAACCGCAATGAATTCGAACCGGCAATGAAATGCCTGCCGGTGCCACAATCGCTGTTCAGCGTTACTCGCCTGGAAGTGTGGATCACCAACGATAAACAGGAATTCCAGAATACCCGCGACGTATTACCCTTGGCCGACCTGGCCGAACCAGACTCCTGCAATATTAACTGGAAAACGGTAACCCCGCCCAAGGATATCAAGGGTAAAGGCCTGCCTTCAAACCAAAGTAACGGTTTGTATAAAGCCATCACGGATGAGCTGGCGAGTGACCCGGAAATGCGTTACAGCGATCGCGTTGTTAGCCACCTGAACGGTCCGGATTTTAACCTGAAACAAATCCGCGATTTTGAAAAAATGAACGCCCGCCTGCTTTCTCCGCAGGAATACACCTACAACGAACAACTGGGCTTCCTGAGCATCAACCTCAACGTACAGCCAGACCAGGTTGTAGGCGTGGCGCTTTCTTATACATACAATGGTATCCCCTATAAAATCGGTGAATTCTCCGATGAAGTACCTAAAAAGAGCTCCATCGATACGCTGAAAACCAACGTGCTTTTCCTCAAAATGCTGAAAAGTACCACGGCCAACGTGCGTTACCCGATCTGGGACCTGATGATGAAAAACATCTACGCCGTAGGTACCGCCAACGTGGATCCACAGGAATTTCGCTTCGATGTGTACTACGAAGACCCGGGTAAAGGCCAAAAACGCTTCCTCGATGGCGCCCTGATCCCCGACGGAATGAAAGCCCGTCCGTTGCTCCAGGTATTTGGTTTGGATA
Organism: Chitinophagales bacterium; assembly: GCA_017303475.1. Lineage (GTDB taxonomy): Bacteria > Bacteroidota > Bacteroidia > Chitinophagales > Saprospiraceae > M3007. The sequence continues at coordinate 98,698 of JAFLBO010000004.1, forward strand.
ACCTGAACCTGCAGGGCGACCCAGGCGCTGATGGTATATTCGACTTTGTGCCGGGACTAACCATAAACCTTCGCTCGGGGCGTATCATGTTCCCCGTTCTGGAACCGTTTGGTAGCGACCTGTTGGATAAAATCGCGGAGGCAAATAATGGTCCACTCACTCCCGATCAGGAAAAAAACCTCAAAGCCAGCCTCATTTACCAACAACTATACGATAGTACTTCCTTCGTAGCCCGGGAATACCAGCAACTTAACCGCTTTATGCTGCGGGGATCGTACAAATCCAGTACCTCCTCCGAGATTTCCCTGGGTACTTTCAACCTGCCTCCGGGCTCCGTGCGCGTAACCGCGGGCGGTACGCCTCTGCGCGAGGGGGTTGACTACTCTATCGATTACAATATCGGTAAAGTGCGCATCCTGAACGACGCGATCCTGCAATCCGGCCAGAGCGTCAATGTAAGCTTTGAAGACAATACATTCTTCGGGTTCCAATCCAGGAGTATGATCGGAGCGCGGTTTGATTATGCTTTCAACAAGGATGTGAGCGTAGGTGGTACGTTCATGAACCTGTTTGAACGTCCGCTTACCCAAAAAGTAAACTTTGGCGACGATCCTATCAACAATAAAGTGTTTGGTTTGGACTTCACCATTTCCAAAGACGCGCCATGGCTCACCAAACTGGTAGACAAGCTGCCGCTTATTTCTACCAAAGAGCCTTCCACCATTTCCGCTACAGCGGAGGTGGCTGCGTTGAAACCCGGCCACAACCGGGCCATCAACCAGGGAGGCGACCAGGGGGGAACGGTGTATATTGACGACTTTGAGGGAAGTACCGCCAATATTCCGCTTACCAACCAGTTTAACCAGTGGGTAATTGCTTCAGTACCGCAGGGCGACACGCTCTTCCCGGAATCACAACTGCCCGATCCCGGTATTTCTCTGGGCGCCAACCGCGCAGGCCTTTCCTGGTATATATCCGACCCCAGTGCGCGTGACCAGCCGGATGGAACTGATCCTTATACCAGTTTGATCCAGTATCAGGATATCTTCCCGAACCGCCAGCTCACACCATTTGAGCAATCCAGTCTGCGGCCGCTCGATGTAACCATTTACCCGCGCGAACGTGGCCCCTATAACTTCGAAATTCCGGAAGGTTACCCGCACTCTGCAGGTTTGAATACCAATGGTGAACTCAATTTGCCGGCCACTCGTTGGGCAGGCTTTATGAAAGAGGTAAACACCAACGACTTCGAAGCTGCCAACGTGGAGTTCATTGAGTTTTGGGTATTGAACCCTTACATGAATAAAACCGACGGCGAAACCGTATCTGATGCCGGTCAGATGTACATCGACTTGGGCTCTATTTCGGAAGACGTGATGCGCGACGGTCGCCAGTTTTTTGAGAATGGGTTGCCTACAGGCACAAACAACGTAGCCGTAGACCTTTCTCCATGGGGACGTGTGCCGATTGAAGCTCCGGTAGTGAATGCTTTTGATAACAACAATGAAAGTCGTTCAGAACAGGATTTAGGCCTCGATGGCATGAATAACGATCAGGAAAAAACCATCGGTGAGGTGGGGCAATGGTTTGCCGCCATTCAGGCATCGCCAAACCTTTCGCCAAACTTTAAAATGGCGGTAGAAAAAGACCCGTCTAACGACGACTTCCTGTACTTCCGCGATGCTTCTTTCCCGCAGGCGCCAGCCGGCCCCGGCCTGTTGAACCGCTATCGCCGCTTCAACAACCAGCAAGGCAACTCCCCCGCCAACCAAAACCAAAACGACATCCTCAACCCCTCCAGCACCAACTACCCGGACCAGGAAGACCTGAACCGCGACCGCTCGCTGAACGAGACAGAAGCTTACTTCCGGTACACCATTGACATGAAAAAAACCTTCCTGAACGGTCAGGAAGTGATTGATGCCGAGCACCCGGCAATCGCGGATTACGTAACCAATACCGTTACATTCAATAAAAACGGCAACGAATACATCTGGTATCGCTTCAAAGTGCCCCTCGACGATGTAAAGCGCAAGGCTGTTGGCGGTATTGAAGACTTCCGTTCTATCCGTTTCATCCGTGTTTTCTGGAAAGGTTTTACCGAGCGTACTACCTTCCGTTTTGCTACATTTGAACTGGGTCGTAACCAATGGCGTCGTTTCAAACAACAACTGGCCGGCTGCGGTCAGGATGCGCCAAAACCGGACCCTATTCCGTTCGATGTGAATGCTGTAAACATTGAGGAAAACTCTGCGCGCCAGCCCTTCAACTACACCATTCCGTTCGGTATTCAGCGTGAGCAATCTGTAGGTGCTTTCCCCGACATTTTGCAGAATGAGCAGTCGCTTTCCATGAACGTTTGCGATTTGAAATACTGCGATGCACGCGCCATTTTCAAGAGCCTGAACATGGACCTCCGCCAGTTCAAAAGCATGAAAATGTTTGTACACGGCGAGGAAGTGAACAACGAAATGCTGGATAGCTCGGACCTAAAAGTGTTCATTCGTATGGGTTCTGACTATACACGGAACTACTACGAGTATGAATTGCCCTTAAAGATCTCGGATCCTACCAAGCTCAACGGAAACCCGGATAGTCGCGAGTATAAAGACGAAGTTTGGCTTAATCAGTTTGAGTTCCCGCTGGAATTGCTGACCGATATTAAAACGCAGCGCAATGCCAATCCCCCTCCTGGTCCGAATGAACCATTTATTGGTTTTGACCCCAATAACCCGGACGCCCGGGTAAAAATCTTTGGTAATCCGAACCTGGGTTACGTAAAAGGCATCATGCTTGGGGTGCGCAACAGTGATCCTGACCAGGAAAAACACTGCTTTGAAGTCTGGTTCAATGAGTTGCGCCTCTCAGGGTTCAACGAAAAGGCCGCTTTTGCCGGTCAGGCCCGGGTAGACATGAAACTCGCCGATTTGGGTAATATATCCATGTCGGGCAATTATAGCAGCATTGGTTGGGGAAGTATCGAGGAAAAACTGGCCCAGCGCCAGCGGGAAGAAGTGATCCAGTACGACGTGTCCACCAACATCGAACTGAGCAAATTCCTGCCGGAAAAATCGGGCATCAAACTGCCTTTCTACGCCCAATATTCCAATGTAACCCGTAATCCGGAGTACGATCCGTACGACCTGGACATCAAGCTGAAAGACAAACTGCGCGATGCGCCTAATTCACAGGTGCGCGACAGCATTAAATCCAGCGCCCAGGATGTAACCGTGGTAAAGGGTTTCAACCTGACCAATGTACGTATGGAGCGCAAGGGCAAGGCACGGAAAATACCGCTGCCATGGAATGTTGAAAACTTTAGTCTGACATACGCTTACAACGAACAGGATAAACGTACGCCGTTCATCCTCAATGATGAACGACGTCAGTACAAAGGCGGTCTGGATTGGCAATACGGTACAGGCCTGAAACCGTTCACGCCGTTTAAAAAGCTGATCAAGAAAGATAAGTACCTGAAATTCATCACAGAATTCAATTTCAATCCGCTGCCCAACACCTACGGGTTCAATACCAATATGGAACGATTCAGGGGTATTACCGTGTATCGTTTTGCTGGTGAAGACCCCGCATTGAACACCTACTACAACCGTCGTTTCACCTGGGATCGGAACTACGATCTGGGCTGGGATATCACCAAGGCACTGCGCTTCAATTTCGACGCCAATGCCAGAAGTCTGATCGACGAGCCACTGGAATACACAGAAGGTGGCGTGCGGGTAACCCGCGATCAGCGTCGCGACTCCATCATCACCAACCTGAAAAAATTGGGTCGCCCGAAATTGTACACGCATACAGGAAGCCTGAACTGGACCCTGCCCTTCAAGCAGATTCCGTTCCTGGATTTCATCAACATGAAGGCCTCTTACACCGCCGGGTACACCTGGACAGCTCAATCGTTGAAATTGCAAAACCTGGACGCAGGGGATTACAAAGCATATTTGAATTCCCGAAGCCTGGGTAACACCATACAGAACAACAATACCCGACAAATCAACGGCGATTTCAATTTTGAAACGCTGTACAACAAGAGCAAGTACCTGGCCAGGATCAACAAACCGGGCAAGGCGCCTGCTGGTGGTGGTGGCGGCAAAAACTCTGTGCCAGGCGGTAAAGACCGCGGTGGAAGAGGGGGCAACAACGACTCCAGTCCTAACCCGGATCGGGGTGGTGGCAAACCGGGCTCGCTGGATCCTAGTGGTGGCGGCAAAGCTCCGGGTGTATCTGGTGGCGGTGGTAAAGGCAAAGACGGCGCTCCAACGCCTTCCATGGACCGCAATGATCCCAACCCTCCACCTCCGGCAGATAAAAGCAATCCGGCCGGTGGTGGTATATCCCCTTCCGGCGGCTCACCTCTGCCGGGCGGTATAGACCCAACCACCGGACGTCCAACCCGAAATCGTCAAAACGTACCAGGAGCTGATCCGGGCGCAGGTGGCAAATCTGATCCGGATGCTGGTGGCAAAGGCAAAGACCCGGGCGGGAAAGGACAAAAAGGCAAGGACAAAAAGAAAGAAGACCGCCAGCCTTCATTGGCTGAACGTATTGCCTTGCGCCCGCTCATGCTCGTGCGCAAAGCCCGCTTTACCTATTCCGAAAACAGAAGCAACGTGATTCCGGGCTTTACCCCTGATACGCGCCTGATGGGTCTGAGCGAAGGCTTCGATGCTCCGGGTTGGGCATTTGTATCCGGTTTCCAGGAAGCCGACCGGGCTTATCTGGACAAGCTGGGGGCTGCCGGCAACATCACACACCGTCCGGAACTCAACCAACAGGTGATGAAAAACTACACTCAGAACCTGGAAATGGGTGTTACCCTTGAGCCGTTTACAGATTTCCGGGTAGAGGTAAACGTAAACAAACAGTACACCCGCAACAGCACGGAACTGTTTAAAGATACCTTCTTCAACCTGGATCCGATGAACGTGTACTTTGAGCACCGCGCGGCACGCGACATCGGTAGCTATACCATTTCGTTCCTGTCGGTGAATACCCTGTTCGAAAAAGATATCGCAGGACTGTTCAGCAGGTACGAGAATATTCGTCCGCAAATTTCCGAACGCCTGGCGCGTGAAAACGGCATTCCTGCCGACTCCCTGCACGCCATCGACAACGGGTATAAAAAGGGTTATGGCCGTATTCACCAGGAGGTGCTGATTCCGGCATTCCTGGCGGCTTATACCAAACAGGATCCGGGCAAGGTGAACATGAATATTTTCAAAACCATGCCCATGCCCAACTGGAAACTCACGTACAACGGCCTTTCAAAAGTGGGTAAGCTGAAAAAATTCTTCTCCAGTGTTCAGATCTCTCACGGGTATAAAAATACCCTGACGGTGAATCAATACAACACCGATATTTTCTACGAGCAGAACCTCAGCAATGGCCCAAGCGGAACCCGCAGCATTGATCCGTTGAACTACAACTACACCGCGCGTTACGAGATTCCGCAGGTAGTAATCAATGAGCAGTTCCAGCCTCTGTTTGGTCTGGATGTAAAACTGAAAAATGAAATGACATTCAAGGCGGATTATAAAAAATCACGCACCTTGTCTATGTCGTTCATCGACTATCAGTTGTCTGAAACCAACAGCACCGGGTATTCTGCCGGCTTTGGATACCGCCTGAAAAACGTGAATATTCCATTCCTGACAGGTAAAAAGAAAGACGGTACCAAAAACAGCAAGTCCAAGCGTAAGTCTAAAAACAGCAAGAAGAAAAACAACGACCCGACAGCGCCGCCAACTCCTCCCGGCGGCACAGGTGGTTCTTCTGCAAACGACATGACCTTCAAATTTGACTTTGAGGTGCGCGACGACATCACGATTGCCCACATTCTCGATAGCCCGAACGAAGCGCAACCTACCCGTGGCGCCCGTACCATCAGCCTTAACCCGCAGGTAGAGTATGCCCTCAACAAGCGACTTAAACTGCGTTTGTTTGTGGACTATCGCAAAACAGTGCCAAAAACATCCCAGTCCTTCCCGATCACAACCCTTAACTCGGGCGTGACGGTACAGTTCTCGTTGAACTAGGGTTTGTGAAGGTTTTTTAACATAGGAGAGGCGCAGCGGCACTTAAACTGAGAGTCTCACTCCAAGTGAGACTCTCAGTTTAAGTGCCGCTGCGCCTCTCCTATGTTAAAAAACCTCCGCGCCTCTCTGCAGCAAAAAAACTATCTTCGCGCCCTCTCCCATCATCGCGTCCCATGTCCAGCATACCATTTTACATGCGTTTGGTATATGCCTTTTTCAGAGGTCTTACCTGGCTTGGGTTATCGGTTTTTTACAGAAAAAGAGTGGTTTTAGGGCGTGAACACGCCCGGTTCAAAGGCCCCGCCATTGTGGTGTGCAACCACCCTTGCACCCTCATGGACCCCCTGAATGCCGGCCTGCACATTTCAGAAGAGATGTTTTTTCTGGCCAATTATGGCTTGTTCAAACATCCGGTGAGCGCCTGGTTTTTTTCCAGACTTTTTTGCATTCCCGTAAAACGCAGGGAAGATGTGGCGGAAGGAGAGGCGCGCGACAATGAGGCGGCTTTTGAAGCATCTTTTAAACACCTGGAACGCAAAGGCGTGTTGTTCATTGCTGCTGAGGGCGTAAGCTGGATGAACCGCTATGTGCGCCCGTTCAAAACAGGTGCAGCCCGTATTGCACTGGGCGCCGAACGCCGCAGTGAGTGGCAGTCAGGTGTAAAAATCATTCCTGTTGGCCTTAGTTACGAAGCACCCCGACTCTTTCGCAAGCGGGTGGTGATAGCATTTGGTCCACCCATTGACCCGCTTCCCTGGGCTGAGGCTTATGCGCAAAACCCTGAACAGGCCGTTGACGAGCTCACCGAAACCCTGCGCAGCCGGGTGGCGGACCTTACCCTGGATTCAGGACAGGAAAGTAAAGACGCCTGGGTGGATCAAATGGAAATGATAGCTCGTCAGGAACTGGAAAAAACACAGGGCATGTCGGCCGGGCAAGCCCACCTGCGCCTAAAATCTACGATTCTGGCGCACAGAAATGATGAAACCCTTATCCGGCAAACAGCTCTTTACTCAGAAGCCCTGCAACAGTCCGGACTAACACACGCAGGTGTTGCTACACCTAAAGTTTCCGCCTGGCCCTTGTTGTTATTGTGGCCGTTTTGGCTGTTGGGATATGTTTTTTGGTTTCTGCCCTGCTACCTGCCGCTGCTGCTTTGCCGTAAAATGAACATTTATCCGGGGTACGACAGCAATATCAAAATGCTGGCAGGACTGATCACCTTCCCGTTGGCGCTTTGGGGCGGCTGGGAGCTGGTGTTCGCTTTGAGCGGAATGAAGTGGCTGGCCTGGCTCTCTGTGCCCGTTTGGATCTCCCTGGGCTATGTGGCAGAATATGTCATGGATGTGTTTACCCTGTGGCAGGCCTCCCGCAAAGCCCGGCATTTCAGGCAATCCCAACCAGAAGCATGGCAGGAATTGATGCAATTGGGCGCCTCAAGCAAAGCTGTTCTGTAAATCAAAACTGAAAATAAATAAAGGTATTTGCCCCGAAACTGCCCAAAAATGCCAGGAGCCAGATCAGGATGGAAAACAGTGCCATACGTATCCAGGGCTTTTCCACCTGTATCTGGTTCCAGTGAAAACGGATATTGCTTAGTTCCACGGTTAGCAATACTCCTATCAGTCCTACCCCTTTGATGGCCTGAAACTTGTTGATCACTGCACCCAGGGAGAATCCTTCGCCGGAGGCTATGCCCTTAAGTACTGCGTTGGCTGTGCCGAAAGCATCCCCTCCTGCCAGCCCTACGCTTCCGCTTCTAAAATACACCCAGGCCAAGAGGGTCAGCAGGTACACGGTAGCCATTTCTACTCCGCCAGACACCAGGCGGGGCAAGCGTAAAACCGATACCAGATGACGCCAGGCAGGCGCAATAATCCGTTGCAACATCAGGTACAGTCCGTGCAGAAAACCCCAGAATACAAATGCCAGATTGGCGCCGTGCCAGAGTCCGCCGAGCAACATGGTGAGCATGTTGTTGCGGTAAGTCATCCATTTGCCGCCCCGATTGCCGCCAAGTGGAATATACAGGTAATCCCGAAGCCAGGAGGACAAGGATATGTGCCAGCGCGTCCAGAATTCGCTGAAACTGCGGGAGAAGTAGGGGGTACGGAAGTTTTCAGGGAAATCGTAACCCATCATCCGTGCCAACCCGATGGCAATATCAGAGTAACCCGAAAAATCGCAATAAATCTGAAATGAGTAAAAAACCACACCCAGCAGCAGGTGCATGGAGCCAAAGGTTTCCGGCGCCTGAAAACATTGTTCCACAAATGGCGCCAGCGAATCTGCTATGGCTAATTTTTTGAAAAAACCCCACAACACCCTGCCCATACCGGAATGCCAGCGCTGCCAGTTGAACCGTTTGTCTTCGTTCATCTGGTGCAAAAAATCTGCCGCGCGCACAATGGGCCCGGCTACCAGCTGCGGAAACAACGCAATAAAGGTGGCAAATTTCAACAAGGAAGGCTCCCAGGCTATTTCCCGACGGTACACATCGATGGTATACGACATGCTTTGAAATGTATAGAACGAAATGCCTACCGGCAAAATGATGTTCAGGGTATGCCAGGAGGGCATCATGCCCAGGGCCGTTATCAAAGCGGCCAAACCATCAGAAAAGAAGTTGAAATACTTAAAAAAGCCCAGAAAACCCAGGTTCATTGCCATACTGAGCAATAATACCGACCTGGATTTGAGCCGACTCCTGGAGGCCCAAAGGGCATTTTGGCCGAACATCTGCAATACAGGACTCCCGTTTTCCCAGCGCCGACGGGTTTCTTCAGGCGCGTATAAATAGCTGAGCCACAAGCCAAACCACCAATCCATGACGGTGGAAAACAGGATCAGAGATAAAAATCGCCAGTCCCACCAGCCATAAAAAACATAACTCGCCAGCAGGCACACCCAGGTACGCAGGCGACCTTTCGTCCCGAAATACAAGGGGAAAAAAAGCAGGATGAAAACCAGAAATGGCAGAGAGGAGAACGACACGGCTTGGGATGTGGGAGGATTACAGACTGCGTACGTATTCCAGGAATTTGCTGTTGGGCGCTTTCAGGCATTGCGCGCCAAACATTATGCTTTTTACAGCATCAGGAAGCGTATCGGCAATCTGATGGTAGAGAGTTTCTGCTGGAGACATCGGTTGGGTATTTCCTGCAAAAAAACAGAAAAAAATCCGTTCCTCCTAACCCCGCCGTCTACCGTAAGCCGTCCACCGTAAGGCGTCCACCGTCTAAACCGATTTAGCCTGATTTTTATCAGCAATAATGTCTTTGAGCTCTTTCAGAAAAGCGTATTGTGCGGGGAGCACGCGCTTAAAGGCCTCTTTCACGGCTACGTAAGTGCCTTTTTCAAAATCATCAGCCAGGTGCTTGAGGTGCAGTTTGGCTTTTTCTTTGGCAACACGATAATCCTCGTACACTAGTGCGCGCAGGGAAGGAATTTCGTGCCAGTCAGCCTCAATAGCTATGGCTTTGCGGGTTTCGCCATTGGCGTCGGCCACAGGGTCGAGTTCAATACCATGAGCGGTAAGTCGCTCGGAAGCTTCAGGATTAGAGAAGGGAGCAGACAGGGAACCTTCTTCGCCCTGATCTACTAAAAAAACTTCCAGGCCACTTTCGCGTACCCGGTAAATGATCACATCTACTTGTTCGTTTGATTGCACGGCCGTTCTGTTTAACTTCTAGAACAATATCGTTCCACAAAAGTTGCAAATTCCTTTGACAAAGGACGTAAATTTTTTTGGCTCTTTTTGATTTGCCGGGATGTGGTTTAAAAATATTCAGAGGGATCGCAATCCAATAACGCATGAAATCAAGAAAAACCCGCTAAAAACGCCCTGAAAATGAAAAGCCGCCAGAACGCTTGCGCGACTGACGGCTAATAAACCCCAAAAAACCAAATGAAAACTGATGCAAAGGCCGGGATTTTTTTTGAAACTGTCAAGAGTTTTAACAAAAATTTTTCTCAAACCGCACCTTTTTTTTTCAACAGGCTGTGGAGAGCCTTCGCATCAGGGATCAAATAGTCCGCTCCTGCGGCCTGGAGTTTATCGCCGTGTCCATCGTGTATATGTGTAGCCGCCAGGAATCCAACTACTTGAATGCCAGCGCCTTTTGCAGCCATTACGCCTGTTACACTGTCTTCCACCACCAGCGTTTCGGAGGGTTTCAAACACAGGGTTTCCAGGGCATACAGGTACACATCCGGTGAGGGCTTTGGACTGCCCACCTGCTCCGCAGAAAAGATGTGTCCGTCTACCGCACTGCGCAACCGAACCCTTCTCAGGCAGGTATCAACATGCCGTACGCTTCCGTTAGACACCATGCTCTTGGGCACTTTCAAACTGCGGAAAAGGCTGGTCATGCCCGGAATCGCCCGAAGTGAACGGTGAAATTCCTGGTTGTGTTCCTCATGTACCACATGAATCAGGTCGTCAGGCGCATTAAATCCTTCTTCCTCGCGTAGGGCAATCAGGATGTCGCGGGTGCGCAATCCCGGGAAACGCATATTATATTCCGGTTCGGAAATGTGAAACCCGTGGCGCTTCAGATGCCGCAGCATGATCCGGGAAGCAATAATCTCGGAATCAACGATAGTGCCGTCGTTGTCGAAAAGAATGTGTTTGAGGGACATTTTTAGCTAACGGCTGGTTTAGCTGCCGTAGTTTATGAGGGGTAGGCAAAAACAAAAAACCGCAACAGAGCCGGGCGTCTCTTGCGGTTCTATGAAAGTAATAGCTTGTGGCGTATTAACGACCGAAGTCCAATACGGAGCTGCGGTTATAGAGCATGAGAATCACTGAAATGAGGAAAAACAAGCCCATAAGGATGTAGAGAATGCAGTATCCCTTGCCACGCGAGTTTTTAATTTCGTCCATATTGTCCTGCAAATTTAGGTGGTGCTGAATTGTGGGGCAAAAGTAGAAAAGCCCTGTTCAGATTCAGCCTGCAAGGCATTTTTTTTCACCATTTCAGAAAGGTTTTAAAGAAGCAATGTCCTCAAAACGCCATTTTTTGATAAAAAACACATTTTTTTTCAACTCTAATCGCTTGATTTCCAAAAAGTTTAGAAATTTGTCTGAACGAACTCTTTCAATTTTCATCCATTTTCTCCTTCAGGAGTGTTCCCGCCATGGAATCCGTTGCTAATGATCCACTCTTTTTCTGGCTGCTGTTTGGCGTTGTCGCCATGGCAGGGGTGGTCTTTGGCTGGTCGCTCCGCGGCGGCACTTACGAGAAAGATGTACGCGCTGCCCTGGGCCGTATGGAACAGGAAAAAAACACCCTTGCGCGACTCTACACGCATGTAAAGCACCAGCACGACCTCCGGGAGGCCGATTTCCGCCGGGCTTCGCTGGAAGTGGAAAAATTGCGCGCTATGGTGCAAATGCTGGAAGAAGAACGCGCTACCCTGCTCCCGGATGCGCCGCTCAACGCCGCCCGTATTGCCAGCGCAGAATCTGCCGCAGCACAATATGCCCAGAAAGTAACTGCACTCGAAGTACTCACCAACAGTCTGCGCAACCAAAATGCGGCGCTGTCGGCTCAACTGGCCGCTGTGCAAAAAGAAATGGGCGATTGGGATGTACTCTACCAGGGTTTCAAACAAACGCAGGAGCGCCTGGCTGAATATGAACTTCGATCCCGCCAGCTTGAACAGGAACGGGATGTATTGCAGACACAGCTGGCCCAGGCCCGCATCGAAATGGAACAACTCCAACTCGAACTTCAACAACGCTCCGACGCACAAAACCCAAAGGCCAGAAACTCCCGCAAAGGCGGCCTGGCCGCTCCTCAGGCCGACGACCTCAATAACATTGTAGGCATCAGTCCATACCTGGCGCAATTAACTAGTATGGGCATCACCACATTCGCCCAAATTGGCCGTTGGGACGATGATGCCGTTATCGCCGTTGCCAAAACCCTCGATATCAGCCCCGGTAAAATCTACCGCGACGACTGGGTAGGGCAAGCTCAAAGATTGTCAGGGGAGAGGAGGTGATTTTTAGGGGTCATTTAGGGGCTATTTCAGTCATTTAGGGGTCATTTGTGGTCATTTCAGGTCATTTAGGGGTCATTTAGGTCATTGGGTGGTCAAACTCAGTGTGGGTTGTCATCTTGAGCGTAGCGAAAGATCTGGCCTTCAAATCTGTGTAAAATCTGTGCAAAAAATCTGTGTAAAATCTGTGCGAAACCACTCGCGTGTTGGGTTTCCCGCAGATTTTCACAGATTCACCCGCAGATTTTCGCAGAAAGCGTGCGGTTTGATGGCTCACGGTGATTCTGGCTCCAAAAACCTCCAAACGAGTGTTGTTATCCAGAGGATCTATACCGCAACAACACGGCATGTCATTAAAGATCTGGCCAAACAACGATATAATGCCCTGCCGAACGGCTCTGCGAAAATCTGCGGGATAATTTGCGTAGATCTGCGGGAAATCTCGCGCTGGGTTTCCCGCAGATTTTCACAGATTTCACCCGCAGATTTTCGCAGAAAGCGTTCGGTTTGATGGCTCACGGTGATTCTGGCTCCAAAAACTTTCAAACGAGTGTTGTTATCCAGAGGATCTATACCGCAATAACACGGAGTGTCATTAAACATCTGGCCTTCAAATCTGTGCGAAACCCACCTGGAAGTCAGCCAACCCACGCCAAGCTTACCAAATGACCCCAAATGACCATAAATGACCATAAATGACCCCTAAATGCCCCCCAACGCCCTCAACCCCTTCACCACCCTCCAAATTCCTTTTTCCTTCCCAATCCTGAAATAAGGTTTTTGCTTCGCGCCAAAGTCCCGGCGACCCTGTTCCACGCCACGTATCATACTACCTTCAAAATCGAAGAGTGGCAGATTCAATACCGTTTTGGCATACACAATGGCCTGCCATTTCAGCAACACGCCCGAGCCTGATTGCCGCAACGCAGGATCGTCGCCGCTCATCAGGTAATAAGCCGTTTGCCGGTCCCAAACCAGCATGGCTGCCGAATGCACCGCATCCTGCTGATCAATAGCAAAAAATAACTGCACACTTTGATGTGCCTGCAAAGCCAGGTAAAGTTTTTCCAGAAATGCATACGATACGGGCGGATTTAATCCCTGCCTGCTGAAACTCAACCCAACCAGGCGGTGCAATTCCCTCAGTGGCAAATTGTGCCGAACCTGAAGGGCCTGGCCGGCGCTCCGTATTTTCTGCCGGTAATTTTTATGCACCTGCTGCAGTAACTCCGCCTCGGAAGGCTCCAGCGAGAGCACATAAGAGTACATGGTGGTTTGCCGGAAACCATGCCAGTAAAACGGCAGCCAATTCTGCACCCCGAAATGGAAATTTTGTTCAAAAGCCATCAGACCGGCCGGTAATGCTTCAATGAGGGCTTCATACAGCCGCATTTCTTGGTCGGTATCCCGGAATTCCGGCGCCAGAAAAGGGCCCATTTGCTTGCAAAACGGCGGCATGCTCACGTATTTCCAACCCCATTTTTGCTTCAAAAAATAAGGCAAGGCGGCCACTGTGGTACCGTTTTTCTCCACCAAAGCGGCATCCCAGGTCCCGCCCTCGCATACCGCATCCAGGTACCACGGCTGCAAAAACAGCGGCAGATCGGGCATTTGAGCGGCAAATTGCCGGTAGCGTTCCTGTTGGTTTGGCTTCATCATACTGTCCGGCGAAGTGCTACGAGGTAGAAACGTTCGCCCCATTTTTGTTTTTCCTGAACGATTTCCCAGCCCAATCTGTTGGCTGTAGCCAGCGCCTGTATCTCAACCAACCTGCAATCCTCCGAAAAAATCATCCAGACCCTGGATTCGACATGAAGGTAATTGGGTAAAGAGCGGAATAAACGCCTGAAATAGCTCAGGTTTTCTCCGGCAAAGAAAGCATGTTCAGGCAAGTTTGCCGGATTTTTAGGGTAAAAGGGGGGATTGATCAACACACGGTCAAAAACTTCGGGCGACACCTGTTCCAGCAAGTCGCTGCACAGGCAACGCAGGTGCAGGCCGTTTCGGGCGGCGTTTGCCAGGGTTGTTTCCAGCGCCAGTGGGTGAATGTCGACGGCCGTTACCAGAGCCTTTTGCGCAGCGGCTTGCAGGGCTAAAACACCTGAACCTGTGCCCAAATCCAGAATTTTTAGGCCATTCAGGTCCTGTTTTTGCAAAAAATCCAGCATAATAGGACTGCTGAAATACACTCCGGGATGGAACACTCCCACCGGTACGCGCAGGCGTAATGCGCCAAAACGGAACGGGCGCTCCCGCCGAACATACCACAGCGCCCAGCGCCGGTACAGGGGCAGCCAACTGATGCGGAGTAATTGCCTGAGCATAAGATTGGGTGTAAACAATCAGATTCCCGTATTGATGCGCACATAAAAACCGCCTTCCCCAAGATCGTTCCAGGTCCACTCGCAGCGGATGGATTTATCGTAGTACAACACCAGATCCAATCCGGGTCCGTAGCCGTACAGCAAACGGTTGCTCAAAGGGTTGTTAGCGGCATAATGAGGGTCGTTGGCCCAGCCTATGTCGTTGTTCAGGGCCAGGTACAGTCGAAGAGGCAATTTCCGGTAAGCTTTTACCGGCATGGCCCGGCCGAGGTTGAATTTGCCATCAAACACCAAAAAGTGCCAGGAACTGCGGAATAAGGCAAAATCCAGTCCGTCAACTACGTAATAATCATAACCGCGCACCAGGTTGCTGCCATAGCCCAGGGCTTGATTGTTGCTTTGGGGCGGTTTTTTTCTGGGTAAACTGGTGCGCACTTTGCCCACCAATTCCAGACTAACCCGTTTGTTCAGGGAAAAATACTGGTCCCATTCGGCGAAAGCCCGGAAAATCTGCAGGTCGTCTGAAGGCAGCAGTCCGTTTTTGCGCAGCTCTACAATAGCCCGCCAGCCTTTCAGCGGGTACGGCCTGAAATCCCGATAATCGTACGTAAGGGAATATACCGCACTGAAATGCTGTTGCCTGTTGCTTCCGTTGAGGAAAAAATCCGGATTCAGCTGTTTGGCTATGGAATCTGATACCCAGTTGTTGCGGTATTCCAGGGTGAACGTCTGACTTTTAAACAGTTTGGGGCGGGAAATCAGGGTTATGCTGGCAAAAATTTGTTTGATCTGCCACTCCTCGCGCACGCGCAGGAAATCCAGTTTGTTGCGACTCGTTTTGTAGGCCAGTTCGTGGGCCCGGCTGTAGGCCAGGGCTGATTCCAGTCCCAGGGTACGTTTGCGGTTGAGGCCCTGACTTCTGTAGGCCAGTTCGTAGCTGTTGGTAAACCCAAACTGGGTTTTAGCTTTCAGTACATCAGCCCGCCCGGTGAGGTTGAGCTGACTCCAGTCGAGGCCATAATTGATGCGTTTAAGGGATCGGTCAAATTCATTCCACCAGACGTTGAAATTCCGGTCGGAAAGCGCCAAGATGGGCACGGGATATACAAACCAGGCCTCTGTGACCTTTACTTTCAGCACTACTTTGCCTGGTCCCGACCATTCCTGCACACTGATCAGGGCTTCAGTAAAAATACCCAGATTGAGCAGCAGCAGTCGGTTGCGTTCCAGCACCTCAGTGAGGCTTGGCGCTGGAATGGAGTCGCCCACCCTGATTTTTAATTCCCGAAGAATGGTGGAGGCTTTGGTTTTGCGGGTTCCTTCCAGGTTTATTTTATCTACCAGTACCCAGTCGGTGCTGGTGCTGTCCTGAGCGCTCAGGCACGCAGGCGTGAGGCAGCAGCACAGCCAAACTAATCCGGCTCGGAAGAAAAGAGGGGCATAAAAGGATTTAAAAGGGATTCGGAATTCTGGCATCGGATTAAAAGGTTGATTTGGGACACCGGGGCATTTGTGCCCCCTAAGCCCGGATACATTTCTCCAAAGGGGAGCAATTATCGAGCATAAGGTTGCCTTTGTACTTAAAAACTACGCCCGGAGCATAATATGCCTCGAAAACAAGTTGTGTAACCATGGATTTTGGGCTCAGTTCAAATTTGTATTGCCGCCATTCTGTATGGTCAATCAGAGGCGATGAGGCCAGCAATTGAGTTGGTTTGCCCTTTTCCGTGGCGCCCCAAATGCGCAGCCGGGTGGGTTTGTTGTACCCCACGTATTTGGGTGCGTGCGCCAGATAAATAGTGAAGGAATAACAGGCGCCTGCCTGAAGCGGTTCTGCCAGCGCCTGACTAATGTCTTCACGGGTGCCGTCTTCCCTTGTAATCAAACCCACGCAGGTTTGGCCTTCCTGAGGCAGGAACTGTATTTCCCAGGCGCCAGGCATGATATCGGGCGTACTGCCCTGATACCCGGAATACCAGCCCTTGGGCGATTTCCCTGAGCCTGGGGCGTCTTCAAACGATGGATTTCGGAAGTGGATCTTATTGGCGGGCTGAACAAAAGGAATGAGTAGTAAAAGGTATTTTAGCATAAGCTTGAATTTGGGTTGGAGTTTTCACCGCAAAGTACGCTAAGCGCGCGAAGAAGGTTGTGTTTCACCGCAAAGTACGCTAAGTGCGCGAAGAAGGTTGGCCACTTAATACGTCAAGAGCGCAAAGTGCTTCTGATGGCTAAATAAACACTTTGCGCTCTTGGCGTACTGCGTGGTGAAGTTTTTTACCAGAAGACAATATACAACGCTGCCAGCACGCCCAAAATTAAGAGGGCGCCAATGGTGAACGTCTGCGAAGTGCGGAACGATGAAGTATCCACTTCCATTGCTTTCGGGTTGTTTTTACTTTTTGGATCCAACAGGCTGATGATCACCATGAGGCCAACCAGGGTGAGGAACACATAACCCATTTGGTCGAGGAATGGCACCTCTGGCATCCATTGCTTGAAGCCAAGTCCCATGGGAATGGTGGCCAGTGCAGCCACGAGAGCTGCGTTGGCGGTAGCGCGCTTCCAGAAGAAGCCCAACAGGAAGATGGCAACAACCCCCGGAGAGATCAGGCCCGTGAACTCCTGAATGAACTGGAAGCCCTGCTCCAGTTTTTGCAACTGAGGCGCAACCAATACGGCAATGGCCATTGAAGCCAGAATCACCCAGCGGCCTACCTGTACCTGACCGGCTTCAGAGGCGTCTTTTTTGATGTACTTGTTGTACAAATCCAGGGTGAAAATGGTGGCGATGGAGTTGGCTTTGCCGGCCAGAGAAGCCACGATGGCGGCCGTGAGGGCAGCAAACGACAAACCTTTCAAGCCAGGACCGAGCAAATTGAGCAACACCGGATATGCTTTATCCGGCTTCACTTCGCCGGCTGCGTTGACCATTTCTGCCTGGAACATTCCTTTTTGGTACAACACAAATGCTGCAATACCCGGCAACACCACGATGATCGGCATGAGCAGCTTCAGCAAGGCTGCAAACAACAAGCCATTGCGGGCCGTTTCAATGTTGGCGCCCAAAGCACGCTGGGTGATGTATTGATTGCAACCCCAGTAGTTGAGGTTGGCTATCCACATGGCTCCGAACAGCACCGTCAGACCCGGCAGGTCTTTGTAGTACTTGTTCGACTCGTCGAAAATCATGTGAAAATGCGTTGGCGCCTGTTCTTTAATCAGTCCTAAACCTGCCATGGCGCCTTGTGTGCCAAATTGCTGCGCTACCAGATCAAGTGCCAGGTAGGTGGTAAACAAACCGCCCATTACCAGAATGGCCACTTGAATTACATCTGTGTAGCCAATCACTTTCATGCCGCCCAGGGTGATGAAAATGGCAAAAACAGCCAGGAAAATGGCGCAGGTGGTAAAGCTGAAGCCCGAAATAGTGCTCACCGCAATGGCGCCCAGATACAGGATGGATGTC
Organism: Chitinophagales bacterium; assembly: GCA_017303475.1. Lineage (GTDB taxonomy): Bacteria > Bacteroidota > Bacteroidia > Chitinophagales > Saprospiraceae > M3007. Next base: position 116,547 of record JAFLBO010000004.1, read on the forward strand.
AGGTTCACAAACACGTATACCAGCAGCCAGAAAACCGCCATCATGGTGGCTACCAGCGGACTGTAGCGTTTTTCCAGAAACTGCGGCATGGTGAAAATCCGGTTCTTGATGTAACCCGGCATAAAAAACACCGCTACCACAATAAGGGTGGCAGCCGCCATCCATTCATAGGAGGCAATGGCCAGACCCATGGCAAAGCCCGAGCCGCTCATACCAATGAATTGCTCCGCACTGATGTTGGAGGCAATCAGTGAAGCGCCAATGGCCCACCAGGTGAGCGCACCTTCCGCCAGGAAGAAATCGGTGGCCGTATTTTCGTTTGATTTTTTCTTCAGGTAAATCCAGTAACCATATCCTGCTACGATAACAAAGTATAGCAGAAAAACAGCGTAATCCAAAGATTGTAAAGCAGAACCCATAAGTGTCCGTTTGAAAAATGAAAAAAGAAAGGGTGTGGCAAAAGAAATTGGGTCTGGCTAAGGCAGCCCAAATGTAACAACGCACTGCACAATTCCTCATTTTTATAAAAAACAAAAAATCATATGGCCCAACACTTGCATTGTTTCAGGAAAAACCCTTTTCTTTGCACCCGCTTCCGTAATAAGGTTTCCTGGCCGAGTGGTTAGGCACAGGTCTGCAAAACCTGCTACAGCGGTTCGAATCCGCTGGAAACCTCTAAAATCAAACGGCTAATTTTCTGATTATCAGAAAGTTAGCCGTTTTTCTTTGTAAACCTAACCCGTGGGTCTGCCCAGGCATACAGGATATCAGCCAATAAATTCCCGATAATGGTGAGTAATGCCGACACCATGATGATGACCGACAACAGCGGCAGGTCGCTGTTCAGGTAGGCTTCAAAGGTTTTGCTGCCCATACCTGGAAACCCAAACAAGGTTTCCACCACCAGCGATCCTGTAAACAGAGCCGGCAATACACTGGCAAAAACCGTGATAATCGGGAAAAGCGCATTCCGGAATGCGTGGCGCCAGTACACTTCCTCCTCTCCAACTCCTTTGGCTCGTGCCGTGCGGATGTAATCCATATCCAGCGTGCTCAACATGCCCGCCCGCATTTGTATGGCCAGAATGCCCAGCATATGCAATACCAATATGGTAATAGGTAACACACATTTGGAGGAATTGGCGCTCCACCAGTCGCCAAAACTTGTTCGTCCGGGTATCCAGGCGTCCTGAATATCAAAATACAGAGATGGCATTACGTTCCTGCCCCAATCAGTACTCATCAACAATAAAATGAGCAGGGCGCCCAGCCAAAATATCGGCATGGAATAAATAAAAAACAACACCCGCTTGCTCCAACGGTCGAGCCAGCTGCCGCGCCGCCGCGCCATTTCCACACCCAGCGGCACTGCAATTAAATAAGTGAGCAGAATGGCCAGGCCGTTGATGGTGAGGGAGGCCAGCATGCTGGCTTGTACATCCTGCCAAACCGATACTTTTTTGCGGGTAAGCCCCAGGTCGCCGGTTACAAAGCCGGTTAGCCACTTGTGGTATTGGTTGTTCAATCCGTTCCAGTACAGGGCAGGTGCAGCCAGTTTTCCTTTTAATGGCGGCTCATGTAGTGCCCGAACACTGCTTTCCAGATCGTTCAGCGCCAGTCGGAAATCTTCAGGCAATGGGAGTGAATCTGAAGCCTGGGTGCGGAAATGTTGCAGTATGCGAACAACAGCGGTATCCAGCTCTGGAAAAGTTGTGGCCCGGGTGAGTGTGGCCAGCTCTACCCTTACTGCCGGATTTTGGTACCAATCCCGGGGCAATACTTCGGCTATTTGTATGGTTTGGATAATAGCCTTATCCAAATGGGAAACAACCGGCCAGTTGCCGGTCTGACCTATCCATTTTTCCAGTCGCCCACGCCGCATGGGCGGGTAAATGCGCCAGAGTGTATCCGGATAAGCCGCTGTGGTAAAAGTGAAGTAAAACACCGGACAATCCAGTCCCAGTCTTTCCGCATTGGAACGATAATCTGCCGCATGTTTGAGCGGATCAAGCGATTGGATAGACGACTCTCCGAATACGTTCACTACAGGATCGCCCGGCGCGCATTTCCCCAGCCCAAAGGCAAAAAAGGAAACGATCAGCAAGGTGGGCAATGCCAGCAGTATCCGACGGAAGAGGTAAGGCAACATAATATTATGATACCAGGTTGGTTCCGGTCATTTCCTGGGGCTTAGCCACGTCCATCAAGGCCAGCAGGGTAGGCGCTACATCGGCCAGGCGGCCGGGTGCAACGTGTTCTGCTCCGGTTAAACCATTGGCTACCAGCAAACAAGGCACAGGGTTTTTGGTGTGAGCCGTATTGGGGGTTCCATCGTCGTTGATCATGTAATCTGAATTGCCGTGGTCTGCAATGAGCAGGCAGGCATAACCTTTTTCCAGGGCCAGCGGAACAATCCTGCTCAGACAAGCGTCTACGGTTTCGGCAGCTTTCATGGCTGCGCTGAATACGCCGGTATGTCCTACCATATCTGTATTGGCAAAGTTCAGACAGATGAAATCAGGTGTGTTTTCAGCAATATCCGCCATGATGGCCTCTGTGATGCCCGGAGCGCTCATTTCCGGTTGCAGATCGTAGGTGGCAACCTTGGGAGATGGGATCATAATGCGTCTTTCGCCCTGGAATGGCTCTTCGCGTCCGCCGGAAAAGAAGAAGGTAACATGGGGGTATTTTTCTGTTTCGGCAATCCGCACCTGCGTTTTACCTGCGCGTTCCAGAACTTCGCCCATGGTCATGCCCACATCGTCTTTTTCATAAATCACCTGCACGTTGCGGTAGGTGTCGTCGTAACGGGTCATGGTAACGTAATGCAGCGGCAGCGTGTGCATGCCGTGTTCCGGCATATCCTGCTGGGTAAGCACCTGGGTAATTTCCCTACAGCGGTCTGTGCGGAAATTGAAGCAAATCACCAGATCGTTTTCCTGTATCCGTCCGTTTACGTCCGGATTGACCATTGGTTTGAGAAATTCGTCGGTTACGCCTTCAGCGTAGCTGTTGCGGATGGCGGCCGGGAAATTGTTCACGGCTTCGCCCTGACCCTGTACGAGCAGATCGTAGGCCAGTTTTACCCGTTCCCAGCGTTTATCGCGGTCCATGGCATAGTATCGGCCAATAACAGTTGCCAGTTCAATAGGCTGGTTGTCAATGTGTTGCAACAGTTCTTCCACAAAGCCTGCGCCGCTTTTCGGGTCGCAATCGCGGCCATCGGTGAACGCGTGTACAAGCACATTGCGGCAACCACGTTCGGTAACGATATCGCACAAGGCTTTGAGGTGATCAATGTGCGAGTGTACGCCACCATCGCTCACCAGACCCATCAGGTGTACGGTTCGGCCGGCGGCCACGGCTTCGTCCAGGGCCCGGGTCAGGGTTGGATTTTGGTGCAGCTCACGTTCCCGAACGGCTTTATTAATGCGTGCCAGTTCCTGCCACACAATACGTCCGGCGCCAATATTCATGTGACCCACTTCGGAGTTGCCCATTTGTCCGTCGGGCAAACCCACATCTTCGCCGTGGGTTACCAGAGTGCTATGCGGGTATTTGGCCCAGAGGCCGTCGAAAAATGGTGTATTGGCCTGCGCAATGGCATCGGCTTCAGGTTTTTGACCCAGTCCCCAGCCGTCGAGTATGAGTAGAAATGCTTTTTTGCTCATTGGTGAATTGTTAGATTGGTTATTTGGGGGTCATAATTTGGTTGATGTTGAGGGGGGGATAAAATCTTGAAATGCTCTGCTACTCACTCCGCCGTGGCTGCTGGCGGGGACGCCAACAGCGGAAATCATGTACCCGAATAGCCTGGCTTGTGTAGGTCCCGGTTCTCGGGATGACAACCCACGTTGGGTAAATGACAACAATGATCCAAAAAATGACCCAAAATGACTCATAAATGACCCAAAATGACTCATAAATGACCTCAAATGACTCATAAATGACTCATAAATGACCTCAAATCTATCACTCCCTGTTTTTAGAATCAATCAGAATGGTTACGGGGCCGTCGTTCAATAGTGAAACCTTCATGTCTGCGCCAAATTCGCCGGTAAGCACGGGCAGGCCGGATTCGGCGCGCAGGGTTTCTACGAATTTCTCGTACAAAGGAATGGCAAAATCCGGTTTTGCAGAGCGAATAAAAGAAGGACGATTGCCTTTTTTAGTGCTGGCAAACAGGGTAAACTGGCTCACTACAATGATAGAACCTTGTATATCCTGTACGGAAAGGTTCATCAACCCGGCATCATCGGAAAAGATGCGCAGGGCGGCAATTTTTTTACAAAGCCACTGTATATCTTCTTCGCTATCTTCGTTTTCGATGCCTAGTAATATGAGGAGTCCCCAGCCGATGCTTGATTTTTCTACCCCTTCTATGGTTACAGAGGCTTTTGACACTCTTTGAATGACGGTGCGCATGAATGAATGATTTTCTGCTGCGAAAATACCAAGTATTCAGACCTTTGGGCGTCCGTATGTTAAAAACCGCAAAACGTTCAGATATCCGTGGCTCGCAAGAATAAACTACGCAAATTCGCAGAAGTCCTTTCTTTCCCTAATGTATATGAGTGCTACAATGTGCAGCAGCCCGAGCTGGTGGGCGCCGGCATGGTGCCGGTAGATCTGAAAGGGAAATGGCATCAGGAGCATTTTAAAAATAATCACCCTATTACCCTGGAACTGGCCTGTGGTGGCGGAGAATACACCGTTGCGCTGGGCCGACAGTTTCCCGAACGGAATTTTATTGGGGTAGATGTAAAGGGCAACCGTTTGTGGAAAGGCGCCAAAACGGCTCTGGAAGAGGGTCTGGACAACGTGGCGTTTCTGCGCACACGCATTGAAATTATTGATCGGTTTTTTGCGCCGGGCGAGGTGGCAGAAATCTGGATTACCTTTCCGGACCCGTTTCCGAGGTCCAGTAAGGAAAACCGCCGCTTGACTTCCGCATTTTTTCAGGAAAAGTACCGGCAGATCCTCCAGGCAGGAGGTTTGGTACACCTCAAACACGATGATCCGGATTTTTACCGGTTTACCCTGGAGGCTATTGCCGCCGATCCGCGCAATCAATTGTTGTATAAAAACGACGATATATACGCTGGCGAACTGGCTTTCCCGGAATTGGGGATTCAAACCCTGTATGAGTCGTTTCACCTGGCCGCTGGCAAAACAATCAAATACGTGCGGTTTAAGATTTCATAGGTTGCTGCCAGGTATAGCGGTCTGTTGGATTCAAGCATTTTATTTTTAACCTTTAGTAGTTATGCGTTTCTATCCTGTGCTTATTTTTTTCCTGGGCCTGTTTGCCTGTCAGCAACCTGCTCCACCAGCCTGTGATTACCTGAAAAATGAAGAAACCGGGGTGAAATCCGGCGGAATCAGGCTCATTTCGCTGGATGGAGGCAAGTACAAGGTCTGGACCAAGCGTATTGGCAATAACCCTAAAATCAAGGTGTTGTTGCTGCACGGCGGACCTGCCTGCACCCACGAATACTGGGAGTGTATGGAGAGTTTTCTGCCACAGGAAGGCATTGAGTTCTATTACTACGATCAGCTTGGCAGCGCGTATTCGGATCAGCCTGCCGACACCAGTTTGTGGAACCTGCCACGGTTTGTAGAAGAGGTGGAGCAGGTACGGCAGGCCCTGGGTTTGAACAAAGACAATTTTTACCTGCTTGGGCATTCATGGGGCGGTATTCTGGCCGCTCAATATGCCTTGAAATATCAGAACAACCTCAAGGGGCTCATTATTTCCAATATGATGATGAGCTGCCCGGATTATGGCAAATACGCCGATGAAGTGCTGGCCAAACAAATGGCGCCTGAAGTGTTGAGCGAAATTCGGGCCATTGAGGCCAAAGGCGATTTCAGCAATCCGCGCTACATGGAATTGCTGATGCCGCATTTTTACAACCAGCACATTTGCCGGATTCCACTGGAGCAGTGGCCCGACCCCGTGAAACGTTCCCTGGGAAAGATTAATTCAACCATTTATGTGAGCATGCAGGGCCCCAGCGAATTCGGGATATCAGGCAAACTGGAAAAGTGGGACGTAACGACCCGGCTCCCGGAAATCAAAACGCCAACTCTGGTGATTGGCGCCACCCACGATACCATGGACCCCGAACACATGAAAATGGTGGCCGGAAAGGTGCAGAAAGGGCGTTTTCTGCTTTGCCCCAATGGTAGTCATATGTGTATGTGGGACGATCAGGAGCATTATTTTCCGGGGTTAATCTCGTTTTTAAAAGAGGTAGACGGGGGGAAATTCTGATCCCGGGTAAACAGAGTGTCAATGTTTGTCGTTCCTTCGGTTGGAATTGCGGAACTTTGCCGCCCCCGAACACAGATCCATGATTAAAAAAATCCTACAATTTTTGTTATTCCTGGGCATTGGTGTGAGCATCATGTCCTGGTTGTTTATCAACCAAAATGCCGCCTTCCAGGAACAATGTCGCCTGGATGGGACCCCGGCCGATCAGTGCAGTTTGACAGACAAGCTGTTGCAAGACTTCGGTACGGTGAACATCTGGTGGATACTGGCGGTACTGCTGGCTTTCACGGTGAGCAATATTTTTCGTGCGTGGCGTTGGCAAATGTTGCTTGAACCCATGGGTTACCGCGTTGGTTTTGGCAATTCACTCATGACCATTCTGGTGGGATATCTGGCCAATTTGTTCATCCCGCGCATGGGCGAGGTGGTACGCGCGGGTTCGCTGGCGCGCTACGAGAAAGTGCCCATGGAAAAAGTGATGGGTACGCTGGTGGTAGACCGGCTGATGGATTTTCTGTGTTTGGCTCTGGTGGTGGGACTGGCTTTTTTGTTTGAAGGCAATACCGTGCTGGCGTTTATTAACCAAAATAAAAGCGGCTCCGAAAGCGGCGGGTTATTGAGTAATCCGCTGGTACTAGGCTTTTTGGCTGCCATGGCTTTGGTGGCCATTCTGGTGTGGAGTTTACGAAAAAAACTGGCTCAGATAGCTCTTTTTCGCAAAGTTGGAGCCTTGTTAAAGGGCTTTCTGGACGGTATTCGCAGCGTTTTTAAACTGAAAAATCCGGTATTGTTCATTGCTTACTCCCTGGGTATTTGGGTCATGTTTTACCTGCAATGCTGGTTCAACCTCAAAGCCTTTCCGCCTACTGCCCAGCTCGACTGGAGTGCGGCCATGATGGTTTTTGTGTTTGGTACTTTCGGGTTTGTTATACCCTCTCCCGGCGGCATGGGCACTTTTCACGCCCTTTGTATTGCTTCTCTGGCCCTCTACGGCATCAGCGGCAGCGACGGCTTTTCCTACGCCAACATTGCTTTCTTTTCCGTTCAAATATTCTACAACCTCGTAGCCGGATTATTTTCTCTGTGGCTGCTGCCGAGGTGGAATAAGAAGGAAGGGTAAGGGGGTTGGGGGCATTTGAAGTCATTAATAAGGTCATTTGAAGTCATTAATAAGGTCATTTGAAGTCATTAATAAGGTCATTTGATGTCATTAATAAGGTCATTTTAGGTCATTAATAAGGTCATTTCCTCACGCTCCCCTCACTCCCCAACCCAACGCCAACTCAAACACTCAAGCACTCAAACACTCAAACACTCATCCCGTGGAAAGAACAGACGTAAATACACTTGGCGAATTTGGCCTGATTGATCACCTGACGCGCGATTTTCCGTTGCAGCAGGCTTCTTCCATTAAGGGAGTGGGCGATGATGCCGCGGTTATTGACAACGGCAACCTGTGTACGGTGGTAAGCACTGATATGCTGGTGGAAGGAATACACTTCGATCTGGCGTACACGCCGCTGAAACACCTGGGATTCAAATCGGTGGTGGTAAACCTATCGGATATCTACGCCATGAATGCCTTCCCGAAGCAGATTGTGGTGTCGATTGCGCTGTCTAATCGTTTTTCCGTGGAGGCGTTGGATGAGCTTTACGAAGGTATCCGGGCTGCTTGCAAAGCCTATGAAGTAGATCTGGTGGGCGGCGATACCACCTCTTCGCCTAAGGGTTTGACTATTAGTATTACGGCTATCGGGCAGGGAGAAAAAGAGCTTTTGGTGTACCGCAATGGCGCGCGTCCGGGCGACCTTATTTGTATTTCAGGCGAGCTGGGCGGGGCGTATCTGGGTCTGCAATTGCTGGAGCGTGAAAAACGGCTTTGGCTTGAAAATCCGAATATGCAGCCCGATCTGGAAAACCAGCAATACGCAGTAGGCAGGCAGTTGAAGCCTGAGGCGCGCAAGGACGTGATAGAAGCGTTCCGGAAAATTGGTCTGAAGCCAACTTCCATGATTGATATCTCAGACGGCCTGGCATCAGAGATTTTCCATATTTGCAAGCAAAGTCAGGTAGGCGCCTTATTGGAAGAAAGCGGGGTTCCGATCAATCATGAGGCACAGTTGCTGGCCCTGAAATTCAAGCTGGATCCTATTACCTGCGCACTCAATGGCGGTGAGGATTACGAATTGTTGTTCACCATTCGCCCGGAAGATGTGGATAAAGTGAAATTCCTCCCGGATATTTACATCGCCGGAGAAATACTGGAGGCAAAAGACGGGATTAAACTCAATACCAAGGGCGGCAATCTGCACGATCTAAAAGCCCAGGGCTGGGTTCATTTTTAACCCTGTTTGCCCACAAAATTACCCATGAACAAACGCCCCACGCTCTATTTTGCACTGGTAGCATTGGCCCTGATTGCGGCCATGTTCTACTATGTGTATGAGTCGAACCAACCGAAATACGATTGGACGGAGGGCAGTTGGAAAAAGAAAGGGTATGATGAAAAGAACGACCAGCCCTACGGCACACAAATCCTGCACAGGCTGCTGGAAGGTTACTTTCCCGGTAAAAAACTGACTGACATAAAGGAAAATCCAGGCAAAGAGTTGCCGCTGGATTCCAGTGCCACCGGACAGAATTATGTGTTTGTAGGCGAGGCTATGTTCATGGATTCTTTGGCCACCAAAAGGCTGTTGGATTTTGTAGCCCTGGGTAATACCGCACTCATAGCCAGCAAAACCATACCGTTCGACCTCATGACTTTTGTCTATTTTGAGGAATGTGAGGAGGCGCCCTGGACGGATTATGGCATGTTTGAAGACAGTCTGGCCTGGCTTTCGCTGCGCACCCCGGCCCTGCCAGATAGTGTTACCAGATTCTTTTTTGCCAAACAAAACAAGCCTCATCCATACGCCTGGCATTACATAGAATACTATCATTTCTGCGACTCCCTGCCACAGTATCCGTTGGGGTATTTGAACAAGGATTATGTGAATTTTGCCGAATTTCCGCACGGAAAAGGCCGGTTTTTGCTGCACACCAACCCTATTGTTTTTTCCAATTTCAGCTTGATGCGTGCCGAAACCCGCCCATACCTCAAGGGCGTGTTATCCCATTTATCGGAGGGCGATATATACTGGGATGCTGCCAGCAGGGTTCCGGAAGCGGTGGGGCGCAAACGCAATGGCAGTATGTTTGGCAACCGCAGCATGGCCGAGGAGCATCCGCTCAGCTACATCCTGAAACAACCTTCCCTTGCCTGGACCTGGTACCTGATCGCAGTTATGGCGCTTAGTTGGTTGATTTTCAGGGCCAAACGTCGTCAGCGTGTTATTCCTGTATTGCCCAAAAACGAAAACTCCTCTTACGAATTCATCAGCACCATTGCCCACCTGCATTTCCGGGAAAGAAACTACAAAGGACTTTCTGTACAGGGTATGCACCAGTTTTTGGCTCATTTGCGGGAGCGATACGGGTTGGTAGCGCCGATGGATACGGAAACCGGCTTGCCGCGCACGGATGATGCTTTCTTCCAAAAACTTGCCGCACTTTCCGAAGTACCTGAAAGCGAAGCCCGTCGCCTTTTCCAGTTGCACGCCAACACGGTTCGCTACGAACCCACCGAAGAAATGGCCGTAGATCTTTATCTGGCCATTGAGGCGTTTTTGAAGGTAGCTAAATAAGAACTTACCGCTAATTCTTGTTTTACATTAATAGAAAGGGTACACCTTTCCCGGGTTCTTTACATACTTTACAATACTCCTTCGCGGTCTTTGCGCACTTCGCGGTGAAAATTCCTTTCGAATGACGAAAATCATCCTATCTTATTGTAATAATTACGCTTAGTTATCATCAACACTTTTTTTCTTTGCAGCTATTAGTGTAACTGGATTCCGTTTTGGAATTCAGTAGGATTTGGAAGTATCCGATTAATTCACCAATCTTACTTTTCTCTGTATGAAGGTTTATCAACAAAAATTCTTGCTCACGCTATCCTTCTTTCTGCTTTGGGGAGCCGCTTTGCTTGCCCAAAGAGAATTGAAAGGACGAGTGACGGATGTCGAAAACGGTGAGGGGCTCGTTGGAGCCAGCGTCATTGTGGACGGCACCTCCATTGGCACATCTACAGATTACGACGGTAATTATACCCTTCGTGTTCCGGCCAATGCAGCCTCCGTTAGGGTGGCTTACACCGGCTACCAAACCCAAACCATTACCCTCGGTGCATCCAATGTGCTTGATGTTCAGCTTGCTCCGGCAGGAGCGCTGGAAGAGGTAGTGGTTATTGGTTATGGTACGGTAAAACGCGAAGACCTCACCGGCTCTGTTCAGGCCGTGGGTGCGCGCGATTTCAACAAAGGAGCTATCACCGGTCCACAGGAACTCCTGATGGGTAAAATTGCCGGTGTACAGGTTACTACCGGCGCCGATCCGGGCGGTGGCGCTACCATCCGTATCCGTGGCGGTTCTTCACTCAGCGCTACCAACGACCCGTTGATTGTGATCGACGGTGTTCCGGTGGCCAATGATGAGGTGTCTGGTACGCGTAACCCACTCAACCTGATCAACCCGAACGATGTGGAAACCATGACGGTGCTCAAAGATGCTTCGGCCACCGCTATTTACGGCTCACGCGCATCTAATGGTGTAATCCTCATTACCACGAAAAAAGGCAGCGCGGCCAACCGCGAACTGCGTTTTTCTTACAACGGTAATGTGGCATTCAGCCAAATTGTACAAAAAGCCGATGTGCTTAGCGCCGATGGATACCGCAACCTGGTGAACAGCTACTACGAAGCGGGCCACCCAGCAACACAATTGCTGGGCGATGCCAATACCGACTGGCAATCTGAAATTTACCAAACAGGTATTACGCACGACCATAACCTGTCTGTTACCGGCGCAATTGGTAAACTGCCATTCCGCGCTTCATGGGGCGCTACTGATCGGACGGGTATTCTGAAAACCGACCGTTTCAAACGCGTTACAGGTGCACTGAATGTAAACCCTTCGTTCCTGAAAGGTATGCTGCAGGTGAATGCCGGTTTGAAACTGGTTTCAGACCGCAACCACTTTGCCAACCGAGCTGCCATTGGCGCTGCCATGCAGTTTGACCCCACCCAGTCTGTTTTCGTGGAAGATCAAACTTATGGTGGTTACTTTACCTGGCTTGATAACGATGGCAAAGCCAACACACAAGCTACAGGCAACCCGTTGGCTCTGTTAAACATGCGCGATGATGACTCTCATGTAGGTCGCTACATTGCCAGCGCTACTGTGGATTACCGTTTCTGGTTCCTGAAAGACCTGCGCGCCAACCTGAATGTGAGCTATGACTATACCCATGGACAGGGCACCATTTTGGTTCCGCAAAATGCTCCGTTCTCTCAAGGCGATGGCGGCGGCCGCGACGAATCGTACTACCAGAAACGCAAAGACAAATTGCTCGAGTTTTACCTGAATTATGCCAAGAAATTTGGCAAAGTAAACTTCGATGTGATGGGCGGTTACTCCTGGCAGCACTTCTTCCGAAATAACAACTCTGTGGCCTACAATGCCGACCGTTCTGTATTGATTCGTCCGTCTAACGAAAATCCGCGCGAATACTACCTGGTTTCTCTGTTCAGCCGCGCCAACCTGTCGTTCAACGATTTCGTTTTCCTGACCGGTTCTGTGCGTCGCGACGGTACTTCCCGTTTCCCGAACAACAAATGGGGCTTGTTCCCTGCGGCTGCTTTGGCAGTTAAAGTTTGGGATCGTGAGAAAGCCATGTTCTCAGGTTTGAAACTGCGTGTGGGTTATGGTGTTACAGGTCAGCAAGACATCAGCACCGATTTCTACCCTGCGTTGGCGCGTTACACCTACAGCTTCACCAATGCACAATACCAGTTTGGCGATCAGTTTTACAATACCCTGCGTCCGTCTGGTTACGATGCCAACCTGAAATGGGAAGAGACCACTACTTATAATGCAGCGGTTGATTACGGTTTCTGGGAAAACCGTATCACAGGTTCTGTAGAACTTTACTTGCGTGAAACCCGCGATTTGATCAACTTCATTCCGGTTGCTGCAGGTACCAACCTCACCAACTTCATCAATACCAACGTAGGCGACCTGGAAAACCGCGGTGTGGAATTCTCCATCAATGCACTTCCAATAAAACGTCCAAACGCCAGCTGGTCTATTGGCTTCAATATTGCAGCCAATCAGAACAAAATTACCCGCCTGACCGCTACGGAAGACCCGAATTACCAGGGTGTGGCTACTGGCGGTATCGCTGGTGGTGTGGGCAACAACATCCAGATCCACAGTGTAGGCTATGCTGCCAGCTCTTACTTTGTGTATGAGCAGGTGTACGATGCAAACGGCGTTCCTGTGGAAGGCCTGTATGTAGACCGCAATGGTGATGGCGTTGTAACACCCGACGATCGTTATCGCTTTGAAAAGCCGGCTCCGGATTACCTGATGGGCTTTAACACCGCACTGTACCTGAAAAAATGGGATTTCTCATTGGCCGGCCGTTCCAATATTGGCAATTACATGTACAACAACAACCTGTCTAATAACGCTTTTTATAATCAACTTTATCAAAGCACAGGTGTTTTGCGCAATGTACTGTCGGAAACTCAAGCCATTGACTTTACTGTGCCACAGTATTTCAGCGATCATTTCATTCAGGACGCTTCATTCCTGCGCATCGACCACATTACAGCTGGTTACACCTTCGGAAAAGTGTGCAAAAGTGTGCAAAACCTGCGTCTGTCGGCAACCGTACAAAATCCTATCCTCGTAACTAAATACGAAGGTCTGGATCCTGAAATCTTCAACGGCATCGACAACAATGTGTACCCACGTGCGCGTACATACCTCGTGGGTTTGAAAGCGGATTTCTAAGGATGGATGCCGGGGCAGTACATTGGCCTGATCCCGGCGGTTAAAAACAACACAAACAATTAATTTTCAATTTGATATGAAAATTTTGTCATTAAAAACACTGGCACTTTTGGCGGGGATGGTATTCATCCTTCCCTCGTGCTTTAAGGACCTCGATACCATTCCACTGGACGAGGACGTAATTACTTCGGCGGCGGTGTACAACGACCCCAAAGCCTACAAGCAGGTATTGGCCAAGTTGTATGCAGGTCTTGCACTCAGCGGCCAGGAAGGTCCTGCGGGTTTGCCGGATATTTCCGGCATTGACGAAGGTTTTTCCACTTACCTGCGTCAGTACTGGAAAGCTCAGGAACTTACCACCGATGAGGCGGTGATTGCCTGGAACGACGGAACCATTCAGGACTACCACCAGCAGGACTGGGATGCCAACAATGAGTTCGTAACGGCCATGTACAACCGTATTTTCTACCAGATTTCGCTTTGCAACGAGTATCTGCGTGAAACTACTCCCGATAAAGTGGCTGCCCGTCCGGGCGGAACCGAGTCGCTTCAGGGTGAGGTGAAGCGTTTCCGCGCTGAAGCACGCTTTCTGCGCGCACTCAGCTACTGGCACGCACTCGACCTATATCGCAAGCCTCCGTTTGTAACAGAAAACGATCAGGTGGGCAACTTCTTCCCGCCACAGGCTTCTCCTCAGCAGTTGTTTGATTACATCGAAAGTGAGTTGAACGCCATTGAAGGGGATCTGGCTGCACCACGCACCAACGAATACGCCCGTGCCGACCAGGCTGCTGCCTGGATGTTGCTGGCCAAGTTGTACCTGAATGCCGAGGTGTATACCGGACGCAACCTGTACAGCGAGTGTGCAGCAACATGCCAGAGGGTGATTGGCGCAGGGTATTCCCTTGATCCTGATTACAGCCACCTGTTCATGGCCGATAACAACAATGCAGAGGGCATTATTTTCCCGGTTGCCTTTGATGGTACCCACTCCAAAACATGGGGCGGCATGACATTTGTGGCACACGCGGCAGTTGGTGGCAGCATGAGTGCCGCTGAATTTGGTTTGGATGGCGGCTGGGGCGGTACCCGTACCACCAGCGCATTTGTAGGTAAATTCCCTGCTGTTGGCGGTGGAAGTGTCATTGTAGCGCCAAACGACGGCAATACCACTTATCCGGTGATCTACGTTCCTGGCGGATACCAGGGCTGGGCCCCGGCTACAGCACAGCAACTGGCTTCTCCGGCCGGCGACAACACCTACGAGGGTTACATTTACTTCCCTGACGATCAGAAAGAATTCAAATTCACCCTGGGGCCAGACTGGAGCAACAACCTGGGCGATAATGGTTCCAACGGCACCCTTGAGCCAACCGGATCAAATATTTCTGTTCCTGAAGGCGGTTTCTACAAAATCAATGTAGACCTGACTGCCCTGACGTACACTATTCAGAAAACCAACTGGGGTCTGATTGGCGATGCAACGCCAGGCGGCTGGGGTTCAGACCAGGACATGACTTACGATGCTGCGGAAAAAGTCTGGACCATTACAGTTGGATTAACCGGCGGTTCTGTGAAATTCCGTGCAAACGACGACTGGGGCCTGAATTACGGCGACAATGGTCCGAATGCCCTGCTGGAACGTGATGGCGCCAATATTGCCATTCCGGGCAATGGTACTTACACCATCAAGTTGTACCTCGACAAGCCGGACTACACTTATTCCATCGAGCGTCCATCGTTCGATCGCCGTGCCTTGTTCTATACCGATGGTCAATCTTTGGAAATCGGTGATATCTCCATTTTTACCGATGGTTATGCCATTACCAAGTTCAGAAACGTGACTACAGCGGGTGCACCAGGCTCTAACCTGACATTTGTGGACATTGATTTCCCAATGTTCCGGATTGAAGATGCATATCTGATGTATGCTGAAGCGGTATTGCGTGGTGGCTCAGGTGACATCAATACGGCTGTTACGCTGGTAAATGCTGTGCGTCAACGCGCTTATGGCGATGCTTCCGGCGATATTACCGCCAACGAACTTACCCTGGATTTCATTCTCGACGAGCGTGCCCGTGAATTCTACTGGGAATGTCACCGTCGTACGGACCTGGTTCGTTTTGGTCGTTTCAGTGAATCAAGCTACGTATGGCCCTGGAAAGGCGGCGTTCCGGAGGGTGTTTCTACTGCGAAACACTTCAATGTGTTCCCGATTCCTGCCTCCGACCGTGGCGCCAACCCCAATCTTCAACAAAACGAAGGGTATTAATTGTACTCCGTAAAACAACACATTCAACAATGAAAAAAATACTCTCTCTTTCGCTCGGTGTGGCACTGCTGCTGGGCGCCTGCACGGAGAAGGATAAAGAGCCAATTCTGGCCGCAGGCAATGCGCCGGTAATTACCGGCCCGGGCGCCAATACTTCTATTTCGCTTGCAGACAGCACCAAAGATGATATCGTTGCGGTCTTTGAATGGTCGGCTGCAGATTTTGGTTATCAGGCCGGTGTAAACTACACCCTGGAGTTGGATAAGGCTGGTAACGGTTTTGCAGATCCTATTACGGTAGGCGCTGTGAACGGCCTCAAACTGGACAACATCACACAGGAAAAAATCAACACCATCCTGATTGCTGGTAAAGACCTGCCAGGGGATGAATTTTCCAACGTGGAATTCCGCGTGGTAGCACGTGTGGGTACTGCGGAAGACCTTCCAGTATTGACTTCACCAACGGTTACCCTTCAGATTCGGCCTTACACGGTTGTTGTCAATTACCCATTCCTGCACGTACCGGGCAGCTACCAGGGCTGGAATCCCGCTGACTCCAGTACGGTGGTGTACGCGCCGCGCAGCGACGAAAAGTATGAGGGCTACCTCTACTTCAGCGATGCTGGCGCCAAGTACAAATTCACGAAGGGTCCAACCTGGTCAACCAACTGGGGCGACGATGGCAACGATGGCACCTTGCAATCCAATGGCACAGACATTCCGTTGGCATCTGGTGCTGGTGTTTACAGGTTGAATGTAGACCTGAATACCCTTACCCATCAGGCTGTAAAAACCAACTGGGGTCTCATTGGATCTGCAACTCCAAATGGCTGGGACAGCGATCAGGACATGACCTACGATGTAGCATCCCGCAAATGGACTATCACCCTCAACCTGGTTGCAGGCGCTATCAAATTCCGCGCAAACGACACCTGGGATATTAACCTGGGCGACAACGATGCGAACAAAAAGATGGAATACGGTGGAGCAGATATTGTGATTGCTGAAGCTGGCAATTACACCATCGAACTCAACCTGAGTGTACCTATTTACACGTACAAAGTGATTAAGAATTAATCGCTTTCGGATATTATTCCATAAGAACATGAGCCATCCTCCATACCTGAGGGATGGCTCATTCTTTGTGCGCCGCCCCCGCCCCAATCCCCCGGGGCGTTAGCCCCAAAAATGTCGGTAGCCCCGCGAAACACGTACCGATCCCCCGCCAAATTGCGGCAAAACCCTTCACAAATTACTTCAAAATGGCATTTCCAATCGCGCATTCCAGGCATCTCCGGGCATCACAATACCGGGTTTTTAACTGTATTAATGCCTGGGATTGATAGGCGTTAGCCGCTCGGCTGCCAAGTGTTTTCCAACCATCCAGCAAACTATTTTTCTCGGCAGGCAGTTTCTCCAGCAAAGCAAATGCCTGTTGTTGATGTCTTTCCAGACCTTTTTGTTTGCCGTAGTAAAATAAAAAAGGCGCTACTCCATTCACCAGCAAGACCTCCACAAAGGCAGCGGTAAGCGGTTTGGGTTGAGGTATGGAAAGCTTGTCGAACTGGTAATGATTCAGCCAGTAATCAGAAGGTGAAACATGAAACAGTTGTTCCACCTCCTCAATAGTTCCTGCTTCTAAAATTTTGGCCAATGTGTGTTCTGATTGTTGCAAAAAAGCTGCGAATTGCGCTAAACGAACAGTAGGAAACCCTGAAGGTCGCAACCGGAAAAATTTCCAATGTTCAGGTTTCAAGGGTACAAGCTCATATTTATGGGCCAAATGACGGTACTCCCTTTGTAAAAGAGCGGGCCATTCATCCTGGAAAACCGGGTGCAACAAACCGGCTTGCCCGAAAACCAGCGCCTCCACCTGATGAGGCTGATGGCGGTGTCGGGCTAAAATTTTAAGTGGTAAACTGCGCGCCAGTGCTTCAAAAGGTTCGGTGTTGACTTTGAGACCAAAACACCTGGCCACGATTTGGTACAAAGCTTCTTCCCAATGGTTACCACATTGTAGCAGGGAATGACTTATCAAGTCGGTTTTTTCCTCCAATCGTTCAATCAGAAGTCGGTCTAACCATTGTTGTTTGATTATTTCCGGTGCTTCAGCGAAAGATGTCTCACAGGGTATCCATAAACGGGAGGATTCCAATTGCTCATACCTGCCCAACAAAGTTTCCGGAATACGACCCTGGAGGGTCAGGCACGGGATACGACTTCCATCTGGTCTGAAAACAGGCAAGTCTTCCTGCAAAACGACATGCAGAATAACCGAATCGTATGCCGGATCGTGTTGGTGTTTGTGCGCATGCCATTCCGAGCTCAATAAGTGCATTTCCACATTCCCGGCCCACAGGGTACCGTCAATGTTTACCCGGGCATTAAAGAAATCAGGACCGGAATGTGTGTTGTATTCTCCGGGATGAAGAATTTGGAGATTTTGTTGTTGCGTGGTTTCCAAATCACGCAAATCAAAGCGGCGGGTACGCCACAGGTAGTGGAGAAAGGATTCTCGCATAGTTTTTCAAATGGTTGTGCAGACTTTAGGTCTGCCGGGTGAATGAAGCGATGTTTATACAAATATAACGATTTTCTGAGAAATGCAATAGTCTGCTGTGTTGTGCAAAACTTTACCTTTGTGCCGTTATGAGTCTCCCGCAAGCCAATTTTCCCAACGAAACATATCTGGAAGGTCTCCGCAACGCCGATGCTTCGGTGGTGGAATCGCTTTACCATGAATTCCGCCAGCCAATAGTTCGCGCAGTTGAATCACTTGGTGGAAACTTTGCCGATGGCGCCGCCTTTTTCAGGGTGGCCTTGATTCAAACTGCCAGATTGATAAAAGACGGCCAGTATCCGGAGGCAATACCGGTTGAGCAGTTTATCTGTATGCTGGCTATGCGTCAGTACCTGGATTGGAGGGAAGAAAAGCTTAACGAAGAACAGTCGCTTCCAGCGTTCACAGAGGATCAACTTCTAGTTTGGGAGCAAATGCCGCAGCCATCGGATTTGCGTTCCATGCGCGGTATGATGAAAGCAAAACGGGAGTTTTATCGTCTGACAATAGACGACCAGCGCTCTATTTCCTCATTAGCTGGAACCTTGTCTGAAGGATCGCCTGTTACCCTGGAAAATGCCCGGGGGCGCACAGCTACATACCGGAAATCGCTTGGTCAAACAGCAGAAAATTCAGAAGATATTTTACCTGATTATGCGGTTAAAGCGCTTACCAATGAGCATTTTCATCAAATTTGGTCGGCATGTGAAGACGTAGAGCAGCGATTGAAGCCAGCTCAGATTCCAAACAATGGTGAAAACAAAACGATTAAATATGCCTTTCTGGCCTTATTGGTGATAAGTCTGGGCGCATTGTTAGGCTCATGGCTGTTTCGGGATAAAACACCGGAGGAGGTGTATCAGAATAATTACCAGCCACCAGCCAGCATTGTGGCAGATATGGAAGCACGCTACGCCAAAGACAGCATTGCGCCGGAACGTCCGGAGGCTTGTGCAATTGCTTTTTCAGAGGCGGATGCACATTATAAAAAGAAAGACTGGCGTGCGGCGGCGGAGGTTCTGGCCAGCATGATGGACGATGAGTTCAAACCCTGTCAATCAGATGCTTTGTTTTATCTGGCCATTGTGGGTTTGGAAATGGATCGCCCACAACTAAGCCTGGAGTGCATATCCAAAATAGAAGATCTGGAGAGGTTTGGCGAGGATATTTACTGGTACATGGCATTGGCTTATGTAAAAATAGCGGCACAAAATCCTTCAGAAAAGGATATGGCGAAAAGAGCCGTAGAGCGTGCTTTATCCAATACAGAAATTCCTGAAAGAAGAACCCAGGCAGAGAAAATGCTGAAGGAATTAAGTGAATAATAAGGAGGGGAGGAGTCATTTAAGGTCATTTAGGGGTCATTTAAGGGTCATTTGAGGGTCATTTAATGTCATTTAGGGGTCATTTAGGGGTCATTTAAGGGTCATTTGAGGTCATTTAGGGGTCATTTAAGGGTCATTTGATGTCATTTAGGGGTCATTTAATGTCATTTAATGTCATTTGATGATGTCTAGGTCATTTTAGGGCTCATTTTGGTGTTTTTTAGAAATAGTCCCCCTACCCAAATGGTATTTATGACCAAAATGACTAAATTGACCTATATGACCGATTACCCCATAAATGACCCCTAAATGACCCCTAAATGACCTCTAAATGACCGATTACCCCCCAAATGACCCATAAATGACACATAAATGACCCCTAAATGACCTCTAAATGACCGATTACCCCCCAAATGACCCATAAATGACCCCTAAATGACCTCTAAATGACCGATTACCCCCTAAATGACCCCTAAATGACACATAAATGACCCCTAAATGACCGATTACCCCCTAAATGACCCCTAAATGACTTTTCATGAACCTGATCAAAAAATATTTCCCGGATCTTACAGAGCAACAGCTGTTATTATTCGAACAGTTGTCACCACTCTACCGGGAATGGAATGATAAAATCAATGTGGTTTCCCGCCAGGATATCGAAAACCTGGAGGAGCGGCATGTATTACATTCGCTGGCAATAGCAAGGGTAATCAGCTTCCAGCCCGGATCCAAAATACTTGATTTAGGTACCGGAGGAGGATTTCCCGGGATTCCATTGGCTATCCTTTTCCCAGAGACCGAGTTTGTCCTCGTGGATGGTACCGGAAAGAAGATCCGCGTAGTGCAGGAGGTTGCTACTGCGCTGGGCCTCACTAATGTTACTGCCCTCCATGCCAGAGCGGAGGAGCTCAAGATGAATGGCCAGTTCGATTTCGTGATTACCCGAGGAGTTACTACCCTCGACAAGCTCCTGGTTTGGACCCAGAAGTTTTTGAAGAAAAAGCATATTCATGTGCTGCCCAATGGTTTATTAGCGTTGAAAGGCGGTGATATCCATCGGGAAATTTTGGAGTTGCCTGGAAAGGGAAAAGACTACACTGAGGTCTTCCCAATCAGAAATTACTTCCGCGAAGCCTTTTTTGATGAAAAGGCCGTCGTGTATGTGCAAGGTTGAGGAGGACTGCCAGACGTTGGATTGCTGGACATCAGGTTTGGCTTCAGGTCGTTTATCCATTCACCAGTCAAACATCCAGTTGTCCAGCATCCAACAGTCCAGGGTCTCAATACCGGTCATATTGGTGTAAATCGTATCGCTCAATAATTCCAATTAATTTGCTGGCATAACTTGGATCCGTGGCGTAACCAACAGCTTTAAGTCCTCGCGCCCAGGAACGGTAATCGCGCCCATATTTTTTTAATCGGGCATATCTGCCAGATGCCAACAATTCACTGTGAGCCCGCCAGCCATCTTTAGCGTTCGCAAACTTTTTGAAAAAATCTTTGTGGGTATCATCCGTAAAGTTGGTGCAGTGTCCCTTTTTACAGTTTTTGGAAAAACACTTCATTCCAAAGTGGTTGTTGTTGGCCACTGCAAGCGTGCTGGTGCCGGCGCGACTTTCAATTAGTCCCTGAGCCAGGCTAATACTTGCAGGGATTCCATATTTCTTCATTTCCTGAATGGCTACGGTATGGAATTTTTCAATGTAATCAAGCGATTGCTGCCGCAACAGTTGGCTGGAGGATACCGGAGCGGCATCACTTTTAGGTTTAGCTTTGGCCGCTTTGGGTTCAGCATGCGCCTTGGTAGCTTTTTTCGTTTTTTTAGGACGAGCATATTCCTCAGCTACCTCCAGGTTGGTTTCCTGTGAGACTTTAATGGCATTGCCTCTTGATTTGGACAAAAAGCCCGTTTCCAAATCAGGGTCAAAGGCCAAATAAGCCAAACCTGCCAGAGCAGTAACCTTCAAAATGGTTTTTGGTCGCAACAACCCGAAGGAATACCGGTTGGTTTGGAACCGCAGAGCCACCCAACTCCTGCGCAAACGTTGCCACATTAACTGCATCAATCTGGGCAAAGGCATGTTTTCAGGCGACTCCCATACATAAGTGCCCGGCAAATGCCCTGATCGTTTGGATCTGTTTTGGGTATTGGCACTTCCTGACTGTTTGGCGCTGTTTTCGGATTCGAAGTACCATTTGTTCTTTCCCATGGCGGTGATCGTTTAATATGTGTGAACTAATATTCAGGTTGAAGCTCCAGATTTTTGCTCGCCACTGAATGTTTCGGCGAGCAAAAATACACACAATTTGTTTTAAAAACAGTTTTTGTTTGAAAAATAAAACAAATAATTTTATTTAATGTGTAATCCATTATTAAAGCCTTGATAATCAATGGCCTGTATTTTCCCTTTCTGCCATCCAACCCTTTTTCAATCTTTTGCACCATACAAGCAGCGTTTGAGATACCTTAGCCGTTCCTTTGGAAATTGTGTCTCCGACGAGCATTGCTCACTCCTCAACGAGAATCAACACCATGGAATTAACCCTTAATCTGGATCGTGCCGAACAACAACTGGTGCAGGCCCTGCTAAGCGGAGAACGCTGGGCCCAGAAACAAGTATATGAAGCTTATTACAGCCCCATGATGGGTATCTGCATGCGTTATGCAGGCACTCGCGACGAGGCTACGGATCTGTTGCACGAGTCCTTTATCAAAGCCTTTAGTAAAATAGCGCTCTATAATCCAGGTACCTCTTTTCAAAAGTGGCTCAAAACCATCGTAGTCAATACCTGTATTGATTACTACCGGAAAAACAACCGCCGCCGTACCGAAGACCTGGATTCCATGGAGGTAGCGCAGATGACCGCACAATCCGATCCTGATATTCTCAGCCGCATTTCTGAAGCTGAAATTCTGGAAGCTGTGCAACAATTGTCGCCTGCTTATCGCGCTGTGTTCAACCTCTTTGTGGTAGAAGGCTACAACCATAAAGAAATCGGAGAGGCGCTCGATATTACCGAAAGCACCTCCAGAAGCAACCTGCTAAAAGCCAGATTGAAACTCCAGGAGTTTTTTGCAACCCGCAAAATGACCTTCTAAAAGCCAAATTCTAACCAGACTCAGCCCATTCTTCTGTCAACAATGGAATTTAAGCAACTTGACTCCACCGTTAAATCGGCACTCGAAAATCTTCAAATGCCGTACGATCCCAGTTCCTGGGATGCGCTGGAAAGCCGTTTGAATGACATGCCTGCGCCTGATGCCATCGATCAGCGCATGCGTCCGGCACTGGAACGCCTCGAACCTGCCTTTGATGAGCTGTCCTGGCATTCCCTGGCTGCTAAAATGGACGGTCTGGCTCGTGCCCGCAGAGTGAAATGGACCAAAGCCGCCGAAGCAGCGCTTATTTTGTTGCTTTTACTGAATTTCAAAAGCGTATTCGAGGCAGTTGACCCCACTCCAAAAGCGCCCGTTGCTCCTAAAGTAGAAAATAACGAACCCATAGCTTCCAAATCCGGAAAACGTAAAGCCCAAACCACCCATAACCCCAATTCAGAAAACGCCAATAGCACATCTGCCGAAATCCTAGCCGCTGTTGCCCGACTCTTTACCAACGAGTCAACAGATCAGGCTGCAGATAAAGCCACTCAAAATCAGATCAATGATGGCACTGCTGTAGCCAGCCTGGAACCATCCAATGCATTAAACACCGAGCTGCTAAATCCTGCCAGCCTGGCTTTTTTACCTACCAGTCTGCGTCATATTGAAGCGCCACAGCCAATGGCAGCTACTCTGAATCTGCCTGTTAGAAATAAAGTAACCACCGGACCATTTTATACAGGTTTTGGTGCACAATACGACCAAAATTACCTGATTCAGGATGATCACAAGAATCAGAAATCAGGTTACGGAGCAGCATTGGTAGTTGGTTATCGCAAAGGCAAATGGGGTGTAGAAACAGGTATTCAATATTCCAGCAAATCCTACCAGCCTAAACGCGATATGGTGGAATATGAAAACAACCCATTCCAGGGTATTTCCTTCTACTACAATAATGAAGTGAACGCCGATGTGGTATCCCTGCCGGTTAAAGCTACACGCAGAGTATTTAAAGCCGGTAAAACCTCTGGTCATGTGGTAGCGGCTGTGACGGGTCACTTTGCTGCCAGCAAAAGTTATCAGTACAATACCGTACACTATCCTCCTCCGGTTCCTATCCCCAATCCAAATCCGGTTTCAAACCCGCCAGTTCCTGCGCCACCAGCCAAAGGTATCCTGGAAAACGGCGGTATGACCTATAATGCTTACGCAACAGCCGATATCGGATTCCGCCTGGAAAGGGCTATGGGCAATCGTTATAGCGCCTTCATTGAGCCGGTTTACCGACAGTCACTTGGTGGCGGACTGGGTCCGGTGGCGTCTCGTCTGAACACCGTTTCTATCCAGGCCGGTGTACTGGCTACCCTGTAAATTGTTGCCACTTTATTAAGCCTCGCATACAAACGCCATTATTTTGGTCAATTCGCCTACCTTTGCCAGCCTTTCGGCGAATGATGACCATGATGAACGTTTTTTCCATCCAGAACAGAACTACCCGGCTTGCCCTTGCAGCATGTCTGATGTGTGGCTGCCTTTGGCAATGCGGTCAGAAAGGAACCGACAAAAAAGAAGACAAAGTACTGGCCAACGTTTACGATCGTAATCTGTACTTGTCTGAATTAGAAGGGATTGTGCCTGAGGGTACCGCTGCGGCAGACAGTACGCTCCTCGTTTCGGCTTATGTGCAACGCTGGATCCGGGAGCAGTTAATGATGTACGAGGCTGAACGAAACATTCCCAAAGATTTGAATATTGACGAATTGGTGCGCAACTACCGCGCCAGCCTGGTGCGCTACAATTTTGAAGAACAATTAATTGCGGAGAAGCTTGACAGTACCGTCTCTAACGACGAATTACTGGCTTATTATGAGCTCAATAAAGACCAATTTCAACTGGAAAGCACCATTTTGAAATGTCTGCTGCTGAAGGTTCCTACAGAAGCGCCGCAAAACGAAATCAACAAACTTTGGTATAGCCGCAACCCTGCTGATGAAGCAAAGCTCAATGCTTTTGCCAAGCAATGGGGATCCCTGGCATTGCTTGACAAGGAAAAATGGTACACGCTGCAAGAATTGGCAGCGCTGTTGCCAAAAGGCACCCTGACTTCCGACAATGTGGGATCTCGTCGTGATGGAAACGTATCTGACGATGATTTTCGGTACTATTACCGTGTTTTGGAGGCAGTTCAGGGGAAAACCACTGCTCCCTTTGATTACGCCCGCGATCAGGCCCTTAAAATCATACTGCATCGCAGGAAACAGGAACTACTGGAAAAATGGAAAGAAGAATTATACCAGAAAGAATTGAGGCGCGAGAACATCAAGATCATGCAATAAACAACCCATCCATGAAGCTTAAACTTGGTTTGATATCCCTTCTGCTTTTACCACTTTGTCTGCAAGCACAAACAGACAGAGCAATAGTCGACCGGGTAGTGGCCACCGTAGGCGGCGAGATTATCCTGCTGAGCGAGGTACAGGAGCAATACAATTTTGCCAAAAAAGACCAGCCAACCCTTCCTGCAGAATACCAGTGCATGGTGTTGCAAAACCTCATCGTGCAAAAATTGCTGGTTAATCAGGCAAAACTCGACTCTGTTGAGGTTAAGGATGAAGAAGTGGAAGCTCAAATTGACGCCCGTATAGAGCGTTTGAGGGCCTATTTCAATCAAGACGACAAAGCCATTGAAGAGTTTTACGGACAAAGTGTGGATGAAATGAAATCCATGCTAAGCTCCGACATGCGTAACCAGTTATTGGCCGAACGCATGCAAGGCAAAGTGACAGAAAAAGCCACCATTACCCCAATGGAAGTGCAGCGTTTTTTCAGCAAAATTCCTAGTGATTCCCTGCCCTATTTCAACGCTGAGGTAGAGATTCGAGAGATTGTGTACAAACCGAAAGTGAGTCCGGAGGAGCATAAAAAAGCCAAAGAACGCCTCGAAGACCTGCGCAAGCGGATTGTGGATCAGGGTGAAAGCTTTGCTGATCTGGCCAAAAAATTTAGCGACGACCCCGGTAGCGGCGCCCAAGGCGGCGATTTGGGCTTTCAGAAACGCGGCACATTTGTACCAGAGTTTGAAGCTATGGCTTACAAACTGGAACCCAACCAAATCAGCCCGGTGATCGAAACCGAGTTTGGTTTCCACATCATTCAACTCCTGGAACGCCGGGGTAACCTGATTCATTGCCGGCACATCCTCATCAAACCAGAGATCACAGATGCCGATATGGAAGCGGCCAAAAACAGTCTGGATACATTGCGTCAACAGATTCGCGACGGAAAAATTAGCTTTTCGGAGGCTGTTAAGCGTTTTGGCGATAAAAACCAACAGAGCTACAACAACGACGGCCGCGTAGCCAACCCGCGCACTGGTAATACCTTTTTTGAAGTGGGCGATCTGGAAACCAGCGTGTTTTTTGCCATTGATGGCTTGAAAGAAGGAGATATCGCGGCTCCGTTCCAATATAAAGGGCAGGATGGCAGCGATTTGTTCCGACTGGTACAACTGGTAAGTCGCTCCAAACCGCACAAAGCAGATTTGAAGCAAGATTATGGTAAAATCCAATCAGCGGCACTGGAGCAAAAAAAAGGAGAATACACCGAAAAATGGGTGCTTGAAAAACTGAACACCACTTACCTGAGTGTGAGTGACTTGTTTGGTTCCTGCCCTAATTTGCAGGAAATGATCGGTATCTCTGCTGCCCGCCGGCAATAATTCACCCAACTGTTTTCACCAACAGATTCTTCAGCGCCACCATCCAAGCGCCCTCAATACTTTTGACCATGAAGTTTTTGTCCTATATAAACCCCATTGCTGATCGTATGCCAAGGAACATACCTAGCCTCTGCTATAAAACTGTTTGCCTGTTGGGATTTTGTACCATACTGGCCGGAACGGTTCATGCCCAGCAGCCTGATTCACTGCTGCCGACGCTGGATTATTCCCAGCAAAAAGATTACGAAATTGGTGGTGTACGCGTTACCGGCGCTCAATATGCCGACGCTAATACCCTGATTACCTTGTCTGGTTTGCGCGTGGGTAAAAAGGTGCGTGTACCGGGTACCGACTTTGCCAATGCTGTGCGCTCACTTTGGGGCCTTAAGTTGTTTACCGACGTTAAAATTATCCAGGAACGAACAGTTGGCGATAAAGTATTTCTGGAAATTGCGGTAAAAGAACTGCCGCGTTATACCCGCCACTCCTTTGTTGGGGTTAAAAAGAGCAAACACGATGATTTGAACGATATCATCAACAAGTTTTTGCAAAAAGGCGCAATCCTCACAGATAATGTGCGCGCTACCCTGATCAGCGAGCTGGAAGAATCTTACGTAGAAAAGGGATACATGAATGCACGGGTAAAAATCAACTCCTATCCGGATGAAAAAGCCGTAAATGCTACCAGATTGGAGTTTGTGATTACCCCGGGCAAAAAGATCAAGATTAAGGACATCACTTTTACGGGTAATGACCATGTGAAAGCCCGCGTTTTGCGCAAAAAAATGAAAGAAACGCACCGAAAACTCAAGATTTTCAAAAAATCCAAGCTGGTGCGCGAATTGTATGAAGAAGACAAACGCAAAATTGAATCGTACTACAATACACTGGGTTTCCGAGATGCACGGGTAGTGAAAGACAGTATCTGGCGCAACAGAAAAGGTGAACTCCTGCTGCACCTGACCATTGAAGAAGGCAATCGCTATTATTTCCGTAAGATTGAATGGAAGGGCAATACCCTTTACGAAACCAAATACCTGGATCAGGTACTGGGAATCAAAAAAGGCGATGTGTTTAACCAGGAATTACTGGACACACGTTTGTCGTTCAGCCAGGATGGCCGCGATATTTCTTCATTATACCTGGATAATGGTTACCTGTTTTTCCGTGTAGATCCGGTTGAGACTGCCATTGAAAACGACTCCATCGACCTAGAACTGCGTATTTACGAAGGTCCGCAGGCTACCATCGACCGGGTGGTGATTAAAGGTAACGACCGTACCCACGAACACATCATCCGGCGGGAATTGTTTACCCGTCCGGGCGATAAGTTCAGCCGCGCCGACATTATCCGTTCGCAGCGGGAGATTGTAAATCTGGGGTACTTTAATCCGGAAGCACTGGGTATCAACACCCCGGTAAACCCTGAGCGTGGCACGGTAGACATTGAGTATACGGTGGAAGAAAAGCCTTCAGATCAGCTGGAGCTTTCAGCAGGTTACCAGCCGGCAACTGCTTTCAGCCGGGGTGGTGTAATTGGTACCCTGGGGGTAACGTTCAACAATTTTTCCATCCGGAACATCAAAAATAAAGAAACCTGGAATCCGCTTCCACAAGGTGATGGTCAACGATTCAGTCTTCGCGGACAAACGGCCGGCGAGCGCTTCCAATCGTACAATATCTCCTTCACTGAGCCATGGCTGGGGGGTAAAAAACCCAACTCCCTCACAGTAGCAGGTTTTTATAACCGCTTTGCCTCAGGTTTCTCCGGCTCCGACAGCTATCAAAAGCTGGAAATCATGCAGGGAACGGTGGGCTTCGGTACCCGTTTGAAATGGCCTGATGATAACTTCATCTTCCGCGCCGATGCCGATATCCAGTCGCTGAAACTCACCAATGCCTTGTCTTTTGCCTTCCGCGACGACCAGGGCCGGGTGATCACCGATGGTATTGTACACAACTACAGTCTGGGTTTAACTGTGGCGCGAAACAGTATCAACGACCCGATTTTCCCAAAACAGGGTTCACTATTGTCGTTGAAAGTAAATGCTACGCCGCCGTACTCCTGGTTCAGAAGTCGTGATTTCTATCAAACAGCCTCTGTAAAAGAGCTGTACAACTATGCAGAATACCTCAAGTGGCGTGTAGATGCAGAATGGTACACCACTTTGGTGGGCAAATTGGTGTTCAAGGCCCAGGCTAAAATTGGTATCCTGAGTCGCTGGAGCGATAAAACCAGTATCAGCCCGTTTGAGCGATTTGAATTGGGTGGTGATGGTTTGAACAACCAGAACTTTGGTTTGAATGCCCGTGATATTATTTCATTGCGTGGTTACAATACTTCCGATATCATGGCCCGCTACCCTGGTGGCGCCGGTGTATTCAACAAATACACGCTGGAGTTGCGTTACCCAATCTCACTCAATCCTCAGAGCACGATTTTCGTAACAGCCTTTGCCCAGGGCGGTAATGCCTGGGCCAAAGCCGCCGAGTTCAATCCGTTCGACATCAAACGTTCTGTGGGCATGGGCTTGCGTGTGTTCCTGCCCATGTTTGGTACCCTTGGCTTCGACTATGGCGTGGGTATAGACAAACCAGAACTGTATCCAAGCCGCAAGCTATCAGACTTTGCCCGTTTCAGCATCGTTCTCGGCTTCGAGCCAGACTAGCATTTAACCCAAGTCCCCAAAAAGCAAGACCGCCAGCCGAAACCCCGGCTGGCGGTCTTTTTGTTTAGCGCATTCAACAGACCCATATTTCCTACCCATCCAAACCAATTATCCCCTCATTACCCACCCCAAAAATTGCCGCAGGCAACCTCAAATAAAACAAATCCGCGTCATCCGCGTCATCCGCGTCATCCGCGTTCCACTTCCATCCGTGTTCCACCCGCGTTCCAAATCCACCCGCGTTCCCCAAAAAAAAATTAAATCCGCGTCATCCGCGTCATCCGCGTTCCACTTCCATCCGTGTTCCACCCGCGTTCCAATTCCACCCGCGTTCCCCCAAAAAAAATTAAATCCGCGTCATCCGCGTCATCCGCGTCATCCGCGTTCCAATACCATCCGCGTTCTACCCGCGTTCCAAGTCAGAATTCCAGCCTCCAGCTAAAATTCGGGATCGTTGTCAGCTGATACTTCGTTTCCACCTGATCTGTATATGGATCATAGAAATGATAAGCCACATTTTCCTGTGCCGTCAGGTTCTGAATATCCAGGGCAAACGTGGAATTTCGACGATTTCCCAGGTTTTTGCGCCAGTACACGCGCATATCCGCGCGGAAGTAATCGGGCGCTTGCTGGTTATAACCTGAATAATAATCATACATAGTAGTGCGGCTGTTGCGGGATAACTCTACGTCGAGAAATGGTTCTCTTACGCCGCCCATCCACACCACACGGGCATTCAGGCCAAAGGTTCTTTCCTTGCCCGGACGTTTTTCCTTTTGCCATTCCTTGCCAATGACCAGGTTGGCCATTTTGCCAAAATCCCAGCGGGTGGAAAATATGGGCTTGACACTTTCATAATTGAATTTACTGTCGATAAATGTGCCATTTACCATCATAAACCAGCCATTGACAAGTCGCTTCTCTGCACTGACTTCAACACCTGATGTGCGGCCCGAATTGGCTGGAAAGAAGCCGCCAATATTGGTAGGGGTATATTCGGACAGATTCAAAGTGCCCAATCCCCAAAGCGGAAAATTAGTTGAGGCATACTCGCGGTGAGCCTCCTGTAGGAATCCTTCCACCTTAAATTGCCATTGCTTGTTAGGCAGCCATTGGTAGGCCAAACTATATTTGGAGGCGCGCTGGAAGTTGGTTTCTTCGTTTAACAACCACTGAGCCGGCAGCTGATTGTACAAACCTGCCGCAGCAGAGATACGGTGCCCGGGCGCCAGAACCTGGGTAATACTCAAACGTGGCTCCGGAGCAAAATAAAAGGTGCTGGGAAAAGAGCTTGAAGTGTACGGATTCCGGTATCCGTTTCCGTGAAAACCGGCCTGAATCTGCGTCTTTTCCTTTATGCTAATCCATTGCAAACTAGCCCAGGGCTGTATTTGCAGATACTGGTGGTCTTTAGACAAGGTAACCGTTTGATTTTGAGCAGATTCCGCCATGTAATTCTGGTGGGTAACGCTCAGTCCGGCTATAAGTTTCCAGCGCAGATTCAGGCGCTGGAAATACGTAATAGCGCCGGAAAGTCTGGATTCCCGGATATCATCCGTGTTGCCATCTTCCAGGTAAACCGCAGAAGAAGCATTACGTTCGGTAAGTTGACCTGAAGCGGCAATGGTGGTTTTAATCCAGGCGTTTCGACTCAAAGGCGTCCAGTTAGACACCCCTGCAACTCCGGTTTTAGACTGGTAATCAATGTCGAAAAAGTCTTTGAAGTACTTGATTTCCGCAGTATCGGTTTTATGCCGGAAAATATTCTCATTCAGGCCGCCCATACCAAAAATGTTCCAGCGACTGCCGTTTTTACCTTCTTTGAACAGGTTGAACGACAAATCCTGAAAGTTGATTTGCTCATCGCCAAAAGAAACGCCCATCTGGCCCAGCAGTCCCACCGTTGAATACCGGTAATTGACCAGGTAAGAGGCAGGATTGCTGCTGTTCTTACCGGCCATCGGTCCTTCCGCTGCCAAATCGAGGCCAATAAGGCCCGCTTGTGCTGTGAATTCATGCTGGCGGGTATTTCCTTTTCGCAGATTCATGTCCATAACCCCGCCCAGCGCATCGCCATATCCGGCCGGCATGGCGCCGGTAAGTAGTGAACTGTTGTCGAGCAATTGGGCGGAAAACATCAAAACCCCGCCCCCTGAGGCCGAGCCCCTATCGCCAAACGTGCCGGCATTCGGCAGGTGATTGGGGTTAACAATGTCTACCCCTTCCAGGCGCCAACGCATGGACGTTGGGCTGTTGCCACGAATACTCATATTATTGGTACCATCGTCCATTTGTGCCACTCCGGGATAAGCCATCGCCAGGCGGGCAGGATCAAAAAACATGGCCGGAAGGCGCAGGGTTTGGTCTTTGGTGAGTGGGATTTCACCCAGCGGCAACAGCGGGCGACGACCAGGTTGTGCCCCCAAAATGGTTACCTCTGCCAATTGGGCATTGGACCGACGCAGGATCAGCTCCAGTACCTGTTCCTTGCCGGAGCTCACGTTTATCTCGGTAAGGGTTTGATTTTCATAACCTTGCGCCATAATCTCCACGGTGTAGTAACCGGCTCGAATACCTTCAAACAGGAAACTGCCGTCAGGGGAACTGGCCAGCGAGACAGGTGTTGATTGTCGGTGCAAGTGCTTTATCTGAATGGTAGCGCCAACAATAGGTTCGTTGCTGTCGGCATCCCGAAGAGAGCCGCGCAAAGTTTGGGCTGAAAGTATGGTGGTGGTTAGGGCAAACAAAAACAGTAGTAGAAAGCGCATGGCAAAGATTTTAGTATACTGGTGGATCACCACCAGATTCGCCCGTAAAGATAATTGCGTTGATCGCCGAAATTTTTCCCAATTTCACACCCGGAAACCTGCGGTTGGTCGGAGAATCCTGTTGCTGCCTTGCGTAGTGAGGGTAATGCCGGCACCTTTGCAGCCGAACATCAAACTTTCAAACCAAACTCAAGATGTATTTTATTCCGATTATCCTCGTGCTCATTTTTTTGAGCCTTGTTACTGTGCAACAGGGCACTGTTGCGGTTACCACTATTTTTGGTAAATACAACCGAACCCTCTATCCGGGTCTGAGCTTCCGTATTCCCATCATCGAGCAAATTTTCAAGCGCATTTCCATTCAAAACCGCGCTGCCGAACTCACATTCCAGGCGGTTACCATTGACCAGGCCAATGTGCATTTTACCTCCTTGCTGTTGTTTTCTGTAATGGACAATGCAGAGGAAACCATCAAAAAAGTTGCCTTCCGGTTTGTGAGCGATCGCGATTTTATGGCTACGCTTACGCGTACTGTTGAGGGCAATATTCGTTCATTTGTTGCAACCAAAAAACAACAGGAGATCCTGGCCCTGCGCCGCGAAATCACGGAAGCAGTTAAAATCAACATTGACCACATGTTGGAAGACTGGGGTTTCCACCTCATCGACCTGCAAATCAACGATATCACCTTTGATGAAGAGGTAATGCGCTCTATGTCGAAAATCGTGGCTGCAAACAACCTCAAGGCTGCTGCGGAGAACGAAGGTCAGGCGCTCCTGATTACCAAAACCAAAGCTGCTGAAGCGGAGGGTAACGCCATCAAAATTTCTGCAGAAGCAGAACGTGAAGCGGCTAAAATGCGCGGTCAGGCCGTAGCATTATTCCGCGAAGAAGTTGCGCGCGGTATGAGTCAGGCCGCCAAAGAAATGCAAAACGCTAACCTCGATACCTCCGTCATTCTGTTCTCTATGTGGACAGAAGCCGTGAAGAACTTTACCGAGCATGGCAAAGGCAACATTATTTTCCTCGATGGTTCAGTAGATGGTATGCAGAAAACGCTCAAAGAGCTCGTGGCCCTGAACCAGATGGATCACATCAACGGGAAGTAGGTTTGGGTTGAGGAGCTTGGCTTTTTTCACCACTAAGGCACTAAGAGCACTGAAGGTATTTAATCTTGGTGTTTTTAGTGCCTTAGTGGTGAAAAAAAGCCAGGCTCCACCACTCAAACACTATACGTTTCAATCCAGCTCGCGCAAATGCGTTCAGGGGCGAATAATTGAATTTGCCGCGCCATTTTAGGAGATAATTCCTGAGTTAATGCAGGGTCCAGCAAGCGCAGGATTTGTGTAGCCATCTCCTCGGGTTGATCCGGAGCGGCATAAAGCGCTGCATCGCCGCCAACTTCCTGAAAACAACCGCCACGGGTGGTTAACACCGGAATGCCAATGGTCATGGCTTCCAGGATAGGAATGCCAAACCCTTCAAAGACAGACGGATATACCAACCCGGCAGCACGGCGGTAAAGGCCTGCCAGGGCATCGGATGGAACGTGCTGACTGATCCATGTAACGCGCAGGCGGGCTTTTTGAGCCTGCTCCCTCAGTTCGTTTACATACGCTCCTTTCCCGGAGCCAACCGCTACCAGCGGAATATCGTATCCTTTTTCCTGCAATAACACAAGCGCCTGAAGCAGGCCATGCCAGTTTTTTCGTCTGGTTAGGCTTCCCACAGAAATCAGAAACGGCTCCTCTGGCAAGGAAATTCCGGGTACAACAGGCAGCGCCAGGGTATCAGGCAGGTGTCTAAGGCTCAGGCGTTCAAATACCGCATCGCAGGCCTGTCCAATCACTTTTACCCGTTCCGGGGGAATTTGGAAATAAGTGTGCAGGTCGGCCCGGGTTTGTTCGCTAATAGCCACAACAATATCGGCCTCCAACGCAGCCCTTCGGTATTTTTTCTCGTAGAAGTATCGATCAATGCCCGGATAAAGCTCCGGGTAACGCATAAAAATGAGATCGTGCATGCTCACAACACTTCGGATACCAGCCCGGCGTAACCCTTGGGGCAGTTCATGACTCAAGCCATGGTACACCTGAACTTTGTCGCGCCTGAGTTGGCGGGTAATGCCTCTACTGCGCCAAATAGGGTGAAAAGTGCGCCCCATCCAGGTATCGGGCAACCGAATACCATCAGTGTTGGCGCCTAGTTGATTGCGGTTGTAGGGCGTGTAAAGCAAATACTGGTGTTCGGGGTAAAGACGGCGCAGACCCTCCAGCAGGGTGCGGCTGTAGAAGCCAAGCCCGGTGGTATTATTGAAGTAACGTTTGGCGTCGAAAGCGATGATCACAGGGCACAAAGGTAAAGCAAGGAACCGGGCTCTGATTCGGAATGTCGGTTTATTGCAAAGACTTTGTTATTCCAAATAATAACACCTTGAAAACCCATTGAATTAGTAAGTTTGCAGGCATTCTTCGGTTTTTACAACTTATTGATTTTCACCATGAACAAAACAATACACTTTCTCCTTACTGTTCTGCTGGCTGGCGGGTTGTCGGTAGCGCTGCAGGCACAAATTCCGCACCTGGTTTTTCACGCTGAACTGGGTGGCGATGAGATGCTACCGGCAGTGAATACCCAGGGCAAAGCGCTGGTTACCTTTTTGTTTACTCCAGACCGCAAAAATGTGGACGTGAGCGGTATGGTGGTTCGGATGGATGGCGCCGTTACCTCTGCCAAAATTCGTTTGGGTAAAACCGGAGAAACCGGTCCTGAGGTCTTCGACCTTACTCCGTACATCAACGACAGGCACATTATCGGGCAAATTCCGGCGCCTACGGCATTGTTGAGCAACCTGCTGACCAACAATGTTTACGTGGAAATAGCCACCACCGCCCATCCTGCTGGCGAAATCCGTGGCCAGTTTACATGCGAGGTAGATCTGGATTTTCGGGCTTTTTTAACAGGCAGTCAGGCGGTTCCTCCCAATAATTCACCGGCAATCGGCTTTGGAGGTTTTCACTTCCCGCTGGGCTCACTTGACCTGGTTTATGCCTTCACTGTACGGGGAATAAACTTTAGCGATATTCTTTCTGCCGATTTATACGAGGGGCTTCCCGGTCAGTCAACTGCACCGCCTATTCACCTCCCGGGATTGGCTGGCGGTTTGATCCAGGGCTTGATTGAGCTGGATACTATCGATCCTGAGTTCTTCAGAAAAGCTGTGGAAGGCAGATATTATGTGGTAATCAGAACGGTTAATTACCCTCAAGGTGAAATTATAGGTCACTTGGAACACGTGGGCTATTTTGGGTCGCTGGCGCCCATCAATGGTCTTCAGCAGGTGCCACCACCCATACCTCCATCGGCTGGTTTTGGTTTCAGTTCCACCACGCCATCCGGAGATCTGGACAGCCTGACTACCTGGGTATTTATCAATAACATAGCGCCTACTTCAGTAAAAATTCACATTGGCGACCCAGGCCAAAACGGTCCGGAATTCCAGGAATTTGGCACCACAGCCACTCCCGGATTTTATGTCAAATCCTATCCGGTAACCGAACAACAACTCACGGACTTTGCACAGGGGCGCATGTACATACAGGTGAAAACCGCTGCCAATCCGGATGGCGTTATTCGCGGGGTAATGAAAAACACCCTGCGTAAAGCCTATGCTTTCGATCTCTGTAATCTGCAAATGGTGCCACCCACGAACAGCGATGCACTCGGCGTGGCCGTGGCATCCGTAGATTTGGCCAACTGCTACCTGAACTACAAAATGATTGCAGACGGCCTGGCCAGCGATCCGGTGGACTCCTATTTTGCACAGGCTAACCTGGGCGCCAACGGTGTTGCTTTCCACGCTACTCCGCTTTCTGCACCAGTCATAGCCGGTTCGCATGAAATTATGGCGGTATTGGGACCAATCATTGAAAATGGCGGTTCTTATGTACAAATAGCCACTATGGGATATCCAAATGGTGAAATTCGTGGTCAGGTACGCCGACAGTTCACCTGTCCGGAAGTTGTGAGTACCCAGTCCGTTCTGCAGCTCACAGAAGTGAATGTTGGGCCTGTACCTTTCAATGATTTCCTTTCAATCACCCTGAACAGCAAACAAAGCTTTGATGCGCGCCTGGTGGTATACGATGTGCTCGGCGTATCATCCTATACACAGGCAGTGAAAGTGGTGGAAGGAGAACAAAACTTCACCCTTGAAACCAAACATATCCCGGCTGGTTTCTATTCTATTTCACTGGAAGTACCGACCGAAAACGAGTCGGTATTGCTGAAAAAGGTAGTGAAGGCGCAATAGGCTTTTCACTCACGGGTTAACTGCAACAGATGCGCAACCGGAATTCCAACTCTGGTTGCGCATCTTGTTTTAGGATACACCTGATTATTCCTGCTGACTAGGTACATTTGCCGGTGAAAAGGCGCTAAGAGGGCATAAAGGCACTAAGGCGCGAAGACACTAAGGCGCGAAGACACTAAGGCGCGAAGGGGATGATATTTGGGTGACGATGTCACCCGCCCGATTATTAGAGTGGCCAAATATTATCGAAACTCGAAAACTCAAACACTCGAAAACTCAAACACTCGAAAACTCAAACACTCGAAAACGATGATCGAACTGATTCGCAAGTTTTTGTACCGGAAAGCTATCCGGGAACAACTAACCCGGCAAAAGCGGAGTCGCCAGGTGCATACACTGGATAGTGCCCGAACGGTGGGATTGCTTTTTGATGCGACTACCGAAAAAGGCCGTAAAGAAAGTTTGGAGTTTGCGCAGGCATTGGAAAAACAGGGAAAAAAGGTGCATAAACTGGGCTTTTTCAATATCAAACAATTGCCTGAAAATCCTGGCTTCGAAGCGTTTTCCTTAAAAGAAACGGCATTTAACGGCGAACCTAAAAGTGAAAAGGCAAGCGGTTTTGCCCGGGAAAAATTTGACATCCTGCTTACGCTTAACCCGGACGAACTGCATGCTTTGACCTGGGTTGCACTGCAATCGCAGGCTTCTTTTAAAATTGGTTTTGCCACTTCTGAGCCCAATGATTTCGATTTGCAGCTGGAAACACCTGAAGGGAAAGGGGTAAAATACTTCACGGAGCAACTTGCGGTGTATTTGGGACGAATTGTGCTGAAATGAAAATCCTTGCCGGACGATTTATCCGGTTACAATATATTCTGACCTATGAGCCTAATTCAAAAATTGCGCGGAACGGGAGTAGCACTGGTTACACCTTTCAAAAATGGAGCGATAGACTGGGATGCGCTGGAGCGTATTATTGAACACGTAATTGCCGGAGGCGTGGAGTTTTTGGTGAGTCTTGGTACCACCGGCGAATCCAGCACCACCTCGGATGAAGAACACCGGCAAATCCTGGATTTTACCATCAAGATAAACCGCGGCCGATTGCCATTGGTAGCAGGGGTGTTTGGCGGTAATAACACGGCGGCCATGGTGGAGAAAATCAAAAACTTTAATTTTGAAGGCATCGATGCGTTGCTGTCCAGCAACCCGGCCTATAACAAACCCGGTCAGGAGGGTATTTACCAGCACTATATGGCACTTGCGGAGGCATCACCCCTGCCGATCATTATCTACAACGTGCCCAGTCGTACTTCGTCGAATATGACTGCCGAAACCACCTTGCGCCTGGCCAATGCCAGCGATAAATTTATAGCGGTCAAGGAAGCTTCCGACGATATTTACCAGATCATGAAGATCATCAAAGGTCGGCCGGATAATTTCCTGGTGCTGAGCGGCGATGATTTCATTACCCTGCCACTCATTGCTTCCGGCGGCGACGGAGTAGTTTCTGTAATTGCCAATACTGTTCCGCGTCCGTTTACTGATATGGTGCGCGCAGCATTGAGGCAGGATTTGCCAACAGCTCAGCGACTGAATTTCAAGCTGTTGGAATTGTACAAATTGCTGTTTACTGAGGGGAATCCGGTGGGTGTAAAAGCCGCTTTGGAGCTTCAAGGCCTTGGGAGCCGGGAGGTACGGCTTCCCCTGGCGCCCATGACGGAGCAGGGCGTACACGCCATCATGGCGGAACTGGAAAAGCTGGAACGCTAACATATAGCTTTGAGCTTATTGCGGTTTTCTAAAAAGCTTATCAAAAAAATAGGCTGCTTGTTTCAAAAAGCAAACTTTAATAGTACCTTTGCACCCGCTTTTTGAATCCAGCAGGAAATCAGGAGCTTTAGCCCATCTTTATTGGGTAAAAAATGGCCACGTGGCGGAATTGGTAGACGCGCTACTTTGAGGGGGTAGTGTCCTTACGGATGTGCTGGTTCGACTCCAGTCGTGGTCACAACAACAGAGGCTCTGCGTACTGCGCGGGGCCTTTTTTGTTTACCGTACCGGCGGGTTTAGCCGCCGAAAAGTTGAAGTCCTTAGTTTACATATCCATACACCCTCGGCGGCTAAACCTGCCGGTACGGTAAAATCCTCCACCCATGGTCCGTATTTCCACAAATATATCAGAAGCGGCAGACTGCCTGAACAGGGAGGAAATTATTGGTTTGCCTACCGAAACGGTGTACGGGCTAGCCGGCAATATCTATAGCGAAAAGGCGGTAAGAAAGATCTTTGATATGAAACAACGGCCCTTGTTCAATCCTTTGATTGTGCATATTGGCCGAACGGAGGCGGTGGAACAGATTGCCCAAAACATCCCGGAACAAGCCTATGCCCTTATTGCCGCCTTTTGGCCCGGGCCGCTTACCTTGGTGCTGGATCGGAGGCCGGGAATACCGGATTTGATTACCGCAGGTAAAGATACCGTGGCGGTGCGCATGCCCAATCACCCCATGGCGCTCGCATTGCTGCAAACCCTGGAGTACCCGCTGGCAGCGCCCAGCGCCAATCCCTTCGGCTCCATCAGTCCCACCACCGCCCAACACGTGGCCGATTATTTCCGTGACAAACTAGAACTGGTGCTCGATGGCGGCCCCTGCGCGCGCGGGGTGGAATCCACCATCGTGGGTTTCCCAAATGGCGTTCCTACTCTGTACCGTCACGGCTCTACCCCTGCTGAAGACATTGAAGCAGTGCTTGGAGAGCTGGCCTATATCACCCACAAGGAAAACGCCCCGGATGCGCCCGGTATGCTTGCCCGACATTACGCACCAGCTACCCGTACCATTCGCTCGGAGCATATAGCCCAAACCGCCGCGGAATATCCCAACATGAAAATCGGACTCCTGCTGTTTGATCAGGCACTGGATGTTCCCAACGCCGCCCACCAGGAAATACTCTCTCCTTCCGGCGATCTGAAAGAAGCTGCCATGCACCTCTACGCCGCCATGCACCGACTGGATCAAATGGGCCTGGACCTCATCATCGCCCAACAATTTCCCAATTCCGGGCTCGGCAGAGCCATCAACGATAGGCTGGAACGGGCAGGGAAGTGATGCCCCCCTAAATGCCCCCATTCCTCTACCCACCGCATGTATTCACTGAGTTTTCGTTTACCTTCATGCCATAGTTCCCATTTACCTTCACGGTTGAAATGCGGCACGGAATTCTGATTCTTTTCCTGTTTTTCAGTTCCCTGAAACCGGGACTGACGCAACATTCATTTACCAAAAACTACCATACCGGCGACGGGCTGCCGTCTAATTACCTGTATTTCGTACTGCAGGACCGAAACGGATACATCTGGATCAGTTCGGATGTGGGTGTTAGTCGTTTCGATGGTCAATCGTTTACCAATTTCAATACCTCCCACGGGCTGCCGGACAATGAAGTGTTTTCCATGCTGGAAGACCGCGAGGGTCGTATCTGGTTTGCTACCCTGAACGGCAAAAGTGGCTATTTTTACAAGGGTCGTATGTACAATGAACATAACGACTCTCTGCTCCGGCAATGCAACCTGAAAGGCCTGACAATCCGGCTTTTTCAGCAAGACGATGGACGCATTGTGTACTCCGGAACCTTTAAAACCTTGCTGATCGACCTGGAAAAGCGACAGGTAGAAGAGCGTAGAAGTGATTCCGGAGTAGTATTGGTTTGGAAAGAATCCGGCAACCGCATTGGAGCTGCAAGCTGGGAAATTGGCTACATAGAGCCGGGGGGATTCAGGCCGGTCAATTCCTGCCCCAGGATGACACAGGCCGTGCAGGCGCTTCCGGAAGGCGATACCCTGCTGGTAAGTTCCAATCGAAGCTTGTACACCTTTGACCGCAAAACCCTGCAACTGCTGCACGCAAATGAATGTCTGCAGCCCGGCAATCAGTTCATTTTTTTGGCCAAATCCGGCGCAAAACGTTGGGTAGGTACCCGCAATGGCGCATACCTGCTGGATGCCAAAACACAGGCATTTGAAAAACAGTTCTTGCCCGGCCGTACCGTTTCTTCCCTGCTCGAAGACCGCGAAGGCGGTATCTGGTTTACTACTTTTGAAGAAGGACTTTTTTACGTGCCAGACCCCGCCATTACCCAATATTCCATCTCCGACGGGTTGTTGTATAAACGGGTTACATGCCTCAGCAGAGATGCACAAGAACGCCTGTGGATAGGCTCTGAAGGCAGCGCTTTTTCTGTTTTTGATGGAAAAACCATTCAATCCAGGGTTATTTTTCAGAAAATAGTTACCAATAAAAACATCCGGGTTATACGGCATTACCCCGACGGAACTTCTCTGGTAGTCAGCAAAGCCGGCACCCTGATCCTGGGCCCCAACCGCGAAGAGCTGCTTATTCACCGGGCTTCGGACCTGGCTTTAGCGCCGGATGGCAACCTGTGGGGGGGCTTGAACGGCTTGTATATCATCTCGCCAGATCTGGCCCGACGCAAATCCTTGCCCGCACACGCACCCCTGGACGTATCGGATGATAATCTCTGGTACGGTAAACCCAATGTGGCCAATTTCAAAGGCTACAAGGTGGAAAAAATTGAATTCGACGACCAGCGATATGGCTGGGTAGGTACACACAACGGCCTGTTTCGGGTGGATTCTGCAGCCCACGAGGAAAAAATACTGCCACACAGTATCCGCGACTTGCATTTTCAGGCATCCACCCGGCAACTTTGGGCACTTGCGGAATCCAGTGGACTGTTTTTGATAAAAGACGGGAAGATTCAGGACAGTATTGCCATTCGAAATCAGTTTGGTGAGGTCATTTGCAGAGATTTGTGTGTAGACGATTCCGGCAAACTCTGGATAGGTACTGCAAGTGGATTGTTTATGGTGCAGGAACGGAACGGAAAATGGGAATTGACCAATTTTTGGGGTGTTTTAGGGCTGGGTTGGGATAAAATCAATGCCGTAGAGGTGGTAGGCAACCTGGTGTACATAGGCAAAGACGATGGGTTGCTGGCCATTCCTACCCATACCCTGCTTGCCTCTCCGCCTTCGCCGCCCGTTTTGATCAAATCCGTGCAGGTAAACAATCAGCCCAGAGTTTGGGCAAACGGGGAGCCACTCATATTGCAATATGGAGAAGGATCCTTGAACATTGCTTTTGAAGGGCTGTCGTACCGTGAGCCTCAATACATCCGGTATCGGTATCGTCTGAGCGGTCCGGATACCACCTGGCGCGAAACCGCCAGCGAAGCCCTGGAATTTGCCAGTTTAAGGCCCGGAAAATACCGGTTCGAAGTGTTCTCAGTTAATGGTGCAGGGGAGATTTGCCAGCAGCCTGCTGTATTATTACTCGAGGTATTGCCACCTTTTTGGTTGCGCGCCTGGTTTTACCTCCTTATGGCCATCATTGCGGGTGTGTTGTTGTTTGGTTATATTCGCTGGCGCGAAAACCGCTTGCGCCAGGTGTATGAGGTAGACCGGGAACGGATAGAAATACGACGGGAAAAGGCCGAGCTGCAAAAGAAAATTGCCGATTTGAAAATGCTGGCTTTGCGGCTCCAGATGAACCCTCATTTCATTTTTAATGCCCTGAACACCATAAAAGGTTATTATGGGCAAGATAAAATGGTGGAGGCCAATGCCTTTATTGGCAAGTTTGCCCGCTTGCTGCGCCTCAATCTCGACTACTCCGATGCGCTTATTCCGCTGGATCAGGAGATGGAATTGCTGCGTATTTACCTGCAACTGAGCCAGATACGTTATCCGGATAAAATCAGCTTCCGCATGGATGTATCGCCCGATATCAACCCTATGCACGTCATGATCCCGTCTATGCTGCTTCAGCCATTTGTGGAAAATGCTGTCATACACGGCCTGGCCCCAAAGCCAACCCCGGGCGAGATTATACTTACATTCAGCCTGCAGGAACAAGAGTTGTTGGTAACCATTCAGGATACCGGTGTGGGGCGCGAGGCGGCTGCCCAATCCAAATTGCGCAATCTGCACAAACCCCTGGCTACCCGTACCACCCTGGAGCGTCTGGAACTGATCCGTGGAAAAGATGCCCCCGGGCCAGCCCTGCAAATTGAAGATTTATACGAAAACGGCATGCCGGGAGGCACCCTGGTTACCCTGCGCATTCCCATACAATACCAACAGGAACCACATGATCAACGCTATCATCATTGACGACGAGCCGGCTGCACGGGCATCCCTGCTGCTGGAAATTGAACTGCATTGCCCGCAAATCCGAGTAATTGCCACAGCCGGATCGGTGACTGAAGGTATAGAGGTGGTGCGCGCCAACCCGCATGCTGCACTGCTTTTTCTGGATATTCAGCTCACCGACGGCTCGGGGTTTGATTTGCTTCAGCAGATCAATTTCGATCACTTGAAGATCATTTTTACCACGGCGTACAGCGAATACGCCCTGAGGGCCATCAAGTTTTCACCCCTGGATTATTTGTTGAAACCCATTGATGCTCAGGAGCTTCAGGATGCAGTAGACAAGGTGTCGAAGGGTCAACAAAGCGATATGCAGGACCAGATCCGGCAGTTTATGCAACAGCTCAACCAAAGCGCTGCCCCGCCCCGCATTGCTCTGGCTACCGCCGACGGAATTCACCTGCATTATGTAAAAAGTATTGTACGCTGTGCCTCCGACGGCAATTATGCCACCGTACATTTTGAAGATAAAAGCAAACTACTGGTGGCCAAAACCCTGAAAGACCTGGAACTCATGCTGGCCCCGTATGCTTTCGAGCGCATACACAAATCGCACCTGATCAATATGGATCACCTCAAACGCTATTACAACCGTTTTTCCGGAGAGGTAGAAATGAGCGACGGCGCCCTGTTGCCCGTTGCCCAGCGGAAAAAGGCATATTTATTGGAGTTGCTGAAAGGGTAAAGGCTATTTGAGCGCGAAGTTGTAGGTAATACTACCGCATTGCTTTCGCAGTTTGCTTCGTTCAAAACGATATTGCCGTGCATTCTCAAGGGCAACCTGAATCAGGTGTTCATTTTTGGTGTTGGAGCCCTTTGGAGCATAGATTGCAGAAATTACCTTGCCTTTCCGGTTTACACACAAATCACCTTTTCACCAAATTTCGTGAACCGCCCAACCCAACGCCTCTCTGCGGAAATCTGCGGAAAAATCTGTGTAAATCTGCGGGAACCCCCTCTGCGCGCCTGCCCTTACACAGGGAAATCAACCGCGCATCCCATCCTCCCGCAGCACCCTCCTCAATCCCTGCACCAAAAAATCCGCATCGCGCCGACCAAACACCAGCGGCGGCTTGATTTTCAGCACATTGTGGTGCGGACCGTCTATACTCATCAAAATACCGAGTTCCCGCATGCGGTTGGCTAAATAGGCCGCCTGGGCCGGCGCCGGGCTAAGCAACTCAGGGTCTTGCACCAGTTCAAATCCCAGGAACAAACCCGCGCCGCGTACATCGCCGATAAGCGGGAATTGTTGGGCCAGTTCCCGGAGCTGTTGCAGGAGATAATTGCCGGTTTCAGAGGCGTTT
Organism: Chitinophagales bacterium; assembly: GCA_017303475.1. Lineage (GTDB taxonomy): Bacteria > Bacteroidota > Bacteroidia > Chitinophagales > Saprospiraceae > M3007. The sequence continues at coordinate 159,986 of JAFLBO010000004.1, forward strand.
TGCTGTAAACCTTCTTCCTGAATCACGCGCAGCACCTCCAGCCCAATGGCCGCCGAAACCGGATTGCCTCCAAAGGTGTTGAAGTATTCCATACCGTTGGCAAAAGCATCGGCAATGGCCCGGGTGGTAACCACTACACCCAGCGGGTGTCCGTTGCCAATGGGCTTTCCAATGGTTACGATATCCGGCACAACCCCGTGCTCTGCAAAAGCCCAGAAATGTGTGCCATGACGCCCGCATCCGGTTTGCACCTCATCGGCAATGTAGAGTCCGCCGGCTGCGCGTACCTGCCGTGCCGCTTCCTTCAGATACCCGGGCGGCAGTGGCACCTGACCGCCGCAGCTGATCACCGATTCACATAGAAAAGCTGCCGGTCCACGCCCGGCCTGGCGAAGTTTTTCCAGGGCTTCGCCGATATGGGCGGCGTATTTCAGGCCGGTTTCAGGCGTGTTGCCCCGATACAAACCGCGGTAAACATCCGGAATGGGGGTCACGTGTGTATGCGCAGGCGCACCCGAGCCGCCCGGCCCGTCGAACTTGTAAGAGCTCACATCCACACAGGCCTGAGTGTTGCCGTGATAACCAATTTCCACCGTCAGCATATCGCGCTGCCCGGTGTAGGTTTTGGCCAGACGCATGGCCAGCTCGTTGGCTTCACTGCCGCTGTTCACCAGAAAAGCTACCGAAAGCTCCGGCGGGAAGGTTTCCAACAAGGCCTCGCTGAAACGCACAATGTTTTCATGCAGATACCGGGTATTGGTGTTCAAAACAGCCATTTGACGCTGGCCGGCACGCACCACGCGTGGATGCTCATGACCCACGTGCGCCACGTTGTTCACCGTATCCAGATAACGCCTGCCCTGATGGTCGAACAGGTATTGTCGCCAGCCGCGCAGCATGTGCAGCGGACGCTGGTACGAAAGACTCAGGTTTTTGCCCAGGTGCGCACTTCGGGCCTCTTGTATGGCTTCGGCGCTCCATTGCAGCGGAGGGGGTGGGGAAGGCTGGCCCGTGAGCAGCAGCCAGGGATCGGGGCATAGACTGGTCCAGATGGCGCGTTGACTTGGGAAGGCCACGCCGGGATAATCGCCTGTTTTGTCAAGTATATCGAGTATGACCTGAAAGTGCAGGTGTGGCGACCAGTTGCCATTTTCCGGCATGGGCCCAATCTGGCAAAAGGATTCGCCTGCGGCTATGCTTTGGCCTACCGCTTTGCCTTCCAGGGAGCTGCGGGTGAGGTGACCATAGAGGGTGTAAAACACCAGTCCGCCGGGCATTTGGTGTTCCAGAATGATGGTGGGACCGTAATCGCGTTCGTGGGCATTGTCCTGAAAACTGTGGATTTTGCCCGCCAGCGGCGCAAAAACGGGCGTTCCGGGCGGCAAAAACACATCCAAACCGATGTGAACGCTGCGCCATTCCGGGCCGTCGTTGCCATGAACGGCATAGGCATCGGTGGTGTAAAAGGGACGCACCTCGTTGTACCGGCCAATGCCCGCGGCGCCCTCATGTGCTTCAGCAATGCGGCGGTGGAGCCGGTCTGCGTCTTCAATATCCGCGTAATTGCCCAGATCCGGACTGCCCACACTGAGGTCGAGCCATACCACTTCCGGCGCCTGGAGATTGGTAGCAACCAACGGATGCACGGGAGGGGCGGATTGCAGCCATTGCCGGAAGGTTTGTTGTTGCGGGCAGGGTTCCCAGCCGCAGGCATGGCGAATGGTGGCATGAGCCAGGGCCGGAGGGATATCGCGCAATTGCTGCATCAGCGTCCAGGCTGATTGATCGCTGATCTGGAGGTAGGTATTTTCCGGATTTTCCACCCGGTTTTGAGCGGAACAAGTTACGCTGATCAGCAATCGTGCGCCTATACGCGCGAACAGCGCCCCCGCTTCTGCTTCGGTGAGCGGGAATTGGGCGTGGTATCCCCGCACCAGCGCAGCAATGGCGCTGAGCGGATCAGATTTGTGCATAGCGCAATAGGCACAGGCTATGGCCAGGTCGTTGATGGTGTGGGTATATACCGCATCGCCAAAATCAATAACGCCGGGCACAGTGGGGTGCAGGGCATCGTGACTAACGAGGATATTGTAATCGTTGGCATCGTTGTAGCACACGCTTTTGCGGAGCTCCTGCGTGGCCGAATCGGCAAAAAGTTGGTAGAAATAGTGTGCCAGCGCTTTTTGGGCGGGGTCTTCAAACAAATGCTGGTGTGCGGCGGTCCATTCGGCTTGAGATACATCCCATTTCAGGAAACGATGTGCAGCCGTGTGGTCAAAACCTTCCAGGGCCCGACTAAGTTTACCGCACATGGCGCCTACTTGTTCAAGCAGTTCGGGGGTATGGGGATTCACCTCGGCCAGGCAGCGACCTTCAATCCAGTGGAGCACGCGCAGGAATTGCTGATTGGGTAAATCAACGATTTCCTGGCCTTGCTTGGACGCCAGGGGTAGTGGAATTTCCAGTCCGAGTTGTGCGGCGTGGAGCCGGTGTATCAACGCGTTTTGAAACTCCAGGTATGCACGCGGGGTGTCCGGATGGGCAATTTTGAGGGTGAATTTTTGTCCATCGGCGGTTTGGAGCAGGAAATTCTGGTCTATTTCGCCGGGCAGCGGAGAAGCGGTGGCCTGGAGGTTGTAGTGTTGGGCGGCTAGGGAATGTGACACGCGGATGGGTTTGTTTCGTGCAGATTTATTTTGCACAGATTTTATTTCGCACAGATTTTACGCAGATTCTGTGCACAGATTTTGCGCAGATTTTTTTTGGGAAAGGTAAAGAGAGCGTGTGATTCAGAAATGCATTTAGCGATACATAATCTCCAGAAGCGCCTTCTGTGTAGCATCTGTATAAAAAATCTGTGCGAAATAAATCTGTGCAAAATCTGTGTGAAACCTCTTCGAAAACCACATTAACAAAAGGTTATACCTCCCCCACTTGTATCATCAGATGCATAAGGTAATACTTTTGCACCTGGTTTACACACATGCAATACACCCGCCTGCTCTTACAATCTATCTTTATCCTGTTTTTGACCGGCCTGTTCGGATCAAATGCCCTTGCGCGGATGAACGGAGAGGCGGCTGTGCTCGATCCATGGGGTAACGTTGAACAGGTTGCTGAAGCTGAAAACGAATCCACAGAAAATTCTTTTCACCCCGAAGATCTCTCCGGCGCTGGCTTTGATGGCGATGATACGCCTGAGTTCTTAAACCTCGTAGGTCTTAAAGACCTACGAGGTTTATTTTTTAAAAAAGCGCTCTCATGCCAGTCTGCCTCCATACGGCAGTCGCAAATCAACCTGCTGCGCTCTTTCCACGCGCCGGCTATTTTTATCCTTTTCCATTCCTATCAGGGCTATCTGTCCTGAGTACCCCTTGCGGTTATTTGTTAGTGTCGGGGTGACTGTCAGTCACCCCGACACTAACAAATAACCGCATTCCCCTTCCATTTCTGGCTCTATTCGCCGGAGAGTTGCCTTCAACTCCCTGTGTAGCATGCTTTTGTGCATCCACCCGGCCTTTCACCGCCATTCAACTACTCATCATAAAAACATCCCGAGATGAAGTTTATTCCATTCATCCTGCCCATCCTGGCTTTAGTTTTTGCCAATTGTAAACAGGAACATCAAACACACCAGGAGGAGTCCACATTCGTAGTCACCAATCCCATTCAAAAAGACACGGTATTGCTGAGCGATTATGTTTGTCAAATCCGCTCCATCCAGCACATCGAATTGCGCGCGCTGGAAAAAGGCTATCTGCAGAATATCTATGTAGATGAAGGTCAACTGGTTAGAAAAGGACAACTGCTGTTCCAGATTATGCCTGTTGTGTATCAGGCCGAAGCCCAAAAAGCGCAGGCCGAACTTAATTTTACGGAAATTGAATACCAAAATACCAAAGCGCTGGCAGATAGCAACATCGTATCTAAAAACGAGCTGGCCCTGGCCAACGCCAAACTGCAAAAAGTAAAATCCGAATACGAACTGGCCAAAGCTCACCTGGGCTTCACCGAGATCCGCGCTCCGTTCGATGGAATCGTGGGCCGTTTCAACGACATCCGCAAGGGCAGTCTGCTCGATGAAGGCGAATTGCTCACTACCCTGTCCGACAACAGTAAACTCTGGGTGTATTTCAACGTGCCGGAAGCTGAGTACATCACTTACGCCAAAAAAGCACAGTCTGGCAAAGCGCCTAAAGTAAAACTCCAGCTCGCCAACAACGAGATCTTCGACGAAGAAGGTTTGATTGAAACCATTGAAGGCGATTTCAACAACGAAACTGGTAATATCGCTTTCCGGGCCACTTTCCCCAATGCCAAAGGATTGCTGCGCCACGGCGAAACCGGCAAAATCCTGATGCCGGTGCAGGTGAAAAACGCTACCCTGGTGCCACAATCGGCCACCTATGAAATTCTCGACAAAAAATTCGTGTACGTGGTAGACGAGGCGGGTAAAGTCAATGCCCGCGAGATTGCTGTGGCCCATGAAATGCCGCACATCTACGCGGTATCTGCCGGTGTAACACCAACTGAAAAAGTACTGGTTGAAGGCATCCGCAAAGTGAAAAACGGCGATGTGATCAAATTCGAACAGAAACCTTTCTATACAGTGGTGCAGGAAATGCAAAACCTGCGGGCGGAATAATCCGCAAGAACCTCTCAAAAATTTACCATGTTTAGTAAATTCATACAACGGCCGGTTCTTGCCATTTCCATCTCACTGGCAGTGGTGTTTCTGGGCCTCCTGGCTATCAAGACCAGGCCAATTTCTCAATTTCCGGATATCACGCCACCCCGCGTGAACATCTTCATCGCCTACCCGGGCGCGAGCGCGCAGGTGCTCGTGGAATCTACCCTCATTCCGCTGGAACGCGCCATCAACGGCGTTCAGGGTATGCTCTACCTCACCTCTGATGCCACCAGTGCGGGCGAGGCTACCATTCAGATCGTTTTCGAGCCGGGCACCGACCCCAACGCGGCGGTGGTGAACGTAAAAACCCGGGTGGACGCCATCATGAACAACCTGCCGCCCCTGGTGCAGCGGGAAGGTATCATCATCACGCCCATACAGCCCAGTATGTTGATGTACGTGAACTTGTACAGCACGGATAAAAATGCCGACGAAAAGTTTCTGTACAACTACGCCAGTGTTCACATCATCCCTGAATTGCAACGGATCAAGGGTATGGGTCGCGCCCAAATCCTGGGTAGCCGCACCTACGCCATGCGCGTTTGGCTCAAGCCTGACCGCATGCGTGCCTACAACGTGTCTACCGAGGAGGTGATGAAAGCCATGGAGGAGCAAAGTATCATTGGCCGTCCGGGTCGTTTGGGACAGGCCTCCGGCAAAACGGCGCAATCCCTGGAGTTTACCCTTTCTTATAAAGGCCGTTTCAATAAGCCCGAGGAATACGAAAATATCATCGTTCGGGCCAATCCGGAAGGGGAGATCCTTCGCCTGAAAGACCTGGCAGAAGTGGAACTGGGCAGCGAATTCTTTGATATCTATTCCAATAAAGACGGATATGCCTCTGCTTCCATTGTATTGAAGCAAAACTTCGGCACCAATGCCAGTGATGTAATCGCCAAATCCAAGGAAAAACTGGAGGAGCTCAAAAAGGATTTCCCTCCGGGCATGGAGCTCGAGATCAACTATGACGTATCCAAGTTCGTGGATGCTTCTATCGAAAAGGTGATGCACACCCTGGCAGAAGCATTTGTGCTGGTAGCATTGGTGGTGTTCCTCTTTTTGGGCGACTGGCGTTCTACACTCATTCCCATTATTGCGGTGCCGGTGTCGCTGGTGGGGGCCTTTGTGTTTATGCAAATGTTTGGCCTCACCATCAACCTGATCACCCTGTTTGCACTCGTACTCGCCATCGGTATTGTGGTGGATAACGCCATTGTGGTGGTAGAAGCCGTGCACGCCAAGATGGAGCAGGAACACATATCGCCGTATCAGGCTGTGCAGAAAGTGTTGGGCGAGATCAGCGGGGCGGTTATTGCCATTACCCTGATCATGACGGCGGTATTCGTGCCTATCGCGTTCATGACCGGTCCGGTGGGCGTATTCTATCGCCAGTTCTCCATCACCATGGCCAGCTCCATCATCCTTTCCGGGGTGGTGGCACTTACGCTCACGCCGGTGTTGTGCGCCATGATCCTGAAAAACCCGCACAATGGCAAACTCCGTAAGATGACGCCCATTGACCGGTTTATCCTGTGGTTCAACCGGGTTTTTGAGCGGGTTACCTACAAGTACACCGGATTGATGCGCCTGATCGTTGACCGGCGTTTGATTACGTATGGTATGCTGTTCGCCTTTGGCCTGGGTATTTTCAAGATCAACGAATCCCTGCCCACCGGCTTTATTCCCAACGAAGACCAGGGGCAGATCTACGCCATTGTGCAAACACCTCCGGGCAGTACGCTGGAACGCACCAACGAGGTATCCAGACAGCTGCAGAAAATGGCCGAGGAAATCGAAGACATTCAGTCCGTTACCTCTTTGGCCGGTTATGAGATCCTCACAGAGGGCCGCGGCTCCAATGCCGGCACCTGTTTGATCAACCTCAAAGACTGGGAACACCGCCATCATTCGGCCAAGGAAGTGATTGAAGAACTGGAGGAAAAAACCAAAGACCTGGGCGCTGTAGTGGAATACTTTGAGCCGCCGGCCGTGCCGGGCTATGGCTCTTCGGATGGTTTCTCCCTGCGTTTGCTGGATAAAAGCAGCACGGTGGATTATCAGGAACTCGACCGGGTGAACACCGCCTTCATGGATGCCCTGAAAAAACGCAAGGAGTTGTCGGGCCTGTTCACTTTCTACGCAGCCAACTATCCGCAATACGAGATCCAGATCGACAACGAAAAGGCTATGCAAAAGGGCGTTTCCATTGAAACGGCCATGGAAAACCTGAATATCCTGATTGGTAGTACTTACGAACAAGGTTTCACCCGTTTCAATGCCTTTTACAAGGTGTACACCCAGGCTGGTCCGGAATACCGCCGTTTGCCTTCCGATATTTTGAACCTGTATGTGAAAAACAATCGGGAAGAAATGGTGCCTTACTCTGCTTTTGCCACCATGCGCAAAACGCAGGGCCCGAACGAGATCACACGTTTCAACCTGTACACCTCTTCGGCCATCCGTGGGGTGCCTGCCCATGGCTATACCACCGGCGAAGCCATTGAGGCCATCCGGGAAGTGGCTAAGGAAACCCTGCCGCACGGCTACGATATTGCCTGGGAAGGACTTTCCTACGATGAGGCTAACCGCGGCAACGAGGCGCTGTACGTGTTCATCATCGTATTCATATTCGTGTATCTGGTACTGGCTTCCCAGTATGAAAGTTTCCTTATTCCGTTTGCCGTACTGTTGTCGCTGCCGGCGGGTATTTTCGGTTCCTACCTGCTGCTGAAACTGATGGGTTTGAACAACGATATCTACGCCCAGATCGGTATGATCATGCTGGTGGGTTTGTTGGGTAAAAACGCGGTGTTGATCGTGGAATTTGCCATACAAAAGCACAACCAGGGCGCTACCCTGATCGAGGCTGCCGTGGAAGGCGCCAGAACGAGGTTCCGACCCATTTTGATGACCTCCTTTGCCTTTATTGCCGGTTTGGTGCCGCTTGTGCGGGCTACCGGGGCTGGCGCCGTAGGCAACCGCACCATCGGTTCTTCATCGTTGGGCGGTATGTTGCTGGGTACCATTTTCGGGGTTATTGTGGTGCCGGGATTGTATTATGTTTTTGGAAAAATGTCGGAAGGCAGAAAACTGATCCAGGACGAGGATCAGAACCCGCTAACGGAAGATTTTGTAGAGGGTGATTCTGAGGCTTCGCTGCTCAAAAAGATCCAAAAACTGAACGTACTCTTAAAAATCGTTAACCGGAAAAAGAAAGGAAATGACAAATAAATCACTCGGACTACTGGCCGGGGGAATGCTGCTGATTCTGCTGATTGGCAGCTGCAAAGTCCCCAAGGTGGTCTTGAAACAGGAAAATAAAACCGTTCCTGCGGCCTTTTCCGGCCAGCAGGAGAATCCCCAAAATGTGGCCGACCTGAACTGGAGAACCTATTTTGCAGATAGCAATCTGGTGGCGCTGATTGATACAGCCTTGCAAAATAACCAGGAGCTGAACATTGTATTACAGGAAATTGAAATCCTGAAAAACGAAGTACGCGCCAGAAAAGGGGAATACCAGCCGTTCGTCAATATGGGCGCCGGCATAGCATCGGAAAAGCCGGGGCGTTACACTCGTTTTGGCGCTTTGGAAGAACAGCTTGAGGTTAAGCCAGGCAAGGCTTTTCCAGAGCCATTACAGGATTTTGCCCTGGGACTTTCCGCCACCTGGGAGGTAGACATTTGGAAAAAATTGCGCAACGCCAAAAAGGCAGCGGTGATGCGATATCTGGCCGGTACGGAGGGTAAAAATTTCATGGTCACCAACCTGATCGCCGAAATTGCCGATTCGTACTACGAGCTGTTGGCCATGGATAATTTGTTGGAAATCATTGATCAAAACATTGATATTCAGTCAAATGCCTTGAAAGTAGTACGGCAGCAAAAGGATGCCGCCAGGGTAACCCAGCTGGCGGTCAACCGTTTTGAGGCACAGTTGCTGAATACCCAAAACCTCCGTTTCGCCATCCGGCAACACATAACGGAAACGGAAAACAAGATCAATTTCCTTACCGGACGTATGCCCCGGCCTGTGGTGCGCAGTTCAAACCGCTATCTGGATATGCCTATCGATTCTTTTCCGACAGGGGTGCCGGCACAGCTGTTGCTGAACCGTCCGGACATCCGTCAGGCGGAATTGCAGTTGGCGGCTTCCAAACTGGATGTTCAGGTGGCACGGGCTAATTTCCTGCCTTCGCTGGGCATTCGGGCTGATCTGGGATTCCAGGCATTTAATCCGGTGTATCTGGTAAATCCACACTCCATCCTGTTCAATCTGGCCGGCGATCTGATGGCGCCCCTGGTGAATAAAAATGCCCTTTATGCGGCATACAACACAGCCACCGCGCAGCAAATTCAGGCTGTGTACAAGTATGAGCAGTCTATTCTGAATGCCTATACCGACGTGTTGAACCAGCTTTCTAAGGTGCAGAACTTTAACCAAAGTTACGCGATTAAAAACCGGGAGGTGGAGATTTTGAACCAATCTACCCAGATTGCCAATACCCTGTTCAATTCTGCCCGTGCCGACTATGCAGAGGTGCTGCTCACACAGCGCGAGGCACTGGAATCGAAAATGGACGTGGTGGAAATCAAGATGAAGCAGCTTGATGCCAAGGTGAATATCTACCGGGCATTGGGCGGCGGCTGGAAATAAACTACTCTGTATCGGCGGGTTTAGCCGAGGAGAGGTTTGAGGGGTTTGATGAGTTTGAAGGGTTTGAGGGGGCTGGGGGCTAGGGTTTGATGAATTGACGCATAGGCGGGGCGACCAAATGTGGTCGCCCTTCCTTTTTGGGGCTATTTCATTCCCGCTAAAAACGCCTGCGTAATCTCGGCCCAAACCTGATACCCCGCCGCATTGAGGTGCAGTTTATCCTCCATCAAATACGCGGCATTGGGTCTGCCCTGCGCATCAAGCAGGCGGGCATAGGCATCAATGAAGTACACCCCCTTGCGTTTGCGGCAAATCTTGCGGAATAGCTCGTTGAGCTGCCGCTGTTTGGGCATCAAATGTTCTCGTGCCAGACTGGGACGCAAGGTGTAAATAGCCACTTTGGTACCGGGAAGCCGTTTTTTCACCAGATCCAGAAAATTCCGAAAATCTGCAGCCACCCGTTCCGGACTTTTGCCACTGTTGGCCAGGTCGTTATCGCCTTCATACAGCAGAATCAGGGAAGGTTTTAACGGCACAACCACCCGTTCAAAAAAGTAGATGGCATCCTCCATTTCAGAGCCGCCAAAACCGCGGTTTACCACCTTTACTCCCGGCAAATCTGTCTGAAAAGTGGTCCATAGTCGCATGGTTGAACTACCGTACAACAACACCTGGCCCGGAGCAGGCTTGTGCAAAGAGTCCTGCTTCTCAAAAGCCCGGATTTCGGCTTCGAAGCGATTTTGGGCTTGAAGCACAGGGAGCAAAAAGAAAAAAAGCAGGCAAAAAATGGCACCTTGATAGTTCCTGCTCATTTTATAATTGGACATCAGTTTTTATAGAGTTGCAAATGAATAGCTTTGGACCCATCAGTTAACCGTAAAACATATACCCCGTCAGGTAACTGTGTCAGGTTGACCGTCGTGTCCAGTGCGCCGTTCACTGGCTCTAATTCTTTTTGTTGGAGCAACTGGCCTGAAATATTAAATACTTCTATCCAAATCACGTCCAGAACAGTTGCAATATGGAGATTATACAGGCCATTGCCTGGATTGGGCCATACGTTTACTGACCAAAGAGAAGAATGGTCTTCTGTACTATTAACCGCAATGGCCAGGTCCTCTGATTTGACAGAACACTCGAGTTCGTCAAATGCCGTCACGAAATAAATTCCGGCAGCTAAATTATCAAAGGTTCCGCTGGATTGTTCTGGTCCGTTATTGAGACTATATTTATGGGATCCGGTTCCCCCTGTAGCTTCCGCGATTAATGTGTTGCCAATGATTGTGGTCAAAAGTCCTAATGAATCGGGTTGCAAAATATATAGTTCAAAAAATTCAACACATCCTTCACTATCCTGAACGGCATAATAATACCAGCCGCCCGGAAGGTTTTCAAACGTGTTGTCAGATTGATATGGACTACTCAGCAGGCTGTATAAATAGGGAGAGGTGCCACCCATAGCGTTGATGCTTGCAGCGCCTGTGCTATCGCCATAACAGATCACGTCTACTGTTTGTACAATCGTGGTAATCAGAGGCGCATTGATCTCGAAGGAGGTATCAGCTTTGCACCCTTTCGCGTCTGTTACAGTAACAGGATAAACACCATTGGGTAATCCGGTCAGATGCATTCCGGAAGGGTTGCTGACATAAGGAGGTGTCCCACCCGAGATCGTAATAGTAGCCTCATCGCAATGGGTCGTAACCTGAACAGAGGGATTATCGTATTCAATACATTCGAACGGGTTAAGGGTAATTTCAGTACCTGAAAAATCTCTAATCGTTACGATGTATATGCCAGGGCCAAGGCTGTCAAAAACGTTATTCGTTTGAAATCCGGCGCCATTTAATTGATACTCGTATGGTGGCATCCCTCCACTTGCATTTACGGTCAGGTCAACTAATTCTCCTATGCAGACATTGTGAGAGCCCTGAATGACACCGGATAAGACATTAATGGTAACCTGTGTAGAGGCTATACATCCGTTTACATCTCTAACCCTTAATTGATGCGTACCATTGGGTACATTTAAGTATTGACTATCCGCCTGAAACGCTGCATTGCCGATGCTGTACATATAGCTTCCTGTTCCTCCCGATGCGTGGATGCTGATATTATTCCCATTTAATTGTACGGCTATTTCCAGGGTTGGCGGATTGATCAAAAGGACCTCTGAGGTTTCCTTACAACCCTGGTTATCTGAAAGGGAAACCTGATATGTTCCACCGGGTAAATTGCTGAATATGCCCGAACTTTGGTTGGCGCCGCCATTTAGTTTATACACAAAGGGAGCCTGCCCACCAATAGGCGTGACGGTAATTTTACCATTCTGATTGCCATTGCATTTTGGATCTATCGTGGCTATCGATAAGTCAAGAGGAATGTATGAAACTGATACCGTATCGACCCCTTCGCATCCATGTACATCCTGGACAAACAGCACATGGGGGCCAATAGCAAGATCATTGAATTTATTATCAGATTGTAATGCACCGCCATCAATACTATACTGCAAGGGCGGGGTAGCGGCCGTTGCCTGGATGGTAATTTGATCACATACCATCGTTGTTCCTATTGAGATAGGAGGAGGGTTTACAAGGGTCACTGGAAGCGTAGTAATGATAACCCCGGATTGACTGGTAACTGTTACTATGTAAGTGCCCGGAGCAAGTTGTTGAAACACATTACTGGTTTGCGCTGGACCACCGTTAAGACTGAAGGTGTAATTTCCACCCAAACCATCGGCATGAACCGTTATTTCACCTGATCCGTCATGACAATAAATGGGTTGGGATATCTCGGCAACAGCTGTAAAAGGTTCGGGAATGATGAAGATGTGGAATGTTTGATTGGGCAGCCAGGCATAATTAATGGCGTTTACTACATCAAACTTAAATTCATCTGCTATTGCTGAATCGCCATTATGAAAATAGATCAGGTTGCCAAAATCAATATCATTTTGCGTAAAAAACTCCCCACCGGTTAAAGGAATCCCATTTAACATAAGATTTCCATGTAAGGGCGCTGTCAAAAGCGCATACCGAATGTCTGCAGGGGACCCGGTTGCCAGATGTTTCAAATACAAGGAAGAAATAGTATCGCCTTCTCCTGTAACAACGTATAATGGATTGTTGGCAGATAGCACGCCGGGAGGAATGGCAGCTGAAAAACAAAAAGTCAGTTTCCAGGATACGATAGCTCCTGTATCCACCCCTCCATTGTGGTCAGTCAGAATCGCTTGCCATTGTCCATCCACATTAGATCCATTCAGTAAGCCAAGGCTTTCAACCGGACGAAATGTTCCATTTAGTGCAGGTGGAGTATTGTTGCATTGCGCTTCCAGGGTAGTTGCTGGTTGCGTAGCCTGTTGGTCAAAAATCAAATTCCCATTTCCATTGCCACATCCATTTGCCGTAGCCGGAACTCCAGGCCTGTCGAACAGCGTAATAGTATCTTGCTCTGGTGAAACAAGCAGGGCAGACAGGTCTCCGGTGGAGGGATGCGAAAAATTTAGCGAAACATTTACATCAACCATTTCCCGAAAGACGGGCACATCTATATTGGAAATGATTCTATTGGATCCATCCGGTAATGGCTGAAATGTACCTGGCAGGTCTGTACTGGTAAATACCTGATTACACTGTGGAAAGCCGGTTTGAAAAGCGTATACAGGGGTGTAGTCACTTTCACTACAATGATTTACAGCCTTAACACGCCAGTAATAAACAACTTTATCTGCAAGTGGTAAAAGGATACTTGTATCCGGTACCGTCAAGGAGTTGACTAAATTATCGGAGGAGAATATTGGGTCTAAGGCAACTTCCAATAGATATACATCGGCATTTTTAACTTTACTCCAGACTAAAGGGGTATATTTATTAAAGCCTGTTGCACCATTTGCCGGCTGAATTAAAAGTGGTACAGTTGGGGTATCGAGGTCAATGGCATCCACACTAAAGGAAGTATTGAAGTGATACACCTCGCAGCCGGTGTTGGAGGCATCCCAACTCCAGGTTCCAGGCGGTGTTACCACAATTTTGTGCGCCGTTTGCCCGGTACTCCAGAGAACTGTTTGTGGCTCATTTTGGCCTGTAAATAAGTATAGGACATAAGCTGACAACTCTATGGTGCCTTCAGCGCAGTTAAATTTTTTCTCGATATGCGGTTGGCAGTGCCCCAATACTCTTTCAGAAGAGTCTTGTTTCACCGTGTGTACCCCCGGAGGGTCTCCCAATAGCGTTGCATTAGCCTTAAACGAGCATAACATGGCTACCTGTAGAACCGAAACAAACAAAATCTTCAAATAAATGGCGTTTTTCATCTTAGAAGTAGTTTTATGTCCATTATAGTGTGTCTGGCAAAACCTATACAACCAGTACAAGTTTTATACATACAAACAAATATACAGCCAAATCACGCAATTGACCTGTTAAATCTTTCAAAGCATTGTAGTATTCATCTTTTAACCACCACCTTAAACAATACCCCATCCTTTACCCCCGCCTTCAGTAAATAACACCCCGAAGGCCAATCCATCAGATCTACCTCTGTCTCCGTGCCAACATGCTCTCCCCGGTAAAACACCCGCCCTTGGAGGTCGGTAAGTTCCAATACATCCATCACCTCCGTGGCGGTCACACGCAGGCGCGCGCCAGCCGGATTTGGGAAAACCGTAATCCGGTTCGCACTCAAATCAACCTCATCCATCCCCACCAGCGGACTCCCCACTGCTTCCCAACTGGAAGCCAGACTGTTGTCCAGATCCACACTGATCAACCGCAAATAACGTCCGTTCCCGTCAGCATCCGGCCAGGGAGCATCGTCGCGGTAATGTACCCGGTCTATTTCATTGCCAAAAGCATCCAACAGGGTAAGCAGTTGATCAGAATTGGATAAATTCCGACTGAACACCCCCAAAGGAGCAAAGCCATAGGTTTGTTGAAAAGCCGTAGCATCGCTGGCTAGAAATACCGTTTCGCCACCAGCCAAATAAACCCCCGAGGGGAACTGATAAGTCAAACCCAATCCGCCAAAATACACCCCCGTAAGGTTCACCTGATCGGCGCCGGCATTGGTAATTTCCAGAAATTCCAACCGGTCTTCTTCCGGTATGGCCGGCGTAGCTTCCGGATGATACTGGATTTTAGAAATAACCAGTGGAGGAGTGCTTACGTTGGCGCAGGCGCTGAAGTTGTTCAGTTTGGAGTTTATCCAGGGAATGCGCAGATCAAGCCAGTTTTTTAAGACGTTTACGGCAAAAGGGTGGTTCACTACTGTTCCCCAGCGGGCATTTTCCCGCAAAGCCGCCTCGCTGATCAGCGCCACAGTAGAGTCAATATATTGCTCCAAACGCAGCGGGTTCAGGGGCATGCCGGGCTGCGTGAGCTGGTTCCAGCGCCGGGCCATATAGCATTTAAACGTCGGATTGTTGAACAAATCCCGGATGTATTTGGGACCCTCGTTGCTGCCGTTGTAAAACTGCCAGACATCCGTTTTACTCCGGTCGAACCCAAACTCAAACAGGTCGTTGCCGTATGTCAGGTTCATGTCCCAAATCGGTCCGGCGCGCAGTTTACCATCCCGGTCTTTGTGGTAATAGGTGCTGTACGTATATGCGTCGGCATTGCTGGCCAGTTCATTGATCAGGATAAAATCCACAAACGAAGGTAAATCAATGATGGCCGGAAAGCCCGTTGTAATGGAAGCATTATTGGCCGTACACACCGATTGCAGGTTCACAAAAACAGACTTAATGTAGTTGTTCTGCGCCACTGTTGCATCCACCGGATCGGGCCAGTCGTGGATGAATTCATTGTCGTTAAACCCAATGTGACTCGACATCGCCCAGGCAATCGGATCTCCACCGGTGGGCTTGTCTGTTTTGGTGATATACCCTCCGGAGAGCGCCGGCTGCTGGTTGTCGACCGGTCTGATTTTCTCTACGTTTACCCGATTTTTATCCGGCTTGATTTTTTCTCCCAGGAAATACAGCCCGCGGTAATCGCCGTTTACCACTACTTCGCAATACGCGGTTCTGATGGCATATTGACCTATTTGTGGCTTTGTTGCATGAACATTTTTTATTTCGTTTTTCGTGATTTCGCCAAACATTTCCAACAGGAGGAGCTTTTCATGAAATTTAAGTAATCAACAAACGTCTTTGGCCGAAGAAAAAATGTTCATGCAACAAAGCCCCTATTTGTCGTGAAAGGTTGTGCGATAGGTAATCCCGAATCAGAGACGGATCAGAACTAAGGCCGTGCAGTACCCAATCGTTTTCCTCCGGCATACCCAACAGACTCACGTTATTATTGGTAATGTTATCAGCCTGCAAGGTGGTAAAACCATAGGCTTTTTTAGGAAAAGCCTGAGAATAGGAGCCCCGTATTTCAATATCCACCCTTCCGTTATAGTTCAAAAAAGCGGCAGAATCTTTGTCGGTCACGTAATTCCGCAATCCCGGGCCCCGGTAAATAATTTTCATGGTACCCAACACACCCGGCTCGTCCGGAATGGGCGCATTGTTGTCGGTGTTGATGAGTACGATGGGCAGATTACTGCTGGTAAATCCTTGCGCCTGCGCTACGTGGGCACACAGGCAAAACGTGAGGAGCTGGAGAGTCTTTTTCATGAAAACGGTCGTTGAGCGCGGCTAAGGTGCGTATTTTTTAGCATAGCAATAGGAGGCTTTTACCCTTAAGGATTGCCATGTCCCCCAACGGGTTCTAAAAACCTTACAGCTCAAAACCCAAAATCTCCGGTTGTGTTCTCCGCATGTCTTACCTTCGCGCGGATTTGGTTGGCGGCATGGTTCAGGCGGGTTTGAAAACTGTGTAGATGGTATCGCCGGCGACTAAATTTTACGGCCCTTTATCCCCAAATTCCTTCATCACGTCCGCGCATGTCCTACATTATTGGAACCATCATTCAACAAAGCGCTAAAATTGGCGCTTTTGTAGATAAACCCCGCCAATCGCCCACTCAACTCCAGGAACAACAACTCCGCGAACTGCTGCACGAAGCCCGTCACACCGAATTTGGCGAAGAATACCGTTTCAAACGTCTGCTGGAAGAACCCGATGTGGAAGCGGCTTTCAAACAAACGGTTCCGGTGATGGATTATCAAACCATTTACGACCGTTGGTGGGTAAAAGCTCACCTGGAAGATCAACCCGATGTTTGCTGGCCTGGTATCGTGCCTTATTACGCTCTTTCCAGCGGCACCAGCCAATCTTCTACCAAATACATTCCGCTGACGGAAGACCTGCTCCGCATGATGAAACGGGGCTCACGGCGTTTGTTCTATGATATGGCCAAAAACTATGGCCTGGCGCCCGAACACTACACCAAACAAATGCTGATGGTGGGCTCCTGCACCCAACAAAAACGTGTGGGCTACCACTGGGAAGGTGATCTTTCCGGCATCATGGGCATGAACCGTCCGCGCATCATGGAACGTGCCTACCGCCCGGCCCGCCACATCACCGATATGCCGGATTGGGGCGAACGTATTGAACGCATTGCTGATGAAGCGCCACAATGGGATATCGGATTTTCTGTGAGCAACCCTATGTGGCTGCAACTCATCCTGGAACGCATTATTGAAAAACACAAACTGGCCAACATCAACGAAATCTGGCCTTCTTTCAACGTGCTCGTACACGGCGGGGTACCCATCGAACCCTACAAGCCAACCCTCGAGCCACTGTTCGACAGACCTATTCTGTATATGGACAGCTATGGCGCCTCCGAAGGATTTCTGGCTTACCAGGAACGCCCCGACCATCGCCCCATGAAATTGCTCAACGATTGTGGCGTGTACTTTGAGTTCGTGCCGTTTGAAGACGAATATTTCGATGACAACGGCGACCTCCGCACCGATCAGCCAAAAAGCCTCGGACTCGCTGACGTTGAACCCGGCAAACACTACGCCATCCTGCTCAGTACCGTAGCAGGCGCCTGGCGCTACCTGCTTGGCGATACCGTGCAGTTTACAGATGTGGAAAAAGCAGAACTGCGCATCACCGGCCGCACCAAACAATTCCTTTCTGCCTGCGGGGAACACATCTCCATCGACAACCTCTGCGATGCCGTGCGTGCCGTAGACGAAAAACTGCGTGCAGGCATCGGTGAATTTACCGTAACCGGTCTGCGTGAAGGCACTTTCTGGGCACACCAATGGTATATCTCCGCCGAAAACCAGTCTGTCAGCGAAGAAATACTGGTTAAAGCCCTCGACGAAGAACTCTGCCGACTCAACGACGACTACGCCGTAGAACGCCGGTATGCCCTGCGCAATGTTCGCGCCCAAATGCTCCCCAATCAGGTGTTCCTCGATTGGCTCAGTAAACGTGGTAAAATGAACGGGCAGGCTAAAATCCCACGCGTACTCAAAGGCAAACAATTAGAAGATTTCACCGCATTTATAGGTGAGAACGGGTATTAGACGGCCTACGGTGGACGGCTTACGGTGGACGGTGCGTGGGTACCTAGACTAATGTGAGTTGTCATCCCCGGTAGGGGACCTACACAAGCCAGATTGCGAGATTATCCCCTGGCAAAAAGGATTGTCAGCAGCCAGGCTTGTGTAGGTGCCGAGTACTCGGCATGACAACCCACTTTAGTATAAATACTCACGCCACCGTCCACCGTCCCCCGTCCACCGTCCCCCGTCCACCGTAAGCCGTCCACCGTCCACCGTCCACCGTCTAAACATGAAACCAGCATTTCACGAATTTCTTGCCAAGTTTCCCCCTATCGCCATGCCGGTCACCCTGGGCGAAGACACCCACCATGTGTTTGGTGTGGAAAATCAGCCACTGTCTGATGCGCTGATTTCTAATTTTATTCACCCAACAGAGGAAACCGTAGCCGACGACGAGTTCACGGAATACGTGCCCTGTTTTTCCATCGACAACACGGAGCAGTTTATTGCCGTGGTTTGGTGGAAAGCCGAACTGATGAACTATGAATATGTGTTGGCTACCTTCACCGACAAAGGAGAGCTGATCAGTCGGGAGGTAATTGCCGGAACACGGGTAGAAAATGGCCTGGTTACGCGTTCGGTAGCCATCATCAATGAGGAGTGGGAAATTACCATCGGGGAAGGAACCTCCCCCGATGGCAATAATGTGTTTGACCCAACTACGGCACAATCCCGCAACCTGGAAATTTTGGTCAACGGCCAGATTGTGCAAGGTTAACAGCTTACCAGCTGGTGCGGGCTGTAATCCAAAAGTTGCGGCCAGGGGCATTTATTCCAGACGCAAAATAACGATACTGAGTATCCAGCAGGTTGTCAATACCAGCCTGCAAGGTCAGGTATTTGCTAATGCGGTAGCCACCCCGGAAATTCACCGTCAACCACTCAGGCATACCAGATGGAGGAGCGTATTGCAGGTTGTCTTCTCCTTCCAGATTGTAATCTTCCAGGCGTTTTTTGCCGTTAAAGAGTACAAATCCTTCAAAAAAGCTGCCGTTTTTGTGCCAGCGCGCACCTGCGCGTCCGTACGTAGGCGGAATATGATCAAGCGGAGAAGTCCGCTTGGATTCTCCTTCTTCCAGTATTTCTCCGCGCGTGAAGGCTACTGAAGCAAACAAGGCAACATTATCTGTAGCATCTGCATTGAGCGATGTGGTAAAGCCGTACAAACGTGCATTGCGTTTGTTTTGGCTGGCCAGCACCCGGCTGGGGGTGTCGTTGAAGGTAATAGTGTCTTCACCGTTAAACGTAAAGACATCCGTTACAATCGCATCGCGGAACAGGGTTCCCCAAACAGTGGCTTCCCAGTGTACTCTGTCGCTCAGACGGTAGTCAAAATTCAAATCCAGATTCACTGTTTTTTCCGGCTTAATGTCCGGATTGGGTACTACAACACTTCCTGTTTGTGAGTCAAAAACCTTGGCCAGATCATCCACATTTGGCATGCGGAAACCGGAAGAAAGGCTTGTAGAGAAACGCCAGGGACCATCGCCATTCCATACGGCGCCCAGGCTTCCGGAGGCTACCGGGCTGCTTTGTGTGACATCGCTGAACGGGAAGGCATAGAATTCGCGGCTCACAAAACTTGCGTTCAGGCTGGAAAAACCTACACGAGCACCTTGGCTGAAAGTCCAGTTGTTTTTGCCGGATTGGTGGGTTGCATACAAGGCTGCGTTGGTCATTTGGCTTCCGCCATCCGGGTAACGTGTGCTTTGGGTAGTGATCTCCCCGGTATTTACATTGGTGCGGAAAGCCTCAGATGTCACATCGTTGTACTGGGCATCCACTCCAACATGAAGCATATGGGTTTCGCCCCAGGTGCGGGCCGCATCAGCGGTTAAACCAATTACGCCTACGTTTTCTATGCGACTCGTACGACGCGGTGCACCAAAGTTGCGGTTGTGCCGGCTTTCTTCAATGGCCTGGTAGCTTCCAGTTACTGTTAAACCCTGATTGAAAAAACCCATATCAGCCAGTCTAAGACTATAGGCAGCCATCAACCTGTCCTGTGGACCATAATACCACTCCGCAGAAGCCAAACCCGTGGCTGTAGAAGGATCCGTCAAACGGTCGTAACGCGGTATATTGGAAGAGGTGCTGTATTGCAGGTTCAAGGTGTGCCGTACGCGGTCGCTTTGTTGAAAAACAATCTTTTCCATCAGATCATACTGTTGGTAGCCGCTGTATTTCTGCACATATGGATCGCTGTTGTTTACCAAAACATCCTGCCCGTCGATGCGATCCACATAATAGTTCCGTTTGCCAAAAGGCCCGCCAAAACCCGGGTTTTTACCCATGCGCAAATCCCCGAAATCGCTGTAGGTAAAAGAGGTGATCGCTGCCAATCTCTTGCCGCCCAGACTGAAATCCACGTGCCCGGTTTTTTCTTCGTTTACCGTTCCATACCGCACAAAAGCGCTTCCGGTGGTTTTAAATCCGCCATCGGAGAAGACCGGGTTTTTGGTGTAAAAACAAATGGCGCCGCCCAGGGCGTCAGTGCCATACACGGTGGATGCGGGTCCAAACAGGATTTCTGCACGTTCCAGGGCAGCATTGTCCATGGTAATGACATTCTGCAAGTGGCCGGCGCGGTAAATAGCATTGTTCATGCGTACGCCATCCACCACGAGGAGAATACGGCTGGCTTCAAAGCCGCGCAATACCGGGCTGCCGCCGCCCTGCTGACTTTTTTGTACAAATGCAGCGCCTGAGTTGATCAGCAGATCTGCCGTGGATTGAGCATTAGTGCGCTCTATATCGCTGCGGCGCAATATCTGTACATCCTGGGCTATGGTGGCGCGACTTTGCACGCTGCGATTGGCGGAAATAACCGTTTCGTTCAAAACAACGGCTTTATTGGCTGTATCAACCGGCGCCTGAGCCAGGGTGACACAGCTGATCAGCGCTAACAACATGGTTAGTACTGTAGTTCTTTTCATGATATGCGTTTTTGTTGTGTGGTGAAAAGCTCATGCAGATGTGCCCACCTGCGCATACGCGCAAGCAGCCGGGCATCCAACTGCATGTGAAGGAAAATAATTCAGAAAACTATCCCCTGCCGGACTCGGGAGGTGGGGCAAAAACGCCGGGTGCAAATTGTGCACCCCATGAATAGGTAAGGAAAACAGGCCTGGAGAAGGCCAAAGTGCTTGAAAAAGGTAAAATGATGTCGCCCGGAGGCATATAACAGGCGCCGAGGCTCTGAGCCAGCCATTTGATCAAAGCCGGCACAGTAGATTTCCCATTGAATCCGCCAGTTTGAAACAACTGGTCCAGCGTGCTGAAAAGGGCTTCTTCATGCCGGTCATGGTACAGCGCCACCCGAATGGAGTCGGCCGTTTCAGATACCTTGCGGTAGTCGTACAAATGACCGTCCAGCCGTATTTCTTTGCGACCAACCCGAATGCCATCAAAATAGTTTTTGGAAAAACTGCGCTCTGGAAGGTCTTCTCCGGCAAACAAAATCCGCCGGGCTTCCAAACGTACATTCCAGTGCATGCACTGCCAGGCCATCAGCCATCCGGCAGATTGGAACGTAATCAGAAACAGCAGCAAAACTGCCGGAACCGAAAATGCAGTGGGGGTAATAGCCCGGTTCATTCGGGCCGAAAGGTAGTCAGTATGTGCTGGCTGGGAAACTCCGGGCGCTAAAAATTACGACGTTTGCCCCCTTTCAGCCTGGGAACTGCTTGAAACCTAAATCCCGAACAAGCTCTTAGCCGTATTGTTGTGCGTAATACAACTGATATTCACCGGAGGTAACCCTTAGCAGCCATTCTTCGTTTTCGAGGTACCATTTTGCAGTTTCCCTGAAACCTTCAGCGGCTTTGATAGATGGCTGCCAACCCAGCTCGTTTTTCAGCTTGGATGCGTCAATGGCGTAGCGACGATCATGTCCCGGGCGGTCTTTTACAAATGTAATCAGACGGCGGGAGGCTCCGGCTTCACGGCCAAGCAGCTCGTCCATGATATCGCAGAGGGTTTCCACCAGGTTAATGTTTTTCCACTCGTTGTTGCCGCCTATATTGTAGGTTTCTCCATTGCGCCCCTTGTGGAATATGGTATCAATGGCCGATGCATGGTCTTTTACCCAAAGCCAGTCGCGGGTGTACTGACCGTCGCCATACACAGGCAGCGGTTTTTCCTCGCGGATGTTTTTGAGCATCAATGGGATCAGTTTTTCCGGGAAATGGTATGGCCCGTAATTGTTGGAACAATTGGACAGCACCACCGGCAAGTCGAACGTGTGGAAATACGCTCGCACAAAGTGGTCGCTCGCAGCCTTGGAAGCGGAATACGGCGAACGTGGATCGTACCGGGTTTCTTCTGTAAAAAAGCCTTCTTCGCCCAGTGAGCCGTACACTTCATCGGTGCTTACGTGGTAAAAACGTTTGCCTGCGGTATTGGCGCCCCAGAGATTCCGGGCGGCATTGAGCAGGTTTACGGTGCCCAGCACATTGGTTTCTACAAACGCAATGGGGTTGGAGATAGACCGGTCTACATGACTTTCAGCAGCCAGGTGAATGACGCCATCCGGCTGGTAACGTTTGAAAATCCCGGCCAGCGCCTCAGCATCGCGGATATCGGCCCGCTCAAAACGGTAATTGGGTGCATGAGCCACATCCAGAAGATTTTCCAGATTGCCCGCATACGTCAGCGCATCCAGGTTAATAATGGTATACTCCGGATACTGCTGCACAAAACGGCGCACCAAATGCGACCCGATAAATCCGGCTCCGCCGGTAATGATGATGGATTTGGACATGTTTGCTGGACGACGATGGGACGATGAACGATGAACGATGGTCCCGAGTACTCGGGATGAACGACGATGGACGATGGTGTTGGCAGAAAGGTTGCCTTATCCCATAATTATTGCATATGGCGGGCCCCCATCGTTCATCCCGAGTACTCGGGACCATCGTCCATCGTTCACCATCCATCGTTCTAAATTTACCTTTTTCCGAACAAGCCTCCCAGAACGCTGCCCAGGAGATCGCCGGCGCCGGATTGCTGCTGCTGTTGCTGGCCACCGCCCAGTACGGAACCAAGTACGTTGCCGAGCAGGTCGCCCATACCTTGCTGTTGTTGTGCCTGTTGAGCACCGCCCAGCAATACGCCTGCGAGGCTGCCCAGATCCAGACCGCCAGAGTTTTTGGCTTTACCCAATACGCTCATTACGATTGGCGCCAGAATAGGCAATAGTTTCATAACCTGAGAGGCACTCAAGCCGGAAGACTGTCCAATTTGCTCGGCAGCAACTTCCTGGCGGTCGCCCAAAATATGGCCCAGGATGCCCATGCCGTTGGTTGCGCGGTTATCAGCTGCGCCACCGTTCATCAACATGCCGCCCACCATGCCGGCCAGATCGTCGAGCATAGAGCCGTCGTGGTCGCGGTCAAGGGCTGCACCCAGTGCAGAAAGACCGCCTTCAGAAGAAGCGTTATTGGCCAGTCCGCCCAGAAGGGTAGCAAAAATGCCATTGGCAGCCTGAGCCGTTTGTTCCGGCTGTGCGCCGATGTGCTCGGAAAGTTGGCCTACCATTTCTTCGGAAAGCTGGCCCTGAAGGATGTCCATTAAGTTCATAATCGAAAGAGAAATTTGAAGTTGAAAAATGTGTTCCTTTTGTGCTCTGGTCCTTGGGAGTAAAGAGCGGAACTAAGACGCAAAGTTGCTGAAAAGTATCAGGCAGAAAGTGAATTCGGCACAAAATTGGAAGCTTTGGTAAAATATTTTACCCCGGTGCGCGCAAGTTTTAAGAAAACCCGCATTTTTGGGTTTTTAAGAGCATGCTCTAACCAACATTTTTTAATAAGCATCGTTATCCATTTACTTAAAGGGATACCCGACCGACGACCGAACCTCCACCCATGGATTACCGCGCTGCCAAAGCATTTATCCTAAACAAACTCCGCGCAGAGCTCTCCGACCAACTGACGTACCACGGGCTGCATCACACGCTCGACGTACTCAAGATGGCTTCGGAACTTTGCGACAGTGAGGGTGTGGATGGTCGTGAAAAAGTGCTGGTTAAAACAGCTGCTTTATTTCATGATTCCGGCTTTGTCAAAAATCAACATGCCGGGCACGAAGCGGAAGGATGTTTGTTGGTACGGGAGCATTTGCCGCAGTTCGGGTACACAGAGGTCGATATCGAGCAAATTTGCGAGATGATCATGGCTACCAAAATTCCACAATCGCCCAAAACACTGCTCGACCGGATTCTTTGCGATGCCGATCTGGACTATCTGGGCCGGGAAGACTTTTTTGTCATTGGCGGCACCCTTTTTGAAGAACTTCAGCAATATCATTTGATTGGCGACGAACAAGCCTGGAATAAACTTCAGGTAAGTTTCCTGGGCGCCCACAGGTTTCACACCCAAACCAATCAGGCGGTTCGGGAGCCCGTTAAACGACGTTATTTGGAAGATTTGCAAGACCTTGTGGCTACCTATGCCTGATCATGTTTCCGGGCCCGATTCCTCGTTGCTCCGGTTTTTTCGCACAGCTTTACTGGATTGGTCGCACCGGCACCCCCGGCCTATGCCCTGGAAAGGGGAAAAAGACCCCTATAAAATCTGGTTATCAGAAATCATTCTCCAGCAAACCCGTGTGGAACAGGGCTTGCCTTACTACCAAAAATTTATTGCGCACTATCCAAGCGTGGAGCATTTGGCCCAGGCGCCTGAAGATCAACTGTTGAAAGACTGGGAAGGATTGGGCTACTACTCCCGTGCGCGCAACCTGCACGCCGCTGCGCGCTACATAGCACAGCAACTCGACGGGCAGTTTCCGCAAACTTATGAGGCTATACGAGCCTTGAAGGGGGTTGGGCCATACACTGCAGCGGCCATTGCCTCATTTGCCTATGGCCTGCCCCATGCCGTACTGGATGGGAATGTGTACCGCATTTTGGCGCGTTTTTTCGGGGTGTCGCTGCCAATTCATACGCCGCAGGCCCAGAAGGTTTTTTCCAGCCTGGCCCAGCAATTACTGCCAGTAGAATCGCCTGCGGCCCACAACCAGGCCATGATGGATTTTGGAGCCATTTGGTGCACGCCTGCACAACCGCAGTGCGCCAGGTGTCCGATGCAGGAATATTGCCGGGCGTTTCAGGAGGGAAGGGTGGCGGAATTACCGGTTAAGCAAAAAGCGCTGGTGCGCAAAAAGCGCAGCTTCCATTATATGGTGTTGCGTCACCGCGGAGAGGTGTACGTGCGCAAGCGCAGCGGGAAAGATATTTGGAAAGGATTATGGGAATTTCCATACACAGAGAATGCAGTTTCCGAGGTACTTTTGTCGGCCGGCAATGCCAGGGTGAGTGGCCCTTTCCGACAACTGCTTACCCATCAGGAAATAACCGCCTGGTTTTATGAAATGGAACTTCCGGACGAGCTTCCGGAGCAGATGATACAGAGCGGATTGCTAAAAGATTGCCAGACCATGCCCTTTGAGGCACTCAAAAAAAATATTGCGTTTCCGAAGGTGATTGATTGTTTTTTTCAAAGTAAAGATTTAACTTTGAATTGAACTTTCATCAAATCACGTTTAAACTATTTAAAAAACATGATCAACAAAGTAACCCTCATCGGGAATCTGGGCGGAGACCCTGAAATCCGAACCTTGGAAAACGGCACTCCAGTTGGCCGCTTTTCTCTCGCAACCAATGAAAGCTACAAAGACAAGGACGGCAACTGGCAAACCCTTACCGAATGGCACAACATTGTGGTATGGCGTGAGCTGGCTGAACGTGCAAAAAGCCTGAAAAAAGGCAGCACCGTCTACGTTGAAGGCAAAATCTCCTACCGCAAGTACACCGACAAAGACGGTGTGGAGAAGAGCCTGACCGACATTGTAGCCAATCTTTTCCGATTGTTGGATAAACGCGAGGGCGGCGGCGGCTTCGATAACCGCATTCCAAGTGCCGAACCACTCAACATGCCCGGCAGCCGCGGCGTATCTGCTGATGCGCCCGCTATGGTACAGGCAGACGCTCCTCCGGTAACGGAAGGCGACGATCTGCCGTTCTAACCGGAGCAGAAAAGGGGTGTCTTGGACGTCATGCAAGGTCATTTGGGGGCAACTAATGCCTAATCCATGAATGGCGCCTGCTGACTACCAAGGCACCCTGTTTATTTTATCAACTTTTTATGGGCTGGATAGTATTGTTGTTTTTCTCGTATCTCCTGTGTCTGATGGTGGAGCGTTCCCTCATTGGCCTCTCCGCGCACGACCTGGACTTACTGCGTACGGAAAACAGCAGGGCGGCCCGGCAGGCCTTGTCTCTGAGCACCGGGTTGCGCGCTACACTGGCCTCGCTGCTGCTTGCCAGGATATTAATGATTATTGGTTCGGGCTTGTGGTTCGTGGTGGCTATCTGGTTTAATCCGGCATGGCGCGACGGAATTGATGCGCTGGCAGCGCAATTTACCCTCACTTCCTTTTGGTGGTGGACAGGTGTATTACTCCTGTTTTTTACGGTTTTTACCCTGTTTTTCTGGGGTATTTACCGACTAACACTCAAAGCGCCGGTTTCTGCAGCTACCTGGCTGAAACGCCTGTGGTGGGTGCCTGCTTTTTGGCGCACCTTGTTTAAACCCTTTTTACTTCAGGAAGAAAACGAGGCCCCGGCTGAAAATGGCGCCCAGGCCCAATCGCAACAAACTACCTCAGGTAGCGAAAAACGCGAACTGGAACTACTAAAAAGTATTGTACAGTTCGGAGAGGTTACGGTAAAACAGGTGATGCAACCGAGATCCAAGGTGGTTTCGGTGGATTTCAGGACAGATTTTCATGAATTGCTTCGGCTGGTGCGGCAGTCGGAGTTCTCACGTTTGCCGGTACAGGATGAAGACCTGGACAATGTAACAGGCATCCTGTACGTAAAAGATTTGCTGCCTTATCTGGATGAGCCGGCCGAGTTTGAATGGCAGGCCCTTATCCGCACCAATGTGCTCATGGTACCGGAGTCTAAACGCGGCAGCGAGCTGCTGGAAGATTTCAAGGAGCAAAAAATGCACATGGCTATTGTGGTGGACGAATATGGCGGTATTGCCGGTATTTGCACCCTGGAAGATATTCTGGAAGAGGTAATTGGCGATATACGCGATGAATTTGACGAAGAAAGTGAGATCAGGTACCGCAAACTGGACGATCACAATTACCTGTTTGAAGGTCAAACCATGTTGAACGATGTTTGTCGCCTGGCCGGACTGGCGCAAGGCGCTTTTGACGAGGCTCGTGGCGCCTCGGACACCCTGGCTGGGCTGGTGCTGGAGTTGCGCGGGGATATACCTCATGCCGGCGCGGAGGTGAGCTGGAACAATTTCCGGTTGAAAGTAACCAAAGCTAATAAACGCCGGGTGGAACAGGTGCTGCTCACCCTGCCTAAAACCGGCACGACTTTAGCAGATTAGCCTTGATTTTCCTTAAAGTTGTTTTAAAGTGGCCATCCGGCGGGTGACCAAACTAGGTTTTTCAGTTTCAGAGTTGATACTTTTGTTCACAGATTGACTGATCCTAATTATGATTCCGGTAATGAGCAGGTTCTTTTTTGTACTGTTGCTGGTTTGCTTTTCGGTTCCCGTGGTGCTAGCGCAAGGATCTAAAGGTCGGGTAGGTTCTACTCCAACCCAGACCACCCTGAGCCCCAATCCCGCCGCTTCCAAAAGCGCGAAAACCTCTCCTGGTGTTTCTTCCAACAGAAATTCCAACCCAAGCCCTGCGCCCAACAGGCCGGCTACTACCCTTGGCAATACTTCCAGTGTAAAACAGCCCAACCCCGATGTGCAGGAGCGCGCTGTACGCCCGTCTTCCCGTCCGGCCACGTATGCGCCGCCCACCACGGCTAAAGGCGCCAGTGGCGGTCAGAACACCAAGGCTGCTCCGTTGAAAAAAGCGGAACGCGGCGTGGTGAACTGGATGACCCTGGAGCAAGCCCTGGAAAAGAGCAAAACAGAGAAACGCAAGATTTTTGTGGATATGTACACCGATTGGTGCGGCTGGTGTAAGCATATGGACTCTACCACTTTTGTGGATGCCCGGGTGGCCAGATACCTCAACGAGCATTACTATCCGGTAAAATTCAATGCTGAACAGGATAAGGATATCGTGTTCAAGGATAAAACCTACAAGTTCAAGAAAAGCGGCGCCAGAGGATACCACGAGTTGGCTATTTTGTGGCTCAACAATCGTTTGTCGTTCCCCACCACAGTGTTTTTGGATGAAAGCCAGCAGGTGATACAGCCCGTGCCAGGCTATCAGGATGCCGGCAAAATGGAGGCGATTATTAACTATTTTGGGTCAGATAGTCATAAAAAGACCCCCTGGGAAGCCTACGAGAAAACTTTCAATCAGGCGCACTAACCCTTCAAACTCATCAAACCTCTCAAACCCCGTCGGCGGCTAAACCCGCCGGTACGTCAAACTCTTCAAACCCCTCAAACCTCGTCAGCGGCTAAACCCGCCGGTACGTCAAACGCAGATCGGGGCTGCCACTTAGCAAGTGACAGCCCCGATTTTATTGGGCAAGCTGAATAAGGCCGAATTAGTTTACGGCTTTCTTCAGTTCCTTGATACGCGCTTTTTTACCGATCAGGCCACGCAGGTAGTACAGACGCGCGCGACGAACACGACCGCGTTTTACTACTTGTACGCCAGCTACGTTCGGGTTGGTATAAGCGAAGATACGCTCAACACCTACGCCGTGCGACATTTTGCGAACGGTGAAAGTTTTGGTCAAACCGTGGCCTTTGATCTGAATCACATCGCCGCGGTAGTCCTGTTCACGAGTTTTGTCACCTTCTACGATCTTATAGGTAACAACTACAGTATCTCCTGTTTTGAAATCAGGGAAATTCGGCGCAGTCAGCATTTGCTGTTGGACGAATTGTATGGCTTCCATCTCTTTCATTTTATCGAAAATTGAATACGCTCAAAATTTAGAGGCGCAAAGGTAAATCTTTTTACCGAAAAAAAAAATTAAGTTTTGAAAATTTCTAAAACCTGTTAATCCGTAGTTAAATTAAGTGTTGCAACATCAATTATTTGAACATCTTTCTTTCCTTTGCGTTCAAATTCAGACACAGTATTTCATCATTCCAAAATTGTTCTTCTAACATGAAAAAATTCCTCTTCGTCCTCCCGCTGTTTGCCATCCTGGCAATGGCCGCATCAGTTGCAACCAATTACAATGTTGATACCCAGGGCAGCGCTATCGTTTGGACCGGCTACAAAGTAACCGGCAAACACACTGGTACCGTTAAAATCCAGAAAGGCAACCTGACCGTTGACAACGGCGTACTCACCGGTGGTTCTTTCACCGTTGATATCAACTCTATCACTTGCACCGATATGGAAGGCGAGTATGGCGCGAAACTGGTTGGTCACCTGAAAAGTGACGATTTCCTGGGCGCAGCTTCTTACCCAACGGCTACTTTCGTGATCACCAAAGCGATCCCGCAAGACACTAAAGGTAACTACAAAATCCTGGGTAACCTCACCATCAAAGGCATCACCAAAGAAGTGAAATTCTTCGCTAACGTAGCTGAAAGCAACGGTATGGTTAACGCTGCCGGTAAAATCACCATCGACCGCTCTGAGTTCAACATGCGCTACGGCTCTGGCTCTTTCTTCGACGGTCTGGGCGACAAAACCATCTACGACGAATTCGATCTTCAGGTTTCTCTCGTAGCTAAGAAGTAATTAGCTCAAGCTGATTAAGATAAAACATGAGTCATTCCCGATGTTCGGGGGTGACTCATGTTTTGTTTTGGTCCCCCTGCTTAGCGCCTTATCCCAGGCATTTCTCTTCCGTTCTGAAACAGCACCATTTTATTCACTACACCATTGGCATCCGGGTAAAATTCAATGTCGGCTTCCACCACTTTCAGGAAAAAACGGGTGGGCGCGCTTGGAAATACCTCAAAACGCGACTGCCCGGTAGCCTGGCAAAACAATTGAGTTCCTTCGCGGGTCACTTTGATGTTGAAACCCGGCGCCAGTTCATACTCACCTTCGAATGGTTTGAGCTGGGCTTCCGTGAGTGTTATTTCCGTGCGGGCTGCCGGCAAAGGTTTATCGGTTTTAGTCCAGATCATTAGATCGTATTCGCGGTCTGTCATATTTGCCCGCACCACTTTCCCGGATTTATCCTTTTCAAAACGCACGCGGGCAAAGGAGTTTTCAAAGAAAAACTGATCCGGGCCGTAGGCAAACAGATTGTATTTGGAGCCGCCACTGCGCTGGGAAGTCAATTGGCCGTTTTCTAGTCGGATAACGCGTTGTTCCTTGGTATCGCTTTCATACACACCTATATATTGTTCAAGTTGTTTGGTGTCTACGGTTGTTTTTTCAGGCTGGTAAGGCTTTCCGGTAGCCAATGCCGCCACCCGGCCCGTCAGGCTTGAAGGCGGTTCGCAGTCGCAGTTGGTGAGAATGGCTACGCAGAGTTGCTCCTTGGGCAAGTACAGCATGTCGGACAGGAAACCGTGAATACCACCGCTGTGTTCGATACAAGTGCTGCCCAGCAGATTTTTGATGGTCAAGCCGTAGGCATAGTTATTAGGCGCGCCGCCGGGCAACTTATAAGGTGTAATCATAGCCTGGTAAGAAGCCGGCTTGAGTACCTTGCCGCCGTGCAGGGCCTGACTCCAGATGTTCAGATCCTCCACCGTGGATAGCAGCGATCCTGCGGCGTAAGGCTGTGTCATGCTCAGGAATGGCGCGTTCACCAGCGTTCCCTCTACATCCCCCTGCGAATAGCCGGAAGCCCGGTTTTTGATCAGCGGTTCCGTATCGCCATAATAGGAGTTTTTCATGCCTAGCGGCTTGAAAAAAGTATCGGTAATATATGCGCCATAGGTTTTGCCGGATGCTTTTTCAATGATATAACCCAGCAGGAAATAGCCGGAGTTGTTGTAGTTGAAAGCAGTACCCGGCTCAAAATTCATGGGTTTATCCTTGAAGTAGTTGATCATTTCCTCCGGGGTAAAATCCTTTCGGTGCGTGGCGGGGGTCCATTCCGGCATATCGGTGTAGCTCTGAATGCCGGAAGTATGCGTGAGCAGGTGTTCAATGGTTATTTTTTTGCCCTGGGTGGGGTAATCCGGGATGAATTTAGTGAGATCATCCTGAATGTTCAGTTTGCCTTCTTCCGCTAATTTGAGGATAGCCGCGGCAGTGAACTGTTTGGTAATAGACCCAATACGGAATACATGTTCTGTGCGCATGGGCACGTTCAGCTCCAGATTGGCCATGCCAAAAGCCTTGTGGTACAACGTTTTACCTTTTTGGGTAATCATCACGGTAGCGCCATTGCGGTCTGGTTTAAAATGTTCTGCAAACAGTTTGTCGATATCAGCAGCAACGGCAGTGGAAAGGCTTTGCGCCTGCATGGTAGTGCTGAGTAAAATCAGCAGGGAAAATAGGGTTAATTGTTTCATGGACAGTTAAAACGGTTAACGATGGACGATGATACGATGACGTATCCACAGACGATGCCTTGTCACACAGAGCGTAGCGAAGGGTCTGATGATTATACGCGCATCATTAGAAACCACAACTCCGAATCAGGTTGCAAGGTGGAATAAAAATGGTGGAAATGCCGGTTATTGCAACCTATTTGCTCGACGAGGGCTAGGATTTTAAGGATAAATCTGAGCCTGGTACCAGATATAATTCAGCGTTTTGAGCAAGGTACTTTGGGCGTTGTGCAAAAAGGTTTTCGGTGCAAGAATGCACAATTTTTTATACTGCTCGAGTCCTAAACCTCGTAGGTTTTAAAAACTTATGGTATGTACACAAGTATCATGTGTATTAGCTCCGTACCAATCCCATGCACAGGCCCCCGCCGTCTGCGAGGCAAGCCCGACCGAAGGGGATGGTCCCGACGTAAGGAGGGAGCGCCTTCTTTTTAACCGGCAGTACAGCACGATGATGCAAAAAAAGATGGACCGCGGTTAAAAAGCAGCGCAATCCCCGCAGGTCGTTGGCTTTGCCGGAAAGACTGCCCTTTTTCTTTTGGTTACTTTTCTTTTTGGGCAAGCAAAAAGAAAAGTAACAATGCCAGACTGTTGAACTAATGCCAAATTACCCGGCATGATTAACCAATTATCTAACCACTTCTTGTCAACGAGATTGCCAATATGATAACGAATCCAATGCCGGTGCACTGCACCTCCGTCCCTTAAATCCATTTTATGGCTACAAATATTTCCGGGGCGCTGCCCCTTAAAGCAACTTGTGTACATACCGTAGGTTTTTAAAACCCACGGGTTTATTGGCCAAGAAAATAAAATAAAATTTTGGCTCATCTCCACTTCTGCCCCCTTTTTGCACAACCCCGATTTGGGATCACAACCATTCTGCTATGCACACTAACATCATCCTAACCCTGACTATCCTCTCCACCCTTTTTACCTGCCTGCACGCACAGCAAGTGGAGCGAAAACTATGGCATACCTTCCCGGAAAACACCGATCCCGCCCTGCAGTCTGCCCGGAAAAGCACGATACAGCTGTACCGGCAAGCCTCGAGTCCTGATTTTCATGGCGGATGTGTATTTTCTATGGAGGCGGCTAATGGCCAGTACCGGATTTTCCAAAACGGAGTCGAACTGGGCCTGTTTCCGGGCGATGTGGAGATCAGTCCAAACGGAGATGTGTTGCTGCCGGAGGTCGTAGACGGTCAAACATATGTGCGGGTAAACGGACAAAAACACGGGCCATTCAAACAGCTAAAATCGTATGAATCCAGCAATGGACACGTGGTGGTGCAGCACTCCGACCCGGCCACCCGAATGAATTACCTGTATATAGATAGTGTTACGGTGGCGGAAAGTAAATCCACTTTTTTCTATTGGGGCGCTACACCCCCTGTTTGGACGGAAACCACAAATATTACCCTAAAAGATATTCATACACGGGATTCGCTGATTTGCAAGTCGTGCCATATGCCCAATTTTCGTGCCGTTGGGGATCATTATTTTCTGGTCTATTACACCGTGGATAAAAATGCGATGCATTGTATTGTAGACGGCAAAGACCTGGGTGTCATAGAAAGTTATTGGGCGCCGCAGATAGACACCTGGGGCCATCTATACATGCCTTGCGAGATCAAAGGCCAGGCGTATGTTAAAACGGAAAAAGACTTGTTTGGACCTGTAAAAAGCATGCAGAACATGAAGTACTCGAGTGGTCGGTTTGGGTTGCTGTTTACGTTTCAAAAAAAGGATGATCCCGCCAACCGGTCTTATTTGTACGATAACGGAACAGTGTACGGTCCCTGGGATACCCTTGTGCTTTTTACCGGCAACGATGTGTATTACTATGAAAACAACGGCGCGAAGCACCTGGGCCGCGAAGGGAAGCCCATATATACCTTTGAGCGGGATAACGGACTGCAAAACATAACCTTTAATGCATCCGGACAATATATGTTTGCCAGTGCAGATGGAACCGTTTGGCTGAATGAGCAAAAGCTGGGTAAATTCCTGAATATCAGGGAAATGTGGCTGAACGATTCCGGGCAGTATTTCCTGTTGTATGGCCCCAAAACGGGGGGCCTGACAGCCAGCATCAATGGAAAAAACCTGGATTTTGACGCAGGCGATATTTCACCTTACCGTTCCGGGCGCTCGTACCCCTGCCTGCCGGGAAATATCCTGCTGGACGAAACTTACCAGCATTTTTTGCTGTGGCAATACGACAGCGATTATTTCGTCATAGACGGGAAGCGTTATCCTTCAGTTCCGGGAAAAACCCAGTTTTTCTATGAAAAATCTATCCGGGCCTTTTGCTGGACTACTATGGAAGGGCGGGAGTTGTATTGGCATAGTTTGAGGTTGGAGTAGATGATGGAACTGTTTATTTTGTTTTCAGACCTGTAAGATTTTTAGAGAGATAGGGTAGTTATACAAGTTATGCGTGGATGTTAAGGCAATTTGGAAACACATCTAACATCTTGTAACCGCTCGTTTCAACGAGTGGATAGGGAATACCCCCCATCACATCTAACATCTTTACAGAGCATCAGCATCAAACTAATATCCGAACAAAGCCATTCTGGAAATAATATCTTGATTAAAATCCATCACTGGGATTTTTGATGCTGATGTTTTGTAAAGATGCTAGATGTGATGGGGGAGGCGGCTTTTGCCCGCCGTTAAAACAGCGGGTTACAAGATGTTATATGTGATTTTTGGGTGGTCAATACCGGCTACTCGTTAAAATTGGGGGGTAAAATGCTTGATGTGTACGAGTTAACCTTAGAAATTGACCTCTCATTTAACTTGTACACCTACCGTAGGTTTCCAAAAACCTTATAAGTCTGCCCCCCCCTTTACCCATTCCCCAGCACCTTGGCCCGCCATTGCAACACACTCTCCGGAGTTAACTTTTCTCCGCTGAACGGAATGGTTTTAGGGCGGTTACCCAGGGCAAATTGCTGGCGCAGGAATTCCTGAATTTCCATCCAAAGGATCTCTCCATTGGAGCGCCGGATCACCAGGATTACCGGGGCGATGATGTCTTTCCAATAATTGAAATGGCGGTCTTTGGGGATTTTGAAATATTCGATGCCGTCTTTTTGGCGGTTGAGATAAGAGTCTCCTGATTTGAGCTGCAAATACACGAATTTTCCGGTGGCTGTGCCGCTGTCTGCCTTAAACTCCACTTCCATGTCGATGCCATGATCTCCCACGTTTTTTTCACGGCCTATTTGCCCGGCTTTGGCAATCAGTACAGTGACCTCGCCGACGAGTATGCGTTCCTTGCTTTCTGCATCTAATTTGTCATCCTTTGGGATTGCACCAATAGGCATAAACACCCCATCCAATAACCCCCGTACCGGCACATCATCATAACTTTCGCTGCACTCAATAGAGTTTTTACCCCTTTCCAAACGTTTATCCAGATCCGTTTTGTCATAAAAATGGGGTTTCTGGCTTTTGTGACAAATCCGGCAATTACACGGAATTTTCACCTCCACTTTCAATCGCTCGCCAAAGGGAGCATGCAGTCGTTCCAGTTCCTCATTGATGATGGTCACGAGCTCCTTGGCGCGCAATCCGGTGGCCCGCACGGAAATGGTGCGCCGATCCAGCGATTCTGTAATTTCTGCCATGGAGCCGGCGCGTTCCAGCACCACACCCGCATTCCAGACGGCTGTTTGTCCTTGTGCGATGTGGCGGTGCAGGCGTACCATCAGCCGGTACAGCAGGCCTTTGGGCATAAACCCATACTCGTACTTCAGTTGCAGTGGGAAGCCCGGGCCGAGACTGTACGCGGGTACATCGCCGGGCAGCAGTTGCGGACAGATATAAGTGTCTGAATCCTGCACCTGATAACAAAGTTCAAACTGAAGCATGAGCGCCAGCAGTTCATCCCGGCGCTCGCGGTAGGAGCTTTCCTGCCAAATCCGGTTCAGATCATTTTTGGAGAAACGCCCGCGCTGTTCTTCTGCAATTTGGGCGTCATCCAGGATTTTATACACGGCATCTGTTACCCAGGTATTTTGCAGAAACACATCGCGTTTCAATAGCGGATTGTCCTGAAAATGCAGAAAAACACCCAAATCGTGGAAATAATGGCTCAGGTCTGATTGCCGCTCCGGGTCTGTGATGCCCGCTGCGACGCATAACTCCCGGTAGCGTTCTATGGAAATATAGGGGTGATTTGTTTTCTCCACCTCCAGCGCCTCCCGCACTTTTACCCAGGTTTTCGGCACCGTATCGCCAATATGCGGCAGGGCAAGCGCCCGGCGTTCAATCTGCTTGCGCAAGTCTTCAATCTTGTTGGTTTCACCACCGCCGAGATTGATGCGGAACAATTCTCCATGTACAAAGGGGAAACGTTCCTGAAAGCTGCCTAAGCTGAATCCGGTGCGGGCGCAGCCTTTCTTTTCGTTGTGCAGTACCAGTACCGGACTGTTACCGCCATACAATTCTGCCGTTTGCAGCCAGTTGTTGTATAGGCTGCGGTAGGCGTCGTCTTCATTGAGGGTGCGGGTATCGTCTACCAGCACATACAGAGAGCGGTGTGAGAAAAAGAAACTGTGGGTGGACTGATACTTGCCCTGCCCGGCAAAGTCCCATATATTGAGCCGGTACTGCTTATCCGGTATTGAGGGGATATCGAAATACAAAGGGTGGATGTCAATGCCTTTCGTACGGTCTTTTTCTTCTTCAGGCATTGGAGCGTTGGCATCAAAAAGTTTTTTGCAAAGCGTAGTTTTTCCGGCGCCGCCCTCGCCTATAAGCAGGAGTTTGGCTTCATAAATTTGATCCGTGCCTTGTTTTTCGAGGTCTTCGAAGTACCTTTGGATAGATGAATTCCCTTGATAAATGACTTCAGTTGGAGGAGTGTTAATTCTGCAACCTCTTATATTAATATGCCTTTTGTTATGTTTATAAAGTTCTATTAAAGTTTTTTTTCCGAAATGATAATCATTTATATTAATGTAAATTCCTTTGAGTATAATATCCTTTATAGATAAAATGTTAGTAACATTTGTATGCGAAATGTCTAATTTTTTAATATTTTTCAACCTGTTCAATGGAGAAATATCGTCAATATTGCTATAACTCAAATCAATAAACTTTAAATTATTAAGATGTTGAAGTGGAGATAAATCAATTTTCCCAAACTTGAATCCTTTAAATCCACATAAAATTATATGTTCTAAATTCGTAATATTTGAAATAGAAGTATTGATTTTTTCTATGTAATTTAATTTTCCAATATTTTCAGTTGTATGTCTTTCAACAATTTTTTTATCCCAATTGTAAATAGTCCACTGAGTGGATAAAATAAGTTTATTTAACCATACTAACTCACCAACCTCTTCAGGTACTTCTATTAATCCACAATTCCCCAAATCCAGTACCGTAGCATCTTCCCCGCGGGCATGTTTGGCTTTGTTTTCTGCAATTAATTTTAAGGCTAATTCAGACATAGAACAGGTTTTTGAATTTTAGAAAAATTTATTTTTATCCATTAGTATCCTCTGCACTCCCTCCACCACTTTCTTCCAAGCCTCATTTTCATTTTTCCACTTGCTATCGGTAACGGATACTCCTTTTTCTGGAAGAGCATTCCGCTTGGCAAAGTCTAACTCCGTCCAGACACAAAAATCAACAATTACTGGCACTAATATGCACTCACCCGTAGCACATCTTTCCTCAATAAGCGGTAGCTCTACCTGCTGAATATATTCGGTAGCCAGGCTGTTATGCGTCACCAGATATAACACCACATCTGCTTCTCTAAGTTTGGATTTGATACGCTCATCACAGTCTTCTCCAGGCAGTATATCGCGATCATGCCAGGTGACAATTTTGTTGCGCAACCCGGAAAGATGTTTTAGAAGGGTGTCTTTAAATTTATGGTCGTCCTTTGAGTACGAAATAAAAAGCTTCATAGGCTTAATGGAGATTGGGGTGCTTTCAATAACTTCCAAATCAATATTTCCTCCCATAATCCTAAAGTTCACTCCCTCTCCCCGGATTTTATGCTGTTGAGGTCTTTGTACACCTGATTTCCCAAAAATATCGTCAATGGGAACGTCTTCACCGCTCTTTTTACATTCTGAAGTGTGTTTCCCTTTCTCAATTCTCCTAAGTATTGCGCTATATTCATGAAAACCTTGATCTGAGCCACTAATACACTCATTACATGGACATGGCACCATTTTTTCTACCGTCAGATTTTCAAACCGGGTTTTGGGATCGGAGTGGATATCATCCAAGGTTTGAATAGTTTGATTCAGGATTTCAGCACATTTTTCTCCAACAGCCCTCAGTTCAATAACATTCTGGGCATAAACTTCCTTTGCAAACACTCTGCCTTTTCCACCAGCAATATTAAATATTACAGCATCGCACCATACGCGTTGCCCCAAAGTATCATTGCGTTCAATGAGTGAATTCATTCGACAAATTAACCGCGTAAGTATGCCTTTAGGCAAAAATTTATACTCGAACCGTACTACTGTGTTGTTTGCCAAATCCCAGCCATAGGTGTCATTTTCGCCGGGAAGCCTCTGCGGAACAATGTAGTTTTCGCCTTCACCAACCACGCGATAACACAACTCGAACTCCTTCATCATACGAACAAGGAGGGCGTGCATACCTTCATATTCTTTTCCTTGCCAGATGCTAAAGGTATCACTTTCCGAAAAATACCCACGTGAACCATCAAGGCTGGGGTGTAGTATCAAATCAAAAAGTGCGTCAATTAGCCATTTTGGACGTAAAAATACATAATTACGTAACATGGCATCTTCTGGGAAAAATTGGCAAACGCCTAAAAAAGTAAGGCTGTTGGCATAGTCTCGCATCAAGTCTTCGGAAAGCTCAGGCATCAAATCAAGGTAATCTTTCCATTTCAAATAGTGTTTTTCTTCAGCAGTATACAACTCAATTTTTTCTCGCAACTCCTGAAATGAGCGCAAATAGTCTTTTTCAATATGCGGTAAGGCCGCAGCCGTTTCTAAGATTTTGTTGCGCAGATAACCAAAATTGGCATCCGTTTTAGCCTTTGAAATATCAGTCCTGTGCACCGGTTTTTGTACATTCGAAAATGTAGCTTGGATGCTTGCTTCATTTTTCAATGGCTCACAATGGCCACCATCCATGTTTTGAACTAATATGATGGGACTTTTTTTACCCAGCATATCAATGATATGTAGCCAATATGGCAAATGTACCTGGTCTTGAATTCGTTCGTTAGTGACCAAAATGTACAATGCATTGCCTGTCAGGAACAATTGGTGAGCGAAATGTTGCACGTTTTGGCCGCCAAAATCCCAGAGATTAAGTCTCAGCGTTTCTCCAGAATGAGGCATTCGCTCATTCAGTTGGGTAATTTTAATACCTCGTGTTGTGTCTCCTGGAGCAGGCATTGAAGCATCGGGGTTTTCTAACTTCAAGCGGAGACTCGTTTTCCCTGATTTACCTTGCCCTACAATCAAAACCTTGGCCTCCCGTACCTTAATATAAACTGGGAGGTCTTGCTTTTCCAGTCGTGCTATTTCTTCGAAATAACGAATTATTGCTTCGCTACCTTGCTCAACGATTTCAAGGGGCGGGTATTTGAGTGGATTCCCTTTTATGTTAATTTCATCTTCTTCTGTAAACCAATCATTGCTAACCACTTCCATTTTTTTTCCCCGAATAAAATAAAGTAGTGATGTGAGATCTTCTAGGCTGTTACTTGATATATTAATTTTTGTCAGACTAACTAGTTCCCCCAAAAAATCTCCATTACTGATTTGATTATTACGGAGGTCTAGGGATTGGAGGTTGGTTAGCCCCTTTAAAAAATCTCCATTGCTGATTTTATTATAACTGAGGTTTAGGGCTTGAAGGCTTTTGAGTTCCTTCAAAAAATCTCCGTTGCTGAGTTGATTATTGCGGAGGGTTAGGGATTGAAGGTTTTTGAGTTCCTTCAAAAAATTGAAGTTGCTCATTTTATTATCACTAAGGTCAAGGGTTTGGAGGCTTTTGAGTTCCTTCAAAAAATCTCCGTTGCTGAGTTGATTATTATCGAGGTAAAGGGATTGGAGGTTTTTGAGTGCCTTCAAAAAATCTGCATTGCTGATTTGACTAGCACTGAGGTCGAGGGATTGGAGATTTTTGAGTTCCTTAAAAAAATCGAAGTTGCTGATTTGATTATTATGGAGGTCAAGGGATTGGAGGTTTTTGAGTTCCTTCAAAAAATCTGCGTTACTGATTTGGTTATTATGAAGGTGAAGGGATTGGAGGCTTTTGAGTTCCTTCAAAAAATCTCCGTTGTTTATTTGATTATAACCGAGGTAGAGTGATTGGAGGTTTTTGAGTTTCTTCAAAAAATCGAAGTTGCTGACAGTCCAATTTGTTAATACATCACCACCGAAAATTACTTTTCGAAGGCCATTTGGAAGTGGGTGGGCGGGTGGATGGGCTATGTTGTTTCCCAATCCGTTGTTTTGGCTGTCTATCCATTCTTGCTTCTCCATATCCCACCACTCATTCGAGACAATCAAGGTCTCCAACCAATCCATTCCAGACAAATCTGGCAGCTCCGTCAATCCACAATTTCCCAAATCCAGCTCCCGGGCGTCTTCTCCGCGGGCGTGTTTGGCTTTGTTTTCGGCTATTATTTGTTGGGCGAGTTCTGTCATTGAAAGGCTATTTACCAGTTTAATTTCTTTTGTTCATCTGCTATAATCTGCTGTAACTCCTCCTCTGAGGGCAGGTTCAGCAGGTATTTGCTTACAAAAATCGGCTGCGGCAGATTGCCAGTGGCATAGTGTACGAGCGCGTTGTTTTTTTCCGCGCAAAGTATGATTCCCACAGGCAGATTGTCACCTTCCGACATTTCGTTTTCACGGTAATAATTTAGGTAAAGATTCATTTGACCTGCATCTGCATGATCAAATGGGCCAATTTTAAGGTCGAAAAGTACATGGCATTTCAAAATACGATGATAAAAAACCAAGTCAATTCGGTAGTGGCGGTTGTCAAAAGAAATGCGTCGTTGCCTGGCCTCAAAACAAAATCCGCGTCCGGCTTCCATGAGAAACAGCTGCAGATGATTGATAATGGCCTGTTCGAGATTCGTTTCGGTGTAAGAAGACTTCTCACTCAATCCGAGGAAGTCGAGCACCATTGGATTTTTTAAATAATCAGCAATGTCGAGACCGCTGCCTTTGCGGTGTTTCTCCAGTACGGCAGCTTTGTCTGTACTGAGGCCCGTCCGCTCAAAAAGCATGCTGCTAATGGCACGTCCGAGTTCGTCCACATTCCAGTTGTTGAGCATAGCCTGGGTTTCATAAAACGTACGTTTTAGCTCGGTATCACAACGCATGAGTTCGACAAAATGCGTGTATGTGAGGCGGTTGAGGAGTTGGTTAATGTCGTTGGGAGCAACGCCGGGAGATTTTCCAGTTTCAAACTGGACTGTTTTCGTTTGCTCAATAGAATGCTCTGTCAATCGCAAAAGCAATTGATTATCAAGAGCTTGGAATTTTCCAGTCAGAAACTGGAAAATTTGCGGGTAGGTCAAATAAAAGTTGCGAAAGCCATATAAGTTACTTTTACTCATGCCTTTTAGTCCAAAGTTCTTGGCACGAGCGGCAATGGTTTGATATAGCGCATTTCCATACTGTGCCCTGTCTTGCCCTTTTTGCTCATACTCAACGAGGTACATTCCGATAACCCAGTTTCGGAGCGTCAAGGAGGTATCAATTTGCCGTGCGGCCTGTCCTGCAAACCATTGATGGGTGTCGCGAATACTGTTTAGAAGGGTGCTGATGTCCATTTGTTGGTTTTATAGTTTTTGAAGTTCACCAAATCCAGCACCCGGGCGTCTTCTCCGCGGGCGAGTTTGGACATAAGAAAGCTTTTTTATAGTATAAAATTGAAGTTTAGCGCTGAGATTTCTATG
Organism: Chitinophagales bacterium; assembly: GCA_017303475.1. Lineage (GTDB taxonomy): Bacteria > Bacteroidota > Bacteroidia > Chitinophagales > Saprospiraceae > M3007. The sequence continues at coordinate 201,235 of JAFLBO010000004.1, forward strand.
CAACATCATGTTGACCTAAAAATACGGCTAATTTGCCAGGATAGCCGTATTTTTATTTCTACCACCCATGGCGGCAGAAATAGGAGGTTGCGACTTTCTTATGCCCATCCTTTACATGCTCCATGCGTTATTTCCGCTTTTACTCGAAGAGCTCATTTGCTCATAATGTTAATAAACAACTGAATTTACCATGATTTGATGAATTTCACACCTCCCCCAGCAAATATCCAATTTTTTACCAAAACACCCATCCACCATGAATCGCCGCAGTTTTTTACAAAATACCGCCCTGGCCGGGGCTGCCCTGAGTCTTTCGCCGCTGGCCTCCTGCGAAAACCCTTCCACGGCCGCTACGCAATCTACAGCTGAAGCCAACCAACCGTTCGCGCTGCAAGGGGCAAGCATCGCCGATCTGCAAAAACAAATGGCCTCCGGCGAACGAACTGCACGCCAAATCGCGCAGCTGTACCTGGACCGCATTCAGGCCATTGATAAAAACGGTCCGGCCATCAATGCCGTGATTGAACTCAACCCCGATGCCCTCGCGCAGGCGGATGCGCTCGACCGCGAGCGCAAGGCCGGTCAACTGCGCGGACCCCTGCACGGCATCCCCATCCTGCTCAAAGACAACATCGATACCGGCGATCAGATGATGACCACCGCCGGCTCTCTGGCGCTGGAAGGTCACCGGGCTGCACAGGATGCTTTTGTGGTGACACAACTGCGCGCAGCCGGCGCACTCATTCTGGGCAAAACCAACCTGAGCGAATGGGCCAATTTCCGCAGCACGCACTCCAGCAGCGGATGGAGCAGCCGGGGCGGACAAACCAAAAATCCGGCAGATCCAGCCCGCAATCCCTCGGGGTCCAGCTCCGGCTCGGGCGCTGCGGTGGCTTCCAACCTCTGCGCCGTGGCCGTGGGCACCGAAACCGATGGCTCGGTGATTGCTCCGGCATCGGTATGCGGTATTGTAGGTCTAAAACCTACCGTGGGATTAGTGAGCAGAAGCGGTATTATCCCCATTGCGGCCTCGCAGGACACGGCCGGCCCCATGGCGCGCAGCGTAACAGACGCCGCCATCCTGCTTTCAGCCATGACCGGCGTTGACCCGAACGATGCTGCCACTGCTGCCAGCGCAGGCAAAATAACGGCAGATTATACCACTTTTCTGGACAAAAACGCCCTGTCCGGTAAGCGCATCGGGGTGGAAAAAGCGCATTTTGAAGGTCAAACAGATACCGTGCAGCTCTATAAGAATGCCCTGGAAGTGCTGAAAAAAGCCGGCGCTACCCTGGTGGAAATAGAACTGGTGAAACTGGTCGGCCCACTGGGCGAAGCAGAGTTTGAACTGCTGGAATACGAGTTCAGGGATGGGCTGAACCGCTATCTCGCCAAGGCCAATGCCCGGGTGAAATCGCTGGCTGAGGTCATTGCCTTCAATCAGGCCAACGAAGCCCGCGTGATGCCCTATTTCAAGCAGGAAATCCTGGAAAGCGCCGAAAAACGTGGGCCGCTCACCGACCCTAAATACCTGGCCGCGCAAAAGAAAACCTATTCCACCCGCGGCATTATAGACGGTATCCTGCAAGGGGAAAAGCTCGATGCCCTGGTGGGCGTTACGATGGGGCCGGCCCACCTTACCGATCTGGTGTACGGCGATTATTACCCTTCCCATGGTTTTTATTTCGGTCAGGCCCCGGCTATGGCCGGCTACCCGAGTCTGACGGTGCCTATGGGCCTGGTGCAGGGTTTGCCGGTTGGTTTGTCGTTTGTAGGCTCAGCCTGGCAAGACGGCGGGATTTTGGGGTTGGGATATGCGTATGAACAGAAGAAGGAATGACAAATGTCCAATATCCAATGTCCAATGTCCAATGTCCAAGTGGAGCGGGTGCCTGGCGTCAGCACATTTATTTGGCTTTGTTTCGCCTGAAGGGCGAAAATGCGCTCCAGCCACTCGCCAATCAGGCGAGTAAATCCCAACCATTGTGCTGACGCCAAACACCCGCCCCACTTGGACATTGGTCATTGGATATTGGATATTGGACATTCTAAATTCCTTTCTCGCATACCATATTCGCCTTTTCCGACGTTTTTGGGGATAATAGCTGAAAATGCCACCGCAAGCGTGTTACTTTTGCGGCGCTTGTCTATTTATCCTGATTTTTTGAAGGGCCGGACATCTGTGCGGACTGAAAAATCGTCTAAAACCAAAATCCAAAAACTTCGACTGACATGCACATAACTATGAGATACACGCTGTTGATAATGGGACTTTTGGCGCTTGCTACTCCGCGGGTTGCTGCTCAGATGAAAGGGTGGGAGGCTGGCGGCTGGATTGGCGCCTCGAATTATTTCGGCGATTTGAACACCAATTTCCGGGTAAACCGCATTCACCTGGCAGGTGGAGCAGGCGCGCGTTACAATTTCAATGACCGCCTGGCCGTTCGTTTTGGCCTGAATGCAGGTAAAATCAGTGCCTACGATTCGGATTCCAAAAATGTGTTCGAGCAACGCCGGAACCTGCATTTCTGGTCTAGTATCTATGACGCCACCGCTCAGTTTGAATTCAACTTCTTCCCATACGTGCATGGCAGCCGGGACTATTTCTTCACTCCGTATATGTTTGCCGGACCAACCTTTTTCTGGTTTAACCCGAAAGCGGATCTGGACGGAACCACCTACGATCTGCGGGAAATGGGTACAGAAGGTCAGTTCCGTGGCGAAGAATACAACACCGCCCAGGGCGCGTTTGCCTATGGTATGGGTTTTAAAGTGGATCTTTCCTACCGCTGGAGCCTGGACTTTACGCTCAGCGCCAGGAAATTATTTACTGATTACCTGGACGACGTAAAAGGAGCTTATGCCGATATTCGCGACATCCGTTCGCAACGTGGCGATATCGCCGCGGCGCTGGCCGATCGCTCCGGCGAACCGCCAATAGGTACACCGGGTAAACAACGCGGCAACGGCAAAAACAACGACACCTATGTCTTCATCGGCGCAGGTGTGAATTACTATTTCGGAGCCGTTCGATGCCCGGGCCTGGCCCGACGTTAACCCTTTGATTCCCTGATAACCAACTTATTCCGCCCGGTTTGAAACACTTTTTGCCACATTTTATTCAGGAAAATTACCGCAATGGCATCATGCACGGAAGCCTGCAGGCCTGCACGATGTTTGTGGATTTGAGCGGATTTACCCGACTCACGGAGTCGCTTATGGCAAAAGGTCCGGAAGGCGCTGAAGAACTTTCCGACGTACTCAACCACATTTTCCAACCCACCGTATCGCTGGTGTATCAGCAGGGCGGGTTTATTCCATACTTCGCAGGAGATAGCTTTACAGCCATTTTTCCCGGCGAACGCAACGAGGCCGGGCATATCGTGGCCACCGTCAGGGCCATTTTATCCCGTTTTTCCCGGGAACAAAAAAGCGCCGATTCCATTCTTTCCGAACACAATATCGGCATCAAAGTGGGCCTTTCCGAGGGCATTGTGGAATGGGGCATTGTAGGGCAGCGCCGCAAAGGTTATTATTTCCAGGGGGCGCCCATTGACGGCTGCTCGCAGGCTCAAACCCGGGCCAATAGCCTGGAAGCCGTGTCCGATATCCATTTTCTCCGGCTCCTCAATCCCAGTCATTATGAAGCCAAAAGCCTGGGCGAGGGGTTTTTCAGTCTGAATCTCGACCACGAACAGGGCAGCCTGTTAACCCAGGAAATGCCCGCCCTGCCAACTCCGGACCCGGAAGTAACCGCGGCTTTTTTACCCAAAGAAATTATTGACAGCCTGCCCGCCGGCGAGTTCCGCAACGTGGTAAGCGTTTTTATCTCCTTCGATGGCATCCGATCGCACGAATCGCTGGACCATTTTGCCTCGATTGTGCTGGATCAAAGCGAAAACTTTGGCGGGTACTTCAAGGAAATTGATTTTGGCGACAAAGGCGGCGTGATGTTTTGCCTGTTTGGCGCGCCGGTTGCTTTTGAAAACAATACCGAACGCGCCCTGGAATTTATTGCCGCCGTTCGGGAAGATCTCTCCCAACTGACCGATCTGACCGGCGCCCGTTACCGCGTGGGTATGGCTTCCGGACAAGCCTTTACCGGCGTTATCGGGAGCAAGGAACGCTGCCAATACGCCGCCGTGGGCGCGCGCGTAAACCTGGGCGCCCGACTCATGATGCAGGCCGATTGGGGTGAGGTGCTGAGCGACGAAAATGTGTCGCGCAACCGAAATTTTAAATTCAGCTATCGCGGCGACGGTTATTTCAAAGGTTTTGAAAACAAGTTGCCCACCTATATGCTTACCGGCCGGAATCTGGCGGGTAAAGCCAGTTTTGCCGGCGATTGTTTTGGTCGGGCTATGGAGTTGGAAAAACTCACCGCTTTTGCCCAGCCCCTGCACGAAAACAAATTTGCCGGCGTGGCCTATGTTTTTGGCGAAGCCGGTATCGGCAAGAGTCGCCTGAGCTACGAAGTGCGCCGAAGGCTGCGCGATTCCATGGCGGTGAGTTGGTTCAGCTGCGCCAGCGATCAGATTCTGCGCAAGCCCTTCAATCCGTTTATTTATTTCCTGAAAAACTACTTTGATCAGAGTCCGGAAAACACGCCAGAGCGCAACCGGGAGCTGTTTGAGCAGAATTTTCTGGAACTTCAATACGAACTCACCGAAAACCGGCATCCGGAGGCGGATGCGGTGCGCCGGGAAATTGCCCGTACGCAAAGCGTGCTGGCAGCCATGGTGGGCATACAATACCCGGGTTCGCTCTGGGAACAACTGGATGCCCGCGGACGCTATCAGAACGGTCTGGCGGCCATGGCCAACCTGTTTGTGGCAGAATCATTGTTGCAACCTGTGGTGATTGAACTGGAAGACGGGCACTGGTACGATGAAATGAGCCGCGAGTTTTTGTCGCAGTTCGCACGCAGGGCGCAATCATACCCGCTGTTGTTCCTGGCCACGAGCAGGTACGAAGACGACGGCTCCAAAAACTATGTTTTCAAGCTCAATTTGCTGGAAGAAATCGGCGCACCATTCTGTGAGGTAGACCTGAATTTCCTGCAAAACGACGATCTGAAAGCTTTTGCAGAAGCCCGTTTGGGCAATGAATTGCACCCGGATTTGTTTGAGCTGCTGCAGCGCATGACGCAGGGCAACCCCTTTTATGTGGAACAGATGGCCGAGTATTTCCGCGAGGCTAATTTGTTGAAAACCACCGATGAAGGCGTTTTGCAGCTCAAAAACGAAGACCTGCAGATAGCTGATTCCGTAAAAGAAATCATGATGGCGCGTATTGACCGCCTCAGTGGTTTGGTGAAAGAAACCGTGAAAGCTGCGGCCGTGATAGGCAGGGAATTTGAATTGCCGGTTTTGTCGGCTGTAATGGCGAGGCAGGAAGATTTTATCCGCAAAAACGGAGACCTGGAAATGGTGCTCAAGGAGCAGATCCAGACAGCTGAAAAATGGCAGGTTTGGTATGCCATGAATGAGTTGCGGTATATTTTCCGGCACTCATTGTTGCGTGAAGCGGCTTATGATATGCAATTGCGCACGCGCCTGCGCGAGCTGCACCAGCTTATTGCAGAGGCTATTGAGCAGTTGTACCCTAATTCAGAGGAGCGTTTTGTAGACCTTGCGTTCCACTATGAAGAGGCAGAAGACGAGAAAAAAACGAATAAATACCTGGAAAAAGCCGCCCGCTTTGCCCAGCGAAACTTCCAAAACCGGCAGGCGCTTCAGTTTTATGATAAACTGATTACCAACCTCCTGAAAAAGGAAAAAGAAGGTAAAAAAATCATTCGCCTCATGCTGCGCAAAGGTTCGGTACACGAACTGGTAGGGCAGTGGGAAGAAGCGGAAAAAGATTACAGAATAGCGCTCAAACGCGCCCAAAACCTCAGCGACTGGAACCTGATGGGGCGTGCCAACCGCAGGCTGGGGCAATTGCGCATGTTGCGTGGCGACTATACGGAGGCCAAAAAACACCTGGAAGTCTCTTCTACCTTCTTTGACTTTGCCAAGGATCAGGTGGGCACCGCCAAAACTTATGGCAATCTGGGTACCCTGTTTTTCCGGCAGGGCAGTTATGAATCGGCAAAAAGCTGGTTCTCCAAGGCCATTGAGATCAACCGTGCCAGCGGTCGGGAAGCTGAGAATGCGACTATTGTGGCTAATCTGGGCTTGATTTACATGAATCAGGGCCATTATGATGAAGGTATCCGTTGGCTGGAAGAACAGCTGGATATAGCTCAAAGAGCAGGCGATAAGCAGGGTTTGACCACCTTGTACACCAATCTGGGTATTATTAACCTGGAAAAAGGCTCATTGGATTCAGCTCTGTTGTGTCTGGAACGAGGTTTGGCTTTGTCGGAAGAGCTGGGCAATAAATTGTTCATGACCATTTGTATTGGCTCCATTGGTTCGGTGTGGGAGAAAAAGGGCGATTACGCCAAGGCCATGCAAAACTTTGAACGCGACCTGCAGCTGGTGCGCGAACTGGGCGATAAACAAGGACTTGCTATTGCCTGTGGCCTCATTGGCGATCTGTTATCGCTTATGGGTGAATTTGACCAGGCGATTGAATATCTGGAGCAAAATCTGGCGCTTAGTCGGGAGTTGAATTACAAAAAAGGCATTGCCAAGGCCCTCAATACATTGGGGGATACCTGGTACTATAAGGGTGATTATCAGCGCAGTATCAGCTATTACAACGAGGCCATTGATTATGCCCGGGAAATGGGCAACCGACTTGTGTTGGGCTATTCGCTGATTGAAAAAGGTTTGGTGCACGTGCAGGCCGGCGAGGTGGCCATGGCACGGCAATATGTGGAAGAGGGGCGGGATATAGCCCTGGCTTTGGGTAATGCGGAGTTGACATTTGGCGCCAATATCCTTCGGGCGCAGGTAATTATTGCAGAAGGCAACCGGGCGGAGGCACAGCGGCAATTGCAGCAATTGCTGGGCATGGTGCGCACCGAACGCGAAGAGGCTGCTGTGCATTTTGAACTGCGCAGGGTGGCAGATAACCCCACTCCGCACCACCTCCGGGCACAGGCATTGTACCGTCAGATGTACGCCAGAACCCCGCATTTTGTGTTCAAGATGCGGCTTGAAGAGCTCGACGCAAAGAATTAAACACAGAGGCTGTCTAAAGTTTTTTCAATGATTACCTTTTGTGTCTTTTGAGCTACGACTTCGTTAAATTTTTCGCCGTAGCTTCCGGCTATGGCTGCAAAATTTGCCTTGTCTCGCTTCAAAATACACTGAAAGTTAAATCATTAAAAAACTTTAGACAGCCTCGTAAAATAATGAATGCGGATCGTGGGTGTTACCGGGAAAAACCGGAAATTTGTGCCCCAGTCCAAATGAACAGATATTCAAAACCAATAATTACCGCTTTAAATGGAAGAAGAAAAAAAGCGCCGTCCTCGTCTTACCAGGCCGGATGGGGATTCCTCGCTGGAAGAGCGTAAGAAATCCGAACACAATGATGACCCATTTGCCGAACCATTTGACAAACCAACGGAACGTCCCGACCGCGGCAGTTACGAGCGCAAGCCGTGGCAGGATCGCAATCAAGGCGGTGGTGGTGGTTATGAACGCAAGCCATGGCAAGACCGCAATCAAGGCGGTCAGGGTGGCGGCGGCTACGAACGCAAGCCATGGCAAGACCGAAATCAAGGCGGTCAGGGTGGCGGCGGCTACGAACGCAAACCATGGCAAGACCGCAATCAAGGCGGTCAGGGTGGTGGCGGTTACGAGCGCAAGCCTTGGCAAGACCGCAATCAAGGCGGTGATCAGGGCGGCGAACGCAGGCCCTGGCAGGATCGCAATCAAGGCGGCGGCGGTGGTTATGAACGCAAACCATGGCAAGACCGCAATCAGGGCGGCGGCGGCGGTTACGAACGTAAGCCATGGCAAGACCGCGGACAAGGCGGTGGAGGCCAGGGCGGCGAACGCAGGCCTTGGCAAGACCGCAATCAGGGTGAGGGCGGCGAACGCAGACCCTGGCAGGATCGCGGACAAGGCGGTGGCGGCGGCTACGAACGCAGGCCATACCAACAACGCGGTGGCGGTGGTGGCGGCGGTTTCCGCAAACCATTTGGCCAGCGCAACAACTTCCGCAACAAGAACGAATTTTATGTAGAACGCAAGCCGAAACCCGATCTTCCAACCGGCGAAGGCATGCCTCTGAATAAATACCTGGCACACTGTGGCCTTTCATCACGCCGTAAAGCAGTTGAATTTGTGGAAGGCGGCAAAGTAACCGTGAACGGTGAAGTAAAGCTGGAGCCATTCTACCGTGTTCAGGCCGGCGATGTGGTGATGTGCGACGGACAGCCAATGAAAGTGCAGGAGCGCATGGTGTACGTGTTGCTCAACAAACCGAAAAACGTAATTACCACCACCGATGATGACCGTGGACGTCCAACGGTGCTGGATATTGTGGACCCGAACTTCCCCGAGCGTTTGTTCCCGGTTGGACGTCTGGACCGCGATACTACAGGTTTGATACTGCTGACCAACGACGGCGATCTGGCTCAAAAACTCACGCACCCGAGCTATTCTGTTCAGAAGCAATACCGCGTTGGTTTGCGCAGAGGACTTACTCAGGAAGACCTGGAGCATATTGAGCGCGGAGTAATGCTCGACGATGGTTTGATGGAAGTGAACTGGATTCGTTTCTCGGAAGACCATCCGGAGCGCGATATTGTAGAGCTGGAAATCAGTTCCGGCAGAAACCGTGTGGTACGCCGCATTTTTGAAACGTTGGGGTATGAAATCTTCAAACTCGACCGTTTCTATTTTGCCGGCCTGACCAAAAAAGACCTGGAGCGCGGCAAGTTCCGCGAACTGACCCAGCGCGAGGTGATGATGCTCAAGCATTTCACCGGGCACCCCTCCACCGCCAAGAAAAAACGGCCTTCAGAGGACATGCCAGATATGGAAGACGACGCACCGGAAATTGGATAACTGATTCCCGGCATAGTATAACAAACAACGAAAGGATACAAAAGCTACTGACTTTTGTGTCCTTTCCTGTTTAGAAGGCAATAAGGTTGCGAAGGCGCGAAAACACAAAGGCACGAAGAATTCTTTTCTTAGTGCCCTAAGTGTCTTAGTGGTAAACATTCGCGCTCTTCGCGTACTTCGCGGTGAAACACAAAGGCACGAAGAATTCTTTTCTTAGTGCCCTAAGTGTCTTAGTGGTAAACTTTCGCGCTCTTCGCGTACTTCGCGCTGAAACACAACTCAAATTCTCAACTTATGAAATCAATCTTCAGCTTTTTGTTCGTTGTCCTCTTTTTTTCCAGTTTGCAGGCTCAGATGTCGGACGGGTTCCGATTTGGGTTGAAACTTGGCGTAAATGGCTCCAATGTGTATGATGATGCCAATGCGGCGGATATCAAAAAGCGTGTGGGCGTTACGGGAGGTATTTTTGCGCAGTTACCGCTGGGTGGCAAACGTCTGAGTTTGCGTCCGGAGCTTTTGTTTACCACAAAAGGGGCTGCGTATGATTATTTGAATAACAAGAATCCGGATATCAAGATCAACTACCTGGAATTGCCTTTGTCGCTGGAATACCACCTGTTTGGAGTGGTGAATCTGCATGCAGGCGGTTATGCCTCTCTGTTGGCTTCTGGGGATGGAGATGTGAGCGGTGTGCCGGGGCAGTTGGAAAAAACCAGTTTTGAAGATTTCGATTTTGGCTGGCATGTGGGTACCGGACTGGATATTGGCGGTTTGGGATTGCATTTTCGTATTTCCAGGGGTTTGAAAAATGTGGGTAATCAATCTGCCAGTGCCTTGTTGGGCGATTTGAAGAATTCCGCCTGGGCACTGACACTATCTTACGGTTTTTAATGGAAAAAATCTATGCATTTGACGCCGTATTGAAGGCTGTGGAAGGCAATCAGGCTATGTCTGTAGACTTTCCGTACGATGTGTTTGAACTGTTTGGCGTACGCGGGCAGGTGAAGGTTAAGGTTACTTACGATGGTGTGCCTTACCGCGGGAGTATGGTCAAAATGGGCGGTGATTGTCATTGGCTGCTGGTGCGCAAAGACATCCGCAAACTCATTGGCAAAAATCCGGGCGATACGGTGCACGTCACCGTTCAGCGGGATACCGAGGAACGCATCGTGGAGGCGCCGGAAGATTTGCAGGCATTATTTGAGCAGCATCCTGAGGCCAAGTCGTATTACGATACCCTTTCCTACACCCACCGGAAAGAATATGTACAATGGATCAACGAAGCCAAGCGGCCGGAAACCCGGCAAAACAGGCTACTCAAAACCATAGAAATGCTGATGGCGAAGACAAAAAGGTAGCGCAAAGGCGCGAAGACACAAAGACACAAAGGCGCTAAGGCGCGAAGACATATGATCTTAGTGTTCTTAGTGCCTTCGTGGTATCCCTTCGCGCTCTTTGCGCTCTTCGCGGTGAAACCCACAATCCCACACTCAAACACTCATCAATGAAGATTTTTTGCATCGGGCGCAATTATGTAGACCACGCCAAGGAGTTGAACAATCCGGTTCCTTCCGAGCCGTTGGTGTTTATGAAGCCCAATACGGCGCTTTTACTGGCTAACCGGCCGTTTTATTTTCCGGATTTTACCAAAGACCTCCACTATGAGGGCGAAATTGTGCTTCGGATTTGCAAAAACGGGCGCTCTGTGCAGCCAGAATTTGCCTCCCGGTATTACGATGCTGTGGCGTTCGGGATTGACTTTACCGCCCGGGATCTGCAAGACAAGTTAAAGGCCAAGGGACAGCCATGGGAAATTGCCAAAGGTTTTGACCGCTCAGGTCCGCTCAGCACCTTTATTCCACTGGAAAACCTGAAAAACCCGCAGGATATTCATTTTCAGCTGCATAAAAACGGAGAACTCGTGCAGGACGGTCATACCCGCGACATGATTTTTCAATTCGACACCCTGATTGTACACTTGTCAAAGTATTTCACCATTCAAAAAGGAGATTACATCTTCACCGGAACCCCCGCCGGCGTTGGGCCGGTGCAGATAGGCGATGTGCTGGAAGGATTTATTGAAGGGGAAAAGATGCTGCATTGTGCTATAAAATGAGTGTACAGTTTCTACATTTGCGTTTGAAGACCACTTAACCACTTAGGCACTAAGGACACGGAGAACAGGTTGTCTTATCCTTAGTGCCCTTAGTGCCTCAGTGGTGAAAAAAAGCCCACTTAACCACTTAGGCACTAAGAACACGGAGAACAGGTTGCCTTATCCTTAGTGCCCTTAGTGCCTTAGTGGTGAAAAAAAGCCCACTTAACCACTTAGGCACTAAGAACACGGAGAACAGGTTGTCTTATCCTTGGTGCCCTTAGTGCCTCAGTGGTGAAAAAAAGCCCACTTAACCACTTAGGCACTAAGAACACGGAGAACAGGTTGCCTTATCCTTAGTGCCCTTAGTGCCTTAGTGGTGAAAATAGCCCACCAACATAAACCCAAAAACACACCAAAACTAAAACACTAAACATATGAGTGCAATACGCGAAGTAATAGCCAGAGAAATTCTTGACAGCCGGGGTAACCCTACCGTAGAAGCGGAAGTTTGGACCGAAGCCGGTTTTGTGGGTCGCGCAGCCGTACCAAGTGGCGCCAGCACAGGTGCGCACGAAGCAGTAGAATTGCGAGACGACGACGACAGGTACCTCGGAAAAGGGGTGCGCCGCGCCGTTAAAAACATAGAAGTGATGCTGCGTCCTGAGCTGGTTGGCCAGGAAGTAAGTGATCAGATTCGTATTGACCGTTTGATGATTGACCGCGACGGTACCCGTGCCAAGGGGCAGGTAGGCGCCAACGCTATTCTCGCTGTCAGCCTGGCTGTGGCCCGCGCTGCTGCCGAAGAAATGGGACAGCCATTGTATCGCTACCTCGGCGGGGTAAATGCCCATGTAGTGCCGGTGCCAATGATGAATATCCTCAATGGCGGCGCGCATGCTGATAATGGCATTGATTTTCAGGAGTTTATGATCATGCCTGTAGGCGCCAGTTCCTTCAAGGAAGGTCTGCGCATGGGTGTGGAAGTATTCCATCACCTGAAAAAAGTATTGAAAAACAAAGGCTACGCCACCAATGTAGGCGATGAAGGCGGCTTTGCCCCCGGCATCAAAAACAACGAAGAGGCTATCCAGATGGTGATGACCGCCATTGAAGCAGCCGGCTTCCGTCCCCTCGATGATATTGTGATTGCTCTGGATGCCGCCGCAACCGAGTTTTACGACGCCGAAAAAGGCGAGTATGTATTCAAAAAATCTACCGGCGATCGTTACTCTTCCAAAGACATGGTAGCATTCTGGAAAGACTGGTGCAACCGCTACCCGATTTACTCCATTGAAGATGGTTTTGCGGAAGACGACTGGGCCGGCTGGAAACTCCAGACCGAAACCTTGGGACACCGCATCCAGCTGGTAGGCGACGACCTGTTTGTTACCAACACCGAGCGTTTGCAGCGCGGTATTGATGAGAAAATTGCCAACTCTATCCTCATCAAGGTAAACCAGATCGGTTCGCTCACCGAAACCATCAACGCCGTAAACCTGGCTACCCGCCACGCTTATACCTCTGTGATCTCCCACCGCTCAGGCGAAACGGAAGATACCTTTATTGCCGACCTGGCCGTGGCGCTCAATACCGGACAAATCAAAACCGGTTCCGCCTCCCGCTCAGACCGGATCGCGAAATACAACCAACTGCTCCGCATCGAAGAAGAACTCGGCGACGCAGCTACCTATTTGGGAAGAGCGATTTTTGGGGTGTAGGTTTGGGGATTTGAGACATTTAGGGGGCATTTAAGAGACATTTAGGTCATTTAGGTCATTTTTGAGGTCATTTGGGTCATTGGGGATATTAACCAGTGATTCAGGTGGTTCAAAAATGGCCTTTTTTTGTTCATCCCGATTCTCGGGATGACAATCCACGTTGAACTTATTCTCCCAAATGCCCCCTAAATGACCTACCTCCCCCTTACCGCCCAAATAGCAAATGCCAGAAACGGTAATGTAGAAGCAATAACTTTTACATTGCCGCTGAGCAAACCAGCCAGCAGGATAAACAGCACTAAAATGCCGGGTAATACCAACCCGATGTACACCCATCGGCGATTGGGGCTGGGTTGAAAGGCCTGGTAAACCAGCACCAGCAGGCCCAGAAAAGGTAGCAGAATCAAGGGGTGCGAAAAGTTGTCGCTGGCGCTGTTACGTTGGCTAAACACCTGGATAGCCGCTTCAAACAGGAAAGAAGATTGGTTGGCGCCCCATTCCATGTAGCAAAGGAAGAAGGAAACCACCGTTAGCAGCAAGGGTAGTTTTTTCATACAAAAGGATGGATGTGATAAATCTGCACCAAACCTATGGCCGCCAGAAACTCACCTGCACCTCTTTTCGACGAAAATTACAATTGTTTCGCCCTCGCCCACTCCCCAACTCAAACACTCAAAAACTCAAACACTCCCCAACCCGTTACAGCATTTTTCTGCGCTGCATTATCCAGTACAGACCGCCCGTGATGAGGCCAGCCATTACCACCGTGAGATAGAAGGCCCAGGGGTGTTCCGGAATGCCATTGGGGATGTTCATACCCAAAAAAGAAGAAATGAGGGTTGGTACCATCAGCACTACCGTAATCACCGTGAGCCGGTGGATTACCTGGTTCAGGTTGTTGGAAATGATGCTGGAATAGGCATCCATAGTGCCGTTCAAGATGTTGGTGTACACATTGGCCATGGAAAGCGCCTGAGAGTTGTCGATGATGATATCCTCAAACAAATCGCTTAGGTCCTCATCTCCGTTGATATGGAGGAAGTCGGTACGCTTCATTTTCATTTTGAGCAACTCATTGGCACTCAGTGAGTTTACAAAATACACCAGACTTTTTTCAATAGCCAGCAGTTGCCGCAGTTCGGCATTACGGCTGCTATTCATTAATTCCTTTTCAATGCGGTTGCGGCGCAGGTTGAGCGTTTTCAGGCAGGAAAGGAAGTGGTAAACGTTTTGTTCCAGAATTTGCAGAACGAAACGTTTTTCATCGGCCGGATTGAAATCGCGCACATTATTGGCCAGAAATTTTTCCAGCACAGGCGTTTCAAAAGCCGAGATCGTTACCACATGCTCAATGGTGAGCAAAATACCAATAGGCACGGTGATGAAATAGGCCTCGTTTTCTGTGGAAGCATTTTTATTCTTGACGGGCGTATTGATCAGTACAAAACGCACATCACCGTCACGCTCATAACGCGCACGTTCGTCCAGGTCAAGGGAGTCGGTTAGAAATGCCGGGTCGAAATCAAACCGGCGTGCAAAGTCATCCAGCTCGTCAGGAGCAAAGGGAGGGGCCAGGTGCACCCAGCAACCTGGATCCGGCTCGGTCAGTTCGACCAGGCGACGTTTTTCTCGAATATAATAACGGGTCACTGTCCATCGAGCAGGTTATTGGTGAGCAAATCAGGAATAGCGGCACAAATTTACGGCAAGCAATTGAGCGTGCGGCGCGAAAACGATTTTTGGCGAAAAAAATTTCTCACTCAAAAAATTTTATTCGGAATTGGGGTTACGAACAGGTTTTTGTCGGAATAAATATGAGTAACCAGCCTGATCAGCCCTTCATTCTTGTTAAATCATCAATTTTGACTTCAAAATTTTAACAGGATGAGAAAAAGCCCAAAATAAACTTCATATCATTGCACTTGATTTCACCCGACTAGCAATAGAAACTGCCGCCGAACCGATTTAACAACACTATCAGCACAGCAAGCACACTCATTTACAGAAGCGAACACTATTCCTAACGCTCCCCCTCCCCCCCGGTTTAGCCGGACAGGTGTACAGCGCTTCCATTTTTTTCTGCCTAAATATTTATTTTGCTTGCCTATTATGCGCTTTTGTGCGCAGATACTTTATTTCAAACATTATGCGGTTTGGTATGCAGCGTTTTGGCGCTGAGTTGAATCTGGCTTGCCAGATTTGGGTAATTGTGTATTTGAGGGAATTTTCTTTGACCATAAACAATTGTCACGCAATCAAACCTTTCTATTATGAGCCTTACTACACCCCGCACCTTGTTATGCCTTTGGTGGGCGGCGGTTTCCAGCCTTCCACTTCTGGCTCAACAATCTAATCCAACCCTGGACGCGCTGAAAAAGCGCCATGTAATCACGGCTGAATCAGCCCAGCAAGTACTGGTGTTCGATCACCTGATTCCAAACGAAACCTACGGACTGCTCGTGCCTGGCGGCGAACCCTGCCTGGCTCAATGTATGCCCGAGATTTCCGTGCTGACGCCCAACACACAGGTGCTGAGCTACAACCCTACCACTCACCTGCTGAAATTTGTGGCCAATGCAACAGCCATGGAATTTCGCCTGGATTATCCCTGTACCTGGGATCCTGCCAACCCGCCCCGACACTACGTGAGCATTATGCGCGTGGGCGAGAAGAAAAAAGGCCCCATCCCTGGTCTGCCGGAAGCGGTACTGGATGTAGCAGGAGGCAGCGCCGATGACCTGGTTAGAGAAGTGTTTATTGGTGGCAACTGCTTCGACGTGTCTGGTGTAACCTACACTGGTCAGGGCGACCAGATTGGGGAGTTCTCCAACGGTTTGACCAATATTGGTTTTGCCAACGGGGTAATCATGGCCACCGGTGGCATTAGTGTAGCACCTGGCCCCAACGATTCCGATGGCGCCAGCGCCGGTCACGGTATTGCAACACCCGACCCGGATTTGCAGAATCTCTCCTCTGGTGCGCTGTTCGATATGGCTAATATCGAGTTCGATTTTACTCCAACTCAGTCGCCGCTCACCTTTGAATACGTATTTGCTTCAGAAGAATATTGCGAATATGTGAATACAGCGTTCAACGATGTATTCGGCTTTTTCATTTCAGGTCCGGGCATTCCAGGTACTCAAAACCTGGCAGTGGTGCCTATGTCCAATACTCCCATTACCATCAATACCATCAACCACATTACCAACTCCGGGTATTATGTACACAATACCCCGGCATCCGGTAACAACTGTGGTAGCATCCCGCCAGCCAACGGCCCGGCAGTACAGGAAGTTCAGTATGATGGATTTACCCGTAAAATGGTGGCTGTGGCAACAGTTATACCCTGTTCTACCTACCATATCAAGTTGAAAATTGCCGACGTAGGCGATGGTGTATGGGATTCTGCCGTATTCCTCAAAGCCGGCTCTTTTGATGGCGGTGGTAATGCCTCTATTGATTGGCTGGTAAATGGCGAACCTGATGTGGATGTAGTTACAGAAGGCTGCGGAACCGTGGAATTGCTGATAGACCGCGTAGGTTCAAACCCTGCCCTGCCCTTGCCGGTTTCATTTACCATTACCGGTACCGCCATTAATGGTGCAGATTATGGACCTATCGTAGGTACCTATGTCATTCCAGCCGGTGAAGACCAGGTTATTGTTCCGGTAACCATCGTGAACGATCTGATACCTGAAGGTGCTGAAACGGTTATTCTGACCCTGAACAACCCTTGCTCCTGCCTCAACCCTCAGGAAATTCTGACCATTCTGGATTACGATCCAATGGTTCCTGTTCCAGATACCGTGTCTATCTGCGGTCCTGGCGTGGCCACTGTGGGTGTAAACGTGGAAGGCGGTGTGGCGCCATACTCCTATCAGTGGAGCACAGGCGGTACCGATCCAACCATCACACCTTTTGTAGGATCTCCTACCACATACACGGTGACGATCACTGATGCCTGCGGCAAAACCAGCACGGCACGCGCACGGGTAAATATCAACCAGCCGCCAGTAGCGCTGTTGTTGGGCCCTGGTCCGCAAATTTGCCCCGGACAAACGGCCATTCTAAACATCAACTTCACCGGTGTAGGGCCCTTCGATGTAACCTATAACTTCAACGGAAATGCCCAAAGTCCGCTAACAGGCATAGTAGATGATCCGTATGCCTGGGAAGTCACGGAAGCCGGATCCTATCAGATAACCGGGGTGGTAGACGGGAATGGGTGTCCGGGTACGGGTAACGGGACAGTGATAGTCACGCCCTCCACCCTGGATCTAACCGGGGTGCCCACCAATGTGCCCTGCGCCGGATCGCCTACGGGTAGTATCAATACCACGGTGGCAGGCGGACAGGGGCCTTACAATTATGTCTGGACAGGCCCGGCGCCAGTTAATAACGTAGCCGACCCTACCGGACTGATACCCGGGAACTACACCGTGACGGTAACAGACGGATTTGGGTGCACGGATACCCAGACTTTCCCGATTTTCTCCCCGCCGGCCATTACGCCAAACGTATTGTCCGTTCAGGGTGTCAATTGCTACCTGCCCAATGGAGGTACCATTGATTTGGGCGTTGCAGGAGGTACTCCGGGCTATAACTATCTGTGGACCAACGCTTCAACAGCGCAGGACCCACAAAACCTCATGGCGGGTACATATACTGTAACGATTACCGACAATAACGGCTGTACCAAAACGGCCAGCGCAACAGTGCCTGGTGATTTTGCCGCACCAACAGCAGTTACGTCGCCGCCCAATATCCTCACCTGCAGCGCACCTACAGTTACGCTCGATGGCACGGGGTCCAGCAGCGGGGTGAACTTTAACTACAATTGGGTAGGCAGTCCCGGCAACGTGGTTTCCGGTGGAAATACGCTGAATCCGGTGGTTAATCAGGCCGGTACGTATATCCTCACGGTTCAAAACTCTGTGAATGGCTGTACCGCCACAGCTACCTCTACCGTTACAGCCAATAATACGCCTCCAACGGCATTGGCTGGCCCCGATAATACCCTCACCTGCGCGATCACCAACGTTACGCTGGATGGTAGCGGCTCCAGCCAGGGGGGTAGCTATACCTATCTTTGGACGGCTTCAGGTGGCGGACAAATACTTGGTGGAGAAACTACGTTGGCGCCAATTGTTGGTGCTACAGGCACCTACACACTTCAGGTAACCAACAGTCAAAACGGTTGTACCTCTACAGATGTTTCTGTGGTGAACGCCGATCTCACGCCGCCTAATGCCTCGGTGGCCATTCCTTCGCTTATTACCTGTACGGTAAGCGAGGTGACTCTGAATGGCAGCGCTTCCGGCCCGGCCGGGGTTACATTCCACTGGGAAACCTCCAATGGCTTTATCGTTTCCGGACAAAACACTCCGTTGGCAGTGGTGAATGAGGCCGGCGACTATACGCTGGTAGTTACAAGTCCGGGTAACGGCTGCACCAGCGCAGAAACGGTTATTGTAAACCAAAACTTCTCTGCGCCCATTGCAGTAGCTTCTGCCAGCAACGACATCACCTGTATCACAGCGCAGGCTACATTGAGCGCACTGGCCTCTCAAATGGCCCCTACCGACCTCTTTGTGTGGTCTACTACGGATGGCCACTTTGTATCCGGAACCAACACACTCACGCCGATGGTGGATGCACCGGGCACTTATTCCATCGTGATTACCAACCCTGGAAGTATGTGCAGTTCTCAGGCTTCTATTCTGGTGGATGCCGACAACCTGCCGCCTGCTGCCAATCCGGGTATGCCAACTACCCTGACCTGTAACGTGCTGACAGCCCTGCTGGGTGATCCGCTGGCGCCAACAGGTCCGAACCTCACATATTCATGGACGGCATCACCTGGTAATATCGTTTCCGGGCAGAATACGCCTATGCCTACCGTTAACCAACCAGGCACTTACAACCTGGTGGTGTCTAACTCGGCGAATGGGTGTTCCAATACGGCAGTAATTAATATTCCGCAAAACATTACCCCGCCTAATGCCATTGTTGCTCCAGGTGGAGAAATCAATTGCACCTCGCCAACGGTATTGCTCAACGGTACAGCCTCCAGCACCGGTCCGACCTATTCTTATCAATGGACCTCAGCATCCGGCAACGGTATTGGCGCCGGCGATAATACCCTTACGCCAACCATTATTGCCGCAGGTACTTATACACTGGTGGTAACCAATGCTGCCAATGGTTGTACCAATTCTGCTTCTACCACCGTAACAGTGAATGCTAATGTACCGGTGGCCGTAGCAGCGCCGCAAGGTATTCTGACATGTGCGGCAACTGCCATTCCGGTGAACGCAACAGGATCTACCTCCGGCCCAACCATCTCCTACAACTGGGGCACCATGAATGGTGAAATTCTGGGCGGAAACGGAACGTCTCAAATTCTGGTGGGCGCTCCCGGACAGTACACACTGGTGGTAAGCAATACCGCCAACAACTGCACTTCTTCTACAACCATTGATGTAACAGAAAACATTGTGGCCCCTGAAGCAGAAGCTGGTCCTGGCAACACCCTGAACTGCACAGTGCCAAGCATGACCCTGTTTGGCGACAGCAGTTCCGTTGGTCCGCAATACGGCTACACCTGGTCTGCCATTTCCGGTGGAAACTTTGTTTCAGCAACCAATTTGATTAACCCACAAGTGAATGAATCCGGCGTGTATCAGTTGGTGGTAACCGATGTAACCAACGGTTGCACCGCTTCTGATACAGTGGAAATACTGGCAGATGACAACGACCCTGTGGTGGCCTTATCCAGTCCTCAGGTATTGACTTGTTTGCTTCCGCAGCAGGTAATCCAGTCTGCTGGCTCTTCTACCGGCGCCAACTTTACTTATCAGTGGGCTGGTCCGGGATTGGTGTCTAGTCCGACGGATGTAAATGCCACCATCAACATGCCGGGCAATTACTCTCTGGTTGTTACCAATACCGACAACGGTTGTACCACGGAACAAACCGTACAGGTAACTCAGGATATCCAGCCGCCGCTGGCAGATGCCGGCCCGGATGTGTTGCTCAACTGCTATAACCCTCAAAGTGTAATTGGTGGTCCGAATAACTCTGTTGGACCCAATTTCAGCTATTTCTGGGTAGATCCGGGTGGTATTATCAATGGCGGCAACAGCTTGCTGAACCCAACGGTTGCGGGTGGCGGCGTGTACACCATTATTGTGACCAACCAGGCCAACGGCTGTACCAGCACTGATCCAATGCTGGTAACCACTGATTTCGAGGCGCCACAAGCCAACGGTGGACCAACCTTCCAGCTGACTTGTACGCAGGCCACCTACACCCTTCAGGCAGTAGCTCCAATTGGGCCAAACTATACGTACGAATGGACCACCATTGGCGGTAATTTTGTGTCGGCCACAAACATCCTGAACCCAACGGTGAACGGCGCAGGAGAATACTTCCTGCTGGTAACCAATACTACTAACGGTTGTACTTCATCTCCAACCGTGCAAATCACACAGGCTGCCGACTTCCCGATTGCTACAGCAGGTACGCCACAGCAACTTACCTGCGCTGTTACGCAGGTCACTTTGAATGGTACTGGTTCCAACAACGGTGTAGGTTATGGCATTACATGGAGTACCCAAAATGGTAATATTGTGAGCGGAGGCAACACCCTGAATCCGGTTATTGATGCTCCGGGTACTTACGTTATTACCGTACAAAACCTGGTAAACCTCTGCCAATCCAACAGTAGTGTAATCATCAGTCAGGACATCACCCCGCCTCCTATAAATGCGGGTCCGCAACAAACAATCACCTGCGATGTGTTAAGCCTCAACCTGCAGGGCAGCAACGCCGCACAGGGGCAGTTTACCTACAACTGGCTTACGCCTGACGGGAACATTGTAAGTGGCGCCAATACACTGACACCGCTGATCAATGCCGTGGGGTACTACGAACTGGAAGCCACCAATATTCAAACCGGCTGTACCAATGTGGTAAGCGTGGATGTGGTTGCCAATCAGGTGCCACCTGTATCGGCCATTGATACGCCGGATTTGCTGACTTGCACCGTTAATCAGGTTACTTTGGATGCAGGGGCCAGCAGCACAGGGAATATGACTTATACCTGGAGCACTGCTGGTGGTAACATCCTGGATCAAAGCAATCCGCTGGCCATTGTAGTAAACGAGCCGGCGCCATATACCCTCACCATTGAGGATAATGTAAATGGTTGTACCAGTTCTGTTACGGTGAACGTGCCTGAAGATGTGCAGCCTCCGGTGGCAGCGGCCGGTACGGATGGCGTGCTTACCTGCGCGGTTACCTCCCTGATTTTGGATGGCACCGGATCAAGCGCCAACGGCAACTATTTCTACCAATGGACTACCCCGAACGGGACCATTCTGGTAGGCGCCAATGGCCTTACTCCAACCATTTCTACAGGCGGATCTTATGATCTTTTAGTGACCAATAACGACAACGGTTGCACTTCTACAGACCAGGTGGTGGTTACTACCAATACCACGCCCCCAACAGTGGCCATTGCCACTCCGGGCGTACTGGGCTGCCTGCAACTTTCCGTGGTGCTCAATGGCGCGGCTTCGTCCAGCGGTCCTAATTTCCAGTATGAATGGACAACACAAGACGGTAACTTCCTGGGCGGAGTGAATACCAACACCGCTACGGTAAACAGCGCGGGTACCTACACCCTGAACTTGCTCAATACCGTAAACGGCTGTACTGCTTCACAGAATGTACAGGTGAGCGATAACACCGTGCTGCCTTTGGCAGAAGCCGGACCGCCGTTCACCCTCACCTGCGATGTGACGCAAACCACCCTGCAAGGTTCCGGATCGAGTGGCTCTGTTTACAGCTATGCCTGGACTACCCAGGGAGGTAATATTGTATCCGGCGCCAATTCAACATCTCCGGTGGTTAATGAACCGGGTGTATATGCGCTCACGGTAACCAATACCAGCTCGGGTTGTACCCAAACTGATAATGTGGAAATTTTTGTGGAAACCAATGTGCCCACAGATTTTGACTTCGAGGTAAAACGTCCAACCTGTAAGGACAACGACGGTGAAATCTCCTTCGGACTCGTACAAGGCGGTTTCGAGCCATACACTTACTCCATCAATGGCGGTCAAACCTACTCTTCTACCCTGGATTTCGCCAATATTGCGCCAGGAACGTACAGTTTGTTGATCCAGGATGCCAATGGTTGTGAGTTTGAGCAACCTTTGGTGATCCCACAGGCCCCCGATCCAACCATTACCACAGCGCCGCAATTTGAAATTCAATTGGGAGATGAACAACAATTGAATGCACAGCTGGCGCCAGGATACCCGCTTGCACTGGTGGAAAGTATTACCTGGACTCCACAGGACGGACTCACTTTCGAAAGCAACAGCATTCCGGATATGCTTACTCCGGTGGCCATGCCGCTGAAAACAACAGAGTACACCGTTACCATTGTAAGCACTGATGGCTGTCAGGCCACCGACCGTGTGCTGATCCGGGTAGACAACCGTCCACATATTTACATCCCGAACGCCTTCTCTCCATGGAAGGAAGACGGAGAAAACGATGTGTTCATGATTTTTGCCGACGGCGATCAGATTGATAAAGTGGATAACTTCCAGGTCTTTGACCGCTGGGGCGATATGGTGTTCTTCGATGAAAACTTCCAGCCTAATGATCCTTCACATGGATGGGATGGTCGCCACAAAGGAGAACTTATGGTGCCGGCAGTATTTGTGTACTACGCAGAAATTCGCCTCATTGATGGCCGCGTATTGCTGTATAAAGGCGATGTAACGCTGGTGAGGTAAGTGTTTGAGTTTTTGAGTGTTTAAGTGTGTGAGTTGGTGTTCGGTTGGGCTTATCGTGAAGAGATACCACTAAGGCACTTGAGGCACTAAGAATAATGTTCGGCTGGAGGGCTCAGGCTCTCTGGCCGAACGTTTTTTTAGTGGAGCGTTCACCGCGAAGTACGCAAAGACCGCGAAGTAATACCACTTTTGCGGTCTTTGCGTACTTCGCGGTGAAACCTCTCACTTTTCATACCTTTGCCGCATGTTTTCAACCACACAAAAAATAGGTATACTGGGCGGCGGTCAGTTGGGCAAAATGCTGGCTTTGGCTGCCGCTAACTGGGATTTTAAAATATATAGTCTGGACCCAACACCAAATGCGCCGGCAAGTGCTGTGAGTGCGGGATTTACGGTGGGCGATTTCAAAGATTACGATCAGGTAATGGCTTTTGGTGCAGATAAAGACTTGATCAGTATTGAAATTGAGCATGTGAACACCGATGCGCTTCGGGCACTGGAGCAAATGGGTAAAAAAGTGCACCCGAGTCCGGCGGCGCTGGATATCATCAAGGATAAAGGTTTACAAAAGCAATTTTATCAGGAAAAGGGCATCCCAACGGCCCGTTTCGAGCTTTTCGAGGATGAAAAAGCCCTCAAAAAGGCGATTTCCTCTGGCGCCTGGACTTTACCGCTGGTACAAAAAACACGTACGGCAGGCTACGATGGTAAAGGAGTAGCCATTTTGCGTACGCTGGAAGATCTGGAAACAAAGTTGTTGCCCGGTCCATGTCTGGCAGAAACCCTGGCGCCCATTCAGGCGGAAATAGCCGTAGTGGCAGCCCGAAATGAACGGGATGAAGTAGCCGTTTTCCCGGCTGTGGAAATGGATTTTCACCCGGAAGCCAATCTGGTGGAATTCCTGATTTGTCCGGCGCGTATTCCGGCTCTGGTAGAAGCCCAGGCAGAAGCTCTGGCAGAACAGGTGATCCGGGCATTTAATGTGTGCGGATTGCTGGCAGTAGAAATGTTTTGGACCCGCGATGGCCAGATTTTGGTCAATGAAGTAGCGCCACGTCCGCATAATTCCGGACATCATACCATTGACAGTGCCCACACCAGTCAGTTTGAACAACATCTGCGCGGAATCTGTAATTTGCCGCTTGGATCTACCGTTTCCAAAACACCGGTGGCCATCATGCTCAACCTGCTCGGCGAACCCGGCCACAAAGGTCCGGTTCAATACGCTGGTGTAGATGAGTGCCTGGCCCTGGAAGGCGTAAACATTCACCTTTACGGAAAATCCCAAACCTCCCCTTTCCGCAAAATGGGCCACGTAACCATCACCGGAAATACCCCCGATGAAGCCATAGAAAAAGCCAATTTTGTTAAAAAATACCTTAAAGTGGTGAGTAGTTAAACCAAGGTTCGGCGGCTAAACCCGCCGCTACATCAAACCCCGCCCCCACCCCCAAGGGGGCTTGCCCCCTCAAACTCTTCAAACCCCTCAAACTCTTCAAACCCCTCAAACCCTTCAAACCCCTTCAAACCCCTTCTAACCCCTCAAACCCTTCAAACCCTTCAAACCCTTCCACATGGTTTCCATCATCATGGGCTCCGATTCAGATCTGCCGGTAATGCAAAAGGCGGCAGATATATTGACTGAGCTGCAAGTTCCTTTCGAAATGACCATCGTATCGGCGCACCGCACCCCGACACGTATGTTTACGTTTGCCCAAACGGCTCACGAACGTGGTATCAAAGTAATTATAGCCGGAGCAGGCGGCGCCGCGCATCTACCGGGTATGGTTGCGGCAATTTCTCCATTGCCGGTGGTTGGCGTTCCGGTTAAATCCTCCAATTCCATTGATGGCTGGGACAGTATCCTCTCTATCCTGCAAATGCCCGAAGGCGTTCCGGTGGCCACCGTTGCCCTCAATGCCGCACGCAACGCAGGTATCCTGGCCGCTCAAATGATCGCCACCAGCGATGCGGCCCTGCTGCAAAGAATTCAAACCTTCAAAAAATCATTGGAGGAAAAAGTGCTGGAAAAAGCCAGAGCCATGGAGCAGAAATAAAATCTGCACAAAATCAAATCTGCGCAAAATCTGTGCCCCTAATCTGTGTGAAATAAAATCCGCATGAAACCAAACCCCACTATAAATACACCATCCTATGCGTCGCTTAATACTACTCACCGCTTTGGTAAGCCTCCTCACCCAGGCCCGGGCCCAGGAACCTCTGAAGCCCCAATTAGCCCCCTGCGGCTCTCTCGGACTCTCTGACTGGCTCAAAGAATCCCGTTTCCGCCAGCCGGTACAAGACCGCTCCGAAGACACCATGTGGGTAGCCATCAAACCCCATTTGCTCGGCAAAGACAGCGGCGCCGGACGTATTGCGATTGAAAAGTACCTCGATTCTTTTTGCCAGTTGAACGAAGACTTTGGTCCGTCCAATATCCAGTTTTTCATGAAGGATGGCTGGAATCTGCTCAACGAAACCGATTGGCACGTACATTCAGATATCCCGACCGGCATTGATATGATGCTCACCAACAACGTTCCGGATGCCCTCAATGCCTATTTTGTGGCAGATCCGGCCGGAAACTGTGGCTACAACCTGCCCTACGGTGGCGTAGCTATTGCTCACGGTTGTTCCGGCGATAACGACCACACCTGGGCGCATGAAGTAGGGCATGCCCTTAACCTGCCGCACCCATTCATTGGCTGGGAAGGCAAGCTCTACAACTTCAACACCCCAACACCCACCGTACTTACCTACGATTATACCTATTTCCACGATACCCTGGACACGCAGGTGCCGGCCCCATTGGACACGGCCCTGGTAGAACTCAAAGACGGCAGCAATTGCGCCATCGCCGCCGACCGGATTTGTGATACGCCACCGGATTACCTGAGCTACCGTTGGGAATGTGATGCCAACAACAAAAGCATCACCAAACAAAAAGACCCCACTGGGGCTGAATTTTATTCAGATGGGACCCTGTTCATGTCGTACGCCCTGGATCAGTGTCAAAATCGCTTTTCACCCGAGGAAATCAACATCATGCGCGCCACCCTGCTTTCCGAAAAACTCAACTGGTTGAGTCCGGAAATGCCGCTGGAACCCATTTCCGCCGATCCGGTGGCCATTGAGCCGGTGCAGGATCAGCTGGTGCCGGTTACAGGCGCCGTTTT
Source organism: Chitinophagales bacterium (assembly GCA_017303475.1). GTDB lineage: Bacteria > Bacteroidota > Bacteroidia > Chitinophagales > Saprospiraceae > M3007. The sequence goes on from JAFLBO010000004.1 coordinate 227,011, forward strand.
GCGCTGGAATGCCGTGCCAAATGCTACCCATTATCTGGTGCAGGCATCACGTTTTACCAATTTTTCTTTTAAACAGGTAGATGTAGTCACCACCGATACCTTTGCCATAGCTGGCCAGTTAACTCCCAACCTGAAATACTACTGGCGTATTCGTCCGTTCAACAACCGTTACACCTGTGCGCCATTCAGCACCCAGTCTACCTTCAAAACCAGCATGGCCAGCGCTACCACTGATCCCGACGCTCAAGGCTGGCGTTGGTATCCAACCGTGTTGAGCCCCGGCCAATCCCTGAACCTGGAAATGCCTGAATCCTGGCAAGGTTCCGACATCATGTGCCGGGTATATAATGCCGCAGGCCAATTAATGTGGCAACAAAAACAACGCTGGCCCGCCCGCCAAAACACCCTGGAACTCCCTTCAGGCCAATGGCCCGCCGGCGTGTACCTACTCATTCTCTCCGGAGAACAAGGGGTAAAAGCGATGAAATTGACGATGGACGGGGGACGATGAACGGTGAACGATGAACGATGGGATTGTGTGGGTATTTGAAGCAACGTGGGTTGTGTGTCTCTAGTGAGAGTCTCACTCAAAGTGAGACTCTCACTAGAGACACACAACCCACGTTGCTTCAAATACCCCCGTCCCCCGTCTACATCACCATTTCCAAAATTTCCGGCGTATGTACCTCCCGGAATCCGGGCAGGTGGAGCTGATAATATTGCAGGAGTTTGCCCAGCAGGGCTTTGCGTTGCGCGCGGGTGAGCGTGAGTTCGTGAACGTTTTCCAGCGAACTATCCATTAGAAACAGCATTTGCTGTACCTGATCCGGCTCCATGATCAGGGTATGCGGGGGCGGTACCGGACTAAAAATGCCTTCCCGCAAATCAAAAAACACCTCGCCATCAGAATCCGGAGCTAAGGGCTGAAAGCCCAGGTAGCCCGATAAAGCCAATAAAAAATGCAAGTGTAGGTTGGCCAGCGGATGGGGCGTTGTGTCGAGCCAATGCAGGTTTTCCAGGATAAAATCAAACAATTCCCGGTGTTCTTCTTCCTCATGAATGGCTTTTCGGCAAACCTCTGCCATAAACAAAGCCACCGCCCCGTGTTTCAGATCAAAAGGAATGGAGGTCCATACCTCCGAAGCACGCATCTCTTTTAGTCTGCTGGAGCCGCTGCCTTCCCGATGATACGCCACCAGCTCCACCACCGTCATTGGCTGAAACAGGTTGTATGGCATTTTGGCTTTCGCCGACCGTACGCCGCCCCCGATAAAGGAACATAGCCCCTTTTCTTCCGTGAATATATCGGCAATAACACTGGTTTCACCATATTTCACAGACCGGAATACGATGCCTCGGGTTTTTAGCATAGAACGGTAGACGGCTTATGGCCTACTTTATCGTATCCGCCGCCGGCTTCACAAAATACACAATGCGTGTGAGCCATTTGGCGGTGTCAGGTTCCTTAGTTGTGTCAGTGAGGTACTCTTCCAGGGCCGGTGGTATTTGCTGTAGTTTACGTTCGGCCATAAATTCATCCAGTGCCATATGCGCTTCGGCGGTAAGGGCAAAATCACCCAGAAAGTCAACAATAATGGCAGTGCCGCCGGTTTTAACGATTTCCACCCCTGGCGCCGGTTTTACCTGCTTGTCTATGGCAAAAGCCACGGCCATATTGGTTTTCATCGAAACCGTATCATAAAACCAGAACATGCCGGTAAGTACGGAATCAGCCTTGGCGCCCGCTTTGCCTGCAGCTTCCAATACCAGAGGGGTTTTATCAGTAAAATATTGGGGAATGTGCTGAAATTCCACCGTGTCGCGCAGAGCAGCATACCAGGTTTCTGGCCTTTCGGTCATTTTTACCCGAAAACCGCGGTATTCCTTCGGGTTGAGGGCCTCGCAATATTTTTTCAGGTTGGCCAGACCAGTATCATAGTCTCTGCCAACAAAAGTGTTCAAATCGGTAAACATACCTCCCGCGCGCATGAAAAACGGCAGGTGCATCTGCATACCCCAGGTAATTTTGGTTTTAATGGTGTCGCCCTCCAGGATAAAATACACCGGCGATGGCCCCAAGCCAAAATCTACCTCGTAATCTACCTTGCTGGTGCCTACTGCCAGCAGTTTCTGATAACCTTTTCCTACGTTTTCGTTCTGACTGTCCCAGCGATAAACAGCGCCTGGTTCGCCATCAGTGCCCTCGATGCTGATTTTCATGTTTGGATCCATGAAATGCCAGGGCGACCAGTTGGTGAAGTTTTTAAACAAACGAATCTGCTCATGAACCGTTGTTTTGGGCGCATACATTTCAATGCTGCGCTCAATTTTATACGATTTTTTAGCAAATAAGCAGAGAAGTACCCACAATACAGCCAAACCGACCAATGTGAGCAAAAGGTATTTCAGTATTTTCATGTTGTGAATATGCGATAATGGCGCAAATTTAAAACAAAATATTTATTTGCGTGAGGGATTTAGCTGGGTAGAGGCGGGGAGGTTTTTTTACCGCAGAGGCGCGGAGGCGCAGAGGATTGTGTCCCAACTTTCCCTCTGCGTCTCTGCGCCTCTGCGGTAAAAAAACCTCCCCGCCTCTCCCCAACTAAAACAATGATAATTGCTCCCCAACCGGCAATAACTGAAAAGAGCGCCGGTGCCAGGGAGAAACGCCGTGCTGCCGGATAGCCTCACGATGCACCTCCGTAGGATATCCCTTGTTTTGCAGCCATTGATACTGTGGAAACTCCTCATGCAGCCGCGCCATGGCCTCGTCCCGGTGCGTTTTGGCCAGAATAGATGCAGCGGCAATGGAGGCATATTTCCCATCGCCTTTTACCACACACACATGCCGGGTGGAACCGTAGGTGTAAAAACGATTCCCGTCTACCAAAATACATTCCGGTCGCAGAGGCAATCCATCCAACGCCCGGTGCATAGCCAGAAAAGACGCTTTCAGTATGTTAATCCGGTCAATTTCCTCAGCGCTTACCTCCGCCACCCGCCAGGCCAGACTCTCCTTTTCCACCACCTCACGCAATACCATTCGCTGCGCTTCCGTGAGTTGTTTGGAATCGTTCAGCAATGGATGATGAAAATCAGGCGGCAGGATCACCGCTGCCGCAAATACCGGCCCGGCCAGACAGCCCCGGCCCGCCTCATCACAGCCAGCCTCTAATTGACCCTCCTGATAAAACGATAATAATGGCATGAGACAAAGGTAGTGACTGAGTGCCTGAGTGTTTGAGTGCCTGAGTGTTTGAGTGTGGGAGTGTTTGAGTTGGCGTGCGGCTGGGGATAGGATTGGAACTTAAGACTTTTTACTACTAAGCCACTTAGGGCACTAAGCGTATCAAATCTTGGTGCCCTAAGTGGCTTAGTGGTAATCCCCAGCCGAACGCCAACTCAAACACTCCCACACTCAAACACTCAGGCACTCAAACACTCCCACACTCAAACACTCAAATCAAAAAAAATCCGCGCCAAAATGACCATTCCATTTTTTTGGCCTGCTTTTTGCCTAAGCTTTTCCGTCTTTTTAATCCGACCGTTGTAAAAACGGATTTCCCGTATACCAAGCTACTAATCCACGGCTTGATTTTTGACATCAACCAATTGTTATTACCCATGAATGTTTGCATCCGCAACACATTTATAAGCCTTTGGCTGCTCCTGGGAGCCTCTTCATTGTCTGCGCAGGGCGTAAGTTTTTACTTCCCGCACATCAATGACGCCACTCCTGGTACCAACAGGCTTATGCCGCTACGAGTTGTCAATTTTGACAGTGTCGTGGCGCTCCAACTCGTGATTCGCTGGAATCCCGCAGTGCTCAAGTACGTCAACATCGACCAGTTTAACCTTCCTGGTCTTGCTGGCGCCGATTTCAATGCCAATAATGCACTCGACAGCGGATACGTCCGCCTGCAATGGGAAGGCCCAACTACGCTGCCTCCCGGCATTGCTGTTCCCGACAGTTCCACCATCTTTCGTTTCCGCTTCAATGTGATTGGTCAGGATACCAGCAGCTCGCCTGTATGGATCACTGAACTGCTCAACTTTCCTATCACCAATCTGGAAGTGGTTAAGGTGCAACCCGATACCAGCAACGTAGCCTACGGAGTGGATGATTGCACCATCACACACGGATTTGTTGCCGTAGGATTCACCGTTTCCGCCAACGAACCACAGGCAAATGAACTGCCTGTTACCCTGGCGCCTAACCCATTTTTGGTATCCAGTCAATTATCTTATTTTTTGGAAGAAACATCTGATGTTCAATTAGTTATATCTGATGTAAATGGAAAAATTGTACATAAAGAACAATTTTTTCAGCTCCAGTCAGGCCAACATGGCATGGTAATTGAAAAAGAGAGCTTAGGAGCGCCGGGCATTTACGCCCTCAGCCTCCGGGCCGGTCGGAAGATCGCAACAAGAACCCTCGTGGTACTCGAATAATTCAGACATCTAAACATTTTCCGGGGTAAAGACCAACGACCAAGACCGTCTACCGTCCACCGTTAACCGTCCACCGTCTACCGTCTCCCCCTTCATCATCCATCTTACACTCACCCACACCGCTGTTAAAGAATATGAAACCGATTCTTACTCGATTTTTTGCAGGTTTGTTCCTATTGGTTGCTGCACAGGCTTATGGCCAGTTTGCTACCAGTTTCGTGGTAACTTCTCCCGGTCCTGCACCCAGCTACCCTATCGGTACGCACCTCGTGGTAGAACTCCGTGTAAACGGATTCACCAATGTTGAATCCATGCAGTTTCCTATTGGCTTCAACAAAGATGCACTGCGCTTCGACTCGCTCTCAGACGCAGCTTTCTCCAACTGGAATGCCGGCAATTTCCTGGGCAATAACACTGTTGGTAAGGTCGGTATCTCCTGGGACGGCTTTTCCAACGGGGCCAGCATGCCGTTTACCTTCCCGAACGGTACGGCACTGTTCAAGCTGCACTTTACCGTAATTAATAACGGTACTTCTGTTATCAACATCAATCCTGCATTGGCGCCACCTGCCATCGACGTGGTGGCCAATGGTTCGTCTCTCCCAACCAACTTTTACCAGGGCGGCGGCACCCCAACCATTACCCTGGGCACCGGTGCGCCACCACCGCCACCACTGGTGGGTTTCAAAATCGTAGCCAATACCATTTACATCCCGCAAGGCCAGCGTGCCTGTATGCCGGTTACGGTAAATGACTTCGATAATATCGTGTCCATGCAATGGGCCATGCACTGGGATAATAACGTGCTGAACTTCGAATGTGTACGCGGCTTCAACCTTACGGGTTGGTCTGCTACTGACTTTAACTCTACCCTGACCCCAGGTACGCTGCTGGCAGGTTGGGCCGACCCTGCAGGTGCGGGCGTTACCCGCGCAGATGGTGTGCGTATTGTAGACGTATGTTTCAAAGCTATTGGCAATCCAGCCGCCAGCACTACCATCACCATTGATGGCGTTGGTTTTCCTGTGGGTAACGGTGGCGCCGAGGCATTTAATGCAAATAGCGTAGATGTTTGGACAGCCGCCAACCACCCCAACGGTGCATCCGGCGTGAGCGCTCCGGTTAATATTCTGTCTACCCCGGCTTCCAGCTTTGATGTAACCTACACCGTAGATCAGGTTGAAGCAGCTCCTAATACTGTAGGCTGTGTGGAAGTGAAAGTGAAAAACTTTACTGCCATCACCAGCGCTGAGTTCGCACTGGGTTACACGCCGGCACAATTGACTTGGAATAATAATGATTTTGGTTCTAACCCGTTGAACCTGCAGGCTTCCAACCTCGTAAATCAGACAATGGGTATGCCACCAACAGCAGGCGTAGTTAAATTCCAGTGGTCTAATAACAATGGTGTAACCCTGGCAGATAACACGCCAATTTTCAAAACCTGCTTCACCGTTTTGGCGCCTGAAGGCACTACCTGCCCTATCACGTTCACCTCAACAGCCTGCCCAAGCGTTACCGGTTTCGGTACGGCTAAAAGCAGCGGCGGTGTGCCTTACGCCAACGTAGCTGGATGGATCAAATCTGTAACTGCTGGCCCAACGATTACCATTGTACAACCGGTAAACTGCTTCGGCACTTCCACAGGGGTGCTTATGGTTAATAACCCCGCTACTCTTACGGCAACTGGCTACACTTGGTCTGGGGGGGGAGGCACAGCTCAAACTGCAAGCAACCTCCCAGCCGGTCCCTATACCGTAACGGTAACCTACAGCAATGGCACCACATTAACCGCATCTAAAACATTGGATGCTCCGGCTGCCATCGTTACTACCAATACGACGAGTATTGTTAACTGTTTTGGTGGTTCTACCGGCGCTGTTGACTTGACGGTATCTGGTGGTCAGAGTCCTTATACTTACTTGTGGTCACATCAAAATTTGACTACTCAAGATCTGGCCAATATTCCTGCTGGAATCTACACGGTAACAGTCACTGACTTTAAAGGTTGTACCAAAACCAATACAGCAACGGTTACGGGATTTATTGAGATTAAAGCCCCGGCTACTGTTTCTAATGTTACCTGCGCTGGCTTGACCAATGGTAGTATCTCTTTGAACGTGACAGGTGGCGCAGGCAACTACTCATACAAATGGAGCTCTATGGAGGTATCCAAAGATATCTCCAATAAAGCTGCAGGTACATACACTGTAACTGTAACAGACGGCAATAGCTGTACTAAATCATTTACAGCAACCATCACCGAACCAGGCCCGATTGCCATTCAACTGGTAAGCAAAGCCGACGTAAAATGTGCCAATACCCCAACCGGCGCCGCTGCCATCAGCGTAACCGGCGGTACTGGTCTGTTGAACTTCTGCTGGACCGATGGTAACAATGCTAATAACCCTCCTAGCGGTTGTGATGGATCCGGCCCGAATCCAACCACGCTGATGCCAGCTACTTATACTGTAATTGGAACAGACGTAAATGGTTGCACGGGTACCATGACAAGCATTACGATTGCCAACCCGCCTGCTCCACTTTCTGTTCAGGGCGCCACCACGCCTTCACCATGTTTTGATCAGCCAACCGGCTCTATCACTTCTAATGGTGCAGGTGGCTGGAATACCAACTACACCTATGCATGGACTGGTCCGGTACAACTGGCGCCAGTACCTAACCACCAGCCTGTTCCTGCCGGCACTTATTTTGTAACCGTAACAGACGCCAATCAGTGCACCGCTACCAACAGTTTTGTAGTAGGTGGCGCACCTGAAATCACCAAAAACGAGACGGTAACACACGTTAAATGTTTTGGCGAAAACAACGGCGCTATCAACCTGAACCTGGTAGGCGGTAACCAGCCTTACCAGTCAGTTACCTGGAGCAATACTACGCTCCTTGGTCAGTCTATCAGCACCCTCGCACCAGGCAGCTACCAGCCAACCATTACCGATGCGCAGGGTTGTACCAAAATCTTCCCGGCCATCACCATCAATGGGCCACAGGTGCTTACTATTGATACCACTATTGCAGAAGCCAACCCAAGCAACGGTTCCATCGATCTGGAAATCCTCAGCGGCGGCACTCCGGGCTTCACTTACCAGTGGTCTAACGGCGCCAATACCCAGGATATCAGCAACCTCAGCCCGGGCTTCTTCACCGTAACGGTAACCGACGCTGCCGGTTGTGTACGCACCTTCACCTTTGAAGTAAAAAGCGGCAACGTGCTGGGTGTGCCAACGGTTAGCTCCGTGAAAAACTCCTGCGAAGCAGATGGTTGCATCCGGATCAATGTGGCTTCCACAGCGGCCTCTTTCATGCCAATTACCCTGAACTGGGGCTTTGGCAGCATGCAATCCAGCTCTCTGACTCCGGAAATCTGCGGCCTGGGCGCCGGTGTGTACAATGTAACCATCACCGCTTCCAACGGCAACTCTTCCGTACTCTCCGGTGTACAGATTGCACAGTTGGATCCTGCTAGTGTGAACAGTAACACAACCAACCCGTTCAGCAGCTTGACCAATGATGGCAAAATCACCTTATCCAAAGCACAAGGTGTCGTTTGTGACCTGCAATATCAGTGGGGACCTGCTCCTCTTAATTCAACGTCAAATCAGGTAAATAACCTGGCACAAGGCACTTACTTTGTAACCATTACCAACCCTTGCTCCGGTTGTGTGAATATTGAAGAGTTTACCCTGGAATACAGCCCGATTAACAGCGTTGCCACCGTACTAAACCCAATGTGCGCGGCAACAGCAGATGGTTCTATTAACCATTCCCCACAGGGTGGTAACCCACCTTATGATTATTCATGGACGGGTCCAAACGGGTTCACAGCTACCACAGAAGATATCAGCGGACTTGAGCCAGGCGTGTATTCTGTAACAACAACAGACCAGGACGATCGGGTTGAGCTTAAAACGTACACCCTCTCTGCTCAATCTCCGCTCAACATCACCAACGTAAACGAAACATCCCTGTACGGTACGTTCCAGGTGAGCGGTGCTAATACCTGCGACGGTGCAGCGACCCTGGCCTTTATCCCGGGCATCGGCACCACCAATATCCAGTGGAGCAACGGCGTAACCACCGCTTCTAACTCCACCCTCTGCGCCGGCGCCTACTCTGTGACCCTCACAGACACACAAGGTTGCACCGCTACATGGGTAGACGAACTAACTGCTCCACCGGCTATTGCCCTGGTAAGCACAGAAGCGCCTTCCGTTAAATGTAACGGCGATTGCGACGGTACTGCTAAAATCAAAGTTGGCGGAGGTGTTGGTCCATACTCTGTACGCTGGTCTACCGGTCAGTTTGATCCGCTGGTAACAGCCAACGGCTTCTCTCAGGCGGTTAACCTCTGCGGCGGCGATTACCAGATCACCGTAACGGACGACAACGATGTACAACAAACCTTCACGGTAAATGTACCAGAGCCAGCGCCAATTGAGGCAACCTTTGCTCCAACTGCTCCGCGCAATTTCAACTCCTGCGACGGCGACCTGCTCATTGAACTCACCGGCGCTGTATTCCCGATCACTTATGTTTGGTCTGGCAACTTCGGTCACACCGGAAACAGTGAGCGTGCAGAAGAACTGTGTTCCGGCGAGTTTGTGGAATACTTTGTAACAGACGCCAACGGCTGCACGGCTTACTTCTCCGACAGCATTCCTTATCCGGAAGATGGTTGCTTCCGCGTTAGCCCGGTGATTACTCCGGGTCAGCAGGACGGCAAAAACGATTTCGTGGTGATCACTTGCATTGAAACGGCCACTGAAAATACCATGGAAATCTACAATCGCTGGGGTCAGCTGGTGTTTGAAACAGAAAACTACACCAACAACGACACCGACATTGAGCACAACTGGAACGGTTTGACCGGTTCAGGCGCAGTACTGGCAGAAGGCGTTTACTACTACGTACTTACCTTCAAGTACCGCGACGATCAGGGCATACTCCGGGAAGGAACCCGCAAAGGCGCCATCAATCTGCTCCGATAACTCGTACTGTTTTTCAGGCAACATAACAGGTGGAAGGTTCAACATTCAGAGAATGGATGTTAAACCTTCCGCCACCCCCACACCCCCCACTCTCATCCACAAACTCGGTTTACAATGAAAAAGATTCTTTTTACCCTCATATTCGGCATGGCTGCCATGGCTGCTTTCGCACAGGAGCAAGCTATTTACTCTCAGTACCACGTTTTCCCAACATTCATCAATCCGGGAACAACCGGTTTCGACAACCAGCACCAGTTTGTGGCCAACTACCGCAGCACCTGGGCTTCTTTTCCTGAGCGTCCGAATACCTACACCTTAATGTATAACGGACCGGTTGGTGATAAACTTGCGCTGGGTGGCTCCCTGTTTTCCGACAATGCGGGTAAAGTGAGCACCACCAAAGTACAGATCAACTATGCTTTCCGCTTTCAGGTGAAAAAAGTGCGCATTGGACTGGGTTTGTCTACAGAATTCCTGAACCGCAAAGCGGATGCAGCATTGCTGAACGACCCGCTCGTTGAGCGCAACGACGATGTATTGGAGAGCCTGGTAGATGGTCAGCAGATTTTTGATGCTTCTGTTGGCGCCTATGCCATTCACGACAACCATTTCTTTGTAGGGTTGAGCCTTCCAAACACCGTTCGTACCCGTCTTGACCAGGCGCCGGTAGCTGGTGAAGAGACAGAGAAACGCAATTTGTTTGAGCACTACATTTTCCAGATGGGTTACAAATTTGATCTGGCGGACCAGAATTCCAAGGTGATTCCGAGCATTACCATGCGTAAAGTGCGCGACACCCCTTACCAGATTGACCTCAATATTCAGGGCCGTTTCCTGGATGAAAAACTGATTGCCGGTTTGACTTTCCGTCCGGGCACCAGTGGCGCAGCCGTTTGTTTGCTGGGCACCAAGCTCAACCAGTTCCAGTTTTTCTACTCTTACGACCTCTCCCTGTCCAACTTTCAGCGTTACACCGGCGGTTCACACGAAGTATCTGTAGCATACTCTTTCAACCGCAAGCCGAAAGCGGCGCCTGCAACGACGCCTGCTACACCGCAGAAATAAGTGTTTGAGTTTTTGAGTGTTTGAGTTTTCGAGTTCGGGGTTACCACTAAGTCACTAAGGGCACTAAGTTGTTTTCAGGAAATTATCTCTCCTCCTTAGTGCCTTAAGTGCCTTAGTGGTATCCTAAAGCCGAACGCCAACTCGAAAACTCGCACACCCCCAAACTCAAACACTTTCAAGAATAGATGTCTTTAACAATTGGTTTTTGGGATGGCCTCTCTGCGAAAAGTCGCACGGGAGGCTTTTTTTTGGTCACCACTAAGGGTAGAGCCCACCGCGAAGTACGCAAAGAGCGCAAACAGATACCATTAATTCCCTTTGCGCTCTTCGCGTACTTCGCGGTGAGCTACATCCGTGGTATTTCTTCGCGTACTTCGCGGTGAATCACTCGCGCACGTTTTTTTTACCTACCGGTTGCCATAGAAACAGGAGCGGCGGTTTTTGGTGGAAAGAGGCATAATAGCATGATATTTCAAGCGTAAAATCACAACAGACTGTTTACAAATAATGCTTTTTCGACCAAAAAAAAGGCCTTACCTCTTTCCCAATTGAAATATTGCCGGTAATTTTGCCCTGCTAAAGCAGTACGCAAGGTTGCTTTGGATAATCCGATGTCCCTATATATTCTTGTGAGCACAAGTTTCCCGGCATATTCTGTCCGGGGTTAGGCAAAAGTCCTTCGGCCTCTTTCCTCTCTACTTTTGCTGCATGAATCTCCCATGAATTTTCTGTCTGTTGCGACGAAAGTTGCACTAGTTTGGCCTGGTTTTTGATTTAAGTATTGCCCTATCCAGTTACCACCACACAACTTGGATTAATCCTAATAGCCGTAACCGGCTCCGTATATAATCTCACATGGGAAGAAACATTACCCGTTTCGGCTGCTTCGGCAGTTCAGATTTAAGAAAAAGCATTGACAGCTCAGGGCACACCCTAGCTATCAATGCTTTTTTTGTTTCAATGAACCATTTGACTACTGGAAACGACATTCAATTTAATTCTTCACTTAAATTTTTTTCACGCATGAAAAAAGTGTTCGCAAATTGGAAAATGTCCCTCGCGACATTACTTCTGGTTGGCGGTCTGATGATTGTGTCGAACAGCGCACAGGCGCAGGGCGGCCTCATCACATCCAACAACGATACGCCAGATGTAAAAGGAGCAGGTACATGGGTCCTGGAAGCCGATGCTTTGGCACTTCTGGAGGGCGAACTTCAGGGTAACATTGCTACGGCACTCGAAACGCTGCCACCATCCGGTCAGCAGTTCATCTTCTGGAAGTACAAAGCAATGCTGTTCGAAGCGGTACACGCTTCTATTAAAGGCGGCATCAACACTTCCAAAGCTTTCCGCGTAAACTATGACCGCATGGCTGGTGCTTCCCACCAAGAGCCAGTCATCAGTGCGCTTTCACAAGCTGAGTGGCAACAGATCTTCAATGAAATGGTGGATCTGCTCACCAACTAATGCAGGTTGATCCAAACTACTCATTCTTTGGTCAAAAAATTAAAACTTAATCTCATGATTAGTAAGAGACTTACAAACATCAGCCTGTCGATTGTTGGCGTGCTGTTGAGCGTAGTGATGGCAAATGCCCAGACGTTCAATGGTAACATTATCAACACGGCAGGTAACGGTCTGATCCCATCTGCGGGAACAGGCGGTTGTACCGTTGCTCCGCAAACTACGGGCGGTACAACCTTCCTCAACGCTGTTGCGGGCCTCACCAACCAGGTTCCACAAAGCGTTACCATTAACCTGACCCACACTTTTGACTCTGACCTGGACTTCTTCCTGGTAGCTCCAAACGGTCAGATTCTTGAGCTGTCTACCGACAACGGTGGCGGTAATGACAACTACACCAACACCATCTTCTCTGATGGCGCAGCTACCAATATCACTGCTGGCGTGGCTCCTTTCACCGGTACTTTCCGTCCGGAAGGAACCCTGACAGCATCTGTTTGCGGTGTAACCATTACTCCAACTGTTACCATGCTTTGCAACTTTGCAGGCGGCCAAAACGGTAACTGGCAACTGCTCTTCATCGACGACGTAGGCGGTGACGCTGGTACCATGCTTGGCTGGAGCATCACTTTCGGCGCTCCTCCTTGCGGTTTCGCAGCAGCTTCTTTGCCACAGCTTAACCTGGCTGGCACTAACCCTGCTTTCTGCGGTTACTCCGGCAACGTTACAGCACCAACCCTCAACGCTCAGTGCGCTGCTGGTACGCTGATGAACGTAACTATCGACGGTACTCCAGCTGGTACAGTAGCATCTGGCGCTACTTTCGCAGTTTCTCTGGCATCTGGCAACCACACCATCGTTTACTCTGTTCCACCTTGCGCTACCATCAGCCAGGCTGTAGTAGTAACCGACGGTATTGGCCCAATCATTACTTGCCCGGCTAACATGCAAATCAACCTGGATCCAGGTGCTTGCGGTGCTGTAGTAAACTTCGAAGTAACGGCTACCGATAACTGCCCATTCTTTGTTCAGCAGGCTCCGCTGGTATTCCCGGCTACCCTGTTGCCACACGGTGGCGGCGCTATCACTGTTGCAGGTAACACCCTGCCAGGCGGTAACTTCTTCAACCTGACCAATACCAGCACCAGCCCGGTTCGTATCAACGGCTACCGTGTTCGTTTCGGTTCTTTCACTTTCGGTAACGTTCCTTCCCCCCAAAACGTGAACACCTACATTTCTGTAGGTAACACATGGGTTGGTCAAACTGGTAATGCTGCTGCATGGGTTAGCACAGGTGTTGCTTCTGTTGCTGTAGCAGGCGCTAACTCTGAGCTTTCTCAGGTTAACCTGACCACTCCATATATCCTGAACCCAGGCGAAACCAAAGGTGTTTACCTCTTCGGTGTAAACGCATCTTTGGTGTATAACGCTGCTGCAGGCTTTGCTGCAAACATTGCCCAAGGTCCATTCAACCTGGCTTCAGGTGCTTCTTCTACCGGTCTGTTCGGTGGCACTATTGCTAACCGTACGCCAAACGTAGAACTGCAATACCAGATCGTAGGCGACGCAACTCCAGTACAATATGCTGGCTTGCCTAGCGGTTCTGAGTTCCCAATTGGTACTACTACCAACTGCTTCCGTGCTACGGATATGGCTGGTAACCAAACTACCTGCTGCTTTAACATCAACGTAATCGAGTATCCAAACCCGATCGCATCTCTGGTTTGTAACGACCTTGTGTACGTTTCTCTGGATCAGGACTGCTCTTTCTGCCTGGGCGCTGACGGCGTTCTGGAAGGTGGTCCATACCACTGCTACGACGATTACGTGGTAGAAGTAGACAAAACCCTGCCTTACGGCAACGGTCCATGGGTTCCAGCTTGCTTCGGCCCGGCTGACCTCGGCAAAACCTATCAGGTTCGTGTAACTGACCCAGACACTGGCAACAAATGCTGGGGCAACGTGAAAATCGAAGACAAACTGCCTCCGGTACTCACTTGCTGCGACTACAGCCTGCCTTGCAACGCTGACCCAACCCCGATCTTCGGTAGCGCAGACCTCGTTGCTAACGCTAAAGGTACTTCCTTTAACATTGTTGACCTGCAAACCACTCAGGGCGTAGCTAACGTAGGCGCTTGCACAGGTGCTACAATTCAGGACGTTAACCTGTCTTTGAACATTGCACACACCTGGATTGGCGACCTCCGTATCGAACTGACCAGCCCAGCTGGTACCACTATGGTGGTTTGGGCTAACAACTGCGGTGCAACCGACAACATCATCCACAACTTCGATGATGAAGCAGCTAACTGCTACACGCTTTGCACTGACTACGGTGTAGGTAACACCGGCCGTCCGCTCGCTTGCGCAGCTGGTACCGGTACTACTGACTTCCTGTCTAAATTCGACGGTGAAAACCCTGCTGGTAACTGGACACTTCGCGTGAGTGACAACGTTGGCGGTGACGCTGGCGCTGTAACTGCATGGAGCCTCAATATTGCGTATAACTCTCCAAGCGGTACTGCTCCGATTGTTGACGAAAACTGCGGCACTTACGATCTCGAATACATTGATTCTGAAATTCCACAAGATTGCGCTTCCGGTAACACCCGCACCATCGTGCGTAAGTGGACCGCTACCGACTCTTATGGTAACGTAAGCACCTGTCAGCAAAACATCAGCATGGTTCGTCCAACCCTGGACGACGTTGTAGCTCCACCAGACTACGATGATATCGACGCTCCTGCATTCTCTTGCGAGCAGAACATTCCACTCCTGAACGGCCACCCACACCCAACTCCAGATTGGATCGAAGGTCAGGGCCTGCAAGGCTACCCATACGTGTTCGGCCTGCCTAGCGGCTGCAACATCAACTGGGAATGGCACGACTACCCAATTGAAGTTTGTGATGGTACTATCAAGTACCGTCGTGAGTGGACCATCATTGACTGGTGCACCGGCTCAGGCTTCATCTATGAGCAAATCATTAAAGTACTTGACGAAACCGGCCCGGCATTCCAGTGCCCAGCTAACCTGACGGTATCAACAGATCCGTTCACTTGCTGCGCAACGCTGAACCTGCCAGACGTAATCGTTGAAGACAACTGCTCTCGCATCAACAACATCAGCGGTATGATCGTTGTACGTGAACAGTACACCGGCGAGGTTATCAACATGGTATCTATCGGTGGTTCACTGCAAGATTTCCCTGGCAACAACCACTGGGATCTGGACACTCTGGCTAACTTCGGCTGGGCTCCATGTCTGCCAATCGGTACTCACCAGGTTACTTACATTGCTGAAGACGACTGCGGAAACACTTCTTCCTGCCAGTTCAACCTGACTGTACGTGACTTCATCCCACCAGTAGCATCTTGCGACGAGACTACAACTGTAGCTATCGGCGTAGACGATCCATTCGACTGCTACGGCCCAGCTGGTCCAAACGACGTTCCTCCAGCACTCGACGCTTGCAGCTTCGCAGGTGTTACCTGGGTTAAAGCTTCTGTATTCAACGACGGTTCATACGACAACTGTAACAATGTGAAGTTCACTGTTCGTCGTATGCAGCCATACTCTGACTGCATCCTCGCGCTGAACTCTGTACGTGGTTTCGCTCCTTGCGATTCTCCGTTCCCAACGTTCCCAAGCGAATTCGAGCGTGCTATTTCTGAGCAAGACTCTATCAAGTTCTACTGCTGCGAGGTTGGTTCTATTCAAACCATCATCCTGGCTGTATATCAGGTAGACGTTCAGGGCAACCTGATGATCGGTCCTGACGGTTCTCCGATCAAAAACGAGTGCATGATCCAGGTTGAAGTACAAGACAAGTTGAAACCAACTTGCGTACCACCTGCTAACGTAGCCGTTAACTGCGAAAACTTCGACCCAAGCCTGTGGGCATACGGTAAAGCTTCTGTAGCTGACAACTGCTGCCTGGACGTAACGAAAGAATACCAAGGCCAGTGCGGTTTGACGCACTCTGTAAACTACTCTTTGTTCGACACTGTTTGTAACAAAGGTACCATCACCCGCACGTTCCGCGCGTTCGACTGCCACGGCTTCTCTAGCCAGTGCACACAGCGTGTATTCGTAACCTACGAACAAGACTACTTCGTTAAGTTCCCGAACGACCAGATCGTAACCGTATGCGACGGTAGCGGTAACTACGGTGAGCCACTGTTCTTCGGTGAAG
>JAFLBO010000040.1 GCA_017303475.1 Chitinophagales bacterium
CAATTTGCTAAAGGTGAGAACATGATCGCTTTGGATCGTGCTCTGATCAACACCACTGGCATGTTGTACTACAAGCTGGAAACAGCAACGGACAGCGCTACGAAGAAGATGATCCAAGCGAAGTAATTCGCGCTGATAAGCTGTCGGGGTGGCTCTAAGTCACCCCGACAGTAACCACCAATCGATTTTACAAGATCATACTTTAAAATCGGTTTTTGGGATGGCCTCTCTCCTGTACGAGGAGGGGGGCTTTTTTTATTTGGAAGGCGCGAGGGAGGTACAAAGGCACAAAGGCGCGAAGTAGGGCATTTTTTATTGAGTGAGTGAATGGTCTGGCAGAAATTGAGAGTCTCACTCCAAGTGAGACTCTCAATTTCACGTGTTAAAGCCAAGCCAATGAGATTGAAGAAACCTTGCAACCCTGTCCCCCCAGCCGAACTGCCATTGGAAGGCATGAATGAGGCACAAAGGCGCGAAGGCACAAGGGCGGGGGAGAGAAAAATTTACTTTACCTAATTCAGAGAAAAATGGCCGATACGGAATAAAATATATGTATTTATTCGTTTTTGGATTTTAATTTGGTTAGTCTTCTTGAATTATAGTTTGAATTCTGAATTTCAAACTTGTTAACCTTGGGCAAACTTTCATAAAAACTTAACGGAGCCAAAAAAATGCCTAACTTTGCGCTTTCAAAAGCGTATTTGCCCATCTGACAATGCCGCTTTTTCAGCGTTGCTCCCAGTACACCTCCTTTTGGCTGTCGACCCCGCTCGACAAATGGAGCAGCCGCCCTAGCCATAAAGCCTGTAGTTCACTTTCGTTTTTCTTTACCGATATTCGACAACGGGGCGCGCCCTGCTTGTAAGGCTGCTTTTTAGCCTGAGACGCATTCGGTTTTGATCATGACTAATCCATTTGTTCGCCCATCTGAATTGAACCGATTCGGATACAGACCACATTTTTTGCATTCACTATTTCATTCACCATACATCTCACATATAATGTCCCTCTCTCGCTTTAACGCTCTCCAGGCAATGGAAAATCGCATAGAACCATTCCCTACTGATTTGCCGGATGGTGCTGCCGAAAACATTGCATCCTACTTTGGCGTGAATGTCTTCAATGATGAAGCTATGCGCGCACATTTGCCTGAAAATGCCTACCTGACGGTAAAAGCTGCCGTTCAAAATGGTCAGAAACTGACCCGCGACATTGCCGACATTGTTGCATTGGGTATGAAACAATGGGCTGAGTCGCACAACTGCACACACTTTGCTCACTGGTTCCAGCCGCTGACCGGCAAAACAGCAGAAAAGCACGACTCCTTCTTTACCCTCACCCACGATGGTCGGGTTATCGAAGAGTTTGCCGGTTCTGCTCTCGTACAGCAGGAACCCGACGGTTCTTCTTTCCCTTCCGGTGGCATGCGCAGCACTTTTGAAGCGCGCGGTTACACGGTATGGGATCCTTCCAGCCCCGCCTTCATCATGGCGGTTGGCGATGGCAAAACACTGTGTATTCCTACCATCTTTGTTACCTACGGTGGCGAAGCGCAAGACTACAAACTCCCCTTGCTACGCTCCCAGTCGTTCCTGGACAAGGCTACGATTCCTGTAGCGCAAATGTTCGATAAAGACGTAACTAAAACCACAGCTACCCTGGGTTGGGAACAGGAATATTTCGTGGTTGACGACGCTCTGTTCAACGCCCGTCCAGACCTGGCCATGACTGGCAGAACGCTCCTCGGACGTCCGGCTGCCAAACACCAGCAGTTGGAAGACCACTATTTCGGCTCCATTCCTGAGCGCGTATACGCATTTATGCGCGACCTGGAAACCGAAAGCCACAAACTGGGTATTCCGGTGCGCACCCGCCACAACGAGGTAGCTCCGAGTCAGTACGAGGTAGCCCCAATCTTTGAAGAGATCAACGTGGCAGTAGACCACAACCAGTTGCTCATGGACCTCATGGAGCGCGTGGCTCGTCGGCACAAACTGCGCGTATTGCTGCATGAGAAGCCTTTTGCCGGCGTAAACGGTTCTGGTAAACACAACAACTGGAGTCTGGGCACCAATACCGGAGTAAATCTGCTGTCTCCTGGCAAAAATCCGGGCACCAACCTGCGATTCCTGACCTTCTTTGTGAATACCATTGCGGCTGTACACAAATACGCGGATATTCTGCGGGCCAGCATTGCACATGCCGGTAATGATCACCGTTTGGGCGCCAATGAAGCGCCACCAGCCATCATCTCCGTATTCATCGGCGATGCTATGACCAAGTTGCTGGATCAGATTGCCAAAGGCAAAAACACCGATGGTAAAGAGGTAAAACGTGCGCTTGATCTCATTTCCAAGTTGCCAAACCTTGAAATGGACAACACCGACCGCAACCGTACATCTCCATTTGCGTTCACGGGCAATAAATTTGAAATCCGTGCAGTAGGCAGCAGCCAGAACTGTGCTGGTCCAATGGCAGTGATGAATGGCATGATGGGCTTGCAACTCATTGAGTTCAAGACAGATGTAGACAAACTCCTGGCTAAAGGCATGGAACAGGACGAAGCTATCCTGACTGTGTTGAAAGGTTATATCCGTAAGTCAAAAGCTATTTGCTTTGAAGGCAACAACTACTCAGATGAGTGGAAGGAAGAAGCTGCCAAGCGTGGTTTGAACAACTTTGCTACTACCCCTGAAGCGTTGGATGTACTGGGTACCAAACTGGCTCAGGATTTCTACAGCAAATCTGGTGTGATGAGCAAAGTAGAGCTTGAAGCCTTCTTTGCCGTTCAGCTGCACAGCTACTGCACCAAACTGGATATCGAAGCCAAATCGCTCGAGGAAATCGTAGTGACTCAGGTGTTGCCAGCTGTTCTGCGTTACCAAACTGAACTGGCCAATAACATTTCAGCGCTGCGTGCTATCGACATGGTGCAGAGTGCCCGTGTGCAAGTGGATTTGCTGAAACGTGTTGTGACCAATGTAGAAGCCATTCAGGCTGGCCTGAAAAAAATGCATGAGGCTTACGAGCGCGCCCACCATGCCGCCAATATCCGGGAAGAAGCCGGTATTTTCTGCCATGAGGTAAAACCGCAAATGGACGCCATCCGCAGCGCAGTAGACGATCTTGAAGCGATTGTAGACGACCAACACTGGCCGCTGGTGAAATACCGCGAACTGTTGTTCATCCGATAAAGTCCAAGAGTAGGACTCTTTTGGTTGAGTTCCATTGCCTAAAACGCAATGGATTACCAGGCCAGAAATTCCGGCTCCGGTTGTCCCAATATTAAAACAGGCAGCGCCCTCAACCGGCGACTGCCTGTTTTGTTATACCTTGACGCCAGCTAATCCAGCACATTAATCACATTAACGAAATTAATCACATGCTCACCGAACAAGATATCCTCAACCTCCAACGCAAAGTAGACCGGTACAAAGAAGTGCTGGAAAACACCAATCGATACCGCCTAATCTGGGCAAAAGAGTTAAAAGAAGCCATTAAGGCCCAACTCACCATGCTTGCGGAAGCGGGCGGGTTGCCAGCCAATATTTCAGAAGTAAGTGAAATTCAGAACCTGGAAGCTGTTGTGCTTACCCTGGGCACCTCCGCTAGTGGCCTGGGTGAATCCGTTGGAAACGGCGTGTATCGGGATTTGATCAAGCAGAATGGTTCGCTGGTATATCAGCAGCTGTTTAACGGGAAAATCCTTGTAGTGATCAATTTCCCGTTCATTGAGAAATACGGGCAGCCGCAACCGCCCAAAACCATTGCCGTTTACAGGCCTGAAGAACTTAAAGAGCCCTACTTCCAGCGCCACTTTGAAACGTTTATCTCAGATGTTACTACCTGGGAAGATTACGACGATGATGCCATCGAACCAAACCAGCGCATTGGTTTTAAAATGAATTTTGAAAGAGAGGAGAATACTTGAGTTGGTGAGTGTTTGAGTTTTTGAGTGTTTGAGTTGGGGTGCGGCTGGGGTTTACCACTAAGCCACGGAGGGCACTAAGAAAGATTCTCCTTAGTGCCCTCCGTGGCTTAGTGGTAAACCCCAACTAAAACACTCACCAACTAAAACACTAATAATCCACTACTTTACCCACTGGATTTACTTTCCGTTTGTGGGCCAGCACCAGCTGATCAATGCGTTGCAGCACTACCTCCTGACCTTCATAGGTGGCATATAGCGTAACCGGGAAGCTTTTTTGTTCCGGGAAAATGCACTCTACTTCTCCATTGACGAAGGGGCGACGGGCTTTGCCATCTCCCAAATCCAGTTCGTAGTTAGGGCCAATAGTGGATTCGATCAGATAAAATTTAAAGGGTTGGCCAGCTTCCGGCAGCTTGTCGGTAGCCAATAATTTGCCGGTAATTTTCTGGTATTTCTCTGAAGTCTGAGCGTCGGTACTAACCTGCTGACTCTGGGATTGCACCAGCGCTTTATTGTCCTGATCGGAGTTGCCTTTTTGTGCTAATTGCAAGGCAATCAAACCTGCCACGCCGAAAACGGCCACTACAATGAGCAGGATGGTTTCACGATTTAGTCCTTTTCCTTTTGTCATAATCAGTTACTGAATGCTCGGCAAAGGTAGTGTTTAGATGCTGGACTACTTCAGAATCACTTTCCCTATCGGGACATTGTTGGCCAGCACCATGTAAATGCCCGGAGGTATTTGTGGGCAATCTATTTCCAGAAGGTTGAAACCTTTTTCCAGCACAAAACGCTCTTTAAATACTTTTTTCCCTTGTACGTCTGTCAGCTGGATGAGTTGTTCGCCTGCTTCATTTTCCATACTTAGCCAAAAATATCCCTTTGCCGGATTCGGATAAATCTGGGCTATGCCTTGCCATGAACTCGCGCGCAATTGATGTATATAGCCCTTAGGCGAGTAAATTTCAGCCGGAAAATCCTCACCAGACGACCACTGCAGCAACTCGGACAGCCAAACATCCTGAAGTACGGTAAACTGTACCTGAAACAAAGCGGTATGTGGCTGCACATCCACGCCTGGCAAATGGAACCAGGAAAGTCGCACCAGTCCACCCTGGTTATGCCAGATATCTGAACTGAATTCGGGTAAGATATCTGAGCTGATTTGCCGCATTTCCGCCTTGGCGGGGTTAAAGCTGAAGCTAAGTTGCAGACCTTCTGCAAAGGCCGGGTGTTCTAGGTAAACCGGTACGCTCAGGGTTTCTCCAGCTTTCAGGTAACGATCCCGAAACCAAAGTTTATTAGACACTTTGCGTTCTAAGGTCGGTGCATTTAAACTATCGGTACAGGGACCGGCATTGACATCGCCCAGATTTACGCCAATAAAGGATTGGCATTTGCCGTTGCTGACCGCTGCAGAATCCGGCATAAAACGCATACTTCCACAGGGGAAGTTGTTCTCAATACCCAGGATTACTTTGCGGGCGTTCACAATATCAAACGTGGTTACGCTGCCGCTGCAGTTTACATCGGCGGCAATGATTTGCCATGGGCATTGCAGGGGTTCCAGTGCCAGGATATGTTTGGAAATCAATACCAGATCGTAGGTAGTGAGTCCGGATGGGTGTCCATCGCGAGTGGGTTTGAGGGTATAACTCCGGTTTTGCAGGGAGGCAACATCGGATAAGTCATACGTGCCGCTTACCAGGAATGTACTATCGAAACCGGCGGCATCAATATTCATTTCCACTTCTTCCAGCGCTTCGCCAAAAGGATCCGTAACAGTGCAGTTTTTGGGAATGAGGTCACCGATTTTTGCCTCAAGGAGAGCCATCGTTTCGGTGGCTGAATTGCCACGGATGTCAAAAAACACCTGGCCGCTACCTGGTGCGATGATGAAGAAGGTGGGTGTGCCCTGAAAAGCGCCGTAAGCGCCGCCCATATAAGGTTGCAGGGCCGTTATGCTGCCGCCGTCTTTACCGGCGCCAAGCATGGTCATGTTTTTATTGGTGAGATATTGTGCTACCTTGACATTGGTGTCTGTAACCAGGGTACTGAGTAGCATAAATTCTACCTGACCCGGATACTCCGCTTTCATGGCCGTATACAGGTTCTGAAACGGCGTAGCATGCGCTGAACAGGGCGGGCAAGAGGTAAAGAAGGCTTCTACCACCACCAGTTTTTGTTGGTTAATATAGTCGGCATATAGTTGCCTCACTTGTCCATCGGAGGTGGTAATGGTAAAATCAGGCGCCGGTAATTGAGCATAAAATGCGCTGGAGCACAAGATCAATGAGAGGAGGAGAAGTGATCGCATGTTTGAGGGATGGTTGGGTTTCGCGGAGATTTTACGCGGATTGGGTTTCGCACAGATTTTACACAGATTGGATGCACAGATTTTACACAGATTTGGTTTCATGCAGTAAAACATACTGCCGAAGGCAGCAAAAAAATCCGCGTCATCCGCGTCATCCGCGTTCCAGATCCTTCTCTGCGTTCAGGATGACAATCCGCGTTCCACCCGCGTTCCACCAACAAATTTAGACCATTTCCATCATATCAAACGCTTTCATAACGCTGATTACGGCAATTGTTGCTTGCTGTACCTTTGTATCATGCGTTACCGAATTACATTGGCGGTGTTCAGCACGCTTATCCTGATGCTGTTTGCCTTTGCCGCCCCTTTGGATACTCCGGAAAAACTGGGCGAAAAGCTGTTTTCCGACCCAATTCTATCTCAAGACAGTAGCCTGAGTTGTGCCAGCTGCCATATTCCTGAGTTTGCTTTTTGCGATACGGCATTGGTAAGCAAGGGTGTTGGCGGGAGGTTAGGAAAACGCAATAGCCCGGGTATCACGAATATGACTGCCCGTGAGCATTTCTTTTATGATGGACGCGCAGCTACACTGGAACAGCAGGTACTGATGCCTATTCAGGATACTGTGGAAATGCGCGCTACCCTGCCGCAGGTGCTGGAACGCCTCCGACGGCACCCTGAATACGACGCCGCTTTCCGTCGCATTTATGGCGCTCCGGCCGATCAGGAAAAACTGGCCTCGGCGTTGGCCGCTTTTGTGCGCACGCTGGAAACTTCCAATACGCCATTCGACCGCTGGATGATGAATAAACCAGGTGGTATGAGCGAGGCCGCCGTACGCGGACGCGAGGTGTTTATGAAAAAGGGAAAATGCTTCGATTGCCACTTTTCCCCGGATTTTACCGGCGATGAATTCCGCAACGTCGGACTCTACACCGGGCGTCGCAACCTGGCTGACAGAGGCAGGTTTGATATCACCAAAGACAGTGCGGATTTGGGAAAATTTAAGGTTCCGGGTCTGCGCAATGTGGCCGTTACCCAGCCATATATGCACAACGGCATGTTTCAAACCCTGGAGGAAGTTATTGAATTCTACGATCAACCCAATCAAACCGTGCCAGGTGGATTCAACCGCGATACTCTGCTCAATACTCCGCTCAACCTCACCCAACAAGAAAAAGCAGACCTCAAAACATTCCTCGAAGCCCTAACGGACGACAGGTTTGTGAAAAGATAATTGATGGACGATGAACGATGGACGATGGGAGATAACGCTAAGTTAATCTAACGCATGATTTTTTGGGGATTTATATTATCTTTGATCTCCAAAATCGTCCACCGTCCTATGCAAAACTGGAATCCGCTTACTCCGGAAGAAGAATACGTAATTGCCCAAAAAGGCACTGAACGTGCTTTTACCGGCGAATACTGGAACCACAAAGGTGTGGGCACCTTTATCTGCCGCCGTTGCAATGCGCCGTTGTATCGCTCTTCAGATAAGTTCGACAGCGGTTGTGGCTGGCCTTCTTTCGACGATGAAATACCCGGGGCCATCATTCGCCACGAGGATAATTCCTTCGGTATGCGGCGCACCGAAATAGTTTGCGCCAATTGTGAAGGTCATCTCGGCCATGTATTCGATGGCGAACGTATGACAGCCAAAAACACCCGGCATTGTGTGAACTCCCTTTCAATCCGTTTTGTGGCGGATTAAGGCACACTACTGGACATTTTGGTTTCAGACCTATAAGGTTTCCAAAAACCTATGGTATGTACACAAGTTATATATGGATGTTAAGGCAATCTGGAAACACATCTAACATCTTGTAACCACTCGTTTCAACGAGTGGCCAGGAATACCCCACTATTCACATCTAGCATCTTTGCAGAGCATCAGCATCCATAACCTATTGAAGATGTGATGTTTTGTAAAGATGCTAGATGTAATGGGTGGGTCGACTTTTGCCCGCCGTTAAAACAGCGGGTTACAAGATGCAAGATGTTATTAGTGGGGATAATCTCAGAAATTGATTCTCTATTTAACTTGTGTACATACCCTAGGTTTCCATAAACCTTATAGGTCTGAAACCAAAATGTCCAGTAGTGTGGGATTAAGGTCCAACCACTATCACTTTTTCGGCCATATACCACACCCCGAAGTACCCCAGTGCATTGCCGCTGAGCATGGTGCGCGGATTGTATGGCGTAGGAGAAGATAATGCCCGACCGTCGCTGTTGGCAACGTCTGTAAAGTAATTGTAATATGCCCTGTCGGTACTCAGTAATTGACAAAGCAAGGTGTCGCCAGGTGCATAGGTGTTCCGGATAATCGGACGCGTAATTTGCTCGCCGTCGCCCAAACGATCGTCTGTCAGACCGTAAATCTCCGATTCGTAGCGACTATTTCTAAACACTTTCAGGCGGTAATTATCTGCGCTTCCGGCCCGGTCCTGCCATCGAAAGGCCAGGGAATATTGTTCGGTTCCGCTGTTGCCTCCCGGCCCTCCCGACAAAGCCTTTTCCAGTATCAGGGAGTCTAAAGTAACCGGATACGGCGTGATGGCAGGATCGGAAGTAATCAGTTGTCCGTCAGGTAGTTCAATGCGCAGTGATACCACTTCAGCGGGTTGTACTGAGATGTTTTCCAGGTAATAAAAACCATCACTGTAGAGCGGAATATCCAGGGTACCATTAGATGTTTGTAGCTGGATGATGGCCCCGTTGACGGTTTCAAAATCGTTGGTTTGGTAGAAATCGCCGCTTTTGCGCAGCCAAACCGCGCATACACCGGTACCGGCATCCAGATTGGCTTCTACCACAACTCGTTGTTCGGAGCTGTCGAGTTCCAGTTCAATAACTTCCTCGCAGGCGCAAAGGCAAAAAATGGGGAGCAGAAAAAGGAGCTGTTTCATGTTAAAAAGAAAAATTCCAGGTGAGCGATGGCACTATACCAAACAAGGAGGTTTTGATGGCTTCTGTTTGATTGGGGTTGGTGGCGCTTTCCTCAAAGGTGATGGAAAAGGCGTTTTTGCGGTTATACACGTTGTAAATGGACAGATTCAGGTTGGAATTCCAACTTTTTTTCGATTTGAAGTTCCAGGTCAAGCCCAAATCAAGCCTATGATAATCAGGCATGCGGTCGCCATTTCTGCCGGAATTCAAGGTGATGATCTCTCCGTCTACTTCATATTTACCGGTTGGAAAGGTTACGGCATCGCCGGTGTAGTATACCCAGGCGGCGGAAGCGCTAAGTCGGGGCGCCAACTGATAGGTAGCCACCACTGCAATATCGTGCGTGCGGTCTTGCCTGGCCGAAAACCATTGTCCGCCATTGATGGCGTCAAACTGCCGTTCTGATGTAGATAAGGTGTAGGAAACCCAGCCGCTGAGTTTTCCGCTGTTTTTCTTCACCATAAATTCAGCCCCATACGCACGACCCTTCCCAAAAACCAGTTCCGCTTCCAGGTTGGGATTCAAAAAGGTTTCAGCGCCATCTTCGTATTCCACCTGGTTGTTCAGCGACTTGTAATAGGTCTCTACGCTGAATTCCCATTGATTATCAGGCCATTGATAGAAATATCCCAGCGAATACTGGTTGCCAATTTCCGGTTTCACCAAAGGGGTGCTCGGATACCAGATATCGGTTGGCGTGCCTGAAGTGGAGTTCGACAGCAGGTGCAGGTACTGGTACATGCGGTTGTAGCCGGCTTTCAGCGAACTGTGGTCGTTCAGCATATAACTGGCGCTGGCCCGCGGCTCAAAACCCGCCGTAGTATGGTAAAACACACCATCTCCATAGTTGGTGCTACCCTCAGGCTGATCCATGCTGTTGTAGGTTTTTACCTCGAACGGACCAATATTACTGAAGGTGCTCAAGCGTGCGCCGTAGTAAATCATGAGGTTGTTGCTCAGTTTTTGTTCGTTATCCAGGTAAATGCCAGTCTCCAGCGCCTGTTGCTGCGGCAATTCTATGGTTTGGTTGTTTTCGCCGTTTTCTTCGGCAGTAAATTTTCCGGGTTTAAACTGGTGGTAAACCGCGTTCCAGCCAAACTGCATGCTGTTTTTTGGGTTGGTATACCAGTTGAAATCCTGTTTTAGGTTGTAGTCAAAAATGCCTGAACTCAGGTTTATGCCTGCACCAGCATTGTCAACGCCAAAACCATAATCAAAATCACTGTAAATGAAAGAGGTGTTGCTGAACAACTGCTCGTTGAACACATGATTCCAGCGCACAGTAGCCGTGGTATTGCCCCAGTCCAGACCAATACGGTTCAAATTAAACACATCCCGACCGAAGTAACCCGACAAGAAAATCCGGTCTTTTTCGCCAAAATGGCAATTGGCTTTTGCATTGAAATCGTAGAAATACAGGGTGGTTTGGTCAAAATCGTTGCTGAAAGCCTTCAGCACCAGATCGGCATACGTGCGCCGCCCCGACAGGATCAGGGAGCCATTACCGGCGGCATCCAGCGGAGTTTCCACCGTCAGGCGGGATGCAATAAGCCCAATACCGCCAGATACCGCGGGTTTTTTGCTGTTGCCATTTTTCATCCGCACATCCAGCACAGAAGAAATACGGCCGCCGTATTGCGCCGGAATACCACCCTTATAGAGTTTCACATCCTTCAGGGCATCTGAATTAAACACGGAGAAGAAACCAAGTAAATGGGAGGCATTGTACACCGGCGCCTCGTCCAGCAGCACCAGATTTTGATCCGTATCGCCACCGCGCACAAAGAATCCGGCGCTGCCTTCACTGTTCGGACTCACGCCGGGCAGGAGTTGTATGGTTTTCAGGATGTCCTGTTCTCCAAACAGCACCGGAATTTTTTTGGCGTCCTGGATAGACAGGGTCGCTACGCCAATTTCTGTACTGCGCAGCTGCTGGTCGTCGCGTTTTGCACTTACCACCACCTCCGAGAGCGCCATTCCGGAGTCCAATTCCACATCGAGGCGCTGGTCGGTTTGCAGGTCTATATCCAGTGTTTTGGAATCATAGCCCACGTAGCTGAACCGCACCTGATAGCGACCTTTGGGTAGAGAGATGGCGTAGTAGCCGTATTCATTGGTGCTTACATGTTTGGAAATAGCCGGCACACCAACACCGGCGTACAACAGTTCTTCACCGGATTGGGCGTCTTTGAGGTATCCGGAAAGCGTTACTTGTTGTGCCTGCACGCAGGAAGCGCCCAAAAAAGTGATACAAAGGACTAAAAGGGGATGTTGCATGGGTATCTTGTTTACAGGAACAAAGAACGCCGGAGCTCTCCCTCGCGTCAAATAGAATCAATGAACGGCCGGAATTAGTCAATGAACAGGATAGATGGGTTGATTTTCTCTCAATGTTTGTATGTTTTTTAACTGGGTTGGTTGATCCTTTTTGGATAGTCTGATCAAAAGCCTAATTTTTGAGCTAACAATTAATGCCTTTAAAATGAGGTCTCGCTTATTGCAACAGATGTTATTCTGGTGTCTGCTTTGGACGGTAGCATATCAGATGAATCGTGGCCCGGATTTCTCTTACGAATTTCTGTACCGAATGTTTTTTTTGGCGCCTGGAATCGCATTGGTAATCTATGTAAATACCAGTGTTTTGTTGCCACGATTATATTTTTCCAGGCAATACCTCTGGTATGCTTTGGCAGGATTACTCCTGATTGGCGTATTGAGTCGACTAATCCTGTTGTTGCATCCGGCCTTTGAACAAGAAACCCAGTTGCGCACAGGCATGTTCAAAGCCGGGTTCCTGGCGGTCCCCTTAGCCGTTTCATTAATTGGCAATGCATTATATGAAGTTTCCTTATACGCAAAGGGGAAGGAGCAGGAAACAATTGCTTTACATACAGAAAAGCTGGAAGCAGAAATGAAGTTTCTCAAGTCGCAGATAAATCCTCACTTCCTGTTTAATGCATTAAATAATATTTACACCCAGACTTTGTTGAAATCTGAGGATGCTCCTGAAAACCTGCTTAGATTGTCGACCATGTTGCGCTATGTGTTGTATGAATGTTCGGCGGCATACGTACCCCTGAGAAAGGAACTTGACTACATCAGAAATTATGTTGATTTGTTCCGACTCAAGGATAGCGCCGGAATCAATATTCAAATGGATCTGGATGATACCCGACCTGAACGAATGATAGCGCCTTTATTATTTGTACCACTCATTGAGAATGCATTTAAGCATAGTGGTATTGAAAAAATAGGAAAAGGCTGGGTCGTGGTGACGCTCCGTAACACCTCTAATGATTTGGTTTTTATGGTGAAAAACAGCCAGGATAATATGCTGCAACCAAAAGATAAAACTGGCGGCATTGGATTGAATAATGTGCGCCGGCAGCTGGAATTGGTATATCCCAACAAGCATGAATTTCATGTAAGAATGGAAAACGATATCTTTGAAGTACAACTAAAATTGCTGGAAATCCATGATTAGATGTCTGGTCATTGATGATGAAGAGCTGGCTCGCACCTTGCTCAGCAACTACATTTCAAGGTTGCCACATGTAGAATTGGCGGGTACTTGCAGGAATCCGCCGGAAGCTATGGCTTATTTGCATCAGGACCAGGTGGATTTGCTTTTATTGGATATTCAGATGCCTGAATTGAGCGGCACGGAATTTCTACGCAGCTTGTCGCAACGTCCGCTCGTTATCTTCACAACGGCATATCCGGATTATGCATTGGAAGGTTATGAACTGGATGTAGTAGATTATTTATTAAAACCATTTAGTTTTGAACGATTTGTTCAGGCTATTCAAAAAGCAACGGAACGTCTGAAATTGAAAAGCACTACGGTTTCAGATCAGGATATTATTTTGGTAAAATCTGAGCATCGGCTGCATCGACTAAAGCTGGATGATATACTTTTTATTGAAGGAATGAGGGAGTATGTTGCATTTCATACTCGAACTTGCGGAAAAATTCTTTCTCTGCTATCCTTGAAACAACTGGAGGAAGAATTGCCTGCACAGGACTTTATCCGAGTCCATAAATCGTATATTGTTGCTATAAAAGGTATAAAAGCACTGGAGGGAAACCAATTAATGGTAGAAGGCGGCAAATTGCCAATTGGTGCCACATTTCGGGAAGAGGTGATAAAACGCTGCTTTGGTTAAACAGGAGCTTCCAATGTCCGATTGCTTTCGCAGAAATTCTTGGAAATAACCCAAAACAACAGACCCGGGCGTTTTACACACCCGGGTCCACCGTCTACCGTCCACCGTCTAAAGCATGGATTCAATGATATTCTCTTCTGTGATACCTTCTGCTTCCGCTTTGTAGTTGCGTACAATACGGTGACGAAGCACGAGATTGGCAATGGCCTGCACATCTTCGATGTCTGGCGAGTATTTGCCGCGGATGGCTGCATGGCATTTTGCGCCAAGGGCCAGGTACTGACTGGCGCGCGGACCAGCGCCCCAACCGAGGTAGCTATTGGCTTCTTTGGTGGCACGCGGGGTGTTTGGGCGCGTTTTGGCTACGAGGCCAACTGCGTATTCCAGCACGTTGTCGCTCACCGGAATTTTGCGGATAAGCTGCTGAAAATCCTTAATTTGTTCCGCATTCAGGATATGTTTCAGGTCCACCTTGCGTGAAGAAGTGGTATTCTTTACTACTTCTACTTCCTGCTCATAAGTAGGATAGGTAAGTGGAATATTGAACATAAAACGGTCGAGCTGAGCTTCCGGCAGCGGATAGGTGCCTTCCTGCTCAATCGGGTTTTGAGTAGCCAGTACAAAAAACGGGGAAGGCAGATCATGGCGCTGACCGCTCACAGTTACGGAGCGTTCCTGCATGGCTTCCAGGAGTGCTGCCTGGGTTTTGGGCGGTGTACGGTTGATCTCGTCGGCCAAAACGATGTTGGCAAATACAGGGCCGCGCATGAAACGGAAATGACGGGATTCGTCCAGGATTTCAGATCCGGTGATGTCGGAAGGCATCAGGTCGGGCGTAAACTGAATACGTTTAAAATCCAGATCCAGAACTTCAGCAATGGTACTTACGAGCAGGGTTTTAGCCAAACCCGGCACCCCAACCAGCAGGGCGTGACCATTGGAAAACAAGGAAATAATCACGGCGCGAACTACATCTTCCTGACCTACAATTACTTTGCTGATCTCTGCGGAAAGGTCTTTATACGACTGTGCAAGCGCGTCTATTGCTTCTACATCCGATTTATTTGCCATTTGAATGAATGTGTGTGGGTAATGGGTTTAATGTGATTAATGTGGGGAATTTGGTTCGCGGGGTTGCAAAGGTAGCCAAACAAGCTTAGGCTGAAAAGGTTCGACTACAATTGGCAAGTTAAAGACAGTAAAAAATCGGCGAAGGTTCAACCTGCGTACAATTTCAGGCAATTTTGACACAAACATGTGCTGCCGAATTGTCGTTTGAGGGTTTCCTGTGTGGCCGGGTGTATGTTCTGAATTTCTTTGCACCAGCAGGTATCGTCGGCATAACACAAAAAAGGTGTTTTGCACCGCGGGCAACTGCTCACAAAACTGCTTTCGTCTTGCACCCAGGCGGCCTCTACACGACCACTGATGGGCGGATATTTTTGTGTTTGGGTGAGCGGCCCCATTTTGGCATGAATAGGCGGATTGAGTTTCCGAACCTGCACTTTCACACTTTTCATCTGGGAAAACTGCCGTTTCATGCGGTAAATGATATTGGTTACCACGGTTTCCAGCAATTTTTTGGGTTGCGCCATTTCTGCCATGCAAATCTGGTACACCGTTTCATAATTCACTGGGGTAAACTCAATATCATCTGTTTTGGCTGCCAGGGCAATGCCGGTTTGCACCTCTACATTCACTACGTATTCGCCACCTAATACCTGCTCCTCCGGGTGCACCCCGTGGAAAGCATGAAATCGCATTCCTTCCAATACAATGAGAGCCATTCGTGTGAGTGTTTGAGTGCCTGAGTGTGTGAGTGTTTGAGTTGGCGTTCGGTTGGGCAGCAGTACCAGCCTTTGCGCCTTAGTGCCTTTGCGCCTTAGTGCCTTGCGCCTTAGTGCCTTTGCGCCTTAGTGTTTCCCGCTTTGTGTCTTGTCATAAGCGTAGGAGGCGGCTCCAATGATCCCTGCGTTGTTGAGCAGTTTGGCCGGCACTACCCGTGCTTCGGTTATTAACTGGTGCTTGTATTGTTCAAAAAACTTGCTCTCTCCGCCGCCCAGGATGAATAAATCCGGTGAAAACAGCAGTTCAAGGTGGTTCAGGTACTCATTGAACCTATCGGCCCATTCGCTCCTGCTGATTTTGAGTCTGGAGCGGGCGCCGGATGAACACCAGGCTTCTGCAGGCTTGCCGTGTTTCCACAACACATGGCCCAGCTCGGTATTCGGAATCAATTGGCCCTGATAAAAAAGGGCCGAACCCAATCCAGTGCCAATGGTTATCAACAATACCAGGCCTTTTTCGCCAACACCCAGGCCATGGTGCATTTCTGCTACTCCGGCGGCATCGGCATCGTTGGTGGCAAAAACCGGACATCCGCAGGCCTTGCCAAACACTTCCTGAATATCGGTATCAATCCAGCTTTTATCAATATTGGCGGCAGATTTGGCCACGCCGTTTTTTACAATACTTGGGAAACCGCATCCAACGGGACCCTTGTAATTGAAATATTCCACAATCTCCGCAAATGCCCCGGCCATAGCCTGAGGCGTGGAAGGCTGCGGCGTAGGTACGCGAAATCGCTCACCGGTAAGTTTCCCGTTTTGTACATCCACGACAGCGCCCTTGATCCCTGATGCGCCAACGTCGATTCCAAGAATTTGCATAAAGTTGATTTGAGTAAGGTGGTAATGTGGGGAATACGCCTCAGCAATAAAACTATAAAAAGACTATTGAAACAGCCTCTCTATTCCTCCGGAATCACATTTTCTTCTTCCATTTCTTCGCCGGCATCGGTGATGATGGACTTCTGTTTGCGGCGCTCCAGCGAATTGGCGTGCATATCCAGATACTCATTGCGGTTGCGTACTATCTCGGCCGACAAGTATATGGCCTTGATCATGGAGGTTTCATCAGCCTCGCCTTTGCCTGCAATATCGTATGCCGTACCATGATCCGGAGAGGTGCGCACTGCTGGTAGTCCTGCTGTGTAGTTTACCCCGGCGCCAAAAGACAAGGCTTTGAACGGTACCAGTCCCTGATCGTGGTACATGGCCAAAATGCCATCAAATTTATGGTACTGACCAGAACCGAAGAAACCATCAGCCGGATACGGTCCGAAAGCCAAAATGCCCTTGGCTTTGGCATCTTCAATGGCTGGTCGCACAATTTTATCGTCGTCATCCCCAATTGCGCCTTCATCGCCGGCATGCGGGTTTAATCCCAGCACGGCAATGGTTGGTTTTTCAATATTGAAATCAATGCGCAGGGTTTCGGCCATGATCAGGATTTTGCGCAACACACGTTCCCGGGTAATGGCTGCCGCTACTTCCCTGATGGGTAAATGGTTGGTCACCAGACCCACTCGCAGTGAGTCAGACACCATCAGCATCAGCGAATCCTTCACTTTGAAGGCATTGGTGATGTATTCGGTGTGGCCCACAAACGGGAAACCGGCCATTTGCATGGCTTTTTTATTGATAGGCGCTGTAACCAGGGCATCAATTTCGCCGGTATTCAGGTCTTTCACTGCGCGCTCCAGGGCTTGTTGGGCGCACTGACCGCCCACTTTATCCGGCTTGCCCAGCGTGATATTCACATTTTCTGTCCAACAGTTAATCACATTGATCCTGTCTTCCAGGGCCTCATTGGCATTATTGATGGTGTGGAACTGGAGATTTTCCTCGGTGATGATGTTTTTGTGGTAAGCAATCACTTTTGAACTGCCGTACACCACTGTTTTGAATTTTTTGCCCAGGTTTTTCAACCCAATTGATTTCAGGATTACTTCCAGCCCAATGCCATTAATGTCGCCGCAGGAAATACCGATGGTTATGTTGCTCATAATGTGTGAAACGTGGACACTGATACGCTGAAGAACGGATGTAGGTTTTTACAGGTTGCAGTGTTCCGGCGTTAACTAAAGTGTTTTTTCAAAAAATGGTATAAAAGCCTTACGCCAACTCCGGTTCCGTCTTTGGTGCGGTAGCTGTTGGCGGTCCGAAGGTAGGCAGGCCCGGCGATATCGAGATGCAACCAGGGATAATCCACAAAATTTTCCAGAAATTTTCCTGCGGTTATCATCCCGGCATTCGAAGAACCTAGGTTGCGCAGATCAGCAATATTGCTTTTCAGCTCGTCTGCAAACTCTTTCCACAAAGGTAATTCTACCAGCCGCTCGTAGGTGGCAAAACCGCTTTCTTCTAAATGGCTTTTCACTTCTTTGGAGGCGGTTCCCATATAGCAAATGGCCTGTGTGCCCAATGCCCGCACGGCAGAACCGGTGAGGGTAGCTATATCCAGCGCCAGGGCTGGCTCGTATTTTTTTGCATAATGAAGCGCGTCGGCCAGGATAATACGTCCTTCCGCATCAGTATTCACTACTTCTACGGTTTTGCCGCTGCCCATGGTGATGACATCGCCGGGCGCCAGAGCATTCTCGCCTATCTTATTGTCGGTGATTGGAATGAGACCAACCAGGTGTACCGGCAGACTGGTTTTGGCGGCTACAGCCAGGGTGCTTACCACGGTGGCGGCGCCGGCCATATCGCATTTCATATAGTCCATGGCCTCGCTGGGTTTCAGACTCAAGCCGCCGGTATCGTACACCACGCCTTTCCCAACCAGCACTACGGGCCGGGCATTGCGCGCGCCGGATGGTTTCCATTCCAGGACGCAGAAACGCGGCGGGATCTGGCTGGCACGGTTAACGGCCAGCAAACCGCCCATATTCAGCGCTTCTATACGCTCTTTATCCAAAATTTCTGCTGAAAATCCGTACTCCTGTGCCACCTCACCAATGGCATCCGCCATTTGCAGGGTGTTGAAATGGGATTGTGGTTCGTTGACCAGATCCCGGGCCAGGAAAACGGCTTCCAACAGGGCATTAAACTCAGCCAAATGACTTTCAGAGGCCGCGTCTGGCCCGATCCAGATTTCCCGCAGGGGTTTTTCGGCCGGTTTGGTAAAATATTTCAGAAATTGGTAGCTGCCCAGCGCCAGTCCTTCGGCAAAAGCCAGGGATCGGTCTTCGAGGCAGGCATTTTGGATGCTGATGGTTTCCACCTTGTAGCGACGAAGCTCGCTAAGCAATTCGTTGCCAGCTATACGCGCGTCTTCAAGGGCTATAAAAGCATCTTTTTCAGGTTTGAGTATCCTGACGAATACAATGCCTTCGGCCCTGGGGAAGGTAAAACTGTTGACGTCGTGATGGATTGCCTGGTGCAGAAATGCCCGTTCGGCAGGCTCGAGAAGGGGGTCGAGCTGGTCGAGTCGGTCTTTTTCGGCCAGTAAGACCTGGTTAGGATGTGTGGTGCCAGCTTTTAGGGCCTTCAAATGGACTCGTTTCACTGCGCGGGATGCGATTAATGGAATGCGGAAGTAAGTTCGGATTGCACAGAATACAGTTATCGGAGGTGGTTTTGGGGAAAGGACATCCGAAGGCTGCATGCCAAAACAGAGGGCAAAGATACGGTTTTTTTGCGTTAAAAGTGGGAAAATGCCCGGAAAGGATTGCCGGGCCACAAGTTTTTGTCTTTACCAGGGGGCTTTGCCTGCTAAAGTATTGAGATTCAGTCTGAGATTTAATACAAAAACGGGTTATTTATGTTGGCGCCAATCCCAAAAATAATATCCCCATCCGGCAATAATAGCCAGTTGAATGCTGGATAATCCCAGGCCAGGCGCCAGCCATACGGGTTTGATAAACTCCAGCAAAAAACGCCAGCTCAGGTAGGCAATCATGAATATTTTGAAACGCATGCCATTGGGCAATGCCTGTTGTTTTTCCCGCCAAAACAACACACCGGCCAACAACAGCAGAAAAGCCACCTCATACAGATTCACCGGATGGCGGGGTATTCCATCGCCGAAATCTATCGCCCAGGGCAACGAGGAGGGCTTGCCGTGCGTGCCATCGGTCAGGCCTGCTAAATGACAACCAATGCGCCCCAGTGCAAGCGCAAAAATGAGCGGGTAGGTCATCAAATCGCCCGAAGAAGTGCGTATGCCAATTTGTTTTTTGGTAAGTTCCACCCCTATCAAACCGCCTAAAAGTCCGCCAATGATGGTCTTCTGCCCCATCCAAACCTGAATATTGAAGTGTTTCAGGTAATCAGGATGCTCCAATACGCCAAGGATATGACTGCCCAGAAAGGCGCCCAGTGCTGCGCCCAGAAAAATCCACATCCGGCCATCGTCGCTAATCAGGTCGCGACTACGCGCGCGTTGCCACACATACAGACGATAGCCCAGGGTGTAGGAGAGCATTTCAAATACCAGATGCCCGGATAGTTTGGCCGCGCCGATATGAAAATCGAATGGGTACATTTTGGCCAGGGAGCGTTTAGCCTAGGAGAAAAACAAATAGCCAACCATACAAGTGCCGTAGCCAATCAGCCCGATTAGCACACGCCTACGCTTCCATAATAGCAGCATGAGCCAAACAGGAGCCAAAACCAATAGCGCCCATAATAATACCACTGATCATCAGTGCTCCGCCTAATTGTTTGTGGTCCTGGGTAAAGACCAGGATAAACCCGACGAGCATATTCAGGCCCACCTGGGCTATGATGAGGAATGCATCAGCTGCCAGTACGCCCAGGCCTGCTTCCGGGCCAGTTCCCATGCTCAAACTCGTGAGCATCATGTAGGCTACCATGATACCAAAATTAATCAAAACAGCTTTGCCCAGGGGCATCTTTGGCTGCTGTGGTGGTGTTGGCGGGGTATCAATTTGATCAAAAGGCTCCATATCTGGTATTTGCTGTACCGGCGGGTTTAGTCGCCGATGTTTGAAGGGTTTGAGGGGTTTGATAAGTTTGAAGGGGCAAGCCCCCTTGGGGGTGGGGGCGGGGTTTGAGGGGTTAAAGCATTTTAACATGTTCCAGCACAGCCCGCTTCATAGGGTCTCTGTAAAACAGGTTCATCGTTTCGAAAGGTATGATTTTTTTGTCTTCCGGACTTACAATATGCACACACGATTTTTTAATGGCCCGTACATCGAAATCATACGCATCAATAAAGCGCATGATGATGATCCGAAACAAATTCTCGTACCCGAGCGTGGGCGCGCTCACCTGAGGCAGGCAGCACATGAGACTTTGGTTGAGCTCATTGGTGGCACATTCCACGGAGTTGCCGGTACTGAACAATTGCACCATATGCTGGTGCAAACGCTCATCCTGTTCATATACAATGGTGTTGCGGGAGTTGTCCAGTATATCCTGAGGATTGATGAACCGGGTAAGCGGGAACACCTCGCCGTCTATTTTCAAGGCATAAGCCATAGCCAATGCATCAGGGTTGCAGGGAACCGGAATGATGTCTTCCGGCTGAAAAACAGGCGCCTGGCGCAAGATCTCTTTGCGTACCTGGGTAAGCGTAATCCGATCGGTGGCCGGATTGAAACCATCCACCCGGCCGGCTACCTGAGTGGGCTGGAAGGTTACGCCCCGAACGCAACGCTGTTGCAAAGCAAAATCAATGATGGGGCCTATTTCCTGATCGTTCAATCCTTTTTGCAGGGTAACCACCAGGGTAGTGGAAAGATTGAAGCGGTTCAGGTGTTCCAGTGCTTTCATCCGCACATCCAGCAGGTTTTCGCCGCGCAAACACTCCAACACCGCGGGCTGCAGGGAATCAAACTGCAGATATACCTCAAAATCAGGCATATAGGATGCCAGTTTTTCCACAAACGCCGCATCCTTGGCTATCCGGATGCCGTTGGTATTCAACATCAAATGCCGGATAGGCTTGCGTTTGGCTATGTCCAGAATCTCAAAAAACTGCGGATGCACCGTGGGCTCCCCGCCGCTGAGCTGCACCACATCGGGCTCGCCTTCGTTGGCCACCACCAAATCCAGCATGGCTTCTATCTCCTCCAAGGTCCGGTGCCTGCCATGATGCGGCGAGGATTCGGCATAGCAGGTGGGGCAACTCAGGTTGCAACGATCCGTCACCTCCACAATGGTCAGACAGGAATGTTGCTCGTGGTCCGGACACAAACCGCAATCATACGGACAACCAAAATGCGTTCGGGTATTGAAGCGTCGGGGCATTTCACTGCGCTTGGCGTAGTTGCGGCAATTGCGGTAATACGCCACATCGTCGGCAATCAGCACCTTTTCAGCGCCGTGTTCCGAACAACGTTTGAGCATCCACACCTGATCGTTTTCAAATACAATTTTGGCATCTACCCTGCGCAAACACTGGGAGCAAAGGCTTAGCGTAAAATCGTAGTAAACATAGGGCCTTTCCATGGGTTTTATATTTTCAATTCTTTGTATTTCAATCGTTTACGCAAGCCTTCTGCGTATTTTACCATAGCATTTTGAGCAGTAAGCGGCATGCCGGGCACCAGTTTTTCATTGCGTTCCACTCGGGAAACAGGGAGGGCATAGAAGGTGCTTTTCCCCGCGGCATTTTTATGAATATAGCGCCAGACGGGTATAATGCCATGTTCGCCCAGGCGCACCTGCGGGTTGCCTTTGTTTTTCAATAAATCTACTTGAAACAGGATGCCGCCATCGGTGTTGGGCTGCTGCTGATTGGAAATAAAATTGCCCAGTGAATACACCACCAGAGCCTCTTTTTCGTGGCCGTCGGGCATAGTAACGCGCTCCATGCGAATGGGTTGCACCACGTGCGGATGCGAGCCGATGACCATATCTGCGCCGTTTTTGATCAAAAATTTGGCCTGCTCCCGCTGTATGGCGTTTTCTGTAAGCTGATATTCCAGTCCCCAGTGCATCACCACAATGATGTAGTGTGGCTTGCGTGCGCGCGCTTCCGCGAGGTCGGCGGCCATTTGTTCATTGTTGATTAGATTGACCACCGTAGGCGCTTCGGTGGGTACGCCGTTGGTATCGTAGGTGTAATTGAGCAACGCAATTTTGAACCCGTTTTTGTAAATCATCAAGGGGTACAAGGTGCTGCGGTCGCGCTCGTTTTTGAATGTGCCGGTTTGCAAAAAAGCCTCTTTGCGTAGCACGTCAATGGTATGGGTTACACCCAGTCCCCGACCATCGTTGGAGTGGTTATTGGCGGTTACCAGCAGATCAAATCCTGCTTTTTTCAAGGCCGTTGCCAGCGCATCCGGACTGCGAAACATAGGGTAACCCGTGTAAGGCGGCTTGCCGGGCAAAGTGAGCTCCAGGTTGCCAATGGCAATATCGGCTTGTTCCAGGATGGGTTTTACGTACTGAAAACAAGGATTGTAATCATATTGATCCTTGCCCACCTGCGCACTGGTAATCTGCGGTGCGTGCCCCATGATATCGCCGGCAAAAATGAGCCTAAGGGTGTCAGTTTGGGCAGAAACAGCGAGGCTTGAGAAAAGAAGAAGGCATACGACTTGCAATCTGCCCATAGTTATGCGTTGGAATTTATGGAGCATGGTCCTTTTTTTAGCAAAGAAACTGATTTTCGGGGAGTTTTTTTGCCGGGGAGGTCGGAAGGTTACCAAGTTGCCAAGTGACCAAGTGAGAGTCTCACTCCAAGTGAGACTCTCACTTGGTCACTTGGCAACTTGGTAACCTTCCGCGCCTCACTCCATCAATGATCCTCTGCCCGCCCGATAATCCTCCCCCGATCAAACGTTTTTCGGAGCTCTTCCTCCTCCTTTTTTTCCTGCTCGTTCATCAGGGGCTTGTCCATTTTGGAAAGATCGGGCTCTCCGGCATCTACCCAGGCAGTGTACCAGGCGCTGCTCACGGCGTGAATGGCCGCGCGCAACCGGCGCTCAATCATGTTGTTCAAAGATTCCTGATAGGCTGCCGCAAAATCCCTGCATGGGGTAACTACCATGGTGCCCAAACGCATATCCGGACACATTTGCCGGTCTTGCGGAAAACTGCGGCGCAGGTTTTTTTCAAAGGTTAATACACTGTCTACCAGTTTGTTGGAATCAAAAACTGCCTGCCAAAACCAGTCCTCCGTGCGCTCTACATATTCTGGTTTGCCCACAAAATAGTCGTAGGTATCGTCGGCAAAAAGCTCCGGGATTCTGCTCTCCCAAAAGCCATGGATGCCGTGCTGCCCGGTTTTTTGTCCGTTGTAATTGCTGGTGGTGTGCAGGGGCACATGCGCATCGCCGATGTAATGTCCCATATCGGCAGCCAGTTTGAGTATACGGCGACTATCCCGTTGGCGGAATGCTTCGGTGAGCTGCCGTTGCATGCGCTGCAGGTTCCAGGGCAACACGCCGTGTTCAGAAAGGTGTTCTCGGTAAAAAGCGGCTACAGGCTTCTCTTTTCTGCCCATAAAATCCAGAAACGTCTGCAACGAATCTACCGAAATAGTCTCATCATCTTCATAAAACCGCGCTAAAACCTGTCTGCTGAACCAGAATTTGTAATCCCGCTGCCAAACGGGCTGCAGCGGTTTTTTTCCGCCAATGAGCAGCGAGGTATCGCCGGCAGCATTCACCATCCAGATTTCCGTATGGGAAAGCATGGCATCTACCCATTGCCGGGGCAGCTGGTCGTACGGCGGCTCACCGTAATTGTCCAGGTCGATATAATGCCTCGGTCCTTCATGCTTGCTGGCGTACCGACGCATATCGGGATCCACCGCATGATCGGTGAGGTAATCAATATTAGGTTTGAAAAACACCATCATTTCCGGAGGCAGTGTCAGGGTAGCCAGTCGGTTGATGCGTTTATGGGCAAAGAAACCCCAGTCTGGCTGCTGCCGTACCGGCGGGTTTAGCCGCCGAGCATGGGTTTCCCGTACCGGCGGGTTTAGCCGCCGATCTTGGGTTTGAAGGGTTTGAGGGGTTTGAGAGGTTTGAGGGGTTTGAGGGGGGAGCCGCCGAATATGCATTTTAAGCGGCGGGGTAGTGAAGCTGAGGAGAAGACAAACTGGAATAAGTAACCGGAAATGCATCTGGCAGATGTTTTTTGGGTTGAAAGGTAAATAACGGCTAAGACACGCAGGGTACAAAGATGCAACGGCCTGGCTTATTAACCATCGGCATAACCAATGATCAGCACAAATCTTTGAAACTTTCCAAAAGTTAATTTCCTTTACCCCGAAATCTTCTTCTGTTTTTCAAGGCAAAACGAATAACCATGCAACAAGCTTCCACCCGCAACAGCCAATACCTGTATCAAATTGGCATTATCGGGGTCATGTTTTTCATTTTCGGGTTTGTAACCTGGCTGAATGGCACCCTGATTCCGTTTTTGAAACTGGCCTGTGAACTGGATACGCTCCAGGCGCTGTTTGTAACCTTTGCGTTTTACATCAGCTATTTTTTTCTGGCCATTCCTTCTTCCAAAATTCTGGAAAAAACGGGTTTCAAAAACGGCATGTCGTGGGGACTGCTGGTGATGGCGCTTGGTTGTCTGATTTTTATTCCAGCCGCCAATGCCCGCTCGTTTCCGTTGTTTTTGCTGGGCTTGTTCGTGCAGGGTATGGGTCTTGCGCTGCTTCAAACGGCCAACAATCCTTATATCAGCATCATTGGTCCGATTGAAAGTGCCGCTCAACGCATCAGCATCATGGGCATCTGCAACAAAATTGCAGGTATGCTCAGTCCAATCATTCTCAGCAGTATTGTATTGAAAAACGCTTCCGCCATTGAAGCGGAAATTACCAATGCCACCGATGCTACGGTGCGCAGTGGTTTGCTGGATCAACTTGCAGGTCGTGTGGTAATGCCTTATATGGTGATGGCAGTGGTTCTGGCTATTCTGGCGCTCATGATCCGCCGGTCCTCCCTGCCTGAAATAGATACCTCTGCTGAAACATCGGAAGAAGGCGTTACTCCGCTTTCTGCCGGTAAAACTCATGTGTGGCAATTCCCGCACCTGGTGTTGGGCGCACTGGCCATCTTTGTTTATGTAGGGGCTGAAGTAATGGCCGGCGATGTGATTGGGGTGTATGGGAAGTCGCTGGGTTTTAGCCTGGACCAAACCAAGTATTTCACCACTTTCACCCTGGGCGCTATGTTGCTGGGTTATATCCTGAACATCCTGCTCATCCCCAAATACATTGCCCAACAGGATTTTCTGAAATACTCTGCTGCACTAGGTG
Source organism: Chitinophagales bacterium (assembly GCA_017303475.1). Classification (GTDB taxonomy): domain Bacteria; phylum Bacteroidota; class Bacteroidia; order Chitinophagales; family Saprospiraceae; genus M3007. The sequence continues at coordinate 25,406 of JAFLBO010000040.1, forward strand.
TGGCGCTCACGGTGCTTACGTACTTCACCACCGGGTCTACCGCAGTTAGTTGTATCGCTTTGCTAGGCCTTGCCAATGCCGTGATGTGGCCGGCTATTTTCCCGCTGGCCATTAATGGTTTGGGGCGGTTCACGCAGGTGGGTTCCGCCTGGCTGGTCATGGGTATTGCGGGCGGGGCGCTCATTCCGCAGGCCTACGGCTTGCTGGAAAGAAGCATGGGGTACCAAACAGCCTTTTTGGTGCTGATGGTACCCTGCTATCTCTATATCCTGTACTACGCGGTGGCTGGATACCGTCCGCGTTAAGGACTATCACTTTTTGTATCGGGAACTTTTTGGCACCGGATAACGCTTGGCTTTATCCTGAGCTTTTGGTACCAGCGATTTCAGTTTAGCTGAACGCTTGGAGGGGTCCGGGTGGGTGCTGAGGAATTCCGGTGGGCGACCGCCACCGGCCTTAGTCATACGCGCCCAGAACGGAGCAGCCTCATTGGGGTTGTAGCCGGCCATAGCCATCAGGTACAAGCCAATTTCATCGGCTTCTGATTCGTGTTTGCGACTGAACGGCAGCAAAACGCCCAATTGGGTACCTGCGCCTGCAGCCTGTAGAATCAGGTTGCGGGTTTGAGCCGGTTTTTGACTCATTGCCAAACCGAGGTCGAGGGTAGTTAAGCCCAATTGAGTTACCAGGCCCTGGCTCACGCGTTCGTTGCCGTGATTGGCCAGAGCATGGGCAATTTCGTGACCCATTACTACTGCCAGGGCATCTTCGTTTTGGGTAACCTTCAGAATACCGGTGTACACCACCACCTTACCGCCAGGCATACAGAAGGCATTTACGGTAGGATCGTCAACTACGTTGAACTCCCAGGCAAAGTTTTTAAGCTCTCCTGCCAGGCCGTTAGCTTTGTAATACACCTCCGTGGCTGCTTTAATGTCGTTACCAACACGCCGTACCAGATCCACATCTTTGCCGGAGGTCAGCGGTTTGTTTTCCGACAAAAACTGGCGGTATTCAGCGAAGCTGGTTTGGTTCAGCTGTGCATTTGGAATCAGATTGAGAGATTTTCGACCTGTGAACACGGTTTTCTGACAGGCATAGATCAGGGGCATGAGGGCCAGTACGATCAAAACTTTTTTCCACATAATGACTGGTTGAATTGAGTTGAAATTGGATAACCGGAAAAACGGTACTACAGAACAAACGCAAAAACGCCAGCTCTGTCACATGATTCACCGGAATTTATCATAAAAGTAACAGTTTGTCGAAGCGTGCCACAAAAAAACGTCTCATTTTCGCAGATCTTGGGATCTTTGTCAACTATTAACGCCCTGTTTTGTTTCTGGGGCAAAATTTTAAAGCATGAAAAAACTCTTATTTCTGTCAGCCCTCCTCACCTTCTTCGGCACTTTGAATGCCCAAATCAAAACCCCTGCAGCCAGCCCTGTTGGCAAAATCAGTCAGGAAGTTGGTCTCATCAAAGTTGATGTGGAATACTCCCGCCCAAGCGCTAAAGGCCGTAAAGTTTTCGGCGATCTGGTGCCATTTGGCGCCCTGTGGCGCACCGGCGCTAATGCCAGCACCAAGGTAACCTTCTCTGAAGATGCCAAAGCTGCCGGTATGCCTCTTCCAAAAGGCACATACGCCCTGTACACCATTCCTGGTGAAAAAGAATGGACCATTATCTTCTACAAAAACACCACGTTCTGGGGTGCTCCGGATCCAAAAGATTTCAAAGAAGAAGATGTTCAGGCGCGCTTCACCGTGCCTTCGCAAACACAACGCGATCTGGTGGAAACCTTCAGCATTAACATCGGCAATATCCGCAACAACGGCGCCGACCTGGAAATTGTTTGGGAATACACCAAAGTAGTGGTGCCTATCATGGTAGATACCGATGCCAAAGTGATGAAAACCATCCAAACCACCATGGCTGGTCCTTCTGCCAACGATTACTACGGGGCGGCTCGTTACTACTACGAAGAGAAAAAAGATATGGCGCAAGCTCTTGCCTGGGTTGATAAATCCCTGGAACTCGGCGGCGACAAATTCTGGATTCTTCGCCTCAAAGCCAATATCCTGGGCGAAATGGGCAAGTACAAAGACGCCATCATGGTAGCTGAAAAAAGCACCGAACTGGCTAAAAAAGAAGGCAACGAAGACTACCCACGCATGAATGAAAAAAGCATCATGGAGTGGAGTAAGAAGAAGTGATTTTTGATAGTCATTTAGGGGCATTTGGGTCATTTAGTGGTCATTTGAGTCATTTATGAGTCATTTGTGACGCTTGTGAGCTTGCATTTCGGCGGAGCATTTGCATGATGTATGATATGCTTCGCCGGAATGCAACAACAACGTGAGTTGTCATCCCGAGAATCGGGACCTACACAAGCTTGGTAATCAAAAATGATTTTGGACAAAGCATTGCCGCGTAATCTGGCTTGTGTAGGTCCCGATTCTCGGGATGACAACTCAGCTACTGTTTTATACCCCCATTGACCCCCTAAATGACCACCCAAATGACCCCCCAAATGACCCCCCAAATGACTCCCAAATGACCCACCAAATGACCCAAATGACTCCCAAATGACCCACCAAATGACCTAAATGACTCCCAAATGACCCAAATGCCTCCCAAATGACCCACCAAATGACCCAAATGACCTCCCAAATGACCCGCCTCCCTCTCCTCCTCCTCTTCCCGGCACTCTTATCGGCTCAAGGACCGCTCGATGGCTATTTGAAAGGCAAGGGTGTGCTGGATCTGGCCCCATCTTTTTCTTTCAATCGCTCCGATGCTTTTGAAGGCGCCAACGGACAGGTGTATGATGAGCCTTACAAGGGCCAGATGCTCAGCCTTTTTGCCGAATACGGTATTAGCAAGAGGCTGGATGTAGTAGCCACGGCTGCTGCGGTGTTTACGCCTTTGCAAAGTGGATTGCAGGATGGCGGGTTGTTTTTGAAATACCGGCCCCTGTATACAGAAATGGGGCGCGCAGGCAAGTTGGGAGTCATCCTGGGCGCAGGAGCATCCTTTCCTATAGGTCAATACGAAACCAATGCTACCGGCGCGCTGGGCGTCAGGGCGGTTACCCTTCCAGGTATGATGATCGTGCAATGGGAGAGTCCGCTGGGATTGTTTCTCAACCTGAGTGGCGGATTTCATCAGCGTCTGGACAAGCTAAAAGAAGCTGAAATTGCCGAAATTCAGCAAGTCCGGCCGGATTTCAAACCTGTTCAACCACAAGATTTCAGTACTTTACTGGTAAAAGTTGGCTTCCCAGCCAAACACTACTACCTGGATGGCTGGGTAGAATGGCTCCACACACCCGGCGGGGCAGATTATGAACCCAATGTGCCACAACTCGCACAATCATTCGGGGTTTCCTACACCCAGATTGGCGGTACTTTTTACTATTCGGATAATGGCAAAACGGGATATTACCTCAGCAGTGGCTACATACTGGGTGGCAAAAATACCGGCAGAATCCGGCGTCTGACCTTCGGAATGGTGTTTAAAATTACTTAGGCAACCTGATCTGGTAGGTTTTGCCTTCTTTGTTGGTGAGTTTGCCGTCAATCAACCACGGATTGTAAAGCTTGAGCATGCGGTAATTGGTGCCATGCTCCACCGCAAAATCGCCCCAGGATGCAACCGGTCCTTTTACTTCCACCGTTTTAAAATCGGCGAGCGGTGGATAAAGATGCTCTTTTTCAACTACATACTCATATTCTTCCGGGTGTTCCATTACTTCCTTGATGGCCACAATCCGGAACGGGTAGCGCATGGTTTCGTCGGCAGCCAGGTTTAATTCAAAGAAGTTTTTGGCGCGTTGTTTGGCCATTTCTTCCTGAATTCTGCCTGGTCCGCCATTGTAAGCCGCTGCCGCCAACACCCAGGAGCCCAGGCGTTCTTTTTCCTTTTTCATGTACTTGCAGGCAGCGCGTGTCACCTTTTCCAGGTGATAACGTTCGTCTACCTCTGAGTTTACCTCTAGTCCATAACCAATGGCGGTTTCTTTCATAAACTGCCATACCCCGCGCGCGCCCGCAGGCGAAACCGCATTGGAAAGGGCGCTTTCCGCCACTGCCAGATATTTCAAATCATCCGGGGCGCCTTCCTGCTTCAAAATAGGTTCAATGATTGGGAAAATGGCATTAGCCCGTTTAACCGCCAGAATGGTCTGCGAATGGAAATAAATATTGCGCAATAATTCCGCATCCAATCGCTGCCGTACATCCCAATTGTCCATGGGAAATTTCTCCCCACAAAAGGTAAAATCTTTATCAAGATTAACAGAACGAACCCTTTGCTCTGTCTTATCGCCCTCGTTTTTAAAGGATGAAACGAAAAAAGCGAGAAAGCCGACGGCAAATACCGTGTTGATAATCAACAGGATACGGGTGTGGGATGAGATTGACATGTCTACTATTTTACTATTAAACGCTGAAAACTGGGTTTTTGGTGCTTTACGGTAGACGGCTTACGGTGGACGGCCTACGGTAGCGTTGCTTTTGAGATATTATTTAGTCTATATGGCAAAAATCATACCGCAGAAGCAATGCCACCGTCCACCGTCTACCGTCCACCGTCTACCGTTTATTCCGCTTTCTTGCCGGCGGCTTTAATCAGCATGAACAGTACGATGCCGATGATGAGGAAGTTGATTACTGCATTCATGAAATTACCTACCAGAATGCTGCCAACTTTGATATTGGAGAAATCCGGGGTGCCGGCAATCATACCGATAATTGGCATGATAACATCTGCTACCATGGAATCAATAATCTTTTGAAAAGCGCCGGCAATGATTACGGCAACGGCAAGGGCGAGTACGTCCCCGCGGAACAAAAAGGCTTTAAGTTCGCTAAGCATGATTCGGTCGTTTTGTTTTGAATGGTGAAATGTGAATGTTTTTCGATGGTAAAAGTAGCCAGGAGCGCCAATTATCCAAACGTTTTGCACACAAAATCTACATTATCATCACTTTGTGTGTAAAGCCAGGCATTTTTTTACCTTGAATACGCAGCAAATAAACGCCCGGTAACATCCCTTTTACATCCAGTTTCACTGCCTCTTCCCCTCCAGAAACGCTTCCGCTGAACACCTGTTTTACCCGCCTGCCGGCGCCATCCAGCAAATCAATTTGCACAAAGCCTGCCTGTGCCTGCTCCCAGCTGATGTTTGCCTGATCAAAAACCGGATTAGGCCATACTTGCAGTTTGGCTACCTGAACTGGCCCTGAAATGCCCGAAACCGGTGGCAATTCCGCCCGAAACATGGATCTGCCGTAGGTAGCGGCCGCCAACGTGCGCGTGGGCGCGTGCAGGGTAAGATCCGTAACCGGCACATTGGGCAGCCCCGTATTTTCCGCGCTCCAGGCAGCACCACCATCGGTAGTGCTAAAAACGCCGGCATCTGTGGCTATGTGCCAGATCAACGCCGGGTTGGCAGGGTCCTGCACCAGGTCGTTCACCGGAATGTCAGGCAAATTACCACTCACATCCTGCCAGGTTTGTCCGCGGTCTGTAGTGCGGTAGATATGTGCAATATCATCGAAATGCCGGAAGCCCGACAAGCATACCAGCGCAGTATTTTCGTCTTCCGGATCGGCAATTACCCGGGTAATCCAGCGCTTTGGCAGGGCGGCAGAAACCTTGGTCCAGGCGCCACCGCCATTGGCAGTTACCCATACATTGCCATCATCGGTACCCGCCCACAATACTTGCCCGTTCAGGGCCGAGGCCGACAAAGTAGTGATGGTTCCATACCGTACGCCGTTTTGCCCTTGGTTGCCGTTGGTCAGGTCTGTACTGATGGCGGTCCAGTTCAGGGCATTATTTACCGATTTAAACACCTTTTCCGCGCCTATGTACATGATATCCGGGTTGTTGGGATCCATGATATAGGGTGTGTTCCAGTTGTATCTGCTGCTCGAAGGGGCGTTGGCGCCATTGGTGCCGCTGAAACCACCGTATTGCGATTCCACAAAAATCAGGTTGTTGTCCTGCGGATGCACCAGGGTTACAAAACCGTCGCCGCCGCCAATCTGCAGCCAATTGTCGGGTGTGCCGGTGGTGGTGCGCCAGGTTCCGTTATCCTGCGCGCCGCCGTAGAAATGTGTGGGGTTTTGAAAATCAATTTCGGAGGTATAAAACTGGGTAATCGGGAATGGCCGGTGTTCCCAGGCGCCGCCGCCGTTTTCAGAAATGTAGATACCGCCATCGTTGCCGGCCACCTGAAAATCCGGGTTGGCAGGGTGAATATACAATGCGTGATAATCGGCGTGCAGGTAGGGCGACACATCAGACCAGAACTGACCGCCATCGGTGGTTTTGCGCCAGTCAAGACCCAGGGTAAATACCTCATCCGGGTTGTTGGGGTGCACACGTATTTGCCCAAACCACCAGCCAAAACCCGGGAATCCGGGATCGCCGCCATTCACCTGAGTCCAGTTAGTTCCGGCATTAACGCTTTTATATACGCCCTTGAAGTTGCCGGGTTCGTCAGAGTATATGGCCCACATCACGTTGGGTTGATCTGTACAAATGGAAATACCAATACGTCCCAGACTGTTGGACGGCAATCCGGCGCTGAGTTTCGTCCAGGTATCGCCGCCATTGGTGCTGCGCCAGATGCCACAGCCCGGGCCGCCATATTGCCGCCGGTCGGGCCGTCGGATGCGTTGCCAGCTTACGGCAAACACAGTATCCGGGTTTTGTGGATGAATGGCCAGGTCTACGCAGCCGGTGGAGTCGTTGACGAACAACGATTTTTCCCAGGTTTGTCCGCCGTCTTCGCTGCGATAAACGCCTCTGTCTGGCCCGTTGGCAAACAAATGCCCCATTGCCGCCACAAAAATGCGGTTCGGGTTTTCCGGATCCACTTCTATCCGTCCAATGCTGCCCGAATTTTCCAGTCCGAGGGCTGTCCAGGTCTGCCCGGCGTCCGTGCTTTTAAATATCCCCCGGCCATCGTAGGTAACCGAGCCGCCGCCGGCATTGGGTTCGCCGGTGCCAACGTAGAGGGTGTTTTGATCGGAGGGATCAATGGCGATATCGCCTATGCTCAGGCTGGGCAGGTTGTCGGTAATGGGTGTCCAGTTGTGTCCGGCATCTGTGGATTTCCATACACCGCCGGAAGCGGAGGCGGCATAAATGGTTTCCAGGTCGGAGGGGTGCATAGCTACATCGCTGATGCGCCCGCTTACGCGCGTGGGCCCGGCCAGGGTCCAGTTCAGGCCCAGATTGCGGTTGGCCGACATGTTTTTTCCCTGTTCCAGGGCCTGGTAATAGGCATCGGAAGGCACAAAGCCGTAAGGATAAGCGCGTTGGGCCCAGAGATAATCCAGGGGTTCAAAAGGGTCTTTTTCCTGTTTTGAGGAGGTAGAACAGGCCGCTAACAGTAGCGCGAAGGAGAGGAAGAGCAGTTTTTGCATCATGGGAAAACCGGTTATTAAGAGCATGTTGGGGATTTTCTTGTCGGGCCCAAAATTGTCCTTTTTCCGCCATTTTTCACCTTTTTTCAGTCACGTAACTCAGGCTATGCTTCTTCAAAAACGCAAAAACTGACGAAAAAAGCTCAAATTTTTGACTCCGACAGAAAATCCCCAACATGCTCTAAAGCGTGTAAAAATACAGGCTGGAACAGGATCAGATGCAAGAATATTGGGTTTGGCTTTTGTGGGCGAAAAAAGGAGGCCGTTTGCAGTAAGTTGTTTTATGTCTCCTTAGAAAGGGTACACATTTTTCATAAATGAACATTGCCCCGTCCTTTAGGGCGGGGATTGAGGATCACAATAAGTTAGAGGGGCTTTAGCCCCAATAAATGAAAGGGCTAAAGCCCCTCCAATTGTTCTTCAACTATATTCCCCGCCCTAAAGGACGGGGCAATTTTAACATCACTTGCCAAATTTAAAATGTGTACCCTTTCTAAATTTCTTCATATACTGTCCAACCAGAGTTTAAATCCCAAGGCATCTGGGCCATCTGCTGCAGCTTGTTTTTTGATTATTTGCAATGCTTTTTCTTCCGTTGATTTGTCAACAGGAATAAGTTCTAGCATATGAACCGCAGCCCAAATATTTGTATTGCAATCATTGATATCTAATAGTTGAACAAAGGCCTCAATGGATTCAGGCAATTGCTCAGAAACTATTTTTTCTGCTATTTTATACATTCTTTTTACAGATTCATTATGCAAACGAACAGATTTTTTGTCTGCATAGTCTGTTAAAGCGCAAGCTTTTGCACACGCTATGTATTCCTGAATTAAGTCCATTATTTATTCTTTAGCTGTCATTTTTATTGTTTTCAACCATCTTTCAACTAAATCCTCCCAATCTGCAATGGGAAGTTTATGCCAATCAGGATTGTCGAGAATTGTTCTGTTCAAGCCAAAAGCATGTCCTCCTTCAGCATAAACGTGATACTCAGCGTGGACTTTTGCCTTTTGAAGTGCTATAAAATATACCAGAGAGTTTTCTATTGGATCTATAGGGTCATTTCCTGCTTGCAGAATAAATGTTGGTGGTGTATTGCTGTCTACAGGAATTTTTTCATTGAGTTCGTATGGCTTGCCTGTATGATTGGTCAGGTGCCCAGGAAACATAACTATACCGAAATCTGGCCGGCAATTGGTATCGTCTACGTTGTCAGTTGGAGCGTATGCTCTTTTTCTGTAATTTGTACATACATCTGCAACTAAATGTCCACCTGCCGAAAACCCCATTACGCCAATTTTATTCGGATTAATATTCCACTGTTTCGCTTGTGAACGAACCAATCCCATGGCTCTTTGCGCATCTTGCAATGCAAGTGGCTTAATAGGCTCTTTTTCACAATGGCAATCTCTGTAATAGTGGGGTCCTGAATCAGGAACCCTGTATTTTAGTAATATCCCGGTTACTCCAATGGAAGCAAACCATTCGCATATTTCTGAGCCTTCCAATTCAACGGCCACTTTTGTATATCCTCCACCTGGAAATACAAGCACCGCGACTCCACTATTTTCTTTAACCGGTGAAAATATTTTGATGGTTGGATTAGAAACGTTTTTAGCAATTCCGTCAATAGTGGTTTCTTCTCCTGTAATTAATGAAGCGTCTGGAATTCCTGTTGTCCATATGGGTATTTCATTACTTACGTGGAATGGTTTTGTGCTAATCTCATTCGCTTTTGTTTCTTGAGTAGATTGCTCTTTGGGGTTGCAAGAAATAATGCCTATTCCAAGTACAAACAACATCAGGTAGCTAATAGTTACTTTCATTGTTTTTGAATAGACTTTTTGAGATGGGGATGTTTTTGCGAGGTGGGAGCAAATTTCATTTTAGACCATTGAAATTTGCAGTACTCCTACTCTCAATAGTAAAGGTAATGGCTTCATGCCGATGAGCTGCTCAAAAAACGCACAACCTCGGAGAGGGCAAATTTTTGCAGCACATTGTGAAAGACATTGCACTTCAAAAATTCCTCCCAAATATAAAAAAAGCGCCGTCTCTATATCCGAGACGGCGCCATGGTTTTACCAATTTAAGTTGCTAATGTAACTATTTTACCGTTGTATCACTATCCGGTGGGTAACCGTTTCCTGTCCGGCCTTGATGCGCAGCAGGTAAGCACCCTGAGGCAACTGACGCACATCCAGTGATTCCTGAATCTGGTCTGTAACCCCGTTTTGCGCAGCCAAAACCTGCTGCCCGATGGCATTCAGCAATTCCCAATGTACCTCTGTTGCCTGAGGCAGCTGAGCCTGCATGTTGAGCATGGTGCTGGTTGGGTTAGGGAACACCTCCAATGTGGAAGCCCAGGATGCTTCCGTTACCCCTACACATGTTTCTACTTCCACCAGGATGTCATCGGTAGCGGTACAGCCTTGTGCGTTGGTTACCGTTACTACATACACATTTTCGGTGTTTACCGTAATGCTCTGACCGGTAGCGCCGTTTGACCAGGCATACTGAGCCCCCGGATTGCCGGCATTCAAAGCTAGGGTCTGGTTGCTGCAAATAGTGGTATCTGCACCAAGCGCAATAACTGGCAATGGGTTTTCTGCCACAATTACCGTTACAATAGAATCGCACCCCAGGCTGTTCACCAGAGTAAATTGCTGGGTTGCACCGGCTGGAATTTGGGTTCCCTGGTACACAAAGAACTGTCCTGCACAAGCGCTGCCATTCACAGTGGCTACAGTATTGGGTAAAATATTGATAGCCACGGTATCCGTGTCTGAACAGCCGGTTACCAGTGTAACCTGAACCGAATACACTCCTGATGAGGTAACATTAATAGATGCAGAAGTGGCGCCGGTTGACCAAACGGTAGCAGCCCCCGGGTAACCGTTGCTGAGCGTAATTGTCTGACCTTCGCAGGTAATTACGTCGGCCCCTAAATTGACATTAGGAGTAGCCGCATTAACCAATGCCACAACATCAGAACCCACACAACCCTGTGTGCTGGTTACAGTAACGGTGTATGAACCGGCTACATTAGCCGCAATGGTTTGCGTAGTCTCGCCGTTGCTCCATAGGTAGGTAGCCCCTGCATTTCCGGCATCCAGTGTAAGGGTTTGACCCGCACACAGATTTTTGTTCGGACCAAGATCTACCACAGGGTTTTGGGCCGCATTGATGAACACAAATCCGGTTCCTTCACAGCCAAATGCATTGGTTACACTAACAGCATAACCACCCGCGCTGCTCACCGTGATGCTTTGAGTGGTTTCGCCGTTGCTCCACAGATACGTTTCATGTACGCCGGCATCCAAGGTAAGGGAGGCCCCCGGACAAAGCGGCTGATTATCTCCCAAATCTACACTCGGGAAATCAGACTGACCAATCGTAATGGTATCACGGGAAGTGCAACCAAAAGCCGTAACCGCCGTTACCGCATAAGTGCCCGCCGAATCAATCAAACGATTGACATCGGTATTGCCGTCAGACCAAATTGCCTGTGCAACACCCTGACTTCCAAGTTCCAATACGGCCTCCAATGAACCGCAGGTTACAAAATCCTGTCCCAGGCTCACCTGGCAGTATGGACTTACATAATCCAGATGCTTGTCGGCGGGCAGGTGGTATTCGTACAAACGGGTGGTTTTACCGGTCAGTGTAATCAAGCCATCAGCGTTAGGGGAAGCAATACCAAAATCGTTGTCGTTGATCACCGCAATAGTAGAGTCGTTTACCACGGCCAGACCTTCCGGCTTGTCATGCTGACGCTCCCAACCCATTTCCAGGAGGTCCAGGAACAACTCTTTCTGCACCGGAACGATGCCATTAGCCGCCAAACCAGCCGGGTCGTTCAATTGCTCAAGGGTTAGTCCGCCAAAATCGTTGCCACTTACTGGCGTGGCATTTTCAATGCTGAATTTGTAAATGTTTTTGGCATTCCAGCCATTGCGTTCGGCATGTTCCAGTACCAGGAACTCGTGGTTATTTACGGCCGCCAGATCACCCATTTTCCAGTCGGTGCTGCGGATTTGACCAAGCACCGGATCATGCACATAAACGAAGGTTTTCATCGTGCCGGTTGCCGGATCCAGTTCCACCAAACGGTGAATTCTGGAGCTGGCGCCAGTGGCTGCATTCGGATTGAACAGCGGGCTTTGGATAATGGCGTAGATTTTACCATTAGGGGTGTAGGCAACACCTTCCAAACCACGGTTCGGGCGACGTCTGCCCAGCAGGGTGTCCAGTGGTGCATCTTCAGTTTCTACCGGAAACGGGGTAAAACGCTGGATCACTTTGAAATCAGCGTCGAGTTTCCAGATGCTGGTGCCGTATTCGTCGCATACCCAGAAATTACCTTCATTATCCTGAATAAGTCCTTCAGAATCAAGGCCCCAGGCGTCATTGTTCAGTACCGTAGCGTTGGTGTCTGCCCAGGCTACCTCGCCGGTATTGCCCTGACCAACATGGAGGGGCAGACCGCTGGCGCCGGTTCCGTCCGGACGTTTGATGAAATCAAAATCCTCTACGGTGAGGGCGCCGTTTTCCGGACGTACTTTCCAGGTTTTGGGTGCATAATCCGGGAAAGGGAATACCAGAGCTGTAGCGCCCATGGCAAGCGGATGATTCACCGCATCGGCATTTGGACCGCGGTCGGCAACAAAACGGTAAGAACCATCACGGTACATCAAACCGGAAATACCGCCTTCGCGGATGGTGTCGCCATACACGCCGATGGCCGGCGTTTCATCAAAGGCATATTTAATCAGGCCAAATTCGCCGGTTTTGGTGCGGTCAATTTCAATTTCAAAAACAGAAACAGTTCCGCTGATCTCGTTGGATACCAGGATCAAATCACGTTTGTTCGGGCTTTGCGCTTTTGGGATAAAAATGATGCCTTCAGGGCCCAGATCACCCCCTGCTGTACTGCCCAGGACGCGGGTATTGATCCATTGAACGTACTCAGGCGCCTGCGGATTGGTTACATCATACACCAGTACCCCGCCAATGCGCTCCAGTGCTGTAAAGGCATAATTCCGGCCTTCAATGGTGCCCAAGGCAACTCCTTCCGGTTCCGGCCCTTTGTCGTCTGAGCGGTTTTTACGGGTGTTGTTGGAGTTGCTGGCATTGAACATAGCGCCATACACCGGATCTGCCGCCGTGATACGTTCCAGATCATCGCCGCTGTCCCAAACCAGAGCGCCGGTTGAGGCATTCCAGATTGAAATAGAGCGACCGCCAAGCGTGTGGATTTCGTCAAAATCTCCGTCGCCGTCTGTATCCCCGCTTTTGGTGGTTACGTTGAGTCGGCCAAGCAATTCTGCACGTTTCAAATATGTCGCATCCGGAAACGCAACCGGATCGAGTTTGTAGGAACTGGAATTTACCCGAAGAATCTCATTGTTGGCATCCCATTCGCGGGCATCGCCTTCATTGGCAGTGATCAGGTAGCCTGTTCCACCGGCATTCCAATAGGCAATGGCATCAGGTTGATACATACCTTTTACATTCCAGTTGTTGAAGAAAATGCCCGGCGCCTGATCAGAAGCGTCCAGCGACATATTCATACCGGCATAACCTTTGGTGCCGAGTGGCAAAAGTGCCGTAACAGTGTTGGATTGCAGGTCAATCACTGCCAGGGCATTGTTTTCCTGTAAAGTAACCCAGGCTGTATTGCCATCGCTGGAAACGGTTACATATTCCGGCTCCAGATCCTCGGCCACGCTTGAACCCGGACCAAAAATGCGGATTCCGGAAGCTACCAGCGCAGCTGAATCTGAATTGAACTGTGTGAAACCAATTTGGGTAACATTAGCCTGCGTGAGGGCTGCCGCACCGGGAGTCATATCAACCACAGTTACCGAGCCTTCCGGATCTACGGAATAATCGGTTGCCGGTTCACCTTCGTTGGCAACGAGCAATTTGGATGCATCCGGGCTAAAATTCAAATGGTCTGGCAGTGCTCCTGCTGTAATGGCATTGATGTAGGCGCCATTCACGTCCAGGAACACTACTTTACCTGGATTGGTAATGGTGGAATCATCTACCGCAACAGCCACCGTGCCATTGGCATAGGCTACACTGTTCAGTCCGCCTCCGTATGGACTCATGTCAATAGAGGCCACTTTAGTGATCGCTACCGGGTTTTTCAGGTCCAGAATTGCCAATTTGTTTTGGTTGATATTGGTAGTAAACAAACGTTTGCTCACCGGATCAAAGGCAGAAATTTCGGCCGTGGCGCCACCAGCAGCATCTACGGCAAAACTGCTGAGATGACGAAGCTTAATCGGCGCATTGGCCTGTGGTGTGGGCGCAGGAGTGTCGTTATCGTTGATCAGGATAGAGGTTTCGGCTACAGATCCTACCTGAGAAGCCGTAAAATCGAACAATTGCAGGAAGAGATAGCGGCTGTCGCGCAAATCGGCATTGTCAAGAATTTCCACGCTTACCTCAAACGGAGTGGTAGTGCCTGCGGGAAAAGCCACAAAAGTATCCAGTAAGATATAGTCATCGCCAGCCACTGCTGTAGAAGCAGATGCTACGCGCAAACGCGCTTCAGCCAGCGGAACGTTCAGGTTGTCCACTTTTACCGGGATTTTAATAACGCCGGCATTTTCCTGAACCAGCGTACGGGCATTCACGAATGAAATGGTAGGCAACATGGCAATGGTCACCACACCCGGACTGGCGAACACCGTGGGCGAACCCGTTACGGTAGTGCTGGGTACCCAGTTGGCGCCGTCATTGTTGTTCAGGTTAGGGGAGAGCAATTCAGCCGATGGGCCCAGGCCGTCGGGTTCCAACGGCCAGGGGAATGCATCGTCGTATTGAACGGTATCCAGGGTTACGCCGTCTGAATTGCGGAGTACCAGGGTATTTCCGCCATTGGTGAGTACGCCTGAGCTCCATTGAACAAAGGTTTGTCCGGTGAAAAATGACTCGCAGGCAGCCTTGTTGGCGGCAGCCAGAAATACGCCACCTGCAGGCAGGTTTACCGAAGGGAGGGTCATTTGTACCGCCCCGTCCAGCTTAAGGCCACCCAGGATGGCATCCGCAGTACCGTGGTTATAAATTTCTATGAACTCCAGGGTGTCCGGATCATTACTTGGCGGGTTGTAATTGATTTCCGTGATCACCAGGGTAGGCGTGGAGTTATTGTAGGTAAAAGCAAAGGTATAAGGCGTTTGCAGGGCGTTGCCGGCCACGTCTGTAACATTATTGACGGTAAGCGCATAAGGCTGTCCGTTGACAAACGGGGTATTGAAGGCCAGCCAAAGGGTGTCTCCCAGGCTATTGCGTGTGGCCGATGCCAAATCCGGAACACCGGTATATTGATTGATGTCTTCAACCGAGCTGCTCATAGGCTCGCTGAAAACCAACCGGATACCCGTTGAACTGTTTACAACGGCGTTGACAACCAGCGGTGCTACCACATCTCCGTTGGCTGAGGAAAGCTGGATGTTATCCCAGGCAGCATAATCAGAGCCTCCGTTCTGACGCGCAGCCAGGCGCAAGCGAATGAATGCTGCGCCTGCAGGGGCATTGATGGTTACGGTTTCCCAACCCTGGGAGTTTTTGTTCAGGGGTACATAAGTGTTCCAGTCGGTTCCGTTATCGTAGGCAATGTAATATCCAATACTGTCGTCTGAATCATACGCCAGGGTATGAAACTGAAAGCTGAGGGTATTGGCGGTAAAAGCGCTGATATCCACCGGCCCAAAATCGAGTCGGTGTTCAAACGCGCCGCCGCCGGAGGGGTTTTCCAGATCCCGCATGAACCATTGGCGATTGCCGCCGGCCGGGCTGATCTGCGACGTTGCAGTGGTATCGCTCCACACATCTTCGGCCGGGATATTGTTGTAGGCGGCTGGAGAAACGGTGAAGGAGAAATTGTCTTGGGCGGAGCCTTCAAATCCTTGAAAAAGAATTTGTTGTGCTGCCATACTGGCCATAAATGCCAGGAAAAAGGTAAGCGTTAATGGTAGATAAAACTTCATGCCTTTGCGTTGATTTATGAATCAGCGAAGGTAGAAGCCGGGTTTCCGGGCGGTGGAAACTGAGGGTTAAGCTATTGAGAAGAAAGGGTGAAGGGAGGGTTAGGTTAATGTAAATTAGGTTCCTGTCAGGAGTTTATCCGGGTCTTTCAGCAGTGTCCCTTTATTAAACCCCAAGTTCAGGTGGTTTGTATATATCGGCAACATGCAAAAAGCATCGGATAGTTTGTCTGAAATGGAAAAAACTGCCGTTAAGGCGTGTGTATGATAAACAAGCTCGTTAGCGTCAGGATAAAGATCCAGCATGTATGCTCGCAAGTCAATAAACAGGTCAATTAGCTCCTGGTCTTTAAAATCCAAAAGGAATTGAAAGTCCGGATGCATGGGTCGTGAAGTGTTCATGTGTTGTTTTGTGGTGGTTTTGCTTGTTGGAAGTTGCTTTTTTCCCAACAGTCAATAATGCTGTCAGGCTATTATATGTTTCAGCATTGTTATCAGTGTCTATGAATAGTGGGTAGTATTTCATTTTTTTTGGTTGTTTAGTAGGGTGCTAACGGTTTCGGGCTTGGCGTAGAAGGGGATTTCGGAGCAAACTGTCAACATGCCATAAAAGTTGATGCGAGGTAGAATGTTCAATTAACCACGTAACCCGCCATTGAGCCAAACGCCTGTTAGCACCAGTTTTTCTTTTAAAATCTGCTGTCAATTTCAACATCTCTATTGAGTCCATTAAGTAACTGTTCAATAGGGCTTTGTTGCATGAATCTTGTTCGAAGCCGGTTTTTCCCTATCCCATTTAGGCCTCAAGCGACTTTTACAGATTTAGGAGCGGCTATTTGAATAAATTTGTTCAGAACCGCAGTCTTAACTGCTGCCTCAGTTTTCTGGTTTCCAAACTCGCGGGCGTACATCTTTTCTCCCAATATGGTTTTCCAACGGAAGAATGCATTTTCGCTTTTGCTTCTTCGGTGATAGCCGGATTGTATTTTCCAACCTTCCCGATTAGCTTCTTGTCCGCCCTCGTCTATGATCTCCAGCGCCCGGTTTCTTGGGTGTTCAGTCGGCAGCCCATCTTTCCCCAGTTGAAACATGGCGTTTTCGCGGGGTGGTATGATTGGTTCAATTTTGGCTTCCTGCAATGTGTCCCAGCAGTCGTAATGATCATATGCTCCATCTGCCCCAAGTTTACCAATATTTACTCCCTGGTCAAAGGTGTCTGCCAGCAGTTGGTTCAACATCGCAGCATCATCCGTTTTGTTATCCGTGAGCACTTGCGCTGTAATTTCTCCGGTTTTTTCATCTACTCCAACATGAATTTTCCGCCAGGTGCGGCGCTTCGACCAGCCGTGTTTTCGCACTTTCCACTCGCATTCACCGTAGATTTTTAATCCACTTGAGTCTACTACCAGATGAATCGGATCCCCGTTTTTGAGCCTTTCACTTATCCCTAAAGGCACTTTTAGGCCTGACTGCCGCCGACATATCTGCGTATAAGATGGCACTTGCAGATCAACACCCATCAGCGCAAAAACAGACTCGGCAAATCCTGTCAACTGCCGAAAAGGAAGCCGAAAAACTGCCTTCAGCGTCAATAAAAGCACAATGCACTCGGATGAATAGATAATTTGCCCACCGCGCTTAGCCGGTCCAATATGGTACCAATTAGTGCTAATTGAATCATCTAACCATAACGTTAGGCTGCCTCGGCGTTTTAGCCCAGCATTGTACTCTTTCCAGTTTGTTACTTTATATCGGGCCTTGGGCTTGTTTGGATCGTTGATTGAATCTATCTTTGTCATGGGCCAGGAAGTCGTTTTTTAAGCTTCGTAACTCAAAAATACGCTTGCTGGCTCACTTTTCTTCCTAAAAATGACCCGATCCTCTGGGATTCATGCAACAAAGCCAACCTTGCATTAAAGCAGGTCAAATTTTTGATGGTTTTCTTACTGGCATTCCCTATAAAAGTAAACTTTACGGTAAAACTTACTTCTACCTAAACAAACAGGAACTGCCTGTGGAAAACGGAATAGGTAAAATCATGTTACCATCCAACACATTTAAGAATGTCTTGCACTTGAGTGTTAAAAGACAATACTCTCACACAAATGATTACGAAGTATTTGAAAAAAACTTCTATCAGGAATTATGCGAAAACTAATCAAAAGAATCGCCTTTGGGCATGAAATGTACTTGGGCCTTATCCTGCTATTAGCTGGCTATGTTGTATATCAGGAGTATCGAAACCAATACAGTAATCTTAAAATATCGCTGGCACAAAACTTGCGAGAAACAAGCACCATACTTTATTCTTATATCGGGCAACAAAAAATTGAAATAATTGAAACAATCGAAAAGTACCCGTTTGAACAAGGGGAGCAAATTTGCAACCGGTTTATTCACCCAATGGTTCGTATCGGTCATGCGGCGATTCTGCCGAATTCCGATAATGATTTATAAGCGTGATGATTTTTTGCACGGTGTGGGTTTAGTCCATACGCTATAAAAAATCGTTCAAGCATGAGTTCATT
>JAFLBO010000041.1 GCA_017303475.1 Chitinophagales bacterium
CTTCACCGAAGAACAGTGGCTCACCGTAGTTACCGCTACCGTCGCATACGGTTACGATCTGGTCGTTCGGGAACTTAACGAAGTAGTCTTGTTCGTAGGTTACGAATACACGCTGTGTGCACTGGCTAGAGAAGCCGTGGCAGTCGAACGCGCGGAACGTGCGGGTGATGGTACCTTTGTTACAAACGGTGTCGAACAAAGAGTAGTTTACAGAGTGCGTCAAACCGCACTGGCCTTGGTATTCTTTCGTTACGTCCAGGCAGCAGTTGTCTGATACCTGAGCTTTGCCATATGCCCACAGGCTTGGATCGAAATTCTCGCAGTTAACTGCTACGTTAGCAGGTGGTACACAAACTGGTTTCAGTTTGTCTTGTACTTCAACCTGAATCATGCACTCGTTTTTGATCGGAGAACCGTCAGGACCTACCATTACGTTACCGTTTACGTCGGTCTGGTACACTGCCAGTACGATAGTCTGGGTAGTACCAACCTCGCAGCAGTAGAACTTGATAGAGTCTTGCTCAGAAATTGCGCGCTCGAATTCGCTCGGGAAGGATGGGAACGGAGAATCGCAAGGAGCTACACCACGTACAGAGTTCAGCGCCAGGATGCAGTCAGAGTATGGAGCCATACGACGGATCGTGAATTTCACACCGTTACAGTTGTCGTATGAACCGTCGTTGAATACAGAGGCTTTAACCCAGGTAACACCTGCGAAATCGCATGCACCCAGTGCTGGTGGCTGATCGTTTGGACCAGCTGGACCGTAGCAGTCAAATGGATCGTCTACACCGATAGCGATAGTTGTAGTCTCGTCGCAAGATGCTACTGGTGGGATGTAGTCACGTACTACCAGGTTGAACTGGCAAGAAGAGGTGTTACCACAGTCGTCTTCAGCTACATAAGTAACCTGGTGAGTACCGATTGGCAGACATGGAGCCCAGCCAAAGTTAGCCAGTGTGTCCAGATCCCAGTGGTTGTTGCCAGGGAAATCTTGCAGTGAACCGCCGATTGGAACCATGTTCACGATCTCACCAGTGTATGGATCACGGATGGTGATCATACCGCTGATGTTGTTGATGCGGGAGCAGTTGTCTTCTACAATTACGTCTGGCAGGTTGATGGTTGCGCAGCAAGCGAACGGATCTGTTGATACCGTCAGGTTAGCTGGGCACTGGAATGCAGGGCCTGTTTCGTCAAGTACTTTGATGATCTGGTTGTAGATGAAACCGTCACCGATACACCAGTCAATGATGGTCCACTCACGACGGTATTTAACCGTACCATCGCACACCTCGAGGGTGTAGTCGTGCCATTCCCAGTTGATGGAGCAGCCGCTTGGCTCGCCGAATACCCATGGGTAGCCCTGCAGACCTTGTGACTCGATCCAATCTGGTGTTGGATGTGGGTGACCGTTGTGGATTGGAATGTTCTGTTCGCAAGAGAATGCGTCAGCGTCGATATCGTCGTAATCTGGTGGCGCAATTACGTCAACCAGGCTCGGACGGAGCAGGTCGATGCGCTGGATGCACGTAGAAGTGTTGCCAGATGCATCTTTCGCAGTCCATTTACGGTTGATGTGGCCTGTCAAACCGCTTGCGCAGTTGTCAGCTACCTGTGTATCCAGGTAGGTCAGGGTTACGTCAGAGCAGTTGTCAAGTTGTGGAATACCGCAACCTGCTGGTACTACATATGAGTTGTTGCCGATTGGCTGTACGCAGTTGCCGCTCAAACCGTTTGGCCAGCCTGCAGTGAAGTCACCAGTCAGGTTGATGTACAGTTCTACGATCTCTACGTTTACTGCAAAACCAAAGCCGTTGTTGTCGTGGTTGTCCACGCGTACTTGCCAGGTGCCTTGTGCATTTTCACCGTCGAATGCATCGAACTTGTCGAAACCGAACGGGTCCATGATGTTCAGGTTGATGTCACCTTCTACGTCTACACAAAGGTTAGACTGTACACCTTCGTCGTCGAAACGTGCGAACAGCGGAATGTTACCGCAACCACCCAGTGCTTGCCATGGGCTAACTACTGTGCCGTTCGGGCTGATAACTTCTACATCTACGTTCCACCATACTGCATCGTTTGCTTTGATGCGAAGGTCTACGTCGTTTACGTTTGCATTAACGTTCACTGGGATATCCCATGTGAACTCTTGGCCAGGCTGCAGATTGCGTGGCAGTTCGCCAGCAGCAGCAGCAAATTTCAGAGTGAAGGTTGCAGCTTGAGTGAACTCAGGTGCATAGCTTGGGAAGTTACATGGCAGCAATACAGACGGGCAGTCCAGTACTGGTGGCAGTTTGTCTTCGATCTTAACGTTACCCCAGCATTTGTTGCCAGTTTCTGGGTCAGTTACACGTACTTGGTACGTTTTGTTTACGTCAGCATTGGTGAAGCAAGCAGGTACCCATGGGCCGTTGCCGTATGGAAGCGTTTTGTCTACTTCTACAATGTAGTCGTCATAGCAGTGGTATGGACCACCTTCCAGTACACCGTCTGCGCCAAGGCAGTAGGAGCAATCATCGTCCAATGATACGTATACCAGGTCATTGCAAACCAGGGAAGTGATTGGGTTCGGGAACTCAACTACGTTTACGTTGAAACAGCAAGTCAAGTCGCCAGCTGGGTTGTTGGCTGGAGCCAAGTCAACACGGAAGCAGTTCGTGGTAGTACCGATTGGGAACTCTGAACCGCTTGGCAAACCAGAATACTGAACCGGTACAGCCGGAACAATCTGGGTGCTGGTGATATTGGTGATCGTGATTGTAGCTGGCTGTTGGCCAGATTGAACCTGAGTCCATGCAGCCAATGACAGCCAGCCTTGAGCTGGGATATTAGCCACATAGTGGCCACCTACGTTCTGTGGAACACCGATCAACTGGTTCGTCAATGGAATCCAGTAGCCGTTAGGGTTACCGCAGAAGTTGTTGTTGTTGTTACCAAAGTGGTTAGCATCTGTACCGATACCAACTGCGAAACGGTCCCAGGAAGAAACTGGCTGGTTGTAGTTCCAGTCAAATTCAATCGTGGTTGCAGCAGCGTTGTTCAGGTCCCATTCAACACCGTTGAAGCAGAAACCACCAACTTGAAGTACAGAACGGAGAGTCAAACGGTCAGCAGCAGCTGCACAAGCAGCGCCAGCGTCGTCGAACAATACGTGTGGGCCGCTACCAGAGTTGCCCTGTGGAGGCAAACCGTTACCAGCAGCAGTGCCTACTTGCCAGAAGTCAACTTCGTTTGGAGCCAAAGAACCTACAAAACCGCAAGTTTGAGATACGATTTGGCAAGTACCAGTGGTGAATACGTCGTAGTTAACCACCTGTGAACATGCACCTGGATCCAGGTTGTAGTTCAGGTTGCCTGGGCATACCAATGCACATGGCAAGGTTTGGGCAAGCGTAACATTAAGGTTGTTCTGGATAGTACCTGTTTCTCCGGTAGCATGAAGATTTACTACCATTGGACCAGAGAAATTGGCTGGAACATTAACCGTAAGGTTGTATGTCAGGTTACCGTTATTGTAGTAACCGCAACCAGTTGTAGCATAAGCACCGGTTCCGCAAGGGATACCAGCGTTAGTAGCCCAAGTAGCGGATGGAGAGCAAATGGAAGCTACGCCCTGTTCGGTACCGCAGCCGCCGCCGCCGTTTGGAGTTGCAGAGGAAATTGTAATGCCTGCAGGGAAGGTGATCGTAAGACGATCAACCCAAACACTGCTTGGATTAGAAATCGTAAACGACAGATTGTTTGCCTGACCAGCCGTGTAGGCTGTCTGTGCAGAGGTGAATCCCAGATTGAGCTGTGCATTAGCAGCAGTCATCGCACTCAGAAACAACACTCCAGACAGGAGGCATTTTAGAGAAGTGATAATTCTTCTTTTCATGAGAAATACTACGATTTAAGCGTTAACTTAAAAAGAAAAGAGTGAGTTAAAGGAAAATTCAACTTACAGGATAGAATCCATGTACTGGTAAGCAGTTTGGATAGTAGCCAGAAGCTGAGCGTTGCCGTTAGAACCAGAGATCATCAGTGCGCGTACTGATTCTACAGCAGAACCGGTGTCAGCACCAAGTTTGATTTCTTTCAGCGTGAGCAGGATAAACTGCTCTTTTACTGCACGAAGCATGCAGTCGGTGCAGCCGGATTTCGCAAAAGCATCCGTTGCCTGTTGCTTCGTTTGCAGCGTGTTGCCGGTAGACGGAGCAGGCGGGTTACCCAGGTTGTTCAGCTCGTTAGACAAAACTACGATAGCCTGTGGAGCAGGCAGCCAGTTTTGCTGAGCAGACAAACTAACGGTGCCCATGAATGCGAACACTGAGAACAGTGCGGCGCGAATGAGATTCATTCTTTTCATGTCGTTAAAATTTGTGATGAAAAAATTAGGTGAATTAATGTTGAACCTTGGTTAGTTGGGGTGTATTCTGCCAAAAACAAAAGGCATTGACATCAGGACTTCTTGTCCTTGATGTCAATGCCCACAATTTATTTCGAAAACAGTTGTGTACAGTTTCTTTGCATGTGACTGATATGGGTGCCCGAAAATTCGTAACGGGTCGGATTAGAATTTGGTTAGAATTTTGGCTGTGGTGTTTTGAAATAAAGACAACAACCGTGCCAAAACCTTACCATGAAGCATGAAAACTATTCAGAAAAATCTGAAGTCGTTTTGTGCAAGACATTGCCTTAGCATGACCTGCTTCGTCGGAAAAGGGAATCAGTAAATCTGTAAGCTGAGGAGCAAAGAAACACCCGAAGGGGAGCATCCATTTTCAGGTAGAGATACCTGAGCAACTTCGCTGTCGAGATTTTATACGGTTCGGATTAAAATTGCTTTCATATCAAAAGCAGTGCAAATGTAGAAAAAGAAAAACAAAACAGCAGCTCCTTTCCTAATTTTTTTCTAATATTTTATTCAGATTGACTAATCGGCATTGTTTTGTTATGAAACGGTGCATCTTTACCCATTAAGGATGTAATCAAATTACTTTACCTGGGTGTAACTTTGCTCCTCCATCATCTCTTTAATTTTTAATTCAACCTTTCAATCATGAAATTGCTTCAGTTTTCTTTCCTGCTAAGCATTCTCTGCTTTCTGATTTCCTGCACACAAAACACCGGAGAAAATGGTTCTTCAGCTCTCGCCAATCAATTATCTGCCGATGTATCCAAAGGGAAACAAAATATTCAGGAATATCAGGCTCTTCGTGATTCCTGCTTTGAACTGATCAGGTCCATTAAAATGACAAGTTCTTCACAAGGTGGAGAGGGCATTCAAAAAGGCCGACCTATGGTAGAGGAATTATTCCCATTTTTTCAAGCCTTTGAAAAACACAAACAAATCACGACAGAACTGGAAGCCTTGTCCAACCAGCTAAGTTCCGGTCAGATTCCCGAAGCAGAAGTTAAAAAAAACTACGAAGCACAAAAGGCTGCCTGGCAAAGTACTGCCGAGGTATTACCAAGTGGAGCTGCCACTTATCAAAAGGTTAAGACTACTTTTCTTGAAGTCTTTCCCCTACCAATAAAATAAAGCCCTCCGAAAATCAAGATCTACACCTTATATATATAGGTGTAGTAATTCAGAGAATTTAGCTGAATCCAAAACCGCCTGTTTAATTCCGGAACATGCGCTTACCTTTGCGGGAATTTAAAAGTTTAAATGACATACATTTCATGAAGCACTTCTCATTTCTACTCATAGCCGCCCTTGGCCTGTTTTTGAGCGCTTGCCAAAATAACTCCTCTTCGAGCGAAACCCAAGAAGGTGGCGACTCATCCGGGATGTCGGCAAGCGGTACCGATCAAAATATTGTTGTTTCCAATGTAAAACCAGCTAAAGAAAAAGATCCACTCAATGTACAGGTAGCAACTGACCTGTTGGCAGCATTTGCGCTGGAAAGAACCGTAAAGCCCGCTTATGATGAAGCCATGGACATAATGTTATACTTACGGAATAACACAGGAGACCGCAATAGCATCATCACAATGCTTGAGGATCTCCAAAAAGTGCGAAATTCCTATGAAGAACATCAGAGATATTCACAACAACTGGACGCTCTGACTTTAAAAATTGCAGGAAACAAACTAAGTATCGAGGATGCTCAAAAGCAATACCTTGACACCAGAAATGCCTTAAGAGAAACGGAGGCCAGATTAGCCAAGGAGCTGGATCGTTTAAAGGCCATTAAAAGCACCGTAGAGGCATCTAAAGCCGCAAAATAATCTGTTTCAAAGGCGTAAATACGTGATATCATTCCAGAGGAATTAACCATCATGAGCAAAAAAACACCACAGCCAGCTCCTGCTACCACCACAACAGGAACCGGAAAATCAAGAAACTGGAAAAAACCAGCGCTCTACTTACTGCTTATTCTCCTGGCGGGAGCTGGAATATGGAAATTCTGGCCCGGAAAATCAGGAGGTTACCTTCCCGATGAGTTTCACTATGCGGAACCAACCAAAGTAGCCAAATCCCCAATATTGGAATTGCTAAAGCCGGCGGAAACAGGTATCGACTTCCAGAACGTGATTACCGAGACTGCAGAAAATAATATCACTACAAACATTAATATATATAATGGTGGTGGTGTTGCTGTTGCAGATATTAACAACGATAATCTCCCTGATATTTACTTCGTTTGTACCAACGGTCCAAACCGTATGTACCTCAACGAAGGCAATTTCAAGTTCAGAGACATTACCGCAACGTCTGGCCTGGCCTCAGAAGATGGTTTTGAAACAGCAGTTTGCGCGGCAGATGTAAATGCTGACGGCTTTCTTGATTTTTATGTTTGCCGTGGTGGTCCAAAAGTGGAAGAAACCCGCCGAAATAAGCTGTACATAAACAATGGTAACCTCACTTTTACCGAACGTTCCAAGGAATATGGTATGGATGACATCAGTGCCAGCTCCGGAGCTACGTTTTTCGATGGGGATGCAGATGGCGACCTGGATTGTTACGTATTGAATTACCTTACAGACATCAATTATGCCAGTAAAATTGATGTTAAGCATGATGCAATGGGTAAACCCATTCCTAACCTGATACCCAAAAACGATTACGATTCCGACCGTTATTTGAGAAATGATGGTCCACCGGCTACCCTGGTGGGGCAAAAAGGCGGATTTACGGATGTTTCCAAAGAATCCGGCATTTGGAATTTTGGCTTCGGATTAAGCGTATCTGTTTCCGATTTTAACCGAGATGGTTTTCCTGATGTTTATGTAGGCAATGACTTCTTTCAGCCTGATAATCTGTACATTAACAACGGGAAAGGGCAATACACAGATCGTTTGGCGGAGTTCTTCCGCCATACCTCTCAAAGTACGATGGGGACCGATCTAAGTGACATGGACAATGACGGATTGGTTGATTTGCTGGCCATGGACATGCTTCCAGCTAACAACAAACGCCATAAATTGCTGCAGACCACCAACACCTTGAGTCGGTACCTGTCAATGGTTCAGAATAACTATTTCGAACCAGTTACCCACAACGTTTTGCAACGCAATAACGGCAACGGAACCTTCAGTGAAATTGCCTGCATGGCCGGCGTATTTAAAACCGACTGGTCCTGGAGCGGTCTGGTAGCAGATCTTGACAATGACAGTCGCCGGGATATTTACATTACGAATGGTTACAGGCGTGAAATTGGTCACCGGGATTACTTCGAGTTTTTGCTCCCTGAAGTTAAAAACAAGGCAAACCAGTCTACCAGCGACCCTTACAAGCGCATTCAGATGGTTTTGGAGGCCATTCCTACCTACAAACTGAACGACTTCATTTACCAAAATCAGGGTAACTGGCAGTTTGCAGATAAGAGCGGCGACTGGGCAACAGTGGAGGCGACCTGGTCTTGCGGTGCTGCATGGAGCGACCTGGATGCTGACGGAGATCTTGATTTGGTGATCAGTAATCTGGAAGATCCCGCCTTTTTGTATAAAAACACCAGCAGAGAGAAAAACCTGGGCAACTACTTGCAAGCCAAGTTGAAAGGTGATGCCAAAAATCCATTTGCTGTTGGAGCATCTGTGCTCATTGAATACGGGAACGGAGACATTCAGTATCAGGAAATTAGCCCTAACAGAGGTATTTTTTCGTGTTCAGAACATTTGATACACTTTGGATTAGGCCAAACCAGCCAGGTGAATAAGCTCACGGTGCGCTGGCCTGATGGGAAAGTACAAACGCTTACCAACGTGCCAGTCAACCAACGACTGGCTCTGGATTACGCCAATGCCAGCGGCTATGTAAAGCACCTGGTTTCACCGTATGCTGGCACAACCCTGATTACAGAAAAAACTGTTGGATCTGGCATTAATTTCACCCACAAGGAGAATAAATACATTGATTTTGAGCACTTTCCGTTAGTTCCATGGTATGAATCAGACCTTGGACCACTTACTGCTAAAGGGGACGTAAATGGCGATGGCCTGGATGATTTCTTTGTTGGTAATGGGTTTTCGCAGCCTTCTGCCTTGTTTGTTCAAACAGCAGGAGGGCAGTTCAAGCCCACAAACCAGTCGCTCTGGGAAACTGATAAGCAATATGAGGATCATGGCGCTGTTTTCTTTGATTTTGATATGGATGGCGACCAGGATTTGTTTGTTGTAAGTGGTGGAACGGAAGCTGTGAAAGGCTCCGAGGCTATTGCCTGGCAGAGCAGGTTATATATCAACATGGATGGAAAAGGCAATTTTGGCCGGGCTAATCCGGCGAATTTGCCCGACATTCGGGATATTGGATTGCGGGTAACTACCCATGATTATGATGGCGACGGCGACCAGGATTTGTTTGTAGGCGGCAGGGTGATGCCACAGAGGTGGCCTATGACGCCAAACAGTCGTGTCCTTCGCAATGATCGGAACCGATTGACGGATGTAACGGCAGAAGTTGGCGGAGAATTCAGCAAATGTGGTATGGTGACTGATTTGAAATGGGGCGATATTGACAAGGATGGCCAGCCTGAGCTGGTTGTAGTGGGCGAATGGATGCCTGTAATGGTTTTCAAGCTTCAGGGTGGCAAATTGACCAGTGTTGGGAGCCAGATGGGGTTTGACAAAAGTAATGGACTGTGGCACAGCCTGGAACTTGCTGATTTGGATAAAGACGGAGATTTAGACTTGGTAACCGGCAATTTTGGGTTAAACACACGCTTTTTTGCGAGTGCGGAAGGCCCTCTGGGATGTTATGCGAAAGATTTTGACAATAATGGCACGCTGGATCCGATTATGACCATGTATGAAGGATCCAAGAACTTCCCGATGGCTCAAAAAGAGCAAATAGTGAAGCAAATACCCAGCTTGAAAAAGAAATACCTGTATGCCAAAGATTGGTCTGAAGCAACCATAGAAGATGTATTCTCCAAAGCCGATCTGGATGCAGCCTTGCACTTAATGGCATACACGCTGGAGACTTGTTGGTGGGAAAACCAAAACGGGAAATTCGTACGTAAAAGTCTACCCCATCAGGCACAAATTTCTGTTATTCAAGGAATTGCCGTGGAAGATTTGAACAATGACGGGCATTTAGACCTGCTTTTGGCTGGCAATAAATCCAGGATGGAAATTGAGGGTGGACGTTGTGATGCGGGTAATGGTGTGTTTTTAAGTGGCGATGGCAAGGGCAACTTCACCTGGGTTAATAACCTTCAAAGTGGCTTTTGGGCGCCCCGGGAAGCACGGGATCTGGAGGTTCTGAAAGGACCGGGGGGGAAACGTATTTTTGTTGTTGCCAACAACAACAGCGGAATTCAAATTTTTGAATAGACTTCCTGCGAAAGCATGAACTAATACACCCAATTCCAATTGATTTCATTTTTACAACTGCTTGTCGGCGCTACTGTTCGTTGGCAATCAGATGTTTATCCCTTGAACATATTTCTGTAATCTGATTTATTGGCCATGCAAATGGCAATTTTTTTGATTTCTGACCCAAATGGCGTGGTCGGATAGCAGATGTATTTTCAACATGAGCAAAAAAACTAGCCCAAAAGCTAACGTACAGCGCAACGTTAAGCCTGAAGCAAAAACAGGCAACAAAAGGTTCTATATCATCTTGCTTTTGGCATTGGCCATCATTGGCTTGCTGGCTTATTTCGTTATTAGTCGTAATAAAGTTTCAGGCAAGATAGATTTAACGGAGGATTCAGGAAGCGAACCAACGCTGACGGCTAAACAGCCATTATTGCAACTCCTAACACCGGAAGAAACTGGTGTTGATTTCGAGAATGAGATTAAAGAAGATGCCGAGAAAAACATCTTCGTCAACATTAACCAGTATAATGGTGGTGGTGTTGCAGTTGCCGACATCAATAATGACCAGCTACCAGACATTTATTTTGTCAATTCCAGTGGAAAAAACCGATTGTATTTAAATCAGGGCAACTTCAAGTTTAAAGATATAACAGATGCTGCCGGGGTAGGAAGTGAAGATGGTTTTGAAACTGCCGTAACTGCCGCCGATGTGAATGCGGATGGGTGGCTGGATTTATTTGTTTGCCGGGCAGGTCCGGACGCCAAAACGCGTGAAGCCAAGCTTTTTCTTAACAACAAAGATCTGACGTTCACGGAAAGTGCCAAAACACTTGGTTTGGCCGACAGAAGTCCGGCTTCTGGCGCCAACTTCTTTGATGCTGACAATGATGGCGACCTGGATTGCTACGTAATAAACCATCCAACTGACCTTGGACATGCCAACAAACTGGTCATGAAATACGGACCAGATGGAAAAACCCTGGAACCTGACCTCGACCCCAAAGCAGAACATGATTCTGACAATTTTTACCGAAACGATGGTGGTAAGTTTGTCAATGTAGCTAAAAGTGCCGGCATTCAAAATCTTGGGTTTGGACTCAGCGTATCCGTATCTGATATTAATGCAGATGGTTGGCCGGATATATACGTGGGCAACGACTTTGTACAACCCGACAATCTGTATATCAACAACCAAAAAGGCGGGTTTACAGATCAAATGAGCAAATACTTCCGCCACAACAGCATGAGTGCTATGGGGGCGGAGTTGGTGGATTTTGACAACGATACACGTGTGGATCTTTACACGGTGGATATGTTGCCTATGGAAAATTACCGCCAAAAACTGCTCAAAACCACCAATCCTTTGAGCCGTTATCTGACCATGGTTCAGAACGGTTATCATAGGTCAGTAGCCAGGAACGTACTGCAAAGGAACAATGGGAATGGCTCATTCAGCGACATTGCCTGTCTGTCAAGCATTTACAAAACTGATTGGTCCTGGAGTTGTTTGTTTATTGATCTGGATAATGATGGCCTGAAAGATTTACATATATCAAATGGCTATAGGCGAGAGGTAACACATCGAGACTATGCAGATTTTCTGTTTCCTGAAATAAACAAGCTTCTTGTTGCCAAGAAGGACCCGTTGTCATTTCTGGAGCAAATTGCAGAATACAAAGTGCGCAACCTTGTTTACCAAAACAAAGGGAATTGGTCATTTGCCGATCAAAGTGGTGAATGGATGACGATGCCCGGCTCCTGGTCGAGCGGAGGCGCATGGGCAGACTTTGATGCTGATGGCGATCTGGATTTGGTGGTGAATAACCTTGAGCAACCGGCCTTCATTTACAAAAACCTTTGCAGCGATCAGAAAAAAGGCAATTATATACAAGCTAAGCTTCAGGGAAATACCGGGAATCCTTTTGCTATAGGCGCTTCAGTATTGATTGAATACCAAGGTCTTAAGCAATATCAGGAGTTGAATCCCAACCATGGCATATTCTCTTCGGTGGAGCATCTGATCCATTTTGGCCTTGGACAGGCTTCTCAGGTTGACAAGCTAACGGTAAGATGGCCTGACGGGAAGTTCCAGGTTATGACCAATGTGCCGGTTAACCAACGTTTGCAACTAAAATATACAGATGCAACTGGTTATGTAGCGCATTTAGCTCCTCCAACTCCAGCTTCTAACCCAGTATTTACTGAGAAAAATCCAGCATCGGCCGGAATTACCTTTGTTCACAAGGAAAACCCTTTTGTTGATTTTGAAACATGGGTTCTCAACCCTTGGTCGTTGACTGATTTAGGACCATTGCTGGCGGTTGGTGATGTGAATGGCGACGGACTGGACGACTTTTTTGTGGGCAGTTCATTTGACAGCCCATCAGCTTTTTATGTGCAGAATTCGAATGGTCGTTTCACGGCAACTTCAACCAGTCTTTTTGAATCTGAAAAAATATTTGAAGAACATAGCGGATTGCTTTTTGATGCGGATGGAGACAAAGACCTAGATTTATT
Source organism: Chitinophagales bacterium (assembly GCA_017303475.1). GTDB lineage: Bacteria > Bacteroidota > Bacteroidia > Chitinophagales > Saprospiraceae > M3007. The sequence continues at coordinate 12,274 of JAFLBO010000041.1, forward strand.
TCTGGTATGTGGCGGGCCGGATGCCAATTCAGATATAGCATGGCAATGCAAATTATTGCTCAACGATGGCAAAGGGAATTTTAGTAAGGCTAAAGATGCGCTTCCAGTTTTTAAAGACATTGCATTGCGATCAACTGCATTTGATTACGATGAAGACGGCGATCTTGATCTTTTTATAGGTGGGCGGGTAATGGCGAAAAATTGGCCATTAGCGCCAAGAAGCTCTGTTTTGCAGAACAACGGAGGTAAGTTTACAGATGTAACGTCTGCCGTAGCTGGCGATTTTGAACGATGTGGAATGGTCTCAGATCTTGTCTGGGCAGATCTGAATCAAGATGGTCAAAAGGAGCTTGTAGTTGTTGGAGAATGGATGCCTGTATCTGTTTTCCAGTTACAAGGAGGAAAACTGATTAATGTAACTGCACAATTTGGCCTGTCAGATACCAATGGGTTCTGGAATAAGCTTGCTTTAGCAGATTTGGACAAAGATGGAGACCTTGACCTCATTACAGGCAATCTTGGCTTAAATACCCGCTTTACAGCCTCTCCTGATGCACCATTTTATTGTTTCGCAAAAGATTTTGACAAAAATGGCACACTTGATCCAATAGTCGCCTATTCGGAAAAGGGCAAAATCTTCCCACTTATGCAGAAGGAAGTTTTGGTTAAACAAATGCCTGTATTGAAAAAGAACTTCCTTTACAATAAGGATTATGCCAAGGCTGAAATTTGGGATATCTGGCCTAAAAAGGACCTGGAAGCAGGACTTACCCTTAAAATGAATACGTTTGAAACCTGTTGGTGGGAAAATACGGGAGGCAAGTTTTTGCAAAAACATCTGCCCATACAAGCTCAAATTTCGCCCGTTCAAGGTATTCTTTGTGCAGATTTCAATAAAGACGGCCATATGGACATTCTGATGGCTGGTAACAAATACGGATTTGAAGTAGAAACCAATCCTTGTGATTCCGGTAATGGAATATTTCTGGTGGGAGATGGGAAAGGGCAGTTTACCTGGATGGAAAACAGTACGTCTGGTTTTTGGGCTATGAAAGAAGCAAGGGATTTGGCTATGTTAAAAGGAGTTGGAGGAAAGATGCAGATAATGGTTTCTAACAACAATGGGCCCTTACAATTATACTCCAACTAATAATCCCCTACCCTCTTAATCATGAAAAACAAGGCAAAGCAAAAGCAAAAAGTTGTGACACCTTCCGCCAACCCCAAAGGCGGAGCACCCAAAAAACTAATTTTTAGCGCATTGGCAATCCTATTGGTTGCCGTTGGGGTCTACTTTTTCACCAAAAAAAATGGGCCGGAAGACGCCAAATCAATGTCATTTAAGGAAGATTCAGGGTCAGAGCCAACTCTAACCGCATCCAACCCGCGTTTGCAATTGCTGGCGCCGGATGAGACCGGGGTGGATTTCCAAAATCAGATCATTGAAGACAGTGCCCACAACATTATCCTTAACCTCAATATTTACAATGGTGGAGGTGTAGCTGTAGCAGATGTAAACAATGATCAACTGCCTGATCTTTACTTCGTTTGTTCCAACGGAAAAAATAAGCTTTACCTCAATAAAGGCAATTTCAAGTTTAAAGACATCACCGACGCGGCAGGAGTGGGCAGTGAAGCAGGGTTTGAAACCTCAGCCACTGCGGTTGATGTTAATGCAGATGGATGGCTTGATCTCTACGTTTGCCGGGCAGGTACCGATCGGGTGAACAGAGTAGCCCAACTGTTCATCAATAATCAATGCGCGCCAGGCGGTGAACCAACCTTCACTGAAAGTGCATCTGCCTATGGATTAGCTGACAAAGGACCTTGCTCCGGAGCGAATTTCTTTGATTATGACAATGATGGCGACCTGGATTGTTATGTCATAAACCATCCAAACGAACTGGCATTTGCCAATAGAATTAAACTAAAATACGGACCTGACGGTAAAACAACCGTGCCGGATTTGGATCCAAAAGAAGAAAATGATGCTGACAACCTGTATCAAAACCAGGGTAATCAGAAGTTTGTAAACGTATCGAAACAGGCTGGTATCCAAAACTTTGGTTTTGGCCTGAGTGTATCTGCTACCGATCTGAATGGAGATGGATGGTTGGATATTTATGTAGGCAACGACTTTGTTCAGCCAGATAACTTGTTCATTAACAACAAAAAAGGGGGCTTTACAGATCAATTGAGTCAATACCTCCAACATACTTCCATGAGTACCATGGGATCTGATGTAACGGATTTTGATAACGATGGTCGGGTGGATATTTTAACAGTGGATATGTACCCTGCCAATAATCAGCGGCAAAAAGTTCTCAACAATTCCAATTCACTGAGCCGTTACCTCACTTTTGTCAAGAATGGCTACATCCGACCTGTAACCCGCAACGTCTTGCAGCGCAATAATGGTAATGGTACCTTTAGTGACATTGCTTGTCTGGCAGGCGTATTCAAGACAGATTGGTCATGGAGCTGTTTAATGGTAGATTTGGATAATGATGGGTACAGAGATATTCATGTTGCGAACGGTTATCGTCGTGATTTAACACACCATGATTTTGTGGATTTCATTGTTCCGGAGGTAAACAAAACAAAAGGCAAAAAAGGAGGCGACCTAATGCCTTTTGTTGAAAGAATGCCCGAATACAAAGTCCGCAACTTTGTGTTTCAGAACAAAGGGAACTGGCGATTTGAAGACAAAAGTGGTGAATGGATGACCATGCCTGGCTCCTGGTCAAATGGTGGCGCCTGGGCTGATTTTGATGCCGATGGCGACATGGATTTGGTAGTGAACAATCTGGAGCAACCAGCTTTCATTTACAAAAACCTCACCCGGGAGCAAAATAGTGGCAATTATATTCAGGCAAAATTGCAAGGCAGCCCTTCTAATCCATTTGCTGTTGGCGCCTCAGTTTTAATTGAATATCAAGGACTTAAGCAATACCAGGAGCTTAACCCCAATCATGGCATCTTTTCCTCTGTTGAACATTTGATTCACTTTGGAATGGGTCAGGTACAGCAAATAGATCGGCTCACGGTTCGTTGGCCGGATGGTAAATTCCAGACCCTAACGAATGTGCCTGTCAATCAACGTCTACAGTTGAAATATTTGGATGCTGGTGGATACGTGGCACACCTGGTGCCTCCGGCAAATGGAGGAACGCGTCTTTTCACTGCTCAAAATGCAAGTTCAGCCGGTATTGCATTTAAACACAAGGAAAATCCTTTCCTGGATTTTGAGACCTGGCTGCTTAATCCCTGGACGGTCACGGATTTAGGTCCAATCCTCGTTCAGGGAGACGTAAATGGCGATGGTCTCGACGATTTTTTTGTGGGTAATGCTGCCGAATCTCAGGGAGCGATATACCTGCAAACTCCCGGCGGTGGTTTTAAAGCAACCTCTGAAGCCGTGCTGAATGCCGACAGTAAGTATGAAGATCATGGCGGCGTATTTTTTGATGCAGATAAAGATGGAGATCTGGATCTGTTTGTATTGAGTGGAGGTGCAGATAATAATTCTCCGGACAAGGCATTTCAATGCAGGCTTTACCTGAATGACGGGAAAGGTAATTTTACCAAAAATGAAGCCGCCTTACCTCCATTTAAGGAACTTGGCCTGAGGGTAGCAGCACACGATTATGATAATGATGGAGATGCGGATTTGTTCATTGGCGGACGAGTGGTGCCAAAAAACTGGCCATTAACACCCAGAAGTGTAGTCCTTCAAAACAACAATGGTCGCTTCGCAGATGTAAGTAGCCAGGTTGCTGGCGATTTTGAGCGCTGTGGTATGGTAACTGATTTACAGTGGGCTGATTTGGATGGAAATGGCCAAAAAGAACTTGTTGTGGTTGGTGAGTGGATGACTATACAAGTTTATGAAGTACAACAAGGAAAGTTAGTACAAACAGGCAATACCCGTGGATTTGCACAATCCAATGGGCTATGGAACAGAATAGCTATTGCAGATTTGGATAAGGATGGAGATCTCGACCTTGTAACGGGAAACCTGGGCCTGAATACGCGGTATACAGCCAGCAAGGAAGCGCCGTTCATGTGTTTTGCCAAAGATTTTGACAACAATGGAACCCTCGACCCAATTGTAACCATCTATGAAAATGGAAAAATGTATCCTTTGGTTCAAAAGGATGTGATGGTTAAACAAATGCCCATACTGAAGAAAAAATTCCTTTATGCCCGGGATTACTCACGGGCAACCATAACTGATATCTGGGACAAGGATATACTGAATGAAAGTTTCCAGCTATCGGTGTATGATTTTGAAACCTGCTGGTGGGAGAATCAGGGCGGAAAATTTGTCCGTCATGCATTTCCGGCTCAGGTTCAGGCCTCTCCAATCCAGGGTATTGTTTGCCATGACTTTAATAAGGATGGCCATATTGACATTCTGATGGCTGGCAACAAATATGGCTTTGAAGTGGAGACCAATCCATGTGACGCCGGAACAGGCGTTCTGTTGACAGGGGATGGGAAAGGTAATTTTACCTGGACAGATAATCTGACGAGTGGTTTCTGGGCAACCAAAGAGGCTCGTGATTTGGCGTTATTGAGAAGCAAAAATGGCAGCTACAAGGTAGTGGTGGCCAACAATAACAACTATTTGGAGCTGTGGGGTAATTGACGGATTGAACAGGTTGAAGCCTCAGCTTTTCGCTGTTTAAAGTCGCTCACAAGAAGCCAAAATCCCCAACATGCTCTTAGCAACAAGAGCCACCCCGAATGTTAAGGGCGTGGCTCTTGTTGTTTTATGGAGAATCAGGCTGGTATATTACAAAGGGATCACATTTTTCTGTTCCATTCCAATGCCCAAAACCTGATCAATCCAATTCCATCAAGTCGAATTCTTTGATGATTTTGGACATTTTTCCGGATTTGGAAATTCCTTCATCGTCCAGCTTTTCAACCCATTTTTCCCAATCCTTTCCGGCAGTTTTTTTCATTTTAGCAAACCATTCCTGGTTGCTCAGAAAAATGCTGAAATCTCGGAAACTGGCCCAGGCTGTTTCATACTGGCGCAAACAATCGCCGGAAATATTGACAGTTTCACCTTCCCATTCGTCGGAGCAAGGCAAGGCAAAATAATTATTTGCCTCTGAAACAGCCTCAGTCTGACCAGACTCGCTGTTGACATAAGCCGCTGCCAGGATAACAGACACCGGAATACCGAACTTCTTCTTTTCACTTACAGCAACACTGGCAAAACGTTTCAGGAAGGCTTCTGCACTCTCTGGTGCTGCCTTATGCTTTGTTTTTTGTCTGTCAGACTCATCAGGAACAAATCCCAATAAAGCAGCACCTTTATTGGCAGTACTTCGATCATCGGAGAGTTTTTCCTTTTTGGGGTTATCAGGGCTTTGGAAAGGATTCCATTGCGGGTATTTGCGCATGACATAGCAGACACAGAGTATGCCTAAGGCAAAATAAAACCAGTTTGTTTTAAAAAATTTCCAGTTCATAGCCAGGGAGACTTTGTTGATTTTGAGCGAAATCAATGATATTCAATTGTTTACCAAAATCTATTCAGGCTGTCATTTGTTTTTCAGGACAAATTTAAAACAAGTTGTTTTTTATTTCAAAACATTTTGCGTTATTTTTTTCTCCGATCTATTTTTAACTTCTGGAAAGCTTGCCTGCAAATGAACCAGAGCACAGATTCCGGGTTATTAGCCAGGATTTATTGATACTAAATTTCATGCAAAAAACTTACCTACTGCTTGGCGCCTCCAGCGCTATTGCCGGAGCGACAGCCAGCATGTTGCAACAACATGGTCATGTCGTTATTGGCATATCCACGCACGAACAAACAAATGATTCATTTAACCAGTGGATTCAGGTAGATTCCTATCAAAAAGAGCACCTGCCGCCTCTCGAAGGCCCCATAGATGGTTTGGTATATTTCCCCGGAACGATCAATCTAAAACCATTTGCCCGCATTTCTGAACAGGATTTTCTTACTGATTATCAACTAAATGCGCTGGGTGCGGTGATTAGCATTCAACAGTATTTATCCAACCTGAAAACAGCGGCTTCACCTGCATCTATTGTGTTGCTGAGTACCGTGGCCGTAGCACAGGGAATGAGTTTTCACAGTTCTATTAGCATGGCTAAAGGAGCTGTGGAAGGTCTTGCCAAAGCCTTGGCAGCTGAGCTGGCGCCTGCTATTCGGGTTAATGTAGTGGCTCCTTCGCTTACCGCTACTCCTCTGGCCGATAAGCTGATCAACAATCCGGAAAAACTGGAAGCCAGTCAGAAACGTCATCCAATGCGTCGAATAGGCCAACCGGAGGACATTGCGGAGGCCGTTCAGTTTCTGTTAAGCGATCGCTCCAACTGGATTACCGGTCAAATATTTCACGTTGATGGCGGCATGTCCACCTTGAGACTAATGTAACCTTTCCCCCTGTTTCATACATGCAACACATATCCAGCGAGCAAATAAGCGCCATGGAACAGCGTTACCGGGCTGCATTCATTAACAGCCTGGGTGGATTCAAGAGCGTTGTGCTGGTGGGTACCGCCAATGATGCCGGCGCCACCAATCTGGCTATTTTCAATTCTCTTTTTCATTTGGGCGCCAATCCACCATTGTGCGGACTTATTTTCCGACCTGATTCGGTGGAACGCCATACGTTATCTAATCTCGAGGCAAGCGGATGTTACACCATTAATCACCTGAATGAGTCTATATATCAGCAAGCCCATCAAACTTCTGCGCGATATCCGGCGGAGATTTCGGAGTTTGAAGCAACCGGTTTAACACCCGCCTACAAAAATGGCTTTCAGGCGCCATTCGTGGAGGAAAGTCTGTTGCAATTCAGCGTTTTATTCCGGGAAAAAATCCAGCTCAGTATCAACAATACCATCCTGATTATTGGTCAGATTCAGGATGTCTGGATTCCGGAAAATGTGCAGCAACCCGATGGTTTTCTGGACCTGGAAAAAGCAGGCACACTCACCTGCAGTGGATTAGACAGTTATCATCAGACCAAGCGTTTGGCCAGGTTGAGTTATGCCAAACCGGATAAACTCCCGGATATCATCCTGTAATAAAGAAGGAAGTAACCGTATGTCGCATATGCCATGAAAATCAATGTATTGTGGTTCAAGCGCGATCTAAGGGTTTACGATCACGCACCGCTGCAACAGGCCATTGAAAGTGGACTGCCCTTGTTATGCATGTATGTGTACGAACCGGAGGTCTGGACCGCCTACGATGCCGATATACGGCATGCCAGATTCGTGTGGCAATCCATTACTGACTTGCAGGAACGTTACCCACAAATGGTCATCCACGTGGTTTACGGTGATGTGGTACAAGCCCTTCAAACCATTGGGCAATCTTATGCTATCCAAAACCTGTACAGTCACGAAGAAACCGGCACACGTATCACTTTTGACCGGGACAAGCGTGTAAAACAATATTGCCAATCAGCTAAAATCCATTGGCTGGAAAGTCAAACCAATGCAGTTCAACGGGGATTATCACACCGAAATGGCTGGGATAAAGCCTGGAATGAGGTGATGTACGCCCCGATTGTATATCCTGAGCTCCGGCAATTGAAAACAGTTCATTGGGAAAAACCTGCCGGCTTGGAAATACCGGCAGCATTATTGTTGCAACTCAAAATAAGCCTTGATTCATTTCAACGTGGCGGCGAATCAAAGGCCATTGAAACCCTGGCTGACTTTGTACAGCGCCGTTACACCAAGTATTCCCGGCATATTTCCCTTCCTGAAGAAAGCAGAGAATCATGTAGCCGACTTTCTCCTTACCTGGCCTGGGGCAATTTAAGTGTCAGACAAGTCATACAGGCGGTAGAAAAAGCCAAAAAGCGGGGGCCTGTTCTGGAACAACCCATGCAGGCATTTGTATCGCGCATGCACTGGCACTGCCATTTTGTTCAGAAGTTTGAAAGCGAGTGCAGGATGGAATTTGAGCACATAAACCGGGGCTTTGGGATGTTAGATCAACCCCTTTTACCGGAGCGCATATCTGCCTGGGAATCAGGACAAACGGGATTCCCGCTGGTAGATGCCTGTATTAGATGTTTGCGGGAAACCGGTTATCTGAATTTCCGAATGCGCGCTATGTTGTTGTCTTTTCTGACTCACGCGCTCTGGCAACCCTGGCAGGCAGGTGCGGGTTTTCTGGCCAGGCAGTTCCTGGATTACGATCCGGGCATCCATTTCCCACAGTGCCAGATGCAGGCAGGTGTGACAGGCATCAATACTGTTCGGATATACAATCCGGTGAAAAACAGTTTGGAGCTAGACCCTGAAGCCCTTTTTATTCGGAAATGGGTGCCGGAATTAAGCAAACTCCCCACCCCGTTTGTGCATGAGCCCTGGAAACTAACGGCACTGGAGGCTAGCTTCTACCAATTCGAATTGGGCGTAAATTATCCTGTTCCAATAGTAAATCTGGGAGAGAACCTCAAAAAAGCCGGAGGCATCCTTTGGGCAATGCGTGATCATCCGGGTGTGCTGCAGGAAAGTGCCAGAATATTGCAGCAGCACACCTTTAGAAAAGACCGGAAGGACCAACCCATCACCAATTTCCAACACTTGATTGATCCATCGGCAGCATGAAAAAGGGGACTAAAACGGTAAAAAAAACAGACCTTCCGCAAAAAATTTGTGTGGTTTGCGGAAGGCCTTTTCAATGGCGAAAGAAATGGGAGAAGGTTTGGGATGAGGTGCGCTATTGCAGTGATCGCTGCAAGAGACAACGATAATTTTGGGTTATTTGCTAAATTTTAGCACATCTGTATCTCCGTTACCACCACTGGTATGTTCAAAATGCATTAAATTGGCATCCATCTGAATGATGCGCCAATCTTCTTCCAGTTCTTCCAGCGCGCTTGGAATTGAACCATTGAAATCAATGAGGAACTTATTGGCACTATCATCAAAACCTGTCGCCCAGGTTCCACTCCAGGTTTGACTGCCGTTGGTAGCACTAAGACTTCCACTAGCGCCAAATTCGAAGGTATAATTGGTGTAATTGCTTGTTTCGTCCTGTTTGTCAAAAAAGTATGAGACTTTCCAGGTACCTGAGGCAGGCGTGGCGCCTGAGCCATTATTGCCTGAGGAGGAGTTGTCGTCGCAGGCGGCAAAGCCCATGAAAACCAGGAGAAGAAGCGGGAGAGATTTTTGGATAAGACGCATGGTATAGACCTGTTTAAGTGAACTGTGTAAAAGAAACAGTGCAAATAAACAGGCAGGTTACCCTGTGCATCAACTAAACCTAACTCAGCCGGGCAATATGCTGCCCGGACGGGAAAAAACCGACACCGGGCTCTAAAGGGCAGATTTGCTGGCGCAAACGAACTCCGTAGTTTGAAACAACCCGCTCTTTTTCATGGCCCCAAAACCACCTGCTACGTCTATCAGGTTATCGTATCCACGGGCACGCAGGGCAGAAATGAAAATCATGGAACGGTATCCGCCGGCACAGTGAACATGGTAGGTTTGGTTTCGGTCAATCTGTACCATGCTTTCGTTGAGGAAATCCAGCGGCGCTGAGGCTGCCTCCGGCAAATGCTCAGCTTCGTATTCGCCAGGTTTTCTAACATCCAGAATATGCGATGCTTCGCCGTTCTGCATACGTTTAGCAAAGGTTTCCACGTCAATCGTTTCGATCTGATCTGTTTCACGGCCATCAGCTTTCCAGGCCTCAAAACCTCCTTCCAGATAGCCCAGACAATAATCATAACCCACACGGGCCAGGCGCATGACGGTTTCTTCTTCTCGACCGGGGTCGGTTATCAACAGGATTTGTTGTTTTACATCCGGAATCATGGCGCCTACCCAAGGGGCAAAGCTGCCATCAATACCGATATTTATGCTATTTGGGATAAATCCTTTGGCGAAGGTTTGAGGGGCGCGTGTATCCAGCAAGAGAGCAGAGGTTTCGTTGGCGGCAGCTTCAAAAGCTCTGGGCGAAAGTGGACGAGCGCCACGTTGCATCACCTCATCGATGGAATCGTACCCATTTTTGTTCATGGCTACGTTAAGCGGGAAATATGCCGGCGGTGGCATCAGTCCGTCAGTCACTTCTTTCACAAATTCCGCCCTGGTCATATCTGCACGCAAGGCATAGTTAACCTGTTTTTGATGCCCCAGGGAGTCTGAAGTTTCCTTACTCATGTTTTTGCCACAGGCAGAACCCGCACCGTGTGCAGGATACACTACAATATCATCAGACAAAGGCATTATTTTGTTTCTGAGGGAATCAAAAAGCGTTTCAGCCAGCTGTTCCTGTGTCATGCTCGCAGCTTTTTGAGCCAGATCCGGACGACCAACATCTCCTATAAAAAGCGTATCACCGCTGAAAAGCGCCACATCTTTGCCCTGCTCATCGCGCAACAGGTAGCAGGTGCTTTCCATGGTATGTCCGGGGGTGTGTAATACTTTAATGCTCACATTACCCACCTGCAGGATTTCACCATCTGCTGCGATATGAGCGGCAAAACCCGGATTGGCATTAGGGCCGTACACAATAGGAGCGCCTGTTTTTTGTGACAAATCGAGGTGTCCGCTCACAAAATCAGCATGAAAATGGGTTTCCAGTACGTATTTGATGGTTGCACCGGCTTTTTCTGCTTTATGCAAATAAGGCTCCACTTCCCGGAGCGGGTCAATCACTACGGCTTCGCCGGCAGATTCGATATAATAAGCTCCCTGAGCCAGGCATCCGGTGTAAATTTGTTCGATTTTCATGTTGAGCAAGAATGTAACGGTGGTGAAACCGATGGAACTAAGGGCAAATAAACACATTTTTTGGCTGGTAGTTTTTGGGTAAGCAGCCTAAATCTGTTCGGCTTGGTAACTCTTTTTTATGGTATTTTTGGCCAATCTATATTTTCGCCGTGTATTTCAACGTTTTAGCGTTGTCGCAGTCCCTCACGGGTTGCCTGTCAAGACGTTAAAATTTCCCAAAAAATCCATTCCACAGTCTGGTAAAATTCGGACGCTTCGTTAGGTGATAGTATGTACCTGAAAAGGGAAAAGACATTCAGAGCACCAAAGCGAAATGAATTGCCCGACCATCCAAATACAGCATAAAACAAATCCAAAACCACACCTTTCCATCATGTTCCTTCGGAAAAGCATTTCTGCTCTCCTTCTTCTGCTCTCTGCCTATGTGCTTTCTGCGCAGGAATCGGCAGTATTTACTGAAGCCAACCTTGCTTACAAGCGCGGGGTGGACTTTTTCAACCAAAGCCTCTATGGCGTTGCCCAAAAAGAATTTCGCAATGCCATGGACCTACTCCGTCCGGTTAACGAACCAGACTGGAAGGCTGTAAAAACAGACGCTGAGCTGTATCACGCTAAATGTGCGGTTCGGCTCGGTCAACCGGAAGCTGAAAAGCTGGTGCTTGACTTCCTTCGCGAGAACTCTCCTTCGCCGGTGGCCAGTCAGGCTGCTCTGGAAATAGGCGATTATTATTTCAACCGCAAGGAATACGATAAAGCGCTGACCTATTATGATCTGGCGCCTGAAGGCTCCGGTCCAACCCGGGATGAAATACGATTCAAAACGGGATATGCCTACTTTGTGACCAAGAAATTCGGATTGGCCAAAACGGCATTTATGCCTTTGAAAGACAACACCCGCAGCCAGTTTTACGAACAGGCCAACTATTATTACGGATGTTGCTCCTTTTTTGAAGGCAAATACGAAGATGCCGCCAAATCCTTCACCCGCGCAGAGCAGTCGGACAAGTACAAAACTGTTGTGCCGTATTACCTCACCCAGATTTATGCTGCACAAAAGAACTACGACAAGGTTATTTCCTATGGCGGCCCTAAAGCCAAGGATAATAATGTAAAAAACCGCGCAGAAATCAACCAACTGGTTGGTCAGGCATATTATGAAAAGGGTGACTTCAAAAATGCCCTGCCTTACCTGGAGTTTGCCGCTAAAAATGGCGTGGCGCTTCGTCCCGCAGATTATTACCAGCTTGGTTATGCGCAGTATCAGAATGGTCAATACAAGCAAGCCATCCAGAATTTCGAGGAACTGACCAAACAGGACAGCGTGTTAGGCCAGAATGGTCTGTATCATCTTGGCGACTGTTATCTTCGTGTGAAGGACAAAAACAGTAAATTCAACGCAAGAAATGCCTTTGGTCAGGCAGCTAGTATGAATTATGACAAGGCGGTAAAAGAGGATGCTTTAATCAATTACGCCAAACTGAGCTATGAGTTGAAGTATGACCGTGATGCGATCGAAGCCCTGCAACGTATCAATCCAAATTCCAAGTATTATGAGGACGGACAGGCTTTGATGAGTGAGATTTTCCTCAATACCCGCGATTATGACCGCGCAGTGTCAAGTCTGGAAAACGTAAAAAACCGCACAGCCCGTTTGGATGCTACCTACCAACAAGTAACCTATCTGCGTGGTTTACAACTTTACCAAAACAACCAGAAAGAGGAAGCCCGCCGGTATTTCAACAAATCGCTTGAATTTCCGATCAACAAAAAGACAGCCACTCTCTGTACGTTTTGGCTGGGTTCTATTTCGCACGAAGCCGGAGAATATGCGGTGAGCAAAACCCATATGAGCAGCTTTTTTAACGCAGCCAAGCCATATGCGGCTGAGCTGCCGGAAGAAAGCAGTCTGCACATGTGCAACTACATTCAGGGCTATAACCACCTGAAACTGAAGGATTACAAGTCAGCCCTGACTAATTTCCGGGCGGCTGTGGATGGCTTCAAAAAAAGCAATTCTAAAAATGAGCAAATCCGCTCTGCTATTCTTGGTGATGCGGTATTGCGTTCGGGTGACTGCTATTTCAAAAATAAGCAATACTCAGATGCCCTGGCTATGTACGATGAGGCGGTGAAAAAGAAATATGAAGGTTTTGAGTATGCTTTGTTCCAAAAAGCCATTATTCGCGGCCTTCAAGGGGACAACCAGGATAAAGCCATTGCGCTGGAAAGTCTGGTAGAAGATTACCCCAACAGTCGTTATACCGATGAGGCATTGTTCCAACTGGGTGATACTTACTTCGAGATGGAACGATATGACAAAGCCATTCCGCCGTTTAAGCGCATAGTGTCAGATTTCCGTGGAAAGAGCAATCTGGTAAATGCGGCTTTGCTGAAACTGGGTCTGATTTCGGTCAACCAGGGCAGCAGCAGAGTGGCCATAGATTACTACAAGCAGGTATTTGCCGGCAATCCGGAGCCGGAAGAGTGCAAACAGGCACTGGATGCGCTCAGAGAGATTTATGTAAAAGACTTGGGTGATCCGGAAGGGTACAACCGTTTTGTGGAAACTGTGCCCAATTGCGGAGGTATGAAGCCTGGGCAGACCAATAGCGGAGAAGCTACAGCTTTCGAATCTGCTGAATATCAGTATAATCAGGGACGCTATGATCGCGCTATTGAGTTGTTGACCAACTACCTGGCCAAATACCCAACAGGAAGCAATATTCTTGCGGCGTATTACCTGCGTGCGGAAAGCTACGCTTCGCAAAAGCAGTTTGAAAAAGCACAGAAAGACTATGCTTCCGTAGTTGGCAAAGGCAACAGCAAATACTACCCTAAAGCAGCAGAAAAGGCTGCCTTGATTGCCCTAAATACAACAAAGGACTATGGCCAGGCCTTTGAATATGCGCGGAAATGGGAAGATGCTGCACTGACTGAAAACTCCCGCTTTGATGCACAATTGGTGGCATTACAGGCTGCTTACCGCACCAACAACTCTGTTGCAGTGGCTGAATATGCCAACAAGATCAACAAAAGCAAACTTGCCAATCAGGAGCAACTGGCCATTGCCAATTTTTACTCCGGTAAAATGGCATACGACAAGGGAGAATACACCCGTGCATATCCGGCGTTACAATCAGTGACAGAAAACAGCACCTCTGAATTGATGGCTGAATCCTATCACTATCTGGCCCAAATCCAGTACAAGCAGCGCAAGTATGCCGATGCAGAGGAGATGATTACAGAAGCCAATAAAGCCAGCGCAGGCTATGACGACTGGATTGCACGTAACCTGATTTTGCTTTCTGATGTATATGCTGATCAGGGTGATAAAATTTCCGCTCAGGCTGCCCTGGAGTCCATCCTGGAGAACTACAACGGCGATGATCCAAGCATCAAAGAAACAGCACGGAAGAAATACGAGCGATTGAGCAGCAATCGTCCTATAATGAACAATTCCTCAGAGAAGAGTGGTAAGACGTTGCTGGATATGGATGAGGGAGGGAATTAATGGGTTTGAAGGGTTTGATGACCGCGAAGCGGTCAAACTTAAATAACACAAACATCAATTTTGAACAATGCAATTCCAACATAAATATTTGATTCTGGCTGCTGCAATGCTGACATTTTCGCTGGCGGCCAATGCCCAGAAAGATCTGGAGGGCGATAACGTGACGGTTGTAAAATCATTTGATGCTCAGTTGCTGGAGGCAAACAAATTATCTGTGCCGCCTACCCTGCCGACATTGGATACTACAACAAAGTTGCAGAACTACACAGTACCTCCGCACCCGTCGAACATCAAATACGATCCACCTAAATTGCGTCCGCTAGGGGTAAAGGCTGCACCAAAAGAGGCTGATTATGATGGTTTCGTGAAGCTCGGTGCAGGTGTTCCCAACACAATTTGGGGTGAAGGCGGTTATTATTTTAAGGCTAAGGATAAATTTGATGGCAAGATTTGGTTGCGCCATCACCGTTTGAGCGCTGATAAGGCTGTGGAAAATCAAATGTTCCAAAAAACAGCAGGTTTACTCAGCGGCAATATTTTCCTGCCCAACAACCTGGCAACCCAGGTAGACGTTGGTTATACCTACGACCGGGTACATTTTTATGGATATGATGATGATTCACTGGAGTTTTCCCCTGGCAGGACCCGGCAGGATTACAAAATTCTTGATCTGGGCGCCCGATTGTACAATAGTGCCCGGAATGATGCCGATTTGAATTTCTCGGTTGCACCGAAGTTTTACTTGCTGACAGACTTTTATTCCAACAAGGAAAACCATTTTGAACTTGGGTTGTCGGCCACCAAATGGTTCAACGAGAAACATGCTCTTCGGGTGAACATTCGTCCGGATCTGACTTCTTTTGAAGATACATTATCTCAGAAGCTGAATAACATATACCTCCAGCCGTCTTTTACGCTTCATTTCGACATGTTGCAGCTCAAGATTGGTGGTAATTTCGTGAACAACCGTGATGTATTCAGCATCTTCCCGGATGCAGAACTGACCCTGCGCGTTTGGGGTGATGGTATTCAGGCGTTTGTAGGTGCGAATGGTGATTTGCGCAAGAACTCATACCGCAGCCTTTCTACCTATAACCCCTTCATTCAGATTCGTGGCAGTGAACTTAGAAACACCCGTTGGGACAACTACTATGGTGGTTTGAAGGGCAATTTCGGCTGGCTGGAATACAATGGTCAGGTAGGTTATTCCAAAGCGTCTGATTTGGCGCTGCATCAGACCTCCTTTGACCAGGATGGCATCACCAGATTCCGTGTTTTGTATGACACTGTGAAAATGTTCAACTTTCAGGGTACCATCAAGCTCAACCCGATTAAGAACCTGAGCATCACCGGTACATACAGCCAAAGTGTTTTCGACAATGAAACAACGGGAACATCCCTTGATGAACTGGCTGTATGGGGTTTGCCAGAAATTGAGGGCAATTTTGGCGCTGTTTATACCCTGGCTGAAGGAAAGGCCAACGTAAAGGCCTCTCTTCATATGGCTGACCGCATTGCGTTTCTGAATGAGCAGAACGAATTGGTAAAAAGCAAAACATTGGTGGATTTGAGTTTCGGTGGTTCCTATTATTTTACCAAGAACATTGGTGTGTTCCTTGATATAAATAACCTGTTGAATAATCGGCGCGAACGCTGGTACAGGTATCCTACAATTGGCACCAACTTCCTCGGTGGGTTCGTCGCCCGATTCTAAAGGCACAAGGTGAAACGCGAAGGCACGAAGACACGTAGGCACGAAGGCACGAAGGCACGAAGAGGCTATCTCTTTTACCGCATAGGAGTAGAGGTTAAATGATTGATTTTCAATTCTTCTGAGGTAAAAATTACTTTTGAGGCACCGTCTTCTAATCAACTTAATTCTTTGCGCCTTTGTGTCTTCGCGCCTTTGTGTACCTTTAGCGACTTTCCCTAAAACTTATTTCCCTTCAAAATATGAAAGCAACCAGTATTCCTCAACATGAGACCACCTTTCGCCAATCTGGCATTGATTCCAGTGGGACCAAGTTTATCCTGACGGATGAATTTGCCAAAATACAGGACAAGGCAGGTGGTCAAATCGCGCTGGTGGATTGCATCAAACAAGTTCCGGACAAATCCTATTACTATGAAGAGGAATTCCCGAAAGAGCGCATTGTGTTGCATTTTACTGCAGGCTATTTGAAGGGGGATATTGCCCAACTTTCCCGCAAAAGTGTGGAGGTTTCAGTGCCTTTTGTAATAGCTCGTTCAGGACATATTTACAACCTTTGGGCCTCCAAATACTGGTCCTACCACCTGGGCGCCGGCGCAATTGGCGGAAATACAGCCATGAGTCAGCGCAGCATAGGCATTGAAATTTCCAACATTGGCTTTTTGCGCAAAAAAACCGGAGGGTTGCTTCATACTGTGTACAGCACAGATGATGTGTATTGCACCGACAAGGAAACTACCTTTTTCCAAAAACTGCCCAGTCCATACCGTGGCGAACAATACTACGCCACCTTCACCAATGCGCAGTATGTTGCACTGGTTCAGCTGCTGCGTTTTCTCACCGCGCGATACAAGATTCCACGCACCTTTTTACCTGTAGCCAAACGTTTTGATCCGTTTGCCTCCACGGCAGAAGCCGAAGCATTTAAAGGCATCTGTTCTCATGTCAATTTCCGCCCAACCGGCAAGTGGGATATCGGGCCGGCTTTTAACTGGGGCAAACTGGAAAAAGGCTTAAAGATCGGAGCCTAAGCTTTTTAAGTTTTCTGGCCGGTCAAAAATAAATATTGACCAGCTGTTCACATATCACGCATGCCGGGCATTAACCTGTAAATGCGCCGCTCTACCTTTATCCGAGCGTATGAATGGTAACCAAAACGAATTAGAAGCCTTTCGGAAAAACCCAAACCAATCGGTATCGGGTTTATACCAAAACTGTCGCCCCAAGTTTATCGGCTGGGGGAAGGATGCTACGCGCACCGGCGTACATGACCTTGCCGATATTTTTCAAAACGCCGTAATGATTATGGTACTCAACCTGGAATCGGGTCGGCTAACAGAGCTGGTTGGAACCTTGTGTACCTATTTGTTTGGTATTGGAAAAAACCTTTTGCAAGCCTTTCGCCGGAAACAAGGTAGGATCGGATTGCCTGGCGATGATGCGTTTCCATACATAAGGGAAACGGACGCAGGCGCTGAAGAAGCCCTGATGATTCAGGAATCGGAGGCTCAACTGTGGGCAAGGGTAGATGCCCTGGGAGAACCTGGACGAAGTTTGCTGATCCTTACTTATCGTGATGGACTCAACAGTCAGGAAATTGCCGACGTTTTGGGGTATTCCAGTCCGGAAGTAGTACGCCAACTACGTAAACGTTTTTTAGACAAACTAAGAAAACAATAATTATTTAAATAGACCTTTCAAACCTTACTCCAATGAACAAATCCATTTCGCCACTTTTGGCATCAACGATGACTAAAAAATGGAAAACCGATCAGAACACCTTCTTGAGGCATATTTTGCCCATTCGCTTACAGAGGCTGAAGCAGCCGAGTTAACATCCCTGCTTCAGTCTGACCAGAACCTGGCTGCAGAAATGCGCTTCAGGCAACAAATTGCCCGTGCAGTCCAGGATCAATCTTTGCTTTCCGGCATTGAAAATCAGGATTGGGCAAAAGCCACTATTCCACCCGCCGGTTCAGGAGCAGGTCCCGCCATCAAACGACAAATGTGGTCCAGGTACATGTATGCTGCTGCAGCTGTGGTTGTAGTGCTCGTAATTGCCTGGCTCTATTTTCCAACCGATTCAAGGGCCGATCTGATTGCGAGTCAAACAGCGCCATTTCCCAATAAAATGGCTTTCAAAAGTCTGGGACAAGACGCCCAGGCTGTTCCTCCTGAAGTAATACAAGCCTTTAAACTGTACGATCAGCAAAACTATCCGGCAGCGGCCACGGCACTTGAGCAAGTAGCGTCAGCTTATCCGGATATTGTGGATTATCGTTTTTACTGGGGTGTATCACTGGTTCATATCCAGCAATATGCACAAGCCATAAATGCACTGGAACCCGTTTCCATTAGCCAAAACGATTACCAAACCGTTAGTTTATACTACCTCGGACTCGCATATGCGGGCAATCAGGAAACAGATAAGGCCAAAACCACCCTCCAACGCTATGTAAATGCGCCAGACGGGGTAACCTACCGAAAACAAGCCCTGCACATCCTCAATAAATTATAACAAGGGGAGCTGTTTCATAAGTCGCTTTTTTAGCTTTACCGCAGAGGCGGAGAGACGCAGAGGTGCTTAAACTGAGAGTCTCACTTTGAGTGAGACTCTCAGTTTAACTAATATCTTTGCGCCTTCGTGCCTTTGCGCCTTCGTGTTTCCCCTTCGTGCCTTTCGTCAGCTTCGTGCCTTGCCTAGTGGAGGAAGACAAGTTTGGTAACGATCGCATCCGGCTCATCAAAGGAGGCCTGGCTGGTTGCATAAATCATATATACACCCGAAGCAACACGGCGCCCGAGATAGTCCTTACCATTCCAAACAGCCTGACCACCCAGGGCTTTCCCTTCATATACCAGATGACCAGCAGTATCTGTTACTTTGATATTCGCATCTCTGGCCAATCCATAAATAGCAATCGGGCCGTCGTACCCTGGTTGTACAGGGTTGGGGTATGCATAAGCGCCCGGACGATTTATTTTGCCCCCTTCAGTGGCGCCTGTGCGCAAGGAAACCAGTCCTTTCTCAGTACCAATCCAGGCCTCGCCGGTGACAGGATTCACGGCGATATCAGTAATAGCATTATCAAACAGCGGGCTATTGGTATTGGTATATCGTGCAATCTGGGTAAGCGCATCCGGCGACTGTACAAAAACGCCATTGGTGGTGCCGAACCATTTTTGGTTGGCGCCATCTATGGCAATGGATTTTACATCTTCCGTTTCCAACAGGTAGCCGTTGAATCCATCCACATTTACAATCCGGCGTCGCCCCTTGCAACCTTCATCAAACACATTGGCGCCACATTCAAAACTCACAGCGCCTTGCTGGGTGCCTACCCAAACATCGCCGTCGAGGTCTACTGAAATACAATTGATGAAATTGGTGGGCAAAACGCTGTTGGCAGTAGTAATTACACGGTACCTGTCGTCTGATTCACTTTCCAGATCAGCACCTGAATCATATACCAAAATACCAGAACTAAAGGCGATAACGAACCATTTATACCCATTTTGGTCTATCGCCACCTGCAACAGATTATTGGCAGGAGCTCCGGTAAAATTGAGCAGGGTACCGTCTGGCTTCAATACTGCGATGGGCGAATTAGCGCCATAGTTACTGATCCAGAGGTTTTCATCCTGGTCAAAAGCGAGCCCGCCTATTGCTGTGCGGTTTTCACCGGAATTACCGGCATTTTGCAGGATAGAATTGTTTTTACTGTATCTCTGTACATAATTATCCTCTGCATCAAATTCCAGCAACCCTCCAAGCCAGCTTCCTGTAAACACATGGTTATCCGAAGGACGAACTGCTACTTTCCATAAATCCTTGTATGATTCTTCTGCATCCACGATTTCCGGAACGGTTCTTTCAGACCAATCATCCCATACTCCATCCTTAAAACGATAAACCCCATCCCGGTATCCTACCACACCCAGGTTGGGCGCCGGACCAGGTGTTGCTACGTAGGTGGTTCCGTTAGCGGAAAAAGCAATTTCAGAGCTCCTGTGCGCATATGGTGAAGCAAATTTGAATTGATCGCAGGTACCTGCATTGAGGTCAAGATACCTGAACTTATCTGTTAAATCAGCCAGCCAAAACTTTTTATTGCCGTCTTCAATACCAAACAGGGGCAATTCAGCGCTGCAGCTCCCCTGAATTTCATATTTGAAGTCTGTTGTTTCAAAATATTCAATTACACCCAAACCAAAATTACTCGGATCACCCCAGCCAGCCAACATACCGGCGCCCTCAGCACTCAGATATTTGACTGAACGTAACGGATGGTTTCCCACTTCCACCACATTAGCGCCATCGTAGCGCAGGAGTTTTTTATCAACTCCCAGCCACAATTGGCCATTCCAGATGCACATTTCATTGTAGGACGCGCTTGAAATAAAGCCGGAGGATTCAGTCATTTCTTCCCAACGACTAAAATCAGCCGGGTTAACGTCGTTTTCAGGAAGGCGGAACAAGCCGTCTTCGGTTCCTGCCCAGAGATAACCATTATATCTGGCGAATGATCGTACAGGGATATTGGTAAACACTGTGTATTCAGCTTCCGCTTGCTGAAGATCAAACTTCAACACCCCAAAACCACAGGCAAAAAAAGCCTGTTTCCCGTCAAAAAACACATTGTAGATTTGCTTGTCACCTACAATATTGGGATTTTTCTGAATGATGGGCAGGTTTATTACAGATTCATCTCCAGGGTTAAACAGGTCGATGTTACTGTTGGTGTAGGTAATCACCACCAATTGTGATGCGGTATTGTAGCGTACCAGACTGATGCCAACATCGCTGAGACCTTCTACTTTGGTAACAAACCTTGTTGACCGATCGGATTTATCCAGCTCTACCAAAGCCCATTCAGTGGAAAAGTAAACATAATCCTGGCTTTGGGTGATATACCTGGCTCGCTGCCAGGGAAGATGTTGCCGCCACTCCCCAATGGTTAGTGGTGGAAATATGGTATCAATTTGACCGGCGAGACCGGTGCTACAAAAAGTAATCAGTAAAAAAGCGGAGAATAAACGCATATCAATCAGGCGATGCAATGGTTAAGTTGTGGGATTGGCGCAGAAACAGGCGTGGTGGTTGCCTTTGTGCTGTTAGACTTATTGCCGATACAATTTGCCTGTTTCCAGGTAATCCCACACAGCCTCCGGAACAAGATACCTTACAGACTTTCCCGTTTGTAAACATTCCCGGATATAGGTAGCCGAAATATCCAGTGGCGGCGGCTCAAATACCCGAACCCTGGGATGTTGCGCCAGCTCGCCGAGTTCGTACCCGGGTCGTTTATAGACATAAATATCATAACCGGCCAGAATTTGCTCATAGTTTTTCCACAGGTGCAGCGACCCCAGGTTATCGCCGCCCATGATGAGCACAAACTGATGTTCCGGATATTTTTCGTTCAGAAAACTCAGGGTGTCAATGGTGTAAGACGGTTTCGGCAATTGAAACTCAACATCTGATGCTTTGAGTTTGGGATTGTCACCAATGCCCAGATGGACCAGATGGAGCCTGTCGTGATCCCTGGCCAGTGTCTTTTTGGGTTTAAGCGGATTTTGAGGACTCACCACCATCCAAACCCGGTCGAGATCTGTTTGTGTGGCCATATAATTGGCTATGATAAGATGCCCGATATGGATGGGGTTGAAGGAGCCGAAAAAGAGGCCTATTTTCATGCAAATCAAATTGAGAGAGGCGAAAGTAAGGCAAGAAAGCCTATCTCTTTCAAAACATTTTATTTATAGTAAAGGCTTCGCGCCTTACCATCTTTCCTACCTTTGTGCAGGATTAACCCAAAAACAGGATTCTCAAAGCGCAAGCTACCAGCCAATATGTCTTATCTCGACGAGCTTAACCCCGTTCAACGTGCTGCTGTAACCAATATAGAAGGTCCGGTACTGGTCATTGCCGGTCCGGGATCAGGTAAAACCCGTGTTTTGACCTACCGGATTGCACATTTGCTTGAACATCATGTGCCGGCACGCGAAATTCTGGCGCTCACCTTTACCAACAAAAGCGCCCGGGAAATGAAAGACCGGATTGAAAAGGTGGTAGGATCATCCGCACAACAGGTGTGGGCAGGCACTTTTCACTCCATTTTTGCGCGGATATTGCGCTATGAGGCTGAAAAAATCGGTTACCCATCCTCTTTTACCATTTATGATTCCGACGATACCTTAAGCGTCATAAAGGCTATCATCAAAGAAATGAACCTGGACCCAACTGTGTATAACCCTTCTGCAGTACGGTCAAGAATTTCTTTGTGTAAAAGCAACCTGATTACACCCCCGCTTTACCGGCAAAATGCCGATATGATGCAACAAGACAGGGCTGCCAGGAAGCCTTACGTGGTGGATATTTATGAAAAATATGTTGCCCGTTGCCAGCGTTCCGGCGCCATGGATTTTGACGACCTGCTCTACCAACTTTACCGTTTGTTTCAGCAAAACCCGGATAATGTAGTGGATAAATATCGGCGTCGGTTCAGGTTTGTGCATGTAGACGAGTTTCAGGATACCAACTTTTTACAATATGCAATAATTCGTCAGTTGGTAAAATATGAGGGTAGCCAGGAAAACGTTTTCATAGTGGGCGATGATGCGCAGAGTATCTATGCGTTCCGGGGAGCTACCATCGACAACATCCTGGATTTTGAGAAGGACTACCCTACCCTGAAAACCTTTAAACTGGAACAAAACTACCGAAGTACGCACCATATCGTGGAGGCTGCCAATGAGGTAATCTCCTATAACCGCAGGCAACTACCTAAAACCATCTGGACAAGTCGAGAAGAACGTAATAAGATCAAACTACTGAAATGCGTAACCGACGATGAGGAGGCCAAGCGGGTGGCCGACCTGATTCTGGAACAAAAACACCGGTACCACCTTCCCAATTCAGAAATTGCCGTTTTGTACCGAACAAACGCGCAAAGCCGGAAATTTGAGGAACATTTACGCAAAATCAACCTGCAATACCGTGTTTTTGGCGGCATGTCGTTCTACCAGCGTAAAGAGGTAAAAGACCTGATTGCTTACCTCAGGTTGGCGGTAAATCCCAGAGACGAAGAAGCCCTGCGCCGAATCATCAACTACCCCACACGCGGCATCAGCGATGCAACCATCGATAAAATCAGTTCCCTGGCCGGAGCTACTAACAGTACCATGTGGGAAGCCATGTTGCACCCCGCCCTGGATATAACTGACCGGGCTAAAAAATCGCTGGCCGGATTCCGCAACATGGTGGAGGACTGGCAAAAACGAGCCGCCTCAGAATCGGCATTCAAGCTGGCTGCCGAGATATTGCGTAAATCAGGATTGCACGAATTACTCAAGGGCGACACCAGTCCGGAAGGTATTGGTCGACTGGAAAACGTAAACGCCGTTTTGGATGCCATTTCGGAGTTTGCAGATACCCAAAACGCCAATGCCATCAACAATGATCCGGCACTGGCTGGAGGTTTTGAAGCCTCCCTGGCAGCATACCTGCAAACTATTACGCTCCTCACCGACGCCGATGATACGGCAGAAGGCTCGGATTATATTACCCTGATGAGTGTGCACTCAGCCAAGGGACTTGAGTTCAAGAGTGTTTTTGTTACAGGCATGGAAGAACAATTGTTCCCTTCATTTATGTCGCTGGAAGATCCTAAAGGACTGGATGAAGAACGGCGTTTATTTTATGTGGCCATCACCAGGGCCAAAGAGCATTTAACCATCTGTTTTGCTCAAAACCGGTATCGTTTTGGCCAGATCAGGGCCAATGAGCCTTCCAGATTTTTGGAAGAAATAGATATCAAACACTTTGATGTGGTGGGCGGCATTGGCGCTGCGCGCAATAGCTTTCAAGGGTCAAGAGAGCCGCAGCAAGCTACCCGACCAGGCGCCAGTTTAAGTGGAAATTTTGCCAACCCAAGACTGCGCACCATGCAGCAGGCAGCAAATGCCAGGGTGAATACACCTATTGAAGCATCCCCGGTGGAAGCTTTGGTGGAAGGAGTGAGTGTATTGCACCAAAAATTCGGGGAAGGGCAAATTGTGAGCGTAGAAGGCCCAAAAGACAACCGTGTAGCAACCATCCGTTTTAAAAATGACGATATGCCTGAACGGAGGATTGTATTGAAATTCGCGAAGTTGCAGGTGATATAGGAGCGGGTTACCACTAAGCCACGGAGGGCACAAAGAGATACTGAGAGCGCGCTCCCTTAGTATCCCTTTGTGCCCTCCGTGGCTTAGTGGTAAAAAATTAAATATTCAACCCGCCACAAACAGAAATAACCTGTCCGGTGATGTAGGCGCCCATATCGGAGGCCAGGAACACACAGGTGTTGGCTACATCGTCGCCGGAGCCGAGGCGCTTGAGCGGGATGGCAGATAAGTATCCTTCTTTCGTTTTTTCATCCAGTGCATCTGTCATTTCTGTGGCTATGAAGCCCGGCGCTACAGCATTGCACCGAATACCGCGGGAGCCATATTCTTTGGCAATAGATTTGGAAAAACCAATGATGCCTGCTTTGGATGCGGCATAGTTGGCTTGTCCCTGCTGCCCGAATACACCCACCACAGAACTCATATTGATGATACTTCCGCCGGTGCGGATCATCGGTTTGAGGGCGTGTTTGGTCAGGTTGAACACAGATTTGAGGTTGGTTTGAATTACCTCATCCCACTGTTGTTCCGTCATACGCAGCATCAGGGTATCCCGGGTAATACCGGCGTTATTGATCACAATATCCAGTTTGCCAAAATCAGCTACCACCTGGCCGATGAGCGTTTCCGCCTGGGCAAAATCGCCGGCATCGCTTTGATAGGCTTTGGCATTGGCGCCAAGCTCGGCAGCCAGTTTTTCGGCTCTGGCCTGTGAAGAAGGAGATACATACGTGAAAGCTACTTTCGCGCCGTTTGCTATAAACTTGCGCACAAGCGCTTCGCCAATACCACGTGAGCCGCCGGTAATCAGGGCTACTTTTCCGTCGAGTAATGTCATAATGGAATGAAAATGTTGGTTTTAGGAGCTGCAAAGTTCAGAAAAGTTGCCGGATTAACACTCAACTACGTTCACGGAAATATTCACCGCTAGTCCACCATCGGCCGTTTCCTTGTATTTGGTGTTCATATCGTTGGCGGTATCCTTCATGGTTTTGATAACCGCATCCAGGCTTACTTTGGCTTTTCCCGGATCGCCTTCCAGGGCAATCTGACTCGCTGTGATGGCTTTGATGGCGCCCATGGTATTGCGCTCAATACAGGGCACCTGCACCAATCCACCGATGGGGTCGCAGGTCATACCCAGGTGGTGCTCCATAGCAATTTCTGCCGCCATCATCACCTGACCGTAATTACCGCCCAAACATTCAGTCAGCGCACCAGCTGCCATTGCCGACGACACCCCGATTTCTGCCTGACAACCGCCCATTGCAGCTGAAATGGTAGCACCTTTTTTAAACAAACTGCCCAGCTCTCCGGCAGTAAGCAGGAATTTTACTATGTCTTCTTCCAGAAAAGAATCGCTGAAGCACACATGGTACATTAAAACGGCCGGAATAACCCCTGCCGCTCCATTGGTCGGCGCTGTGACCACCCGGCCAAAAGCCGCGTTTTCTTCATTCACAGCCAGCGCAAAGCAGCTCACCCACTTCAAAATATCCTGGAAAGTATGGCCGCCCCGGCTGATTTGCCTTACCCAATCTTCTGCATTGTGATAAGGTTTGCCGTGCAACAACTTCCTGCTGAGCGGCGCAGCTCTTCTCACTACATCCAGGCCTCCCGGCAGAATTCCATCGGTATGGCAGCCCTGATAAATGCAATCGCGCATAACCAGCCAGATATTCATTAATTCCTTCCGGATCTGATCGGCATTTCTCCAGCTAAGCTCGTTTTGCCACACAATTTCAGAAACGTTTTTCCCTTCCCTGTCACAATACACTTTCAGTTCTTCAGCCTGATCAATGGGAAAAGGCAGGTGTTTGGAGGAAGCGGCATCCTGCTCGCCTTCTTTTACCACAAAGCCTCCGCCAACGGAGTAATAGGTATGAGAAACGCCCTCACCATTGTGGTAAAATGCCCTGAAAATCAAACCGTTGGCATGATAGGGCAAGGTTTGGTCGTACAGAAAAACCACGTCCGTTTCGGGATCAAAGGGAATGGTATGGCGCCCATCCAGATGAATGGTTTTGGTATCGTGAATGCGTTGAAAATTCCGTTGCACATCATCTACCGGGATGGTAACCGGATCATCTCCATTGAGCCCCAGCAACACAGCCAGATCGGTGCCGTGTCCTTTTCCGGTCTTCGCCAGTGAGCCATATAATTCAACCTGTACCTGCCGGACTTCCTCGGGTCGGATTTCCTTCAAAAAACGTTGTGCTGCCCTCCAGGGGCCCATGGTATGAGAGCTACTCGGCCCAATGCCGATTTTAAATATATCAAAAACGGAAATTCTTTCCATAGATCGACGGTTGACGGCCGACGGCCGACGGGTTATGGTGGACGGCCTGAGGCCTGTGGTGTTTAATAATTTCCGGCAAAAGTAGGCAAAGCCGGAACCTGATAGTGGTTCTTTTGTTCCTTTGCCGGGAAAAATTCAATCTGTCTGTCTTCATGCTTCCTAATACTCAGGCATACGCGGCGTTGCACATACCGGACTACCGAAGGTTTTTGGCAATGCGTTTGATGACCACGCTGACGGTGCAGATTATGTCGGTATCGGTGGGCTATTATGTCTATGAACTCACTAATGATCCGCTGATGTTGGGATTTATTGGTCTTACTGAGGCTATTCCGGCCATTGGGATCAGTTTGTGGGCCGGGCATCTGGCAGATAAACGCAACCGACGCAATATCCTGGTTGGGTGCATTTCAGTACTCCTGGTGTGTTCTATTGCTTTGCTGATGGTAGCATTAAATCAGGACCGGATGCCCCGCTCCACCCTGATCTTCAGCATTTATGGCATCATTTTCTTTACTGGCATTTCCCGCGGTTTTTTTAGCCCAACCAATTTTGCCTTTTTACCGCAAATAGTAGATCGGGATAAATTGCAAAATGCCATTAGTTGGAACAGTAGCACCTGGGAGGTTGCCAGTATTACCGGCCTGGGACTCGGTGGCTTGATTTATGGTTTTGGAGGCGTTTCAGCCGCTTTTGGCACCATGAGTGTATTATGTGGCCTGGCCCTGGTTTTTGTGCTGCAAATTGCGCCCAGAGGTGTTCCGCCTTTCGACCGTTCAGAAACAGCCGTTCAGCGTATCAAGGCCGGATTACACTTTGTTTTCAGCAAACAAGTCATCATAGGCGCCATCGCCATGGATTTGTTTGCTGTATTTTTTGGTGGAGCCGTGGCTTTAATGCCTGTTTTTGCTAAAGATATCCTGCACGTTGGTCCTCAGGGAGCCGGTATCCTGCGCGCTTCCATGGCGGTTGGCGCCATTACCATGGCTATATTCCTGGCACACAGGCCATTGGGTAAAAATGCAGGGAAAATCATGTTGCTGTGTGTGGCAGGATTTGGCCTGTGTAATATCTTTTTCGGGCTAAGTACCAACTTCTTCCTCTCCTGCCTGCTCCTGCTTCTGGCCGGTATGTTCGATGAGGTGAGTGTATTTATTCGCTCAGCGTTGGTTCAATTCCAAACGCCGGAAAACATGAAAGGGAGGGTATCTTCCGTTAGTTCTATTTTCATTACCTCCAGCAACGAATTGGGCGCTTTTGAGAGCGGTCTGGCTGCCCGGTTCATGGGCACCGTACCTTCCGTAGTATTTGGCGGATTAATGACCCTGGGCGTGGTGGCATTCACCTGGTGGCGGGCCCCAAAACTCAGAAATTACGATTTTGAAGGACAAACAGATCATTTGCCCTGATCGCCCTGCGTAAAGAACGACATCAACTCTGGCGTATCGCCCAGTGAGGTGCCGATGGCTTGTTGTGTGGTTGGATCAGGAAGGTAAAGCGGCGCCGCCGGAATGATATTTGAAGGTACTGGCTGTAAAGCTATGGGCTCAGGCAGAGGTGCCGGAGCAGGAACCAAACGGGTTTTATACACCACTTTTTCGTGCCATTTGATGCGTTCCACCCATACCGTATCGGTTTTTTGTTGGATTACCGGCACTTGTTTTTCCTGCATTACTACCGGCCTGACCACCCACATCATTCCCCACCCCATTGCAAGTATGCCCAGCGCCAGCCAAAGGTTCACCTTTATGCCTTCCGACTTCGGGAATTGAGCCATCACACGCGCGCGCAACCGCTCAGGCGCAACCACCGAGGCATCCATTGCTTCGGCCGTTTGCAGCATCCGCCTGATTTGATCGTATTCTTCACGGGGCATCATGGAAAGCACCAGTGCTTTTTCCGCATTGCTCAAGCGTTCAAATGCCTTTTCTTTTGCTAATTGTTCAATTTTATCCAACATAATGCTAAGCATTAAAAGTATGTGCCCGCCAATTGTGTGCGCAACTGACGAATGGCATGGTGCAACCTGGACTTGACCGTACCCTCCGGACAATCCAGTATTTCTGCAATTTCAGGCACGGTTAGTCCTTCCTGATAACGTAACACAAAACATTGCCGCTGCGCATCGGGTAGTGCGGTAATTTGCTGCCGGAGCCTGGTTTCCAGCCAATCAGGCTCCGGCATATCCGGCAACTCATTGGCCCAGATATCTACCGGTTCAGGTTCCGGAAGCGGTGGGCGCCGGAATTCATTCCTGCAGAGATTGGTTGCCAGCGTGTAAACCCAGGTTTTGAACCGTTTCTCCGGGTTGAACAAATGTGGCTTTTCAATAATTTTGAGAAAAAGCTCCTGGGTAAGGTCTTCAGCCCTGGCGGCATCCCGCTGCAACATGCGGAAGAAAAAGCGGTACATCCGCGTACTGTACCGTTCGTACAGTTCCGCAAATGCCCGCTCATGTCGCTGCGCAATGGCTTGCATCAGCGCTTCATCCGTGTAGCTGTGATATGTTCGCCGGAATAATGGCATGTTTATTCTTCAATAACTTCCATGAAGACCCGGAATCCTACGGCAGGACTAGGCAATGTATACTCCTTAACAGGCATCACTTGTCCATAATAGGCTTCGTCCTGCCAGCTGCCACCCTTGGCTTTACCCGGTTGATCAATCATCTCGGCCACATTCCCGGAAATTGCATACAAGCCAAAATCATTCGGGAAATAGGAATCTACTTTTACCGGGAAAAATCCGCCATCGTTGGATTCAGGTTTTAGCTGACTAACATCCTTTATATCTGTCAAAGGTGAAGTCTGGGCTGGACAATTGCCGCATGGTTCTTTGGCATTGTAATTCCCAAGATAACAGCCTTTGGAATTGCGCACAAAATAACCACCCCAGGGATACGGGGCATCTCCCCTGCCCGCACGCGCTGCACGTATCCATTCTTCCTCTGAGGGCAAACGAAACAGTACTTTTTTAAACTTCTTTTTCTCCTGAGAACTGTTGTACACCATGGTAATCCAGGCACAATACTTCTGGGCAGCCTCGTAGCTAATGTTCTGTACCGGGCAATTGGGTTCATCCGGATGAGCATGTTCAAAAACCCTGTTTTCCGGAAGCGATCGCCATTCTGCCGGCAACAGCGAATACCAGTCGGTTTTCCCTGTTTTGCAAGTTGCCAGCTGCTCAAATTCTTTATTTTTGACCAAATCGGTTAAAAATTGTTCAAATTGGGCATTGGTAGTTTCTATAGATGAGGCGTACAATCGATCGCTCACCTTTTTCATATTCTTTTCCAAGGATCTCGGACTCATTACCGACAACACCGGGCTTGCAGGTACTTCCGGACCAAAAAAGGCGCGAACTTCTTCCTCACGGCCACCTTCACGGGCTATTTTAAGCGCCAGGTTTTGCATCCGGTCTGCTTTGGTAAATTCTCCTGCAGTTCCATAATGCCGGTACAGCATCAGTACTGCTGGCAAATAGTTGAGGTTCACCCGCGCTACTGTGGCAGGATCTTTTTCCGGTTCAAAGCTCAGCTCCAGATAATCAGTCCGAAAACGGTTTTCAAAATTGTAGCGCAGGTTTGCCAGGTTATCAAAAGGCATCCCGCTGTATTTCAGTGCCAGACCGGTCAGGTATAGTTTATCCCGGTCAGTTTGCAATACTTCCTTATTGGTCATGCTGCCAAAATATACCGGTTTAGGGGAAGCTTTTGGGGAAGGATGCACCAGTTTGTACAGAAACTCCTGCAGATTACTGTTTGCCGGGATCCAGTTTAGGCCTTCGGTTTCCAGGGTTCTGGAGCGATAGTTCGGGTCCTGCAGCCATTGAAAGCTCAGCACACTCACGTCCTGGCGCACGCCCAGGGCATATTGCAACAGGAGAGCAGGGTAAGTATCGGTTTCCTGCTGGGTAAACAGGATAGCATTTTGCTCTACCGACATCAGGGCATTAAAATTCCAGTTGAGCAGGCCGGGAGAAAAGGAACCGCTTGCGTACCATTCCTTACAAATAGCGGCAACCTCCTGTCGGTTGCCAGCCATTTCAGCGGCCTTGATACGGTTTTCAAAGTCGCCGGTGGAGGCATACATGATCCGGGGTAAAACAATCAGGCCCCAAAACAACAGAACAATGGATGTTTTCATAAACTCAAGTTTGACGTGTTGATATGTTTTTGAAAAGTGAGATAGCCTGAATACACGCCATTTTACTGACCGTTCAATGTTGGGGATTTTTTTTTCAATCGAGTAGGAGGAGAGCGTTAGCCCTCCGTCCTCTCACACCACCGGACGTACGGGTCTCGTATCACGGCGGTTCATTAAAGTTCTACGACGATGGGTGTACAGTTCCGTTAAGGGAGTGTACCCC
>JAFLBO010000042.1 GCA_017303475.1 Chitinophagales bacterium
TAACCGCAGGCCGTCGTATTTAGCATCATCGTGCTGTACTGCCGGTTAAAAAGAAGGCGCTCCCTCCTTACGTCGGGACCATCCCCTTCGGTCGGGCTTGCCTCGCAGACGGCGGGGCCCTGGGCAGGGGATTGGTTGGGAGCCAGGCCTCCTGATTTGTGGGTAATCGGGAGCCCTAAAGGACGGGGCAAGGTGCATTCATGAAAAATGAGTGCCCTTTCTAAATATTTAAAACAAAATTTCCACGGTCCACCGTCCCTCAAACGCTCTGCAGCCAACGCGCAGTTCTTTCCAGTCCGGTGTCAAGGGAGGTGGTCTGATAGCCCAGCTCTTCAATTGCCTTCTGATGCGATAACATCCAGTGGACTTCAAAACGGTCTATCCATTCCGGGGTAATAGCCGGAGGGATACCGAACCAGTCGGCCCGCAATTGCATTATGCGAGCGCTGAATTGCATGACAGCGATGGGCATAGACATCGTGAAGAATTGTTTGCCTCCAGCCTTGGCTACGGCGTCAAAAAAGGCTTTATAAGAGGTGTTTATTCCTCCCAGAATGTAGTTTTCGCCACTTCTGCCCTTTTCCATAGCCAATATGTGTCCGTTCACCACATCATCTATGTACACATAGTTGCCCAAACCGCTGCCATCGCCCGGCAGGAATCTGAACCGGCCCTTGAGGTACAACTGGATCATTTTATTGACGGCATTAATGGTGGAAGGATCTCCCGGCCCGTATACTCTGGATGGGTTTACGATCACAATATCCTGTCCTTCAGCGGCGCGTTTTCGGACCAGGTTTTCTGCGGCAATTTTAGATCGGTCGTATTCCGTGTACACACGCGCCCAGGGAGTGCTGTCTTCTGCCACAGGCTGGAAATTTTGGCAAGGACCAAAAACACCCGCCGTTGATGTGAATACCACCCTGCGTACGTTATTTTTGGCTGCAGCCTGAAACACGTTTTCTGCACCTTCTACATTAATCTGATAAAAGGTAGAGCGGTCTTTGGCCCAGGGGCGCGCGTAGGCGGCCACATGGTACACCTCTTCCACGCCGCGCATAGCCTCGTTCAGTACCTGTATCGTATGCAAGTCGCCTTTAATCCATTGAATACCGTTGGGCTGATTAGCCGCAGGCAGGTTCCGTACCAGTGCCAAAACCTGGTTGCCTGCCGCCTGTAACCGTTCTGCCAATACACCGCCAATATATCCGGATGCGCCGGTAATCAGTATTTTTTTCATGAATTCAGGCTATTTTACCAGTTTGATGTCGGGGTGGTATTTGAGGGAAAACCACTCGTTAGCCAGCGATAGCACCCAATGCACGATCAGGGCAATCCAAATGGTTTGACTTTGAAGGGTTAGTACACAAAGCAGCAAACCGAGCGGAATGGCTCCAATACCTTCCTTGGCATTTTTTGGCACGTGTACCAGGGCGTAAATAGAGGTGTTAATGATGATGGCCGGCCATACCCCAAATGCCCTCACACAGGAAAATAACAGGAAACCACGAAACATGAGTTCATAAGCCACCAGATAGCCCATCCACGAAAGAGCACTCCAAATCAGCAGTTTCCGAGTCCACCCGGCCTGGCGAATTTCCGGATACTGCGCCAGGTTGTCGGTTGCCCGGGTAGACCGAAATGTCATAGGAATGATGATGGCTGAAAGGCCCAGAATCCAGTACAGAGAAACGGCATCTTGGCTGGGTTTTACCCCGTAATCTGACCAGGAAAATCCCATGCTAAACAATACTAGTCCTGGAATCAATCCAAATGTAACCATTCCCACGATGCGTTTGATGAAAACATGTCGCGCTTGCCCTCTTTCCGGGCCATGGGCCTGAATCTGTTGCTTCAACAATGCATCGGATTTGCCGGTGAACCAGAAAATGATAAACCCGATGGTGACCAGAATTATGGTCATGTTGGCTTCTGCGGAGGCTCCGGGCCAGGCGAAGGAATATTCCATGCGTTTAGCAGTAGTGATTGGTTTTTAACCAGTTAAAGGCGTTTTGAATAGCTGTTTCGAGGGGCGTTTGCGGCATTTTAAGCTCTTTCACAGCCTTTTGTGCGGTGTAATATTGATCGTCGCACGAAACCCGGGCAGTGGCGTGATTGAGGCCGGGTGTGCGATGCATTATTTTGCCCCATAAAGTGCCTAGGTAACCATAGATCAGAATCATAGGGTTGGGTACCCGAATAGAAGGGGCTTTTACGCCCATGATTTGCGACATTTTTTCAAACAACTCCGGGTAGCTTAGATTGGCATTGCCGGCAATATAACACTCACCAATGCGGCCCATAGTTAGGGCGTTTACACAGGCTCTGGCCACGTCTTTGGCATACACAAAATTTTTGCCGCCATTAGTATAGCCTGGTAAAGAGCCGGCATACATGGCCACTATCATTTTACCTGAACTGGGTTGGGAGTCATATTCCCCGAACATGAAAGTAGGGTTGATCAATACGGCGGGCAGCCCGCGTTCTTTAACCGCCTGGAGCACATAATTCTGGGCGGCATACTTGGAATCTATGTAATCCAGGTGGTAATGAAACCCGTCGAAATCATTGGTTTCACTGCCTGGCTGCGCTTTAGAGCCTGGCCGGAAAGCGCTGGCTGAGCTGACATAAACCATGCGTTTGAGCTGACAATCCAGAGCTGCCTCCACCACGTTGCTTGTGCCTGTGAGATTGATTTCCCAGATGTCTTTGGCACGTGTGGGCCAAACCTTGGTACTGGCTGCGGCATGAATCACCATATCGCAGCTGGCCATTGCATTTTTCAAGTCGTCCAATTGGCAGATATTGCCGTATACACGTTCAATAGGCAGCCCTTCCAGGGTTTTAGACGGACTCCCGGGTAGTGTGAGCGCACATACATCATATCCGTCTGCCAATAGTTCTCTGACGATATGGCTGCCCAGAAGACCATCTGAACCGGTGACAAGGATTTTCATAACATAGGTGGTTGTATCACAAGTTCAAATAAAGGGGGAATCAGGGTGTTTTAAGGTGATTTGTGGCGTGTATGGGCATGATATTGCTCAGGCGGGTAAAGATACAGGCTCTGAACAAAAAAGAGAGCCATCGCTGCAGATGCAGGATGGCTCCCATATAATGTGTTTGTGCAAAGTGTTCAGGAGAAAACTTACAGCGCGATGTGCTTGAAGCCGGTAACCGTCAGATCCTTGTTCAGGGAACGAAGGTATTGATCTACCGTTTGATCGTTGTTTTTAACGAACTTCTGGCTGAGCAGGGTGCTTTCCTGGAAGAATTTGTTCAGGCGACCCTGAGCAATTTTTTCCAGCATTTCCTCTGCTTTACCTTCGTTACGCGCCAGTTCTTTACCGATTTCGATTTCTTTTTCGATAATTTTCGGATCCACGTCGTCGCGGCTAACAGAAACAGGGTTCATAGCGGCGATTTGCATAGCAACGTCGCGGCCAGCCTGTTCGAAGTCGCTACCAGCCTGGCTGAGTGCTACTGCAACAGAGCGTTTGTTGTTAGAGTGGTTGTAGGTCAGGATTTGCGCGCCGGAGATTGGCTCGTAACGGCTGATTTCTACTTTTTCACCGATGATACCGGTTTGCTCGGCTACTTTGTCGCCGATGGTGCCGCTGGCATCGAAAGGCAGTGCGAGCAGTTCTTCCAGGGTAGCCGGGAAGTTTGCGAGGGCTACATCACCGATTTTATTGGTCAATGCGATAAAGTTATCGTTACGCGCTACGAAGTCGGTTTCGCAGTTCAGGGCAAGCACGATAGCGCGGGTGCTGTCGGCATTGGTTTTGGCAACTACCACGCCTTCTTTAGCTTCGCGGTCTTCGCGTTTAGCGGCTTTGGCAATACCTTTTTTACGAAGCCAGTCTTGAGCAGCTTCGGTGTCGCCGTTGGATTCTTCCAGGGCTTTTTTGCAGTCCATCATACCTGCGCCGGTCAGTTCGCGCAGTTTGGCAATATCAGCAGCAGAAACTTTTGTCATTGCTTATGGTAAAATTTAAAAAAATAAGAAGGTCTCGCGGTACCGCGAGGGAGCAAAGTAAGGGAGGGCTGAGGGGATAAGGAACGGGCAGATTTAAACTTGAACAAGAATTAATCTGCCCGTTCGGATCTTATGCGTCAGCGCCTTCTTTTTCATCACCTTTAGCGGCTTTGCGTTCTTCCAGACCTTCGCGGATAGCGTTGGTGAGGTAGTTGGTGATGAAAGCGATAGACTTGGATGCGTCGTCGTTGCTAGGGATAGCGAAATCCACCAGGGTTGGGTCGGAGTTGGTATCAACCATACCGAATGTTTTCACATTCAGTTTTTTCGCTTCGGCCAATGCCAGGTGTTCGTGGTGGATGTCCACGATGAACACAGCGGAAGGAAGGCGGTTGAGTTGTTCGATACCACCGAAGTGTTTGCTCATTTTAGTGTGTTCGCGGCCGAACATGAGGCGTTCTTTCTTGGTAATGCTGGTCAACGTGGTGTCGGCCAAAACGCGCTCGATGTGTTGCATTTTCTTCACCGATTTGCGGATGGTGGCGAAGTTGGTCATCATACCACCCAACCAGCGCTCGGTTACGAAAGGCATGCCTACGCTTTCAGCAGCTTTTTGCACGATTTCGCGCGCCTGCTTTTTGGTAGCCACGAACATGATTTTTTTGCCGCTTTTAGCCATAGCTTTCATGGCAAGCGCAGCGCGCTCCAGCATATCGGCTGTGCGGTTGAGGTCGATGATGTGAACCCCTTTGTGCTCCATGAAGATGTATGGAGTCATCTTAGGGTTCCATTTTTTGCGCAGGTGACCGAAGTGGCAGCCTGCGTCGAGGAGTTCCTTGTATGTTGGCTTCTGCATGAGAAGGTGAGTTTTAATGTTGAAGAAGTAAATTCGGTACCAAACATTAACGCTTGGAGAACTGGAAGTTCTTGCGCGCTTTTGGCTTACCGTATTTCTTACGTTCTACGGCACGGCTGTCGCGCGTGAGGAATTTCCGGGCCTTCAACGGCGAACGGAACTCTTCGTTAAGCTTTACCAGAGCACGGCTCAGACCCATGCGAACGGCTTCAGACTGGCCTTTGTAGCCACCTCCGCGTACGTTAACTTTGAGGTCGTAAGCATTTTCAATACCCACCACAGCAAACGGATCAGTTACGTTGTGCTGTACGTGAATTTGTGGGAAGTATTCGCGGTAATCTTTGCCGTTTACCGTGATTTTGCCTTCTCCTTTCATCAAATAAACGCGGGCAACGGCGGTTTTACGACGACCCACTGCATTTATCATTTCCATATCAAGAATGTGAGAATGTAAGGTGGAATAAGTGATGTGTTTGATGGGTTGGATGTGTTTGAAGTGTTTGAAGTGTTGAAATTGCCTTCTTTGATGAAACCTCAATCACGAACATTTTTACCCATTGAAAACACAAAAACTCATTTAAAAGTGATGGGTTCTGGTTTCTGTGCGGCGTGTGGGTGCTCGGCGCCTACATACACGAACAGTTTTTTGTACATTGCACGACCCAGTTTGGTTTTAGGCAACATTCCCTTGATGGCGCGCTCAATGATGCGCTCAGGGAATTTTTCCAACATTTCGCTGGCCGTAAGCACTTTCAAACCACCTGGGTGGTGTGAGTGGTGCTTGTATTCTTTCAGATCCCATTTTTTGCCTGTGAAGCGCACCTTTTCGGCGTTGATCACAATGACATAGTCACCCGTGTCGGCATGTGGGGTGTAAGACGGTTTGTTCTTGCCACGCAGAATGGAAGCGATCTCTGCACACATACGACCCGTAGTTTGGTTCGTAGCGTCCACGATGTACCACTTGTGCTCCGCATTTTCTTTGCTGACGGAGACCGTCCGATAGCTCAGTGTATCCATTTTTTTAAATAATTTGAAACGTTTGCATGAGCCATGGGAATGAAGTCAACGGGTCATTTTTCCTCCACCCTGCTCAAAAGAGGCCGCAAAAGTAAGGCGACTCCAGCCGCCGTGCAAGGAATCGGCAAAAGTTTTTTGCCTTCGCCTGCATAACTTGTTGATTATCAGCTAAATTTTTGCACAAATATTTTTTATTGATTGCAGCTTGAAACCTGTTTTTGCGTGATAATCAACGTTTTGTGCACATCGTATGCCATTCTTGGCCGTCAACTAAAAATAATGCTCCGGGAGAATATGCTCCGAAACAAAACACCTACCGAGTGGTTCTTTATATCTTTAGGCCTTGAATCGACAAACGCCGGGCCCAACATCATTGAAATGAGAGATTTTCTTCCCATCCCCCTGTCTATTTTACTACTTTTTTCCTGTGGCAAAAACGAACAGCAGCCTGGTGCAGGCGGAGCTCCGGCGCCTGGAAAAGCAGCACTCACCGTTAATGCCGTAGAAGGTTTTGTGGTAAAAACTTCTGCCCTGACGGAAAAAGTTACTGCCAGCGGAAACCTTGTTCCCGCCGAAGAAACCGAACTCCACCCGGAAGCCTCCGGCAGAGTAATCAGCCTGAACCTCCCAGAAGGTAAGGCTGTACGCAAAGGCGATCTCCTGCTGAAGATTTTTGATGAAGACCTGAGAACCCAGCTTCGCAAACTCGAAACCCAGCTGAAACAGGCAGAAATTACCGAACAACGCCTCAGCGAACTACTCAAGGTGAAAGGAGTTAGTCAGCAGGAATACGACCTGGCTGTGCTGCAAACCCAAACCATACGGGCAGATATGGAGTTGTTGCGCGTGAACCAGGCTAAAACCGAATTGCGAGCGCCTTATGACGGAGTGCTGGGCCTGCGCAGAATTAGTCCGGGCGCCTATGTTACGCCGGCCACGGCCATTACAACCCTGCGCTCAGCATCTGCTCTGAAACTGGATTTTGCCGTGCCGGAAAAATACAGTCAGCAGTTGCGCATTGGGCAATCGCTCGATTTTACCGTGGAAGGCAGCGCCACGCCGCATCGGGCAACCGTTCAGGCTACCGAGCAACGCATCAACGAAGGCTCGCGCGATCTCCAGGTGCGCGCCGTGGTAGCCGATAGCCGAGGATTGCTTCCCGGCGCTTTTGCAGAAGTGAGCCTGGCCTTGGGTAACAAACCTCAGGCAATAATGGTGCCCAATCAGGCTATTATTCCACAAGCAAGAGATAAAAAAGTGATTCTGGTTAAAGGTGGAAAGGCTAAATTTGTAACCGTAAAAACCGGAGTAAGACAGGCAGGTATGATCGAGCTCACAGATGGTGTGCAGCCAGGCGATACGATTTGCACTACCGGCATGCTGTTTCTGCGCCCGGATGCACAGGTTAACTTTTCCAAAATTGATTGATCATGACTGATGCAATCCAGCGTTATTTCCTGGCGGAAAAAATTGGCGGCCAGGTGGCGGTGTCTATCGGCGTAGCAGCCTGCTCCGTGGGCGGCGGCGTGATGCTGAGTGCCGGCGCACCGTTTTATACCGGACTGGCCATACCACTTGTTGTAGTGGGAATCATTCAAATCATGGTTGGCGCTACCGTAGCCCGACGCTCCGATTTTCAGGCAATGGATCTGGAAAAACTTCTGGACGAATCGCCTGCCGAATTCCGAAGTCTGGAAAGTCCGCGTATGGCAGCCGTTTTGCGCAATTTTATCCGACTCAAATGGGGTGAAGTGGCTTTCATCACGGTTGGACTGGCGGTTATTCTGGTAAACGACAATCCTACGTTTCCCAAAGGTCTGGGGGCAGGATTGTTTGCCCAGGGGCTGATTTCTTTGGTGTTTGATTTTTTTGCTGAAAAACGCGCCAAAGTGTACGCCAATTTCATCAACAAAATCGCCTGATTCCATCGTCCACCGTCCACCGTCTACCGTCCACCGTCCACCGTCATGTACCTTCCCTCACGTTTTTTCTGGTCTTTGGGTGCAGTAGCTGCCTTGTTTGCAGCTTCTTATCCGTTTGGCTGGTTGTTCCCGTTGGCTCAAACAGCATTGGTGGGACTGGCGGGGCTGGTGCTGACAGACGGCCTACTTCTGTACGCGCGAAAACCAGCAATTCAGTGCCGGCGGGAACTAAATCCTGTTTTTTCCCTGTCGGACCCAAACCCGGTGTACATCCATATAGTAAACCAATCGAATCAGTTTTTTCATCTTAGTATAGCTGATGAGCATCCGGTACAGTTTCAAAAACGGGATGCGGAGATTGTCTGCGCTTTGCCGCCGCAGGAACCTTACAGACTGGAGAGTAAACTGGTACCACTCACCCGGGGCGTTTATGCATTTGGCAATATCAATGTGTTTGTGCGCACCAGGTTGGGATTAATTGAACGCCGACTGGTTTTTGAACAGGCGCAGCAGGTGGATGTATATCCAAGCATCATTCAGATGAAACGGTATGAGCTCAGGGCCATGCGGCAGATTGCTCATGACACCGGCATTAAGAAGATGCGCCGTATAGGCCATTCCTATGAGTTTGACCAGATAAAAAACTATGTGCAGGGCGATGATTACCGCTCAATTAACTGGAAAGCCAGCAGTCGCAGAGCAGCCCTGATGGTGAACCAGTATGAAGATGAGCGTAGCCAGCAGGTATATTGTGTAGTGGACAAGAGCCGGGTAATGCGTATGCCTTTTGAGGGGCTGAGTCTGATGGATTATGCCATCAATACCACACTGGCCATCAGCAATATTATTCTGAAAAAACAGGACAAAGCGGGGTTGCTTACCTTTTCAGATGTAATTGGCGCTACCTTAAAAGCAGAGCGGGACTCAAGTCAGCTCAATCGTATCATGGAAAGTTTATATCGGGAAAAGGAACGCCCGGTGGAGTCGAACTATGAATTGCTTTACGAAGGAGTCAGGCGTTTGATTGGTGCGCGATCGCTGCTGCTATTGTTCACCAATTTTGAGAGCATGTATGCCCTGGAGCGGGCTTTGCCCACCTTGCGCAGGCTTGGGCGGGCGCACCTGCTGGTGGTAGTGTTTTTTGAGAATACAGAAATCCGGAAGCTTACACAGGAAGATGTGGTTACCACGGCAGATATGTATCGTCAAACAGTAGCCCGCCAGTTTCTGCAGGATAAAAAGGAAATGGTGACCAAATTGCGGCAATACGGCATTC
Organism: Chitinophagales bacterium; assembly: GCA_017303475.1. Classification (GTDB taxonomy): domain Bacteria; phylum Bacteroidota; class Bacteroidia; order Chitinophagales; family Saprospiraceae; genus M3007. The sequence goes on from JAFLBO010000042.1 coordinate 9,054, forward strand.
AGGCGGTATTGACCAAGCCACAGGATCTCACATTGAATACCATAAACAAATACCTGGAGTTGAAATCCAGGGGATTGATTTGAGCATTTTACTACCCATGATGGATTTGAAAAAGACACCCTCTCCCAGTTTTGTACTGGAGGAATCCCGTTTGCGCAAAAACCTGGAACTCATTGCTCGCGTTCAGCGGGAAGCCGATGTGCAGATCATTCTTGCATTCAAAGGCTTTGCTATGTGGAGCGCTTTCCCCATTGTGCGGGAATACGTTAAGGGCGCCACGGCATCTTCGCTGAATGAGGCGCGACTATGTTTTGAAGAGATGAAAAGCTTATCGCATACGTATGCGGTGGCTTATGTACCCAGAGAGTTTGGCAAGATATTGCAGTATTCCAGCCATGTAACTTTCAATTCCATCAGTCAGTGGAAACGTTTTAAAAAACGGGTGGAAAATGCGCCGCATCCGGTTAGTCCCGGTATTCGGGTCAATCCGGGCTGGTCGCCGGTTGGAACGGCGTTGTACAATCCGGCCGCACCTGGTTCCCGTTTGGGCGAACCTGCCGAAAATTTCAAGGGTAAGCTACCGGAGGGCATTGAGGGACTTCATTTTCATGTACTATGTGAAAGCAGCAGTCAGGATTTGGAAACGGTGTTGGGGTATTTTGAAAAACAATTCGGCGCGTTTTTGCCAAGGTTGAAATGGGTGAATTTTGGCGGCGGACATTTAATGACCCGTCAGGGCTATGATGTAGAACATCTGATTTCAGTATTGAAGGCATTTCGCAAGCGTTGGCCACATTTGCAGGTTATTTTGGAGCCTGGAAGCGCCTTCGCCTGGGATACCGGAGTGCTGGTAGCCACAGTATTGGACATTGTTAAAAACAAGGGTGTGCGGACCGCCATTCTGGATGTTTCGTTTACAGCACATATGCCTGATACCCTGGAAATGCCCTACCGGCCTCGTGTGCGCGGCGCCAGCGAGGAGATTACCGGCAAACCCAACCTTTACCGCCTTGGCGGCGTAAGTTGTTTGAGCGGCGACTTTATGGAAGAGTATGCCTTTGACAAACCTTTGAAAGTTGGGCAAAAAATCGTGTTTGAAGACATGATTCACTACACCATGGTTAAAACTACCACTTTCAATGGTGTGACACATCCCAATATTGCCATCCTACGCCAGGATGGAAAATTGGATATTGTACGACGCTTTTCGTATCGGGATTACCGCAACCGATTGTCCTGAGTATTTTTGGGGCGTTATAGGTCATTTGGGGCATTTAGGTCATTTTTGAGGTCATTTGGGTCATTTGGGTCATTTTTGAGTTCATTTGGGTCATTTGGGGGGCATTTATGGGTCATTTTTGAGTGAGATGCCAGGCTTTGTCATCCAGAGGCCAGCGAAGGATCTGAAAGAACTCGCTACGCCAGACCCTTCGCTACGCCAGACCCTTCGCTACGCCAGACCCTTCGCTACGCTCAGGGTGACAAAGCCTGGCATCTCACTCAAAAATGACCCTCCAAATGACCCTCCAAATGACCCATAAATGACCCATAAATGACCCTCCAAATGACCCATAAATGACCCTCCAAATGACCCATAAATGACTCCCAAATGACCCCCAAATGACCCATAAATGACCCTCCAAATGACCCCCAAATGACCCTCCAAATGACCCCAAATGACCCCTAAATGACCCATAAATGACCCATAAATGACCCTCCAAATGACCCTCCAAATGACCCCCAAATGACTCCCAAATGACCCTCCAAATGCCCCCCAAATGCCCCCCAAATGACCCCCAAATGACCCACCAAATGACCCATCCACAACCCTCACTGAATATGCGCAAACAAATTTCCTTACCGATTGCCTTGTTGATTACCCTGGGTATCATGGGTTGGTCAGCTTGTAAAAAATCCGACTTCGACAATCTGGAGTTGGACGATCATACAGCGGAGTATGCCTTTCCGTTGTTCACTACAGAACTGTTGCTCAAGGATTTGCTGTTTAATTTGCAAAGCGACAGCCTGTCTGACGACACTGTGTTTGTGAATCCTGACAATACCATTACCCTGTTTTATTCAGGGGATGTAGCGCAAAAACCGGCAAGCGATATTTTCAATTTCCTGAATAATACCTTGCCTATTGTCATTACAGATACAGCGATTTTTAGTCCACTAAATTCACCCGACGGGGTTACCATCAGGCAGGCAGATATTTTGTCGGGGACAATCGGTTTTTATATCCTGAACAATACCCCGGATACCCTGCACGGATATTTTGAAATTCCGCAGCTGGCATTGTTGGGGATATCCTTGCGACAGCCGTTTGTGGTAGCGCCAGGCAATTTTTTCCTGTCGGATACCATTCCGCTCAATGGATACCATCTGGAAACTTCCGGCAACAGTCTGTCTGTGAAGTATTTTGCCTACAAACCCAACGGCGAGCGCATAAAAGTGCCTGATTTCCCAATTGCGGCTACCAATGCCCTGAAATTCACCTATGTGGAAGGCTACTGGGGTTTTCAGTGGTATAAACTTACCCGGGATACCATTGAAATTGACATCAACCAAAGTGAATTGAAGGGCGATCTAAAAGTTAGAAATCCCAAGGTTACCATGCGGATTAACAACTCTTGGGGCTTTCCAACGCGTGGCCAGATCAAGTTTCTGAGCTTTATTGGTCAAAACGATGAGGAAATACCGCTTGTGAGCACAGTTTTTGAACACGATTCTTTTGATTACGTGGATTTCAATTACCCCTCATGGGCATTAAATGAGGTGGGGCAAACCAAGTATACGGATATCTCCCTGGATGCTTCCAATTCCAATATCGCCGATATTTTTAACAGTCAGCCCAAGCGCCTTATTTACGAGGTGGATGGTATTAGCAACGCTAATAACGATCTGAATTTGGTGGGCTTTATTACCGATAAAAGTGTGATTGCGCTGCAAATTCGTGTGGAATTCGTGCTCGAAGGCGCGGTGCGCAATTTCGGCGCCGAACAAACCCTCAACCTGGATTTTGGGGAGTTTGGCAGCCTGGATTCTGCCGGCGTGGAAGAGGTGGAGTTCAAACTCGTAACGGAAAACGGCACACCTATCACCTCCAATGCCCAGATCTTCTTCCGGGATGAAGCTGGAAATGCCATTGATTCGTTGTTTTCCGATGGTCCGCGCGATATCATTCGCTCCGCTCCGGTAAATAGTGAAGGCGTAGCCAGTGGCACCACCCGAACCGAAGAGTTTATCACCATGGATTCAGCACGGTTTGATAAAATCCGTACGGCCAAGGATGCGTTCTTGAAAGTGTACTTCACCACCGCCAATAACGGCGATACTTTTGTCAAACTCCTGGCTACCGACAAGATTGTGATCAAAATGGGCGCCAAGGTTAAAAAGCGACTCTAACCACCGATTACCCTTCATTGAATCTAGCGCTTATGCACTTTCCAAATATGTCTTTTCGTCGTTTTTGCACGGGTCTGGTGCTGATGGCTGTTCCGGTGCTGCTCAAAGCCCAGCAAGAACTGATGCTCCATGCTATGCCGGAAATATGGCACAGCACTTCTACCAACCCAGCATTTTTTCCTGAGGATAAGTCATTCGTGATTGGCCTTCCAGGTATCGGACTGGATGCAGCTCATTCGGGAAATATCACCTACAACGACATTTTTATCAAAGAAGCGGATCGTACACGCATCAATTTTTCCGGCGCGTTGAACCAGCTGGACCCTCTGAACACCGTCACGTTTGATCAACGTATTGAAACGGTATCGCTGGGTTTGCGTCTGCCAGGCAAGTTTTGGCTACAAGCCGGGCATGCCAATCGTTTGAGCGGATCGGTAACCTATCCCAAAACCCTGCCGGCCTTGATTTGGGATGGCAATGCGCAATACATCGGGCAAACGGTGAACATTGCTTTACAATCTGATATCTCCAACTGGAATGAGTGGAGCGTGGGCTTGGCTAAACAATTGGGCAAGCTTCAGTTGGGTTTCCGCGCCAAGCTTCTTACCGGAACCGGCGCTCTGCTTTCCGATAACAACAGACAGATAGCTAACGTTACCACCAGCGACGATATCTACCAGCTTACCCTGGAAACTAATTATGCCTTTTATTCCTCCTCCCTGATTTCAGCTTTTGATACTTCAGGTTATGGTTTTGATATTAAAGTAGGCGAATTGGGCGGTAAAGTATTCAGTACCAATACGGGTTATGGCTTTGATATTGGCGCACAATACCAGATAAACGACCGCATCGCGGTGGATTTGTCGCTTCTGGATATTGGTGGAAAAATCACCTGGAAAGAAAATGCCAACTATTTTGCCAGCGAGGGCGAATATCAATACGATGGCGTCACACTCCCGGGGGCTGACATCATCAATGGTTCCGATAGCCTGGATTTTTCCACCAAACTGGATACGCTGAACGATATTTTCAAATTCCAAAAAACAGCACAGGAGTTTGAAACCAGCTTGCCTTTCCGCGGTTATCTGGGTGGCCGGTACGCTTTAACCAAACGCCTGACGCTCGGACTGAGCCTGTTCATGCAAAAACGCTCGGAAGAAAAAGCCACTACAGCCGTGGGCGCCAGCATCCGCTGGATGCCAATCAAAATGCTTTCGCTGGGGGCTATGTACAGCATCAATGATCGCTCTGCAGCCAATCTGGGTTTCCAGGTTGGCCTAAAGCCAGGCCCTGTGCAAGTGTATTTTGCTTCAGACAATATCATCAATGCATTTTCCCTGAAAAGCAATCCGGCTGTGAATCTGCGTGCAGGGTTGGCCCTGGTTTTTTAAGTGCATGATTCTCAAGTCTACGTATCCGGGTGCTCCTGTGTGGCAGCCCGGCGGTCATTTGCAATCCATCATCCCAGGGGTATTCAGGAAGGTAAAGGGGGTACGTTACCAGCGGGAAAGAATTGAAACGCCTGACGGAGATTTTCTGGACCTGGATTGGCTGCGCGGTCCTGAGCCAAGGCAGCGCTTAATGATTGTCACGCACGGACTGGAAGCCAGTTCGGATGCGCAATATTGCCGTGGTACGGCCAAGATTTTCTATGAAAACGGTTGGGATGCACTGGCCTGGAACTGCCGTTCCTGTTCGGGCGAGATGAACCGGCGCTTCAGAATGTACCATCACGGTGATACCGAAGATATTGGCGCAGTGGTGGATCATGCCATTGTCACTGGCGGATACGAACAAGTGGCTCTGGTGGGTTATAGTATGGGCGGCAACATCAGTTTAAAATACGTAGGTACCCGTGGTGAGCAAATACCGCAGCAGGTGCGTGCAGCCGTTGCTTTTTCAGCTCCATGTGATATCAGGGCTGGCGCTGATGTGCTGGACAGATGGGATAACTGGATTTATAAAAAGCGTTTTTTAGCTTATCTGAAGAAAAAGATCCGCCACAAAGCCCGGCAGTTTCCGGGGCGACTTGAGTTGGCAAAGCTCAAAAAAGTACGCAGGTGGTATGATTTTGATGAATATTTCAGTGCGCCCATCTGCGGATTTGCTTCTGCGGATGAATTTCATGCCCAGGCTTCTGCCAAAAATTTCATTGCGGGTACGCGCGTGCCCACGCTCATTGTGAGTGCGCTCAATGATCCTATCCTCACGCCTGAGTGTTTTCCGGTAGAGATAGCCAGAGAACATCCTTTTTTACATTTAGAACTTACCTCCGGTGGTGGCCATTGTGGGTTTGCAGCACTGGGAGGAGGGGAATATTCCTGGGCGGAGCAGCGGGCATTGGGTTTTGTGTGTTTAGTGACGGGGTGACTGCGAGTTAAACTAAACTGAGAGTCTCACTCAAAGTGAGACTCTCAGTTTAGTTTAACTCGCAGTCACCCCGTCAATCCTCCTCCGGATTCCCCAATGCCCGCCGTTTCCACTTTGGGCCATGAAATTTCAGCTTCAGAATTTCTTCAGCAAAGAGTTCCTCCAGCTCAAATTCGCTGTCGGTAAGGTAATCGTCTCCGGTTAAGCCAGGATATTGGGCAGGCATAAACCGTTTTTGATCCTTATTCCAATGATGTTCCAAAACCAGCTTTCTACTGAAAATGGTTCTGCCGGAATGTATGCCCATATCGTCGCCGGCGAGTACGCGGTACACCAAAATAGCTTCGATTTTTTCCGGAGAAATCAAGCGGTATCGTGTGTTGACAAACTGATGCGCGGTAGATCCCAATAACCATTTGCCTTCTGATTCAAGCAGCACCAACACACAATGAAGACTATCATTTATGCTTTGATATAAATTCAGGATTTCAGATCCATAACCGCTCCCCCAGCCGTAATTATAGGTGAGGAGCATGCCGGTTTTTGAATCTATTCGGGGTGACTTATCGCCATGAAAAAAGTTGAGTGATGTTTCTCCCATACGTGCCCAGGCCTGTTGCCGCCGGTCGAAACAAACAATAGTTCCTGTTTCCTGAGTTTTAAACCAAAGTGCCAGTTCCTGTTCGGAATCTGCATCCAGGTTGCCTAGAAGTACATGCACAGGCTGGCTGGGGAAGGTGTTGCCAAACACTTTTTCCCATAGTCTAGCAGAGACTTCTTTACCGTTGTTTCTCAGAAAAGTATCAGCCTCGGCCGGGCTGAGCAATCGGGGTGCCTGCAACGGCTGGTTAATCTGACTTTTACAGGGTATTGCAGGTAAAAGCCAGATTAGCCAACTGAAGACAGCCCATGATTTCATGGTAAACAGTATTTACAGGTAGCTCTTGGTAGCTTCCAGGGCCTCTTTCAACCCGCTGGCATCCGTACCACCAGCCGTAGCGAAGCCTGGCTGGCCGCCGCCGCCGCCTTTGAGGAGTTTCTGAGCAAGTTCCCGCACGATGGTTCCGGCGTTCAGGCCTTTTTCTTTCACCAGCGCATCGCTGATTTTGATGGTCAAAGATGGTTTGCCATCTGCAGAAACGGAGCCGAATGCGATGAAGGCGTTGCCTTTTTCACGTTCCAGCTCTACGGCCAGGTTTTTCACGGCATTGGCATCAGACAGTGGCAACAGCTCCGCGAGGAAATTCACGCCGTTCAGCTCAGTGAATTTAGCCCTTAACCCGTCGCGCATGCCATTGGCTTGTTCCTGAATAAGACGCTCGATGGTTTTCTGCAGTTGCTTATTTTCCTCCTGCAGCGCCACAATGCCTTTGGTAAGGTCTTTAGCTTTCAAGACGTTTTTGATAGAAGCCATTTCCTGCTCCAGACCGGCCACGTATTGTTCGGCTCCTTTAGCCGTTACTGCTTCAATACGGCGCACGCCCGCAGCAATAGCTGTTTCAGCCGTAATCTTGAAATAACCAATCTGACCCGTATTTTGCACGTGGCAGCCACCACACAATTCGCGGGAATAGCCTGGATCGAAAGTGATCATGCGCACTTTTTCTCCATATTTTTCGCCAAACAGCATCATGGCGCCGGCCTTTTGGGCTTCTTCAATGGCAATGCTGCGCTTTTCGTCGAGGGCAATGTTTTCGCGGATTTTCTGGTTCACAATCCGCTCAATTTCAGCCAGTTCTTCCTCTGTTACTTTCTGGAAATGCTGAAAGTCGAAGCGCAGGGTGTCTTCATTCAGGAAGGAACCTTTTTGCTGCACATGCGTACCCAGCACGGAACGCAGGGCAGCGTGCAGTAGGTGTGTGGCAGAGTGATTGGCCTCTGTGAGACGACGTTTGGTTTCATCTACCTCGCAACGCACGGTTTCGTCGCTGATCTGCTCCGGCAAACGATCTATGATATGATACACCAGGGTATTTTCCTTTTTGGTGTCCATTACCCGGATGCGCTCCTGACCGGTGCTTTCCGATCCAAAGATCATCCAGCCGGTATCGCCTACCTGACCACCGCCTTCCGGATAGAAAGGAGTGCGGTTGAGCACCAGTTGGATCTGCTGCTGGTCTTTTACCTGCACCAGGCGGTATTTGAGTACTTTGCTGCTGCGGGTTTCCAGTTGGTCGTAACCCACAAATTCCACATCGGCTTCATCACGCAGCACCATCCAGTCGCCCACCTGTTTGGCGGCGTCTTTACGAGAGCGGTCTTTTTGTTCCTGCAGGGCCGCTTTGAAGCCGTCTTCATCTACCTGCCAGTTTTTCTCCTTAGCCAGCAATGCAGTGAGGTCGTACGGGAACCCAAAGGTGTCGTACAGCTCAAATGCCTGTGCTCCGCCGATGGTTTGGCCAGTCACGTCCAGGTTGTCGAAGCGTTTCAGACCAGATTCCAGGGTGCGCAGGAAGCCTTTTTCTTCTTCCAGGATCACTTTGGAAACAAAATCAATCTGAGCTTTCAACTCCGGGAAAACATCGCTGAATTCCTCGGCCAGAATGGGCGCCATGCGGTACATCACCGGTTCTTTCAGGTCGAGGAAAGAATAATAATAACGTACAGCGCGTCGCAAAATGCGGCGAATCACATAGCCGGCGCCGGTGTTGCTGGGCATCTCACCGTCGGCAATAGCAAAGGATACAGCGCGCAGGTGATCCGATACCACACGCATGGCAATATCAGTTTTGAGCGACGCGCTGCTGCTGCCAGGGTATTGATCCTGGTATTTGTGTCCGGAAAGTCCGCCCAGGAAATCAAAAAGTGGTTTCCACAGGTCGGTGCCATAGTTGGAGCCCACGCGCTGCACAGCTCTGCACAAGCGTTCGAAGCCCATGCCGGTATCTACACTTTTGGCAGGCAGTTCTTCCAGCGATTTGTCGGCCTTGCGGTTGAACTGCATAAATACGTTGTTCCAGATCTCGATCACGTTGGGATCATCCGCGTTCACCAAGGTTCTGCCATCTACGCGGGCGCGTTCTTCATCAGACCGAAGATCCACATGGATCTCGGAGCAAGGGCCACAGGGGCCCTGGTCGCCCATTTCCCAGAAGTTTTCCTTTTTACCAAACTTCATGATGCGATCTTCCGGCAGCATGGTTTTCCATACATCGTATGCTTCCTGGTCAAAAGGCACACCTTCTTCTTCGTTGCCGCCAAAAACACTCACATACAGGCGGTCTTTGGGCAATTTATACACCTCAGTGAGCAATTCCCAGCTCCATTCCAGGGCTTCTTTTTTGAAATAATCGCCAAACGACCAGTTTCCCAGCATTTCAAACATGGTATGGTGGTAGCCATCCATGCCTACATCTTCCAGGTCGTTGTGCTTGCCGCTCACGCGCAGGCATTTCTGCGTATCCGCCACCCGCTTGGACGGAGGCGTTTGGTTGCCCAGGAAAAAATCCTTCAGCGGCGCCATCCCGGAGTTGATGAACATCAGGGTTGGGTCGCTTTTGGCCACCATGGGAGCCGATGGAATGATTTTGTGGCCTTTGGATGCAAAAAAATCTAAAAATTGACGGCGTATCTCGCGGGAAGTCATGCAGGTGCTGTTTGTTTGATGTATCCCGGAATGGTATTCCGGGAAGAGTTTGAAGGGTTTGATGAGTTTGAGGGCTAACGTTTACGAAACTTCAAAAGTTTCGTAAACGTTAGCCCCAGCCCCAGCGGGGCGGTCATATTGGTAGCGGGGCGGTCATATTGGTAGCCACATTTGTGGCCGATTTTGCGCCGCAAAAATAGCACGATTAGTGCGATGTTCAAAGGATCAGCAATTACAGACGATTTATCGCTAAAAGCTTTTCTATAAGCCCACAGAAATTCTACCTTCGCCTTTGCCCTTTCTTATCCGGTTATCCGGTTCCCACCACAGCTTATTGTTGTTCGTGTCGCAGTTCTGCGAAACGAAGTTTCGTTTCTAATTTCTAACATAACATGAAGACCCGTACGCTTTTTCTGCTCCTCATTGCTGTTTTACTGGGTATCTGGTACATGGCCTCCCGTTCTAACAATGATGCAACGGCTCAAACACGCCCCAACGATCCCTGGGTGTTCCGGTCTGTGATGGACAAACAACCCCGTATGATCACATTCGCCCTGAATGATCAACTGTGGGCCTCATACTCCACCGATTCCTGCTCGCTGTACAAAATCTGGTCGGGTAGCACCGATTTCTCCGGCGCCGTGTACAACATGCGCCACGGTCCGCAGCCAATGAGCGTGGGCATGGCCTGGTTTGAAAATGCACACCGCCAGCCCTGGACGGTCACTGTGGGTGGAAAATCCGAAAATCCACGCACCGATTACAAAGGCCACCGGTATACCAAAGACGGCCACGCGGAATTGATGTACGACCTGGTGCTATCCGATGGCCAGCGTATCCGGATCAACGAACGCCCGGAATACATTGAACGCGATCGTCAGCACGGGTTTGAGCGTGTGTACACGGTGGAAAATGCTCCTGCGGGCGCCACCGTAAGCCTGAAAACCAACGTAGCATCCATTGCGGCCGAATCCAATATCGAAACCAACGGCGTCTGGAAAACTACTGAATCCAAACCAGTGGATGCCGGCGATAACCTCAAAGCGCTGGAATTGACTGGCGAACTAACCCTGAATCACGACGGAAATACCCATTTCCGTACTATGTTCGTCAATAAACCACTGATTGCCAATCCATTTGAAGCGGAGCGACTGGCACAGGAATCCGGCGAATCTGAAGGCGCCGTGATTAGTCCCGGCGAAAAGCTGATGGCCAAAAGCGACTGCCGCACCTGCCACAATTCTCTGGTTCAGACTGTGGGCCCGGGCTACAAACAAATTGCCGAGCGGTATAAAAACACCCCGGAAAACCTGGAAGTCCTGGCACTTAAAGTCATGAAAGGCGGCTCAGGCGTTTGGGGTGCTGCGGCCATGAGCGCGCACCCCGATCTGCAACCCGAAGACGCCAAGGCCATGGTAAGCTATGTGCTCTCCTTAGATGAAGGTGAAGACGATGGCGAAGGCGGCGGGGCAGCCAAAAGCCTGGCTGAAATTCCGGAAAACCAGTGGCTCAAAGCAGACAACAGCATTGGCGACCGCGACTTGTCGCCCGGATTGCTGGTGAAACTCTGGCCTTCTTCCAAAAGCCTGAAGTTATTGGCGGATGCCGATTTTACAGCCAAACCTGCTGTTGTAGCCAATGCCGTAAAAGTGGAAGCAAGCGGTCGCGATTTCGGAGATTATAAGGATAATTTTTACCTGCAGGCTACAGGCTATCTGTTTTTGGAAAAAGACGATAATGTGGTTTTCCAGCTGGGAAGCGACGATGGCAGTAAACTTTGGATAGACGGCCAACAAATCATTGACAACGACGGCGCCCACGGGATGTCGCCCAAGGAAGCAGAAATAGCCCTACGTGCGGGGTATCACCCCATCAGACTGGATTATTTCCAGGGCGGTGGCGGCCGGGGTATTGTGTTGAAATGGGCGCGTTTTGGCGGCGGACCCGGGTTTAAGGTGATTTCTGAAGGCTCTTTTTACCATAAGAAGTCGGAAAACGTGGATGGCATGACCACTTTAACAGAGGTGAACAATGCCATCCCGGGCGATGGCGCTCCCTTGCAGGAAGTGCACCCGGCGTACGACCTCACGCAGGCGCGCCCGGAGGAGTTTTTGCCCAAAGTGGCGGGTATGGATTTCCTGCCCGACGGTCGGTTGGTGGTGTCTACCTGGGATGCCATGGGCGCTGTGTACGTGTTGGATCATGTGGAAAGCGGCGATCCGAAAAAAATCACTGTTAAGCGTATAGCACAGGGGCTGGCAGAGCCGTTGGGTCTGAAAGTGGTGGATGGTCAGATTTTTGTGTTGCAAAAACAGGAACTCACCAAGCTGGTGGATACCAATGGCGACGACGTGATTGACGAATACCAGTGCTTTGCCAAAGGCTGGAAAGCATCGGCCAATTTCCACGAGTTTGCCTTTGGTTTGGTGTACAAGGAAGGCTATTTCTACGCTGCACTGGCCATAGCCATCAATCCTGGTGGCGCCAGCACGCGTCCGCAAGGCCCAGACAGGGGTAAAGTGGTGAAAATCAGCGCCAAAGACGGCAGTATAGAGTTTGTAGCCCGCGGCCTGCGCACCCCCGACGGGGTAGGGATTGGTCCTGACGGCGAGGTCTTTATTGCCGATAATCAGGGCGACTGGCTGCCATCCTCCAAGATATTGCACGTAAAACCGGGCGCTTTCTACAATTCCTATGCGGTAGACAGCGCGGTGGTGGCCAGCCTGCCCATCCAGCAGCCGGTGGTTTGGTTGCCGCAGGACGATATTGGCAACTCACCTACGCAGCCTGCCGTGATCAACGACGGGCCGTATAAAAACCAGTTGTTGCACGGCGACGTGTGTTACGGTGGTTTGCAGCGCGTGTTTATGGAAAAGGTAAACGGCGATTATCAGGGCTGTGTTTTCCGTTTTTCCCAGGGTTTTGAAGGCGCCACACACCGCCTGGCCTGGGGCCCTGATGGCGCGCTGTATGTGGGGCAAATTGGCAACCCGGGCAACTGGGGCCAGCAGGGCAAACTATGGTATGGTCTGCAACGCATGAAGTACAATGGCAATTCCGTGTTTGAAATGCTGGCTATCCGAGCCAAATCCAACGGCATGGAAATAGAATTCACGGAGCCGCTGCCAGAGGGCGCCGGCTGGGATCCGGCTTCGTATCAGGTGAAACAATGGTGGTACAAACCTACCGTGGAATATGGCGGCCCTAAAATGGATGAAGAAGTGTTGAAGGTGAACTCCGCTACCGTATCTCAGGATCGCAAAAAGGTATTCCTGGATATTCAGGGCTTGAAACCGCAGCATGTGGTGTATTTCAAGTTGAACAATCTGCCGCTCTCTGAGCTGGGACATGAAATCTGGACCACCGAGGCCTGGTACACGCTCAATGCTATTCCACAGAACGAGGCGGGCATTGTTTCGGCGCCTCCCGGCATGGCGCCAACGCCTGACAATACGCTCTCTGAAAAAGAAAAACGCGAGGGCTGGCAATTGCTGTTTGATGGGCAGTCGCTGAACGGCTGGCACAATTACGGCAAAACCACGGTGGGCAAATCCTGGATCATTGCCGATAATTCCATTCACCTTGATGCCAAACCAGATCCCAAAGGCGGCTGGCAGGCAGCAGATGGCGGAGATATTGTGAGTGCTGAAGAGTACGGTGATTTTGAGCTGACGCTGGATTGGAAAATTGCTCCGTGCGGTAATTCAGGCATCATTTACCACATTGTGGAAGACCCTGCCAAGTATGGCTACGTGTGGATGACCGGTCCGGAAATGCAGGTGTTGGACAATGCCTGTCACCCGGACTCCAAATTCCCCAAGCACAAGGCGGGTGATTTGTACGATTTGGTGGAGTGTAAATATGTAACGGTGAAGCCCGGTGGCGAGTGGAACCACGCGCGCTTAGTGTGCAAAAACGGCAAGGTGGAGCACTGGCTCAACAACCGCAAAGTGGTGGAGCTGCAAATGTTTGAAAACGGCAAGCCCACCAAAAAATGGCTGGAGTTGATTGCCGGCAGCAAGTTCCCGAAGCTCAGCGCTGATTTTGGCTTGTCAACCAAAGGCAAAATTGCGCTTCAGGACCACGGCGATCCGGTTTGGTATAAGAATATCAAGGTGCGGAAGCTGTAGTAGGAAGGCGCTAAGGTGGGTGCACAAAGGCGCTAAGGCGCGAAGGAGGTATTCGACGAGGTCGAATGCCTCCTTTTTTGTTGGGGTTTGGGGAGGCATTTGTATTGCCTGCCTTTTCCAGGCAACAGTGGCGCCCCAGCAAACACTATTTTATCATTCGAATGATTGCCAGGTCATCGGTGGGTTTCATCCCGTAACGGTGTTCCAGTTTCTTGAGTTTGAGGTGCAACATATCTTCGTTATCAGTTCCTGTCAGGTCTGATACCAGGTAGTCCAAGGCATTCACGGCATCTGAATTTTCCATGGGAATGAGTTGTTCAAACATAAAAATCCCGTCAGTAGCGATGCAAATGTCTTGTATGTTGTCAAAAAGAATTTTCTGTTTCTGATCATCATACCAGCTGTCAAAATCTTCGGCAAGATGGAAGCCTACATAATCCGGCTTATTGTCGTGATCAAAACAGGTGATTTCTCCATTGATATGCACAAGTCCGTCACCTATAGCCAACACGATACCCGTATTCGTTTTCTGATCAGTAAGAAGAATGATTAGTGTGGTTAATAATTCATCTCTTTCTAGTAGTAGCTGATTTTTGGTTGTGATGAGTTCCCTAAAAAGGTCCTTGAGTATTGATTTTAAATAATCATCCTGGCTATTGGGTTGATTTTCAGGGTGGTATAGTTCTCTATATCCTTTTTCAAGGCATATTTTTCTCAGTAATTTCCCCACTAAAGTGGAGGCAAAATAACTGTCGGTACCCATGGTACAGCCATCCATTACGGCGCACAATATTTTATCTGATCCAATTTCTCCGATAAACAGGTAGTCTTCGTTGTGATTTAAGTGGTAATCTCCGATTTGTAAGGCTGAGTATATTTTCATGGTAAAACTGCGCTCAAAGATAAAGCCCCAAAATCGCAGAGGCAAACTTCTGCGCACTTGATCTTACCTCCCTCTCATGCTATCAGCACAGGTTGCCGGTCACATTCCTTTACCCATTTTTCTGCTTCATAAATGGGTGGGGTATAAGCTGTTCTGTGTTTTCTGTTGCGAACTTAATTGGTAAGGATTTCAATGGTATGTTCATTGCAAATGGCAACTTGCTTTGTTCGTTTGTTAAATACTATTGTTGGCAAGTTGTTGAGGTGATGAATGATAGAAGACACTTGCTTGCCAGATGCAATTTCTTTCAATTCATCTATGATTTGGCCGGACTTTTATAGATGACGGAATAGACTCCGTCTTCAGAACTAATGGCGCTGTCAAATGAAAAAGCAAAATGATAACTCCCGATTTCTTTGATTTGTCCATCGGGAAAATATTGCCTGCCTGAATCAGCCCAATCAATTAAATAGTTGTCCACCCAGGATATGGTGGGGGAATTGCTTGTATGAATTGTTTGTCTTTTCATGGTTTTTTGAAAAATTTCTCCTTTAACTCATGGTATTCTCTGGTCTTTTCATACTCGTATTCTTTGTCATATATTTTATCCATGCCAAAAAACAGCTTGTCTTCATGCCAATAGTATAACCCCCAGTTAAGCGTCTCATCAAAAATGATGGAATCTCCTCCACCAAAAAGTCCTTCCCAATATTTGATCACCATTTTCCAGGTGAGCATCACCGCTTGTCCGCTGTGTATCTGATTATCCGCAAATACAAATTTGTCAAACGGAATGGGTTTGTTGTACAGCCACTTTTTTATTTCATTTTCGCAGTCTTCAGTTACTTCAAACGATTGAATGGTTTTGAAGTATCTTTCATTAAATGGCTCCCATGCCGGCCATTTAATCATTTTTGCGCTGCCTAAGTAGTTTTTCAGAAAAGTGGTTGCCTCCTCGTTTAGAAAGAAGATTTGGTCTTTATGTTCTTCCTGAATGGCATTTGCATCTTCAGGAGATCCCAAAAAACTCCAGGTCTTTGGGAATTCTGTTGCGTAGGTTTTTATGTTGTCGAAATGTAGCATTTATGTTGTGCTGCCTTTTACTCCTTTTTTAGAGTTCATTTTTTTTCGATAATTGGTAAAAGCCTTGAATCAGATAATGCGGCAGTTCTATGTCCTATACCTTTCATGTAATCCTTATCTGATTCAAAAGCGATAAAACTATTCACACTGTTTTGTTTGACGAGTAATACTAAGTCCCATCGTTCAGTAGTCGGCCCTATTAAAAAATCTTGAGCTTCACCCATGAATAAAATTTCTCCACCAGACTTCGTCAAAAATGGCAAAGTATGTTCAATATACAGTTGATATGCTTGTTTTCCGCTTATTGGTTCTTTCGGCATAAGTTCAGGGCTGTCTGAATAGTCTGCTGTGTCACGAAAACGAAGCAAGTTGAGCATAATAATACTCCCTTCTATTTGTCGCATAACAAACTTTCGTCCTGCTTCCTGTGTCGGCATTAAATATTTTTCGTCCATGTTTTACTTTTTTTGTTGGTGGGTTGGTCTGTTTGAGTGATGCCTAATGGCTTCGGGCTTTGCGTTCGGGCGGGTTTCGGAGCACAACGTTTCAAGTTATTACAAAGTTCCTTTTTTACGCCTCTCTTGGTGTTCCAATCGCGGTCCCAAGCTTTTATCCCAAGCCAAAGCGCCCTGCTTGTTGTTTTCACCAGGCAGGAAAGTACAGCTCGATGCTCATTCTGCCAAAAAGCTACCTTTTATTTTGATGACGGGGAGGAAGGTATGCCGACTTCTTCTGGCCAGGAATAGGGCCAGCTACACTAACGTGGTAGAATAAAGTTGCGTGGAAGACCTGGCAGGGCAGGAAAAAGTAAAAATTCGTGCAACTAAAGCAAAGCATTTCTAGAGGCTAACCACTAGTGGATCCATTCTATAATTTTTCGTTCGAGCTCCCAATTCCCGGCATCATATTTATAAATTTCAGTAGCTCCACGCCATGTAAAGTTATATGAAATCTCTACTTCTGTCAGAGAATCATTGAATCTCATGTAAAGTATTTCATACGGAACCAAGCTTCTGTCCAGGCTACCCCAAGTTGCTGGTAAATAAATAAATTGTCCAATAAATTTTGATTTATTGTTATAGTCGGCAATTAGTCTTTCGGCTTTTTTAATTTTTGATTTTTTCATTTTATTTTTATTTTTCATGTAATCCACTACAATTTTATTCTGATAAGGGTTGGGACCAATAAAAGCCAATAGTTCTTTTATGGTTTGATAGTCATATAAAATTGGCCTAAAATTGTCACTTTTTGTTGTTGTTAAAAAGTTGCCTGTAAACGTCACTTCTTTATTATCAATGAATATCCTTGGGTAGTATGATGGAAGATAGAAGTAGACTAAAGGCTCAGATTTTTCAACAGTGGGAATAATTAAATTAAAAATTTCGCTTACTTTCGTCAACGTATCGTTTCCCGATAACTTGAATGCCTCGGTATTTGCCTGATTGTAAAAATTGAAAAAGGTAAATTCTAACTCTTTTGTCTGATTTTTTTTGTAAAATTTGTCAAGTTGCGACTTAGTTACCTGTGGAAAAACATTAATGCTGCATAGAATCAACATTAAAAATGTTATCGTAAATGGCCGAAATGAGCTTTCAATTTTTATCATGTTTTTTGTGAAATTTAGAGTGTGGTTGGAAAACATTTACGCCGCTCTTGGTGTTCCAATCACGGTCCCAAACTTTTGTCCCAAGCCCAAGGGCCCTGCTTGTTGTTTTCACCAGGCAGAAAAGTACAGCACGATGCCCAAACTACCAAAAACTACCTTTATTTTGATGACGAAGGGGAAGGCTTACCGGCATCTTCTGATCAGGGCTAGTGACATAGGTTTCCATTCTGTCATTGTCGTCTGTTATAATTGTACATAACGTTGAAGCATTGGCGATGTGGCGGCATTTTAAAAATGTCAGCCCAACATTTGCACAGATGTCCAATAGAATTACAAATGTTGAGTTTACAACTGTCACCCCCACTATTGCCAATACGATGTTAGCGGTTCGGGCTTCTGTTTCTGTGTTAATATTTCGTCTGTTTATCTAAATCATTTTTAGTCAAGTATATCTCTTACGAAGACTTTTGTGCTGTCCAAGTTCATCCAAATTGTTTGAATATTTCTACTGTTGCTTGTTGAATATTCATAAACCACTATTGTGTCGCCCAAAGTTGTTGGATTGAACCATTCCAAAGTTTCACCATACGGAATTTTTCCGTCCCACTTTGTAGTCGAGAGTTTTTCTGCTGTGAATTCGTGTCTTGACAAAATTCGTTTTAATTCACTTGGGCAAGTTTCAAAGTGCAACCAAATAGCATAATCAATCTTTGGGACAACTTGGTCTTGGTAATTCAAAATCTTAACGCAGTCCGTTTGCCGTTTGTCAAACAGTGCATCATAAATTTCTTCACCTGTTCTTGGTCTTAATGTTTCTGTTACTTTGTTGTATGTCTTGCTTACAAACTTGAAGCCTGTCCAAGCTGTCAAACCGATAAATGCAATAAATAATATTAAAGAAGTCAGTTTAAGTTTCTTATTCTTTTTTATAAGGCCCAAAATGAGTGTCACGAGAAAAATCAAAAACGCAATTCCTGAAATTACTGTCAATATTATTAATTCCTTCATCAATTATTTCGTTTTGTTGTCTGTCGGCTGTGTCGTTTTAGCCTGACCGCTAACGGTTCGGGTATTGCCGAAGGCGGGGATTTTTAGTACAAAAGTTCAATCGAAGAACGAATGTTGAACCTTGTACAAATGCCCAATCGAAGCTGTTAAGCCCCGCTTTTGGCAATACCTTGTTAGCCACAGTGCATTTATTCATCATTCTTTTCTGTTTGTTCAATTTCTTCGTCAGGGAACATAAAGTCAAGGAATAACAATTCAGCCATTACATAGTCGTCCTCAAATTTTAAGTCCCAACGTTTTTCCATAAACTCTAACAACTTATTTCCTCTGTCAAGAATGTTTTCGGGATTCCAAATGTCATAACCTGCAACTTCAATTTCTGAATGTGAACCGTCAGAATAACCTTGTCTTATTTTTTCTTTTTTGTCGTTGAATTTTGGATTTTTCTTATCATCAAAACAGTCATTCTGTAAACTTGAATTGATACTTTGAGAAAGAGGCAAAAGATTTCCTAATGTTCCTTGAAAAAATATTTGTTGTGATTTTTTGTAATCCTTGAAATTTTCTTTCCAAGTTTTATGAGTTGGTGTTTGCGGATAAATGTGCTCAATTGAAACTTTGTCTTTCTCACTCTTTACAAAAAGTTTCCAATCAATTTTTTGGCTTCCTCTTTGTCTAACCTTGTCCATTTCGTATTCATAGAGAAAATAACGAAGTCCATTCCAATAGTAGAAACCACCACCGCTTTTAAATTTCTTGTCTATGAATTTTTGAAAGTATGTGTAGTCAAAGTAACTTTCTTTTGAATCCTCTGGTGTGTAGAAACAATAACTCATCCTGTCGTTTAGCCGTTGAACAATGTCGTCAACGGACAATTCATTATTCCTTAACTGTCTTGCTGCACGATAAAACTCACTATTCCGATAAGTTGAAAAGGCTCGGCTAAGCCTAAATGTGATGAAGATAAATCGTTCAATAGCTTTGAATAGTTGAATGCGTTTTTTAGAATCTATATCTTTATTTAAAAACGAAACCGTAACAAGTGGTCGGAAATAAATGATACCAATTCTGTTTAATCGGTCAATCCAAAGACTTTCTGCTGATGTTAAGTCTGAATTGTTTACAGGATTATGTGTGTTATACCAATGAACTGCGGCTGCTTTTAAACTGTTTACATAATCTTCAATTTCTTTTGGCGAAAGTTTGGAACATAAAACAATAACCTCTTCATCTCCGTTTACTTCAACTTCTTCTTGGTCGGTTTCTTCGTCCTCTCGGATTTCTTCAAACTCCTGTAAAGAACTAAGTTTTACTTCTGTCTTTGCGTAAATGTTTTGTGGCGTAAATTTTTGCTCTAATAAAAATCTAATGTAATCGTCTCCTTTCTCTCTTGTGTATTGGAAATACATTATCCAATGAGCCACTAAAAAATCATCGTCATTCAATGGATTCTGTTTGTTTCTGCCAAGTTGATAATAAACCTCTTTCCAAGCGTCATTGATTTTTTCTCTTAATGAATTTCTTTCGTCATTTTTTAATTCTTTGTCGTCATATAAAGTCGTTAAATATATCAGACGATTTTTGAGCAATTCTAAATTTGATAATTTTTTTCCTCTGTTGTTCATTGTTTCAAATGCAACGAATACATCAAAATCATCGCCTATTTCATAAACGTTGAACATTAGATTTTGCGTTACTTTTTTAAATAACGCTTCTATTTCTGTTAAGCCGTATTTGTCGTAGTAGTTTTGTAGGTTTTCTTTGAAAAAACGCTTTGCGTTTTCAAGATTAAGTGTATAAAAAGTTTCTTGAATAGTTCCGCTGTTCGGTTCTAAGAAAATTTTATGTCGCAAAAACTTGAAACTTGGATTGTCTACTTCATAGCCAAATTTGTATGTTTTGATAATAAATTGAGGAGGTCTTTCAATCACCAGATATTCTTCTTTAATCGTTTTCAAACTGAAGGAGCCAAGATAAATTTCTTCATCCTTTTTGTCTTTGTTTTCTGGAATTGATTTGAGTTGTTCGGAAATTGCTTGAATGAAAATTACAAATGTTGTCAAACGTTGTTGTCCGTCAACGATGTGAAAAGGTTTATATCCTCTGTCTTCAATAAGCCAACGTTCATCATTCCAATTTGTCCAAACATTTCTGTCAACTTTTTTCAAAGAAAGTAGTCCTGTATAGTGAAATCTTTCAGAAGGCAGATTAACCAAATCTTCCCAAAAGTCTTTGAGTTGTCTTGTTGTCCAAGCGTAACCACGTTGATAGTCTGGAATTTTAAAAATTCTGTCTTTGAATATATTTTTGAGAGATTCTAATTCGTTCATTTTTGTCGGTTTGTTTTATGTTGGCTCGGTCGTCCTTGCATTTTGGCTAACGTTTTGCGGCTTTGCGTAGTGGCGGATTTTTAGCACAAAAGTTCAATCGAAGAACTGCACTTGAACCTACCACAAAACTGTCATACGAAGCACTGCACCCGCCATTACGCAAAGCCGCTGTTAGCGGGTCGTTGTTCTTTTTTCTCGTTATTCTCTTCAATTTATCTTGTAGTGTCCAAGTTGAATTAGTCCATTTAAGTTATCATACTCAACCCAACTTTCTTTAATTTTTCCTTCTGTCACACGAAAGAAGCAATTGAAGTCTGCTGTTAGTTTTTTACCAGTTGGTGGAAAGTTTATGAGTTGTCCTAATTGTGTTCCCGAAAAATTTATTCTGGCAGCAACCAAGTCGCCCTCTTCAATTACAAAAATTATTGTTTCTTGTAAATCGGGGAAAGTTTCTAACTCTGCCTGATGAAATTTAACTAATTCAATATTTGTTTTTATCTCCTTTGGTTCAGATGAACTATGTCTTACGAAGTCATTATGAACTAAAGTCAGAACCTTATCCCAATCTTTTTCATTTGTTGCATTGATAAAGTCCGAAACTATTTCTTTGTTACTTTTCATTTGCAGAATACTATTAATCTTTTCTATTCGTCATTGAGTGAATTAATGCCTTGTTCTTTTAGCTTTTTAAGGTGTTCTTTCATTGTCTTTATTTGTTCGGCTGGGTGTCCTTGCCAAACGGTTACTTCTCCAACAACTCTGAATGGCTTAGTTGAACG
Organism: Chitinophagales bacterium; assembly: GCA_017303475.1. Taxonomy (GTDB): domain Bacteria; phylum Bacteroidota; class Bacteroidia; order Chitinophagales; family Saprospiraceae; genus M3007. Next base: position 30,237 of record JAFLBO010000042.1, read on the forward strand.
GTACGATTGTGTTGGATTTCCGGGAAATTTCTTGTCGGTCAAGTCCGGGTCATTTTCAATTTCTCCTGTTGGTTCTACTAAATAAATTCTATCTCGTCCGTCACCAAATGCAAGTTCAGCTCCCCAAATTGCAGCGTCTAATGTCCCTGTCAAGAAGATGTATTTGGCATTTTTCTGTTGTCCGTAGTTAGAGTTGAAACCAACTTCAATTAAGTCGCCAACTTTTAGGTCTGCCTTTGTTCCGTGAAAGTATGTCTGAGCGAAAGGTGTTGCTCCTTGTCCGCTTGTTGAAATTGATTTATTGTCGTTATTCTCCATTGTCAAAAGTTAATTTGTTCGGACTGGTCGGTCTTTACAATGCCCGCTAACGGTTTGGGTATTGCCGAAGGCGGGGATTTTTAGCACAAAAGTTCAATCGAAGAACGAAAGTTGAACCTTTCACAAATGCCCAATAGAAGCCGTTCAGCCCCGCTTTTGGCAATACCATGTTGTACGACGTAGTTATGTTTTGAATTTTAGTTCGGTTAAATATTTTCGTATGTCTTTTTCTAATTTATCATGGTATTTATAATCTAGTTTTTTAGATAATTCTGTTCCTATTTCAGAAACTAAATCAACCATTGAAAATAGAGCAGTCCAATTGTCTTCTATATTACTTCCTGAAAATGTGTTTTCTGTTTTTGCCCACATTTCTTGGTTTAGATACTTTTTGAATAGCCTTCCGTATTTATTGGTTGTTACGTTCCAATTGTGTTCACTTGCAATGAACCATTCAATTAAGGGAACTAAATATCCGGTGCGAATTACTGTTTCTGACATATATTTTGCATAGAATATTTCGTCTCTCGCAAGACATTTAGCCACATAAGTCGTGTCCCACCAAAAGTCATTGAGTAAATTATTAAATTCTTTTTCAGTCGGTTTTTTGATAATAGAAACTTGATAAGTAGGTTTCAACATTTGGGTTGTAATACCATCTTTGTCAATCAGAATTTTATAGCCAATGTCCCAATCTTCGGGTAATTCTTTTTGTTCAGTTTCTTGTATGAAATTTGATTTGCTATAAAGTTTAAAATCTGCTTTTACTCCATCCTCATAAAGAACCATTTTCATTGCGTGTTTATTATCAAATGCGTTTTCGTCCTCTTCAATCATCGCAATTGGATTTCCGAAGTTAAGCGTCCAGCTTTTGTCTGAAATATAGTTTGCGTTATTCTCAAAAATAAACTCAATGTCTAAATCGCTAAATTCGTCAACAGGTGCTAAAGGATTTACGAGTGAACTTGTCAAAAGTAGGACTCTGACATCTTCATTTTTTTTCGCCCACTCAATAATTGATTTTAGTTTTTCGTCTCTAACGTTCATTTTGTGCGGTTCGGTTTTACTATGTCGTACAACGGTTTGCGGCTTTGCGTTGTGGGGGATTTTTAGCACCAAAGTTCATACGAAGCAGAAATGTTTGTTTTAGCACAAAAGCTTCTACGAAGCACGTCAGCCCCCATAACGCAAAACCGCTGTTACCTGCCGTATTTCTTTTCAAGGTCATTTGTTAAGTTATTAAAAACATAGTCGTGTTCTTGTCTGATGCCAAGTTCTTCCAATGGTTTCCAATAAAGTCGTGGGGTCAAAACAGAAGTATAAGTTGTAATTCTTGTCAATTTACAACTGTTGTCGCCAACTTTGTCAAAATAGTAAATTGCTTCCTTGAAGCCAAGCCAATTTCGTCCGACAAGTTTATAGTCAATTACGTCCATTTTTAAGACTTTACCACGTTCAAGTTCTGTAATTCTCTCTACGATTGTTCCGCTACCAAAGTCGTGAGTGCTTGATTTTCCTGCTTTGAAATAGCAAGTCCTAAGTCCACCAACTTCTTCTTTCTCCAAAACGCATTTTGTCGGAATGGGAAGGTCAAAATACATTAAATATGGTTTCTCAGCGTCTAAGGTGTCAACCGATTTAATTGCGTCATACACTTGTTCGGGTGAGTAGTCAAAGATTTGTTCAGTCCTTACTTCATTTATTACTTCTTTGTCAGTTTTTAGATAATGTTCTGTCGGTGCTGCAATAAGAAATGGAATTAGAGGTAAAAGCAAAACTGAAAGTCTGTTTGTGTCTTTAATTTGCCTGTATCGTCTTACTAAATGCGTAATGACATAACCTAAGAAAATTAAAGGAACAACAATCGGAAGTGTCATTACGATACATAAAAGTCCTGAAAGTCCGGGAAACACCAAACAGATAAGAACGATTGCAGTTGTTATCAATGCTCCCCAAAGTATGTATTTTTTGTTTGGCATTGCTCCCAAAGCAACTCCCAACACAATTGGTAAAAGAATAAAGATTACCCAACTGTAGTCAGCAAGTCCAAAAAGCAGAAAGGCAATTCCTGTCCCAAGAAAAATGAGTGTCAAGATAATTGATAACTGAAAACTTCTGTCTTTTAGTATTTCTTTCATTGTGTGTTGTGTCGTTCGTTAATATGGCAGGTAACTCGTAAATATGCGAACCTTTTTGCCCGCCGGAGCAAAAATAAGGAAAAGGCCAGATTATATCAAGTACAGTTCGTTTTTTTGATAAATTATTGAAAATGAACTTGTAGTGATATGGATTTTTGCTTTGAAAAGGTGCCGCAATACAAAATACGCACTTGTCCTTGCCAAAATGTCTAAATCGGGGCAATACAAAATGCGCAGATTGGCTACGATTCTTTTTTGTCCAAGATCAGGATATGATCCCCAATGATTTCGGTCACATATCGTTTGATGCCTTGCTTGTCATCGTAAGACCTTGTTTTGTTTTTTCCTTCCAGATACACCGTAGTTCCTTTCCGCAGGTACTTCTCCGCAAGGTCGGCGAGGCCACGCCACAGGATGATGCTGTGCCATTCGGTTAGGGATTGTGTTTGCCCTTTTTCGTCCTTATAGGTTTCGGTGGTCGCCAGGGAGAATTTGGCAACCTTAATGTTTCCGTTCAGCGTTTGCACCTCCGGGTCCTTGCCCAGATTGCCGATCAGCATAATTTTGTTCAAGCCTTTCATTTGGTGTTGGTTGTGACTGTGTTATAGTTTGTCCAGAGGGCTCTGGATGTTTTTAATCGTCTGCTTACTCACATGGGTATAACGCAAGGTAGTTTTCAGGTCGTTATGCCCCAACAGTTCCTGTATGAAACTGATGTCTGTGCCTGCCTCCAGCAGGTGGGTTGCAAAACTGTGCCGTAAGCCATGTATGCCCACTTTTTTGTTGATTTTGGCCTTCCTGAGTGCATCCGTGAATACCTTTTGTGCGCTTCTGATGCTGTATTGATCGCCATATTGACCTTCAAACAGATATTTTTTCGGCTTATACGCCAGATAGTAGTTCCGCAATTGCAGTAAAATGCTTTCCGGAAGGTTCACATAACGATCTTTTTTCCCTTTGGCTCTTTCTATGAATACCTGCATGTTTTTACTGTCAATATCGGTTATCTTAAGGTTGACGATTTCACTGACCCTCAAACCCATGCCGTAGCATAGTTTCAGCATGGTATTATGCTTCAGATTAGTGGTCGCTTCAAAAAGCCGTTTGATATCCTGAGCATTAATGACTTTGGGCAAAATAGATGGTTTTTTAGGCCTGGGTATTTCAAAAAACAACTTTTCTCGCTTCAAAACCTGCTCGAAATAAAACTTGACGGCGTTGATCCGGCTATGTAGGGTATTCTCCGACAACTTAAGTTGATTGGTGCAGTACAAAAAATAACTTCGCAACCTTTCGGCATCCAGTTCATCAACGTTTTTGTCTTTTAAGACTTGTAAAAGTTGCGCAAACTCATTTCGATAGGTATTAATCGTGTTCCTGCTATACGATTTTAGTTGCAGTGTTTCAACCAATCGAAGGAGCGCTGCCTGATTTACCGGATGCACCTGAAGCAAGGCAGCTTTGCCCTTGTGGGCGCCGAATTCATAGGTTACTGGAGGCGTTTTCATTGGCTTAGGATTGTTGGAATATTTACCTGAAGGTACGTCTGTTTTTTTAAATAAACAAGAGGCTGGCTCTTAACGCTTCACAACCCTCCTAACCTCATTCCCCGCCACCACATAATACACCCCAGCCGGTAAATACCCCAGCTCCAGATACTCCGGCGCCTCGTCCAAACGCAGTATTTCCACTCCCTGTGTGTTAAACAAACGAATGCCGGCCGACTTTTCTTCCCATTGAAATTCCAGCCGGTCTGTAAATGGATTGGGAGTTATACTCCATCTGCCAACCTCATTTTCCGGCTGCTGAGTGCCTACGGTGAGCGGTACCCAGGCGCTGAAATCCACATTCCAGATTGATTCGTCTACAATGGTAACGCCATTAAAAGAAGTGCGCTCGTTGCTGATAAAGGCGCTTCGGTTGCTATGGAAACCAATGCTCTCTACCTGCCCCACCTGTAAGGCAGTGCCAAGCTCAATACGTCTTTTATTGCCGGCAAAAAACTGATCTGTACCCGCAGGCCAATCCCACAACAGCCAACAGAATACCGTAGGGATAAACGGACGTAAATCGTATCCCACCAGGGCAATCAGTTTGCCATCAGGCGAAAGCGAGGCGCCTGTGATAAGGCCATTGCTGTTGAAACTCTCCACAATTTCGGCGGCATTGTTGGCTGTGTTGAGCCTGTAATGAACGGTATTGTTGTTTTTCCTGCTCTTGGTAAACAGATGCACCTGCCCGTTGCGCACCACCATCGCCTCGCAGTCGTACACCGAGCTGTCTTCAGGCTGGGTACTGTAATTGGTCTGATCCGTGTAGGAAAAAGGCAGGAACGACCACTCAAATTCCTGCACGGTTTCGTTACCGCTGTTGCCTATTTCCGACAGCGGCACGATGTACACACCCAGGTTTTGCCGGTCGTTGTTGTTGTTGCCAAAATCCCCAATGTACAAGGTATCGTTCCAGGCGGCAATGTCCTCCCAATCCCGGTTTTTAGCGTTTTTGAGCTCTATCAATTGTGGCAGGTTGCCATTGTCCGGGTTCACCCGGTAAAATTCCTCATCGTATCCGCTGTCATTATGTCCCCACCAGCGCGCGCCCGCAAGCGTAAGGCCGCTGATTTCCTTAATGTCGGCATCCAGTTCGGTTTTAAGGGTAGGGGAGTAGCTGGTTGTCGGGTACAGGCAGGAGCCGTCGTTGCCCGTAGCCGAGGCATTGTAGTTCAGCGCCTGCGGATCGGGGCAGCCGGGTTGAGCCGGTAACAGGGAGACAAAGGAAAACAGGAATAAAAAAGCGCTCAGAAATTGTTGCATGATTGATAAAGCGATAATTGTTATTTTCAAAGGGGACACATTTTTCTGATCCAGTCAAACGGCCAGGTTGCAAAAAAAGACATGTTTCTTGATTCGAACGCAACCAATCAGATATCTTTCGGCGTATTGTCTCCAAATATCCGAACCTTTCGTTCTATGCAAAAATTCCTGCCGCTCCTGTTTTCGCTGTTTTTCCTTTGCAGCCATGCCTTGTTCGGTCAAAAATGGGGATACGTTACCCTGGTGGCCAAGCAAAACACCAATAGTGTACAATTGCTCGATACCAATAATATGGTGGTAAAACAATGGAGCAACCTTACCGGAAACAACGGCTACTCTGCCTATCTTACCAAAGGAGGCGACCTGTGGCGAACCGTGGTAGCTACCGGAGGTTCTTTCATGGGTGGAGGCATTTGCGGCCGGATTCAGAAAGTTGCCTGGAACGGAACCCTGCTGTTTGATTACACCGTTAGCGATGCCAATCAAATTTCGCACCACGACATCTGCCCATTACCCAATGGCAATGTGCTGCTCATTGTGTACGTGCGCAAAACCGCAGCGGAAACACAGGCCGCAGGCGCTACTGTAAACCAGGAACGCTGGTCCGAAAAGGTCATTGAACTAAAACCCACCGGCCTCAATACCGCCACCATCGTTTGGCAATGGCACCTCTGGGATCACCTGGTGCAAAACCTTTATCCCACTAAAAACAATTACCAAACGTCTATTCTGGACCATCCGGAGTTGTTGAATGTCAACTATAACAACCCGGCCAACCGCAAGGATTGGGTGCACATGAACGGGATTGATTACAATGCTGAACTGGATCAGATTGTGGTAAGCTCGCACTTCCTGAATGAATTATGGGTAATAGATCACAGCACCACCACCGCGGAGGCAGCTTCACACTCGGGTGGTAACTCCGGTAAAGGGGGCGATTTTCTGTACCGCTGGGGAAATCCGGCCGCTTACGGCGCCACAGGAACCACCAACTTCAACGTGGTGCACGATGCACACTGGGTACCTGCCGATTGTCCGCGCGCGGGTTGGCTCGGTGGTTTTAACAATAATGGCGTTTCCAACAGTATTTCAGCCGTGGATCTTTTCCAGCCACCCTGGGATGGCGCCCAATACACCCATACGCCCGGCCAGGCATATCTCCCGGCTACTTACGGTTACCGGCATCAGGCCAATGGTTATTCCAGCAACATGAGTTGCAGCCAGCAGCTTCCCAACGGAAATATGCTGATTTGCCTGGCCACTGCCGGCAAAATTTACGAAATCAATGCCAACGGAACCCAGATCTGGCAGTACAGCTCACCGGCCAGTTTTATTCCACAGGCATCCCGGTATTCCAGGTGTTATCTGGAAAATCCGGTGGCAACAGTCCAAACGCCAGACCCTGCCATTTGTAGTGGCGGAAGCGCACCCTTGGGCGTGTCTGCTGCTGCCACTAATGTCAATTCTTTTACCTATGCCTGGTCGCCAAACGATGGACTCTCTGCCTCAAATATTTCCAATCCGGTTGTTTCAGGCATTACAGATACCACCGTGTATACCGTAACCATTACCACGCCCGGCGGCTGCACAGCCACAGCAACGGTTTCGGTAGAGGTGCTGCCTGGGCCTCCAGCTTTTGCTGGCCCGGATGTACAGATACAAGCCGGACAAACCACCACCCTGATAGCTGACGGTGGAATCGCCTATCAGTGGAGCACCGGCGCACAAAGCGCTGATATTCAGGTAATGCCCACCCAAACAACAACCTATACAGTAACGGTAACGGATGCCTCCGGATGCACCGCAACCGATGAAGTAACCGTTATGGTGCTTACACCAGTAGACGCAAACATCACGGCCTCAAACACGGCTTTTTGTCTGGGCGGTGCAGCTGAATTAAGCGTTTCCGCTCAAGGTGGCACAGGAAATCTGACCTATGCCTGGAGTAGTTCGCCGGCCGGATTTAGCGCCGTAACAGCCGCCGTAACAGTAGCTCCTGTACAAACCACCAGATATTATGTGATGGTCAGCGACGGATTCAGTACTACCACAGATTCCATCGACATTGTTGTATATCCCTTGCCTCAAGCCGATGCTGGCACTGATCTCAGTATTTTCATTGGCGCCTCTGCTACCTTGCAGGCCACTGGAGGTGATACCTACCTGTGGAGCACCGGCGAAACCACGGCTACTATTGATGTTGCTCCCCAGCAATCCAACACTTATACAGTGGTGGTCACCAATACCAACGGTTGCACTAACTCAGATGAAGTTACGGTAATTGTCATTACTTCCCTGCCACTCGATGGCACGGTAAGCGCCTCAGATTCAGTGATTTGTGTGGGAGATGTACTTCAACTATTGGCAACAGCCATCAATGGGGCCGGCGTGTACACGTATTCCTGGACTTCATCGCCAGCCGGATTTGTGTCCAACCTGGCCAATCCGTTTGTTAATCCGGAAGAAACAACGCAGTATACCGTGGTGATTTCGGATGGCTCGGAAGAAGTGGTGCGAACACTGACTGTTGAAGTGAATCCGCTGGAACCGCAGCCGCTTATTGTTGCCGCCGGCGATTCGCTGATGTCCAGCAGCCCTGTAAATAACCAATGGTTTTATTACGGAAATCCTATAAATCTGGCTACCAATCAGGTGTTTTATCCTGATTTGGATGGCTCCTACCAGGTGCAGGTTTTTGGCGCCAATGGTTGCCCTTCACCTTTGTCTGAGCCTTTTGAATACATGGCTATTGTTCCTTTGAGCGGGCTGGTTGCGGCTACTCAATCTGTTATTTGTATTGGAGATGTGTTGCAATTGTGGGCTTCCGGAATCAACGGATCCGGCAATTACACTTATTCCTGGTCGTCTACACCGGCCGGATTCAGTTCTCAATTGCCTAATCCTTTTGTCAATCCGGAAGAAACAACGGTCTATACAGTGCTTATCTCGGATGGATTAACCACCGTAAGTCTGCACCTGGAAATTTTGGTCAACCCACTGGAACCGCAGCCGGTGATTACCGCCACGGGAAATACGCTGAGCTCCTCCAGTCCAACCAATAACCAATGGTTCTATTATGGCAATCCTATCGATGGCGCTACCAATCAGGAGTTTATGCCGGATCTGGATGGTTCTTACCAGGTGCAGGTATTCGGGGCAAATGGTTGTCCTTCACCACTTTCCGAACCGTATGAATACTTCGCGCCGCTGCCCTTGAGTGGTTTGCTGAACGCTTCTGATTCTGTGATCTGTACAGGAGAAGTTATCCAACTGACGGCATCTGGAGTAAATGGTTCGGGCAATTACACGTATTCCTGGACTTCCCAGCCGGCAGGATTTACCTCCAGCCTCGCTGATCCGTTTGTCAATCCGGAAGAAACAACGCTGTACTCTGTGGTTATTTCCGATGGTGCAAGTCAGGTGACACTTTCCATGCAGATTGTGGTGAATCCTCTGGCGCAACAACCGGTCATTACCGTTTCCGGCGATTCCCTGATTTCCAGCAGCCCGGTGAATAACCAGTGGTTTTACTACGGAAATCCCATCGACGGCGCTGATGGTCAGGTGTTTGTACCTACCCTCGAAGGCTCCTATCAGGTGCAGGTAATTGATGCTAATGGTTGTCCGTCTGCCTTATCAGAGCCTTATGAATTTGGCCTTTCCGGCGCCCATTACCTTCTTGCCGACAGCCAATGGTGGATTGCTCCCAATCCTGCATCCAACTGGCTCTATATGGGTGGACAGGCTACACAGGGGGATATGCGCCTGGAAATTTTGGATGCCAATGGACAACTGCTCCTGCAGCAAAACCAGCCTGAGCAATTGATAATCAGCCATTTGCCCGCCGGACTTTATCTCGTTCGGTTGCAAACAGCTTCAGGATTTGGAATGAAAAAATTGGTGATCGCTCACTAAACCACAAAACGTAAGTATGAAATTTATCGCCCCTTTACTTTGCCTGAGTACGCTGGCAAGCGCCCAGTCGTTCTATGATTTCAACCAGATCCAGGAAATACGCATCTATTTCGCTTTCAGTGATTGGGATTATCAATTGGATACGGCTAAAGCCGGTTCAGAGTCGTATCTCCTGGCCGATTCAGTTGTGGTAAACAACAAAACACTGGAGCAATGCGGGGTGAAATACAAAGGAAACAGTTCCTACGAAGCAGGGCGGGCTAAAAATCCGCTGCATATCAAACTGGATTATGAGAAAAACGAGGATTATCAGGGATTTACAGACATCAAGCTGGGCAACGGCTGGAGCGATAATTCCATGATTCGCGAGCCACTATGTTATGCCATATTGCGAAAGTATATGGATGCACCGCGTGGCAATTTTGCCAAAGTGTACATCAACGACAGCTTTTATGGCCTGATGAATAATGCGGAAAGCATAGAGAAAAAATTCCTGCTGCCGCATTTTTATACCTCCCGACACACCTTTGTCAAATGCAATCCATTGTCTATAGGATCCGGCTTGAGCAATGGTCCTAATTTGTCTTACCTGGGCACAGATGTGGCCAATTATGTCAATAAATATGAACGGCTTTGTTGCATGAACATTTTTTCTTCGGCCAAAGACGTTTGTTGATTACTTAAATTTCATGAAAAGCTCCTCCTGTTGGAAATGTTTGGCGAAATCACGAAAAACGAAATAAAAAATGTTCATGCAACAAAGCCAATATGAACTGAAATCTGACACCGGCTGGAATGAACTGATTCAGCTTTGCGATACCCTGAATAATCATTTCGATGCGTTTAGCCAGATGGCAGATGTGGATCGCTTTCTATGGATGCTGGCTTTTAACAACGTGCTGGTGAATCTGGACAGCTATTCAGGGGCGTTCAGGCAAAATTATTACCTGTATCGAAATCACCAGCAACAGTGGATTCCGATAGTGTGGGATCTGAACATGTGTATGGGTGGATTTGCGGTGGCTGGCGGCAATGCAGGGGCACTCACAACGACCACCATGCCTACCATGAGCCACACCCTGCACAAATCGGAGTCGGGCTGGCCACTGATTCAAAAACTGCTGAACGATCCGTTTTACAGTAAAATGTACCTCGCACACATGCGCACGATCAACGAGGAAAATTTTGCTGCTGGTCAATACAAAACCCTCAGCAACGAGCTTCACGCCCTCATAGACACCGTGGTGCAAGCCGATCCAAATTTCCTGTCTACTTACGATAATTTTCAAAATTCACTGACGGCTCATACGCCAGGTTCCAATGGCGCCGGTACCTCCCCGGGCATTTTTGTGTTGATGGATGCCCGTGCCTCCTACCTTCAGAATGTGCTCTCCGCAGCGCCGCCGGTGTTGAGTAATTTGCAAACTGCCGGCAGCAATTTTTTGGGTGAAACTGCCATGATCAGCGCCACCGTGTCCAATGCCACCAGTGTGTACCTGGGTTATCGTTACCGAAAATCCGACCGGTTTGTGCGCGTGCCCATGCTCGACGATGGCGCGCATGGCGATGGCGCTGCCGGCGACGGGGTGTATGGCGCCGAATGCCCTTTGCTTTCCCTCGATATCCAGTATTACCTGTATGCGGAAAACGCCCAAACCGGCGCTTTTTTGCCTGCCAGGGCGGAGTACGAGTTTTATAATATTCAACCAACCCACAATATAGCACATGTTGGAGATGTTTTCCTGAATGAGGTAACTGCCAATAATTCCGATGGAATTCAGAATGAACAAGGCAAAATCCATGATTGGATAGAGTTGTATAACGCAACCGATCAACCCTTGGGCCTTGGTTATTTATTCCTCTCCACTGATGCAGGGAATCTTGACAAATGGCCGCTCCCTCTACATACCCTGATTGCTCCCAAGGAGCGCCTGCTTATTTGGGCCGACGATCTGAACCTGGATTTGCTGGAGCCTCACACCAACTTTTCCCTGAGTAAATCCGGTGAAACCATCTTTTTGAGCAATGGGGCAGTGGTGTACGACCAATTGACCTACGGCGCCCAAACGGAGAATTATTCCATGAGTCGCTGTCCTGATGGCCTGGGCGCCTTTGCGCCTACCAGCGCGCGCACGCCGCGCGAAGCCAACCTTTGTGTGAGCAGCACCAGTAGCCCGGAAATGCTGCCGCAGGTGCAATTGTATCCCAATCCGGCGGGTTCGATGGTGCAAGTGGAGGCTTCAGCCCCGGTTTCCAGTGTACAGGTGTATGCCGAAGACGGCAGAGAGATGCTGCGTACAGTGGAAGCAGCCTGGAGCGTTGCCGCCTGGCCTTCCGGCATTTATTGGGTTAAAGTGGTGTTCGAGGATGGGCGTGTGGTTGTTCGGCGACTTGGGAAGGGGTGATTGGGGGTTGCAGTTTTTGGGGTGTTATCCAGTTGTTTTGGCCTGACTTGTCCTAAAATAGGTTTACACGAAAAGTAAACGTAACTGGTTAGCCTGCGGCGACCCGATACTCTGGGATACCGCCAGATAAAACGGTATATAGTTCATTGAAAGGATTGAATTGGAGTTTACGGATTGTAGAGATAAAAGATTGAATACGGACATAGA
>JAFLBO010000043.1 GCA_017303475.1 Chitinophagales bacterium
ACCGAGCTCGTGGCTGAGACAGTGCCCAGATCGTTACACCATTCGTGCAGGTCGGAACTTACCCGACAAGGAATTTCGCTACCTTAGGACCGTTATAGTTACGGCCGCCGTTTACCGGGGCTTCAGTCAAGACCTTCGGATTGCTCCTAAGCCCCTTCCTTAACCTTCCGGCACCGGGCAGGTGTCAGGCCATATACATCATCTTCCGATTTCGCATAGCCATGTGTTTTTGCTAAACAGTCGCCTGGGCCTCTTCACTGCGGCCCCCCTTGCAGGGGGCGCCCCTTCTCCCGAAGTTACGGGGCCATTTTGCCTAGTTCCTTAGCCACGAATCACTCGAGCGCCTGAGGATACTCTCCTCGACCACCTGTGTCGGTTTACGGTACGGGCAGCTTATACCTGACGTTTCTGCGGCTTTTCCTGGAGGCTAATACAGTGGATTATCCGCGCAACCCGAAGGTATTGCGGTACTATCACCTTACGGCTTCAACGTTGTATTCCGTAACAACGCACCACCTTCTTAGCCCCGTCCCCGCTTCACAGTACAAGCCGGTACGGGAATTTTGACCCGTTTCCCATCGGCTTCGCCTCACGGCTTATCCTTAGGCCCCGACTAACCCTGATCCGATGAACGTAGATCAGGAACCCTTGGTCTTACGGCGATGACGTTTTCCACGCCATTTATCGTTACTTATGCCTACATTTGCTTTTCCAGAACCTGCACGGTTGCTCACGCAACCGCTTCGACGGTTTGGAATGCTCCCCTACCACTCTTTCGAATCCAAAGCTTCGGTGTATCGCTTGACGCCCGTTTATTTTCCGCGCAGGGGCGCTCGACCAGTGAGCTGTTACGCACTCTTTAAATGAATTGCTGCTTCCAAGCAAACATCCTAGCTGTCACTGCGCCCCCACCTCGTTCCTGCGAATTAGCGATACTTAGGGACCTTAGCTGTTGGTCTGGGTTGTTCCCCTCTCGCCCTGTGACCTTCGCACCCCAGGGCTCACTGCCGTTACTATGTGCTGGCATTCAGAGTTTGTTAAGGGTTGGTAGGCGGTGAAGCCCCCTAGCCTTCTCAGTAGCTTTACCTCCAACACATATTGCACGACGCTGCACCTAAATGCATTTCGGGGAGTACGAGCTATCTCCGAGTTTGATTGGCCTTTCACCCCTACCCACAGGTCATCCCAAAACTTTTCAACGTTTACGGGTTCGGCCCTCCATTCCGAGACTATCGGAACTTCAGCCTGCCCATGGGTAGATCACTCGGTTTCGCGTCTACCCCCACTGACAAAATCGCCCTGTTAAGGCTCGCTTTCGCTCCGCTTCCGCACCTTAAGTGCTTAGGCATGCCAGTGAGGAGTAACTCGTAGGCTCATTATGCAAAAGGCACGCTGTCATCCTGATTACTCAAGACTCCAACCGCTTGTAGGCGTATGGTTTCAGGGTCTTTTCACTCCCTTTCTCAGGGTTCTTTTCACCTTTCCCTTACGGTACTTGTACGCTATCGGTCTCCCGGTGGTATTTAGGCTTGGCAGATGGTGCTGCCAGATTCAGACAGGGTTTCTCCGGCCCCGCCCTACTCAGGATACTGCTAGGTAATAGTTACATGTCGAGTACGGGACTTTCACCCTCTATGGTTGACTTTTCCAAATCATTCTCCTAGGTAACTATCTTCCACAGCGCAGTCCTACAACCCCTTAATACACGTATTAAGGTTTGGCCTCTTCCGCGTTCGCTCGCCACTACTTGCGGAATCACTTTTGTTTTCTTTTCCTCTCCCTACTTAGATGTTTCAGTTCGGGAGGTTGGCAACTATTGTTCACAGATCTTCAACCTGTGGGGTTTCCCCATTCGGACACGCGCGGATTAACGGTTGTTTGCACCTCCCCGCGCTTTTTCGCAGCTTACCACGTCCTTCGTCGCCCCCGGGAGCCAAGGCATCCCCCATACGCCCTTATTCACTTCCATCTCTTTGCCTGGCTATATAAACCAAGTAATGTTCTTCAAGCAACCTTACGGCTACTTGTATCGCTCGATTACTTTCTCTCTTCTACTGCTATTTCTTCCAGCCTTGTCAATGAACTTTTATCGAAAAATCAACACTTTGAAAGTGTGATATCGTGTGCTCCTTTTGTTTTGGGGACGCAAAGGTAAAGACGCTTTTCTCTTTTGAGCAAGAACTTTCTAAAGTTTTTTTAATATTTTTTTTCATCCTACATTTGAGGCCTGAAAATGCACTTTTTGCCATGATAAAGTTCAATTTACCTCCTACAATGGAGCCATTCCGGGACGCCCTGCTCCAAACCCAACTGACTTTTAATAAGGTTGTGGCCAAACCCGCCCGGTCTACCCGCCCCTGGGAAAGTAAAGTAGGCGGTATGCCTTACTTACCTAAATCAACCCCATGGCCCACCGGCGCCGACGGCCGTCCTCTCTTTTTCCTGGCACAAATCAATTTCGCAGATATGCCTGCCCTGCCTCCATTCCCGCAAAAAGGTATCGTCCAGTTTTATATAAACGACGATGATCTGTACGGGATGGACTTCGATAACGGCGAAAACAACGACCACTTTAAGGTGCTGTTCCACGAAGACGTGACCGAAAACACAGCTAACCTGCAAAGTAAATGGCCGGAAGAAGACTATGATGAGGGTATGCTACCACATCACCCGGATGAATCATACCCACTGTCCTTCGTTCAAACCCAGGAGGTAGCGCCTATTACTGATTATCGCTTCTACCAGCATTTCGGCGCCAACTTTTTCAGACAGTTCGGCGAACAGGAATGGGATGTGATGGGCGCGTTTGAAAAATCCCTGCGCGCTCAAGGACATAAAGTGGGGGGCTATGCCTATTTTACACAAGATGACCCCCGCCGTTCCGACGACCCCATGCTGCTGCTGCTTCAACTGGATTCCGATGAAGTGATGGATCTCATGTGGGGCGATATGGGCGTAGGCCATTTTTTCATCAGGGAAAAAGACCTCCTGGCACGCGACTTTTCCCGGGTACTATATGATTGGGATTGCCTTTGAGTCATATCAGCTCATTGACCTCAATGCCGCCTGTACCGTTTCTTTGTCTTCCGGATAGGTAACGCCATACCATTGGCTATTAGAATGGAGCACACGCAACTTGATTTTATCGGCCTCAATGAGGTTGTTTACCACGGTGGGAATATAAAACTCTGCCCTCGGATTGCCTTTGTTCTTTTCCACAAAAGCACGGAACTGGGTTTCAATTTCGTCCATGATGCTTTGATGAAATCCCCAGAGGTTCATGGACACCGGCGTTTGATCGGCAAGAAAATGCCGGCCTGATTCGTCGGTGTAAAAAATGCCGTCGGGGAAACGTTCAATTTTGGTGCGCTCAGTTACGTTGGTGAGGAAACCTTCTTCACTCACGGAACAAACACCGCGAGAAACGGCTCCATTCTCGGAGAGCGTATTACCCAGCTGGTAGGCCACCATGCCATACTCCTCAGGCGTACATTGCTGCTGAAGAAAATGGCCCAGGTGTACAAAAGCATCAGCGCCGTAGAAATCATCGGCATTTACGGTGGCAAACGGCTCCTGAATGAGCGCTTTGGCAGAAAGTATGGCATGGCCGGTCCCCCAGGGCTTTTCCCTATGAGGTTTTTCATCCAGCCAGTCCAGACATGAGTCGTACTCCTGAAAAGCATATTCAGTTTGAATGCGCGCTTCCACACGTTTGCCTACTTTTTCCCGGAAGGCATCTTCAATATCTTTTCTGATGACAAACACCACCTTGCCAAATCCGGCCTGAATGGCATATTGAACAGAATATTCCAAAATGGCCTCGCCTCCAGGGCCCATGCCATCAACTTGTTTGAGTCCGCCATAGCGGGATCCGATGCCGGCGGCCAGGATCAGGAGTGCTGGTTTGTTGTTCATATACCTATATATGTAGAGTGTTTCGGCAATTCAGGGGCGCAAAATTCGTAAAGCCCATCGGATTTTATACGTATTTGATAAAAGTAGTGTCCTGCTTCTGCGCAATTTCCGAATTCCACTTCGCTATTTTTGCCAAAAATTCTGTTTCATGACGAAAATAAATGCGCAATGTGTGGCCATGGTATGCCTGCTGACCTACTCCGTTCAGGCAGCCTTTGCCCAAAAAACATCAGTACAAAACATCGACAGCCGGGTAGAAGCCCTGCTGGCCAAGATGACACTGGACGAAAAAATTGGTCAGCTCAATCAGGTACCGGGCGATATCAGCACAGGCACCGATGTGGCCAAAGACGATCTGCTCGGACAGATCCGGAGTGGAAAAGTGGGCTCTATTTTATCGCACACCAATTTCCAGAACAAAATAACCATGCAAAGGGTGGCCGTGAGCGAAACCCGCCTGGGCATCCCCCTGATCTTTGGTTTCGATGTGATCCACGGTTATAAAACCATCTTCCCTATTCCACTGGCACAGGCAGCCAGCTGGGATATGGCCATGATTGAAAATATTGAGCGCATTGCTGCTGAAGAAGCCAGCGCAGATGGCCAGAACTGGACCTTCACACCAATGGTTGACGTATCCCGTGAGCCGCGATGGGGACGCGTGATGGAAGGCGCCGGTGAAGATCCGTTCCTGGGTAGTCGGGTTGCGGAGGCGCGGGTGCGCGGGATTCAGGGCAACGACCTGGGCGCCAACAACACCATAGCGGCCTGCGTGAAGCACTATGCCGGATATGGATTCAGCGAAGCCGGTCGCGACTATAATACGGTAGATATGAGCGAACAAAGGCTACGGGAAATCGTGTTGCCTCCGTTCAAGGCCGCAGCCGATGCCGGTGCTGCCACTTTCATGAACGCGTTCAACACTCTGAACGGCGTGCCTGCCAGCATGAACAAGTTTTTGTTGGAAAATATCCTGCGCGGTGAATGGATGTGGAAAGGCATGGTGGTGAGCGACTGGAATTCTTTTGGCGAAACCATAGTACACGGCGCTGCAGCCGATGATGTGGACGCTTCAGCTAAATGTTTGAACGCCGGCAGCGATATGGACATGGCTGGCGGAACCTTCCTGCGCGGCTTAAAACGCGCCCTGGAAAGCGGCAGAGTAACCCAGGCTCAGATAGACAATGCAGTGCGCCGGGTACTTCGTTTGAAATTTTCGTTGGGGTTGTTTGACGATCCGTTCCGTTATCTGGATCCCAAGCGTAGAAACGAAACACTGGAAAAGCCGGAGTATCGTGCGTTTGCCCGCGAGGCAGCTGCCAAAAGCATGGTACTGCTGAAAAACGATGGCGGACTCCTGCCACTAACTGAAGGAAGCCGGTTTAAAAAAATTGCCATCATCGGCCCGTATGCCGATAGTAAGGGCAATAAAGATTATATGAGTTTCTGGACCCTCGGACTCGGCATGCGGGAATACGATTCAACCAAAGTAGTGCGTCCGGCGCAGGCATTGAAGCCGGCATTGGAGGCAATGGGATTCGAGGTTACCATTACAGAAATCTGTATAGACGCCATGTGTACAGAAAAGGACTATTCTGCGGCCATAAACGCAACGCGCGAAGCAGATCTAGTGATCACTTGTCTGGGTGAACGCGGTTTGGACTGTGGTGAAAGTCGCTGTGTGAGCAGCCTAAATCTGCCGCGAGATCAGGAGCGCATTGTGAGTATTGCAGGTCGTTTGAATAAGCCAATTGTGATGGTATTATTCAACAGCAGACCATTGGTATTTGACTGGGCCAGTCAAAATGTACCAGCTATACTGGTGGCCTGGCAACCTGGTTTTGAAGCTGGAAATGCTCTGGCAGATGTATTGACCGGAAAAGTAAATCCATCGGGAAAACTGCCTGTAACCTTCCCTAAAAACCTGGGTCAGGTGCCTGTTTATTATAATCAGCTAAATACCGGAAGACCTCAAACCCAGCAAGGTCAAATGTGGACCAGCGGTTATCTGGATGCTCCGGTAACACCAGCTTATCCATTTGGGTATGGACTGAGTTACAGTAATTTCAGCTATTCCAATATGAAAATAGGCAAAACACAATATAAAATGGGTGAAGTGGTAGAGGTTTCTATCACCGTTACCAATACAAGCAATGCAACGGGTGAAGAAGTGGTGCAATGTTATATCCGGGATATAGCTGCGGATATAGCCCGACCGATAAAAGAATTAAAAGGATTTGAAAAGATAAAAATTGGCCCTGGAGAAAGTCGGGTAGTAACCTTCCGATTGACGGAAAAAGATTTGTCTTATTGGAATCATGAGGCCAGGTCCAAGGCCGATCCTGGCAAGTTCAAAGTCTTTATTGGAGGCAATTCCAGGGATGTGAAGGAACTTGATTTTGAGTTGATTAAATAGCATAAGGCAAGACATTTGAGGCAGTACAGGTATAATCGGAGTGGTTTTATGCCGCTCCGATTATACCCAAAAGTCACCCTGGCTTATGATAGATTTTTTGTATAAAAAATCACTATGTTGTTTTTTAATGTATTGTAAATCAATTGTTTGCAAACTTTTTATAGTTAAATCATTATCCGCATAATTCCTCTTCCTGAACCTGTTATTATTTGGGTTTAACTTTCATTAATAAAATAAAATATCCATAATCTATGGTTATTTGTAAAAAACCCTCTTCCTTTGTTCCATGAATTCGCAAGAAGCGATTGAACATTTGCGGCAAGACGCCAGCATCAGGCCATTGCTATCCCAGATTGAAGTGCCTGATTTTACACCATCCGGTAGGGTATATTATGACTTACTGGAATCTATTGTATCCCAACAATTGAGCGTTAAGGTTGCCGATGTAATATTCAAACGCTTTATCTCGCTTTTCCCGGATCAATATCCACACCCTGATAAATTGATTGAGATAGACTTTGATAAACTTCGGAGCGTAGGCTTATCCAATCAGAAGGCAAACTATTTGCAAAACGTAGCTCGTTTTACGATAGAGAACGACCTGGAATCCATTGCATGGCATCAAAAAAGCGAAGCCGAAATCATTTCCCTGCTAACACAGATAAAAGGTGTGGGCACCTGGACGGTGCAAATGCTCCTGATGTTTACATTAGGCCGGCCGGATGTTTTTCCGGTGGATGATCTGGGTATTCAGCAAGCCATGCAAAAACTGTTCAGCATAGAAGAAGAGAATACGCGTTTGTTGAAAAAACAAATGATAGCATATGCTGAACCATGGCGCCCTTACCGAACTTATGCCTGCCGTTATTTATGGCGATGGAAAGATCAGTAAGGATATAAAATTGTACTCCCGGACAGTAGTGAAAGCACTATTGTTCTATTGTCAATAAACAGCATTAAATACATCATCGTTATGAAAGAGGTTACCGATCGCCGATACCCTATTGGCAGGTTTGAATACGGAAAAAACTACTCCCTTGAAGACACCCGTAAACAAATCAAGGACATTGCCCGCCTGCCAAAAGACCTGAAAAAGGTGGTAAAAAAATTGAAAGACGGCGCACTCGACAAACCCTATCGCCTGGGCGGCTGGACAGCCCGCCAGGTGGTTCACCACTTGGCCGACAGTCATATGAACGCATACGTTCGCTTCAAACTGGCTGTAACAGAAACTGCACCCATCATCAAACCTTACGAGGAACAACTTTGGGCTGAAACTGAAGACGCCAAACACGGCTCTGCCAAAACTTCTATCAAGTTGTTATCAGCATTGCACAACCGTTGGGTTGACTTCCTGATTTCACTGTCTGAAGATGATTTGGAAAAAGGTTATTTCCACCCTGCTACCAAGCGTACTGTTTCCCTCCGCGAAGCCATTGCGCTTTATGCCTGGCACTGCCGCCATCACCTGGCTCATGTTAAACTGGTAGCCGACAGCAGCCAGGAGTCCAAAAAAGACGACGCAAAAAAGAAAGAAGGCACCTTGAAGCCGGCAGCTCCGCGCACGCGCAAACCAGGAGCAGAAGCAGCGCCAAAAGCGGAAGCCGCCGCACCCGCTGAAAAGCCAAAACGTGGTCGCCGTCCAAACGCTGAAGTAGCCGCTGCAAAGGCTGCTAAAGCTGCCGAACCAAAACTGACACGTGCGGAAATTCTGGCCAAAGCCCGCGCAGCCCGTGCTGCCAGCAAACCTGCCGTTGCTGCTGAGCCAGCAAAAGCAGCAGCCCCTGCTACTGCCGAAAAGCCAAAACGTGGTCGCCGTCCAAACGCTGAAGTAGCCGCTGCAAAGGCTGCTAAAGCTGCTGCACCCAAACTGACACGTGCTGAAATTCTGGCTAAAGCCCGCGCAGCCCGTGCTGCCAACAAACCAGCTGCGGCTGTGGCAGAAAAACCTGCAAAGGCTGCTAAAGCCCCTAAAGCTGCCGCTCCAGCCAAAGCGCCAAAGGCTCCTAAAGCTGCCAAGCCTGCCGCTGATGGTCCAAAACTGACACGTGCGGAAATTCTGGCCAAAGCCCGCGCAGCCCGTGCCGCTAACAAACCAGCTGCTGCTGTGGCAGAAAAACCAGCTAAGGTTGCCAAAGCCCCTAAAGCTGCTGCTCCAGCCAAAGCGCCAAAGGCTCCAAAGGCTGCCAAGCCTGCCGCTGATGGTCCAAAACTGACACGTGCGGAAATTCTGGCTAAAGCCCGCGCAGCCCGTGCTGCCAGCAAACCAGCTGCTGCTGTGGCAGAAAAACCAGCTAAGGCTGCTAAAGCCCCTAAAGCTGCTGCTCCAGCCAAAGCGCCGAAGGCTCCTAAAGCCGCTGCTGCAGCCAAACCAGCCAAAGCGCCTAAAGCTGCTGTTGCGCCTAAGAAGAAAGGCTAACCAATATCAAATCAATCAGTTATGCAAACGGCTTCCGGTGTTCCGGAAGCCGTTTTTTTTGCTCTTAATGCTTATTGGCCAATCAGGATGGGGGCTGATTTACCACTTCCCATCACCACTACTTTGGCATTGGGGGATGTGGCCAATTCCCGTTGAGCCTTAATCTGTTCATACTGCAACAACTTATCGGTAAGAGTAGAGGTAAGAATACGTTGGTAGTCTGCAATACCCTGCGCTTCTACCCTTTTGCGTTCCGCCTCCTGCCTTTCCTTTTCCAGTACAAAACGCATTTTTTGTGCCTCCTGCTCTGCATTGATTTTAGATTCAATGGTGAGTTTGACAGATTCCGGCAGTGTAATATTTCTGATCAGGATATTTTCGAGCACAATCCCGCGGGCAGCGAAGTCTTTCTCAATATTCTGAAAAATCTTTTGCTGGAATTCATCACGCTTGGAGGAGTACAGGGCCACCGCATCGTAAAACACAGCATTGTCCCGGATTTTGGTACGCGCCATCGGGCGAATAATTTTGTCGGTAATAACCTCCCGACCGC
The DNA here is from genome assembly GCA_017303475.1 of Chitinophagales bacterium. GTDB lineage: Bacteria > Bacteroidota > Bacteroidia > Chitinophagales > Saprospiraceae > M3007. The sequence goes on from JAFLBO010000043.1 coordinate 9,304, forward strand.
CAATATTGCGCAGGATCTCGGGCGCCCTATCCGGTATAACATGGTACAGTATTGAAAGGTCGATCACTACCTCCAAACCATCTGCAGTAAGTACACGAATAGCGTCATCACCTACTTTCTGTCCCTCATCATGTACACCCGACATGGTATAGTTTTGTGTACGGACGTCGAAACGTTCCACATCTACCAGGGGTTCACCATATTAAGACCTTCTGTAAGGGTACCCGACTGGATTTGACCAAACAGGGTTTGAACGCCAACTTCGCCGGGTTGAATTTGCACAAAACAGGCAGTTGACAAGCCAACCAGTATGAAAAAGAGGCCTATGTAACGGGTCACTTTTCCAAAACTGGTCAGGTTAGGATTTGCTTTGGCAACGGACGCGCCAATAACAATGGCGATGATGCCAAGAAATACGAAAAACATGGTTATTGTTTTGAAAGGCTTTGAAAGATGTAATACACCGTAAGACCCAGGATCAGGACAGGCAAAATCAGAAGGCCGGTACCTAAGCCGGCAATTTCACCGCCAGCTATTTGAATGGTATGCCAAATGATGTACGTGAATACCGTCATGACCAGGAGTTTCATAAACCTGATCATTCGGGTGGCCATGGTATACTGCCGTTCTGCGTTGTCGGGAGTAATGTTTACCATGTAATTGAAGTAATGCGGGAATCGGCTAATCAGGGTCATAAAACCGAAAATGACAGCTCCCAACACAGGCAATATCCACAAGGTAGATTTGTCGCCGATTTTATCCGGCTGGCCGTCTGGGCCATAGTGGGTGGGGATATTGGCTGGTAATTCCGGGTAATAGTAGCCGGCCAGTCCGATCATGAGCATCAGCATCAGAAAGCCCAGGGCTTCGATAGCATAGTCTGTAGGCTGCAGAGGAATCTGCATGATTGGGCGGCCGGATTTTGTTTGAGTGGCCATAGGAATGAAGTTTGAACTGGTTTGGTGCGTATATGCAACTCAGCACTGTAAATATGTGCTGAATGTTGGTTCAAATGTGCTATTCCCGGCCGATGAAAGGTGTTTTTTTTCGAGCAAGATCCGGCAGAACTCGGCGAGATGACCAAATTATGACATTTAGGTCATTTGGGACATTGGGGTCATTTGGGGTCATTTAGGGTCATTTGGGGGCATTTGGGACATTGGGGACAATTATGGCGAATCCGGAACAGGCGTTTCGAATACAATTTCTACCACATCTTCCACTTTTAGTCCTAACAAGGTGGCTGCTTTGCCCATATTGACGGCAATTTCCAGAAATCCGGCTGCATTAAACAGGCATAACTGCTCGCCAACAGTTACATCGCAATAATTGGCGGAAAGTTGCAGAATTGGGTCATTGCGTTTGAAATACAAGGAAAACGAACGACCATTTGCAGTATGCTCGAATACTTCCCGGCGGATATTTACCACTACATTTTCAAAGTTGTCTACATGAATAACGGTACCCCGGATTTGGGTTGGGGTGATGACCGGCTGAATGCTGATGCGTTCCAGCAGTGGCGCTGCGTGTTCGCCCAGATCTTCAAAACTTTGTCCGGAGCTTAGGTGAGCTACTGCAGTGGCAAATATGTTTTTTACGCCAAAATGTTCCGTTGGATTTGCCGGAAGGTTCCGGAGGTCTGTTTGCGGAATTTGAGGAAACAGCAACGACAGTAATCCGTTATCCGGGGCTACAAAATAGTGTCCATCCACCCGCGCCGCAACAAAACGGTATTCCGGCTGATAAACACAATTCACCCCTATGAGGTGGATCGTACCTTCAGGAAATTCGCGCCATACGTTGGCTACCACAAAAGCAGCCCGAACAATGTCGAATGGCGTTATTTCGTGGGTAATATCCACCAACTGCACCCCGGGCACGTGTCGCAGCAAGGCGCCTTTCAATGCCCCAACGTAAAAATCCTTCGTACCGAGGTCGGTGGTGAGCGTAACCATTAATGAGTGAATGAGTGAGTGAGTGAATGAGTGAGTGGGTGATTTATTTTTTTGGGTTGTGTCTGAGGGCCTGCATTATTTTTACGTGAATGAAACTCTGGCGCTGGTTTTTATGTTTCTGATTGTGTCTGCAATTCCTTAGTTTTGTGGGCATATTCGAACTGCATATTTCTCAAAGGCATGGAGGCCCGGATTTTTCTCCGTTTACCTCCCGCTGCACTTAAATCGGAGTTTTACAATTTGAGCGAAATCATTCTTACCATTGAGGGACTTGATCCTCTTGAGCTATTCGGCGAAAACAACGCAAAGTTAAATCTTTTGCGCAAAGCATTTCCAGACGCAGTAATTACCTCGCGTGGCAACAGCCTGAAAATCACGGGCGAAAAGAAAGATGCGCAGGGCGCAAAGGGTAAATTTGAAATGATGGCCCGCTACCTGCGCGAACATTCCGAGCTTCCGGTACAAACTGTTGAAGATTTATTGGGTGGCGAAAATCCCTTTGAAGTACGTATCCCTGTAAACGGCGACGGCTCTGGCACCAACGTCATCCTGTATGGTCGCGAGGGCCGACCAATCAAAGCCAAAACCCGCAACCAAAAATTGATGGTTGAGGTGTGCGACACCAACGATATCCTGTTTGCTCTGGGTCCGGCCGGTACAGGTAAAACCTATACAGCCGTGGCACTGGCAGTGAGGGCACTTAAAAACAAACTGGTTAAAAAAATCGTACTCACACGCCCGGCCGTTGAAGCCGGCGAAAACCTGGGGTTCCTGCCGGGCGACCTGAAGGAAAAGGTAGATCCATACCTGCGCCCTCTGTACGATGCCCTCGACGATATGCTTCCCATGGACAAGCTAAACTTTTTCATGGAAAACAGGGTCATTGAAATTGCGCCGCTCGCGTTCATGCGCGGGCGCACGCTCGACAATGCCTTTATCATTCTCGACGAGGCCCAAAACGCTACGCCGCTGCAGATCAAAATGTTCCTCACGCGCCTTGGCCCTTCTGCCAAATGCATTATTACCGGCGATATGAGTCAGATTGACTTGCCTCACCACCAAAAAAGCGGTTTGCGGCAAGCCATTGACATACTCTCCGGCGTAGACGGCATTGCCACCCTGCACCTCACAGCCGAAGACGTGGTTCGTCACCGACTAGTGAAAGAAATCATCAAGGCCTACGATAAACTGGACGCCGAGGAACGCGCCAAACGTGAACGTAAAAAAGCTGAAGCCAACGGCACTGCACCTGCAGAAGAGCCGGAAGTGACGACTTAAAGAAGGGAGTTATTTACCGCTGAGACGCAGAGGCGCAGAGTGATAATAATTATTGCACCCTCTGCGCCTCAGCGGTAAAAAACGACTTAGCCCATCACACCCTCTGCACCTCCGCGCCTCCGCGGTATAACCCCCAAACCTGGCCTGTTGGTCAATCTAACTTTCCCAGCTTCCATTTCCGGGAGAACAAAAGGGTTGTTGCTGATGAGCCAACAGCCATCAATATCTGCATAATCGCACAGGGGGGCCAATGTTGCTGCGGCCATGATCCCGCAGGAGGTTTCGGTCATACACCCTACCATCAGCTGCATACCCATAGACCGGGCGGAGTTTACCATGCGCAGGGCTTCGTGGAGTCCGGTACTTTTCATCAATTTGATGTTCACGCCGTGAAAAACACCGGCTAATTGGGGCAAATCAGCCTGTCTTAAACAACTTTCATCGGCAAATACAGGTAAATGTGAGCGCTCACTCAACCATTGAGCAGAGGCCAAATCATCCTTTTTAAAGGGCTGTTCTATCAGTTTTACCCCATTTTCTGCCAACCAAGCCACCAGATCAAGAGCCTGCTGCCTGTCTGTCCAGCCCTGATTGGCATCTACATAAATCGGTTTGTCTGTCAGCTCGCGAACGGTGCGAATGATGTCTTTATCATGGTCTGTACCCAGCTTCACCTTAATCACGGAAAATGGCGCAGCGTCCTGCATTTTTTCCCGAAGCACTTCAGGAGTATCTATACCCAGGGTAAAAGAAGTGGGTGGCATTCGCTGCGGATCAACACTCAGGAGTTGCCAGAGTGGTAGGTTTTCCAGTTTACCCCACAGGTCGTGCAAGGCAATATCCACCGAAGCTTTGGCGGCGTTGTTGCCAGGCGTCAGCGCGTCAATTTCCGACATGATGGTTGCAATAGACTCCTGGTTCAGGGAGGAGCCGGAGGGCCATGTTTTCAGATAATGAGCGGCTTTTTGCAGAAAAGCACTGGCAGTTTCGTGGTTTTCCCCATAATAAGGCGGCATGGCTGCTTCCCCATAACCCGTCAAACCCTCAAATTCTAGGGTAGTTAATACGGCATTGGTATGGGTTCGCATGCCGGTGGCCAGGCGGAACGGGTGTTTCAATTCGAGTAAAAGGGGTTGAAACGTACAAAGCATGAGGAAGAATTTGGACAAAATTGATTCAGCAAATGCATTTATCCTAATTTTGCAGGATCATGGACAAAAAAGAACCTTTCAATATTACGGTCAATGGCGGCCAGCATGAATTTTCCTTCATGCCGGAAGAGGCCAAAAATCTGGATATTGTGCCTGATGGGGCCGGAAAATACCAGATTATCTATCAGGAACGTTCATACAAGGCTGAATTGCTGGAAGCCGATTATCAGGCACGCCAGTTCAGTTTCCGGATCAATGGCGCCAAATACACCCTGCACATTGCCGACCATTATGAGCGACTGGTGAAACAACTTGGTTTGCATACCGCCAGCGGTGTAAAACAAAACACCATTAAAGCGCCCATGCCAGGCCTGGTGCTAAACATTATGGTGGCCCCCGGCCAAAGCGTCAGCAAAGGCGATGCCTTGTTGATCCTGGAAGCCATGAAAATGGAAAATGTACTCAAGGCTGCCAACGACGGCACCGTAAAATCCATTGCCGTTCAAAAAGGCGCCGCTGTGGAAAAAGGGCAGTTGTTGTTGGAAATGGAATAATGACTATGAGCTCAACATATCGTATTGCGGGTATTGCAGCGCTGCTCTGGTGCTGGGTTTGTGCGGGTGCGCAGGCGCAGGACGTACAGGTGCAGGAAGAGCCGAGAGTATCGGAGTTAATCAGGGTGTGGGTGGCTGATAACCGGGCTAATCCTAAAATAGAGGGTTGGCGGGTACAGATCATGGCTTCCACAGACCGCAGGCAGGTGGAGGACGGCAGAACCCGTTTCCGGGTGGAGTATCCGGAAGTTTCCGCCACGGTGGTGCAGGAACAGCCGTACTACAAACTGCGGGTAGGCGCGTTCCGTTCCAGGCAGGAAGCGCTGGCCTTTATCCGTGTGCTGGAAGGATGGCCGGGCGCTTATCCAGCTATAGACAACAATATTCACCCCAGAGATTTTTTGGAACAGTAAGATAGATTTTTGATAGAAAAAACAACAAATCTCTATCTTTTACCCCAACAACCAAACGTTTTATCACGGCATGTCAAGCTCCTCCAACTCCCTTCCGATTTTCGGTTTCGACCGGCTGACACTGGGCCTGTATGCCGCGCTGGTGTCTATCGGCTGGCTGATGATTTTTGCCGTGAACTACAACGAAAACGATCCGTACGCTTTCCTGAGTTTGAGTCATACCGCCGGCAAACAGCTGGCCTTCATGGCCGTTTGCGGCATACTCATGTTTGTGGTATTGCTGTCAGACTGGTCGATCTGGCGTACACTGGCCTTGCCCATGTATGCCATCTCCATGCTATTATTGCCGGGCACCTTGTTGTTTGGCAGGGAAGTAAATGGCGCCAATGCCTGGTACCATATAGGCGGGTTCACGTTTCAGCCCTCGGAAATAGCCAAGTTTGGCGCTTGTTTGGCCATGGCGGCCTTTTTGAGTAGTCCGGGGGTGGATTTGCGTCAGTGGCGCGACCGTATCATTGCTTTTAGTATTTTCCTGATTCCTTCTGCCCTGGTGTTGTTGCAGAGCGATACCGGCTCGGCGCTGGTATTTTTTTCCTTCATGCTGGTCTTGTACCGTGAAGGTTTATCGCCTGTGTTATATGCCCTGGGTTTTGGTACCGCAGCGTTGGTTATTCTGGGCTGGAAATTTGAGCCCCCTTCTTACACCGCCTGCTGGCTGATTGCAGCCGTGAATTTCCTGCTGATCCGCAGGTTCCGGGAGCGGCGGCAGGTTTGGATGGCCATTTTGTTGCTGCTTGTTCCGCTCACCATCTGGTGGATACCTGTGCTGGATTTTTGTTTGGAGCCTGCCGGTATAAAACTGGAAGAGCCAATAAAGCACCTGTTGGTGTTAGTGCCTCATGTCATCCTGTTTCTGGCTGCGTTTGTTCCAAATTACTGGAAGAAAAACAGTTTAATTCAGGGCCAACTCCGTGTTTGGGCTGTATTGCTTGGCTTGTCGGTAGGCACCGTGTTTGCTGCCAACGCCTTATTTAATCTGTTGGCCCCACACCAGCAGCAGCGTATCAAGATCTGGCTCAGGCCCAAAGAAGCCGCCTCCGAAGCACGCGGGGCTGCTTACAACCTGCTGCACTCCAAAATGGCTATCGGATCCGGAGGGTTGTTGGGTAAAGGCACCCTGGAAGGCAATATGACCAAGCTTAAGTATGTGCCCGAACAAAGCACCGACTTCATTTTCTGTACCGTTGGGGAGGAGCAGGGCTTCCTGGGAGTGGTTGGCCTGATCGGATTATTTTTGTGGCTGCTTTGGCGGATAACGATCATTGCAGAGCGGCAGCGCTCCAATTTTTCCCGCATTTATGCCTACTCAGTAGCCGGAATCATTTTTATACACCTGATGGTGAACCTGGGCATGACCATGGGTTTGTTGCCTATTATTGGTATACCCCTGCCATTTATTAGCGCCGGCGGTTCGTCTTTGATCGGTTTCACTTTAATGATCGCCGTGTTGCTCAAACTCGACAGCAACCGGAATCTTGCTTAAGCAAATGAATTTCACCCTTTTACATACCGACCCGGAATCGCGCGCACGTGCGGGAAGGATTGAGACAGACCATGGCGTGATTGAAACGCCCATTTTTATGCCCGTGGGCACCGCAGCCACGGTAAAAGCCGTGCATCAGCATGAATTGCGCGACGATATACAGGCACAAATATGTTTGGGCAACACCTATCATTTATACCTGCGTCCGGGGCTGGAGGTTCTTCGCGAGGCCGGGGGCATTCACGGCTTTAATGGTTGGCAACGACCGGTATTGACTGATAGCGGCGGTTTTCAGGTGTACTCTCTGGCACACCGGCGCAAAATCAAGGAAGAAGGTGTGACGTTCCAGAGCCATATTGACGGCTCCAAACACACTTTTACACCGGAGAATGTGATGGATATCCAGCGGATCATCGGGGCAGATATCATCATGGCCTTTGATGAATGCACGCCATATCCCTGCGATTTTAAGTATGCCCAGAAATCGCTCGGACTCACGCACCGTTGGCTGGAGCGGTGTATTCAGCAGTTCGACAACACAGAACCGCTTTACGGTCACCGGCAGGCATTGTTCCCGATCGTTCAGGGTAGCACCTATCTGGAACTGAGGCGCATTTCTGCCGAAACCATTGCTGCGCATGGCAGAGAAGGCAATGCCATCGGAGGGTTGTCGGTAGGTGAGCCGGCTGAGGACATGTATGCCATGACCGAGATTGTGACCGAGATCTTGCCGAAAGACAAACCCAGGTACCTGATGGGCGTGGGCACTCCGGAGAATATTTTAGAGAGCATTGCCCGTGGTATTGATATGTTCGACTGTGTTTTGCCTACCCGAAATGCGCGGCACGGCATGATTTACACGGCGGAAGGCATTATCAACATCCGGAACCAAAAATGGCAGCGCGACTTTTCGCCTATTGATCCGAGCGGCGTGGTACCAACCAGCGCCCTACATTCCAAGGCATATCTGCGCCATTTATTTATATGTGGCGAAATTTTGGGTATGCAACTGGCAACCCTTCAAAACCTGGGTTTTTACCTGTGGCTGGTAAAAGAAGCCCGCAAACGCATCCTCGACGGCAGTTTTCATAGCTGGAAAACAGAGATGGTAAAACGGGTAAGCACCCGCTTGTGAACGCGTGGAGGAACGCGGGGGACGCGGATTGTCATCCTGAACGCAGAGAAGGATCTGGAACGCGGATGACGCGGATGACGCGGATTTTGATAATTGCCTGCGGCAATTTTTCGATTGGAAAGATTATAAAATCTCAATTTGCTCTGATCCAGCTGCCGAAGGCAGCATAAAAATCCGCGTCATCCGCGTCATCCGCGTTCCAGATCCTTCTCTGCGTTCAGGATGACAATCCGCGTTCCCCGCGTTCCTCCCCGCGTTCAGGCAGCGTTTTGAAAAGTTAAAACCTCTTGGTATCCAAAGGTTTTAACATTAAGGGAAAAATAGGGTGAAAAGAATGGTCGTTTTGGGATGGCGTGTTAAAATTTTTCCTTGCACTATAATTAAGTTTCGGAAAAACCTACCTTCGCCCACTCTACCTGAATTCATCCGGCATTTGCCACAATCCTTATTCGTCGTTTTTCAACCAAAACCACAGGTCTGTCTTGATTATGAAAAGAACTACTCTACACTTTCTTTCACTGTGTTTCGTAATGTTCGCGGCAGTGGCCCAGGCCCAGGACATCCACTTTTCACAGTTTTATCAAAGCCCATTGAACTTGAATCCGGCCATGACCGGCGTGATGAACTGTAATCACCGCTTCGTGGCTAACTACCGCAACCAATGGGCTTCCATCCTGAAAAACAGGGCTTACAACACCTACTCTGCTTCTTATGATCAGAAGCTTCCGGTAGGTCGATATGACTACTTTGGTGTAGGTGGTACGCTTTGGGGCGACAAAGCCGGTTCTTCCGAGTTCGCTACCATTCAGGCTCGCCTGTCCGGTTCTTACGCTAAAAAAATGGGTGGCTACCGCAAAAAAGCGCACTACCTCGTATTTGGCGCCGACATCGGCCTGAGCAACCGCAGCATCAAAAGCTACAACCTGCAGTGGCCAAGCCAGCACGACGGCAATGGTGGATTTGATGGAACCCTGGCTGGCGAAAACATTGCTGATCCAAGCTTCCTGTTTGCTGATCTGTCTGCAGGTATCCTGTGGTTCAGCGTGTTGAGCAAAGAAGCTAACTTCTACTTCGGCGGTGCGTTCAGCCACCTGAACCGCGCTAACCAGTCGTTCGAAAACGCCAACATTCCGCTGTACAGCAAATTCACTTTCCACGCTGGAGGTGAATTCATGCCTGCCCAGAAATTTGGTTTGAGCCCGGGCGTAGTAACTTTCTTCCAGGGTCCATCCTGGCAGGTTAACGTGGGTAACTCCTTCAAATTCCTGCTCGGCAACAGCCGTCGCTACAACCAGGCTTTCCAGTTTGGTCTGTGGGCACGTTTGGCCAACAAACTGAACGACAACAAACTGATGGACGCTGTAATCGTGAGCACACGCTTCGATTACGAGCAGTTTAACATTGGTTTCAGCTACGACATCAACACATCCAACCTGTTTACCGCTACAAACGGTAACGGCGCCTTCGAATTCTCCCTGATCTACAAGATCTGCGGACCAGAGCGTCGCGGTGTGTACTGCCCAAGCTTCTAATTAACTGGCCTCCTTTGGAGGCTATGTGGATAAAAAGATTCCCGGTTGCTTGGTGGCGCCGGGAATTTTTTTCATTTTTGCCTTCCTCTCATATTCAAAACCGACACTTGCGTTATGTTTGGCAATACTAAAGAATCCGAAGACTCCAAAAAAACCGTTACCACCTCCCCTGCCGGCGCCTTGAATGCTTTGGTAAAAGGTACGGTCATTGAGGGCACTGTTCGTTGCGACAGTGACCTGCGGGTAGACGGCGCCATCAAAGGCAAGCTGAGCTGCAGCAGTAAAGTCATCATCGGTCCAACCGGATCTGTTGAGGGCGAAATTCGCTGCCAAAATGCCGTTATTGAAGGTATTTTCAAGGGTAATTTGTACGTAACAGAGCTGCTCAATGTGCGTGAAACCGCCGAAATTGACGGCGACGTAACCACCAACAAACTCATTGTGCAAAGTGGCGCCAAGTTCAACGTTGCCTGTAAAATGGAATCCGGGGCCTCCGCCAACGGCACGGTAAAACACTTTGATACTAAAACCGCGAACGATGGCACAGGAACCGCAACCAAAGCTGTCGCCGCAGGAACGCCGGGCGTCCGCAATTAAAGCTACCGCCAAATACGGCGGAATGGCCTTTCAACTCCTGGGCGCCTGCCTGGCAGGAGTCTTTATAGGTAAATGGATTGACCAGAAATTGCAGCTGGAGCGACCCACTTGGGCTGTTTTCCTCACTATCTTTTTTCTGGCAGCCTCGCTGTATGCCTTGTACAAACAGTTAGTAAATGACGGTAGACGGTAGACGGGGCGCCTTATAGTGAGAGTCTCACTCTAAGTGAGACTCTCACTATAAGGCAACGGTGGACGGTGGACGGTAGACGGCCTACGGTAGACGGTGGCGTTGCTCTTGGAATTCGTTCCTTGTCTAAAATCCAGCACGAATTCCAAGAGCAACGCCACCGTCCACCGTAGGCCGTCTACCATCCACCGTAAGCCGTCAACCGTAGGCCGTCTACCATCCACCGTAAGCCGTCAACCGTAGGCCGTCTACCGTCCACCGTAAGCCGTCAACCGTCCACCGTCTATGCCTCCATCCTCCTTTTTTCAAAAACTATTACTGATTTCTGCGCTGACCGGCCTGGTGCTGGCAGGTCTTCATTTTTTAGTGGCGCCGGCGCAGGAACACGCCGTATTCTCTGTGGTATCCACCGTGTTGTTTATGCTCATTTGCCTGGGCTTGTATTACGCCGGCAAAAGCACAGCCGGAAGCAAAAACCGCAACGCATTCACTAATTTGGTGTCGGTTTCTGTTTTTGGTAAAATGGTAGTGGCATTAGCAGTACTGTTTATTTACCAGCAAACCGCCCAACCCACCAACCAATGGTTTGTAGGCATCTTCCTGTGGTGCTATGTTGTTTTTACGGCTTTTGAAGTCTGGTTCATGACCAAACTAGCCCGCTCCTAATTCACTCATTCACTCACTCACTCATTCACTCATGAAGCGACCCAGGAAGAGTGAATACGCGCCCTTCTACGAAGGCTACATTCAGTCTGTGCCCCCCAGGAGTTCGGCGAAAAGCCTGTTAAAAAAGTCTTTCCGGGAGGCTCAGCAGGTGTTTGGCGCCTTGCCTGAAGAAAAAGGCGACTATACCTACGAACCCGGAAAATGGACCATTAAACAACTATTGATCCACCTTATTGATGCCGAACGGGTGTTTAGCTTCCGGGCTTTGTGGGGCATACGTGGCGACCGGGCCGGATTGCCCGGATTCAACCAGGATTTCTGGATGGAAGAGGCCAAAGTAGACCAGCGCAGCATCAAAGATTTGCTGAAAGAGTGGAAAGCCGTGCGGGAAAACACCCTTTTTCTGCTCGATCAGTGTACCGAAGAGCAATCTACCTTTTTACTCACCGCCAGCAACTGGAAGGTGTCGGTGCGTGCCCTGTTTTTTATCATTATCGGGCATCAGGCACATCATATGAAGGTGTTGGAAGAGCGTTATTTAGAGCCTACTTGATCTGTCGGCGCATTAACTTGAGCATTAGCATTTATGCCAACGTATAAAATTAACGGCACATTATTCTGCGCGGAATTTTTCAAAGCAACGGTCAAGCCCGGATTATGATACTCTAATGCCGCCAAATCAATCAAGTTTTTGGAAAGCAAGTAGTTAAGTCGGGAAGGACGGATTTGCAGAGCAAATGATTGAGCATCTTTAGGGAAGATATCTCCAAGGCGAAGCAATTCAAACAAATAGTCTTGCCTAAAATCCCCAAAACCTACAAACTGCTCAGTACTCTCATCATAAATACCAAGTCTTACTTTTTGATTGTCATAAAATTCAAATATTATAAACCGTCCTATTTTAGCAAATCCTTTACTTAAGAAAGAAAACTTATTAGTGTCCCAACCAGTCAATTTTTTATTCTTAACATTGTCAGGCATTGCAGTTTGCCCAAAATCGAAGAAGTATCTTGGGTGAAGTTTATTACCTGCGATTTCGTAAACAGTGTCGCAAAACGGCGGATTAAACCATAAACCCTCTGAACTGGTTAATGAGCCAGCAAAATCATATCCATTGCCATCCTGAGACGCCAAATATGGTGAAATGCGTTTGGTAATGTTTCCGTCTTTATCATAAAAAACCAAATGGTTTAAACCGGAAATTTTTGTTGAATTATATTCATTATAAACCACGTATTCACCAGCGGATGTTTTTTCCATTTCTTCACCAAACACACCTGTCTTTACGCAAGAACGCAGAGTACCTCCCAAATCGTAATTCATAAAAGCCATTTTTCCAGCAACGCAAAACTTAATTTCCCCCTGATCCAGTATAATATCATTGACTCCTTCGTAGCCATTATCATCAATATTTTGTTCACCAATCTTGAGTAAAGTTTTCCCGGAACGCTGATCAACCAGCCATACATCTTGTTTATCTCCAATATAATTCAGGATTATCATAGTCCCATCTTCCTTAAATAGTATTTTTGATATGCCGCGCCAATCAAGCCCGGCACCAAATTCCATTGGAGTAAAACCTTGTAAATAAAACAAATCTGAAGCTTTTGTATCAGGATTGCTTTGAGTTATAGAAATTTTTTTGATTTCTGTTTCGTTAAATTTGTTTATACAGGAACTGAGCATTGTGAAACAAAATACTGCAAAGAGGAATTTAAAGGCATGAATTTTCATAGTAATGACGCTTAAATTGTTGAAAAGTTATGAGATGGAAGCTGAAAAATAAGGCTAGTTGCCAGAACAACCTGGAGGTGATAGCGGGCAAAGATGCTCCTCGCAACCGACCCATCCTGTATAGCAGGTATTTCCATACGAATAAACACTTCCATCTGAGCAATAACACCAGAGGCTACTTGGCCTAAGATTTGAGCTAAATGGATTGAGTTGTTCTGTTGTTTTTAGTGCCGTTTTGGGGGCTAGCAAGCTTTCGAATTTTGACATATAACCAATAGGGCTATTTAGCGCCATTAACATTGAAAAAATTGCAAATGAAAATTTGATATACTTCTTGCTCATAATTTTATATTTTGTTTGGCTTGGAGCATGTTGGGGATTTTCTTGCCGGGCTCAAAATTGTCCTTTTTCCGCCATTTTTCACCTTTTTTCAGTCACTTAACTCAGGCTATGCTCCTTCAAAAACGCAAAAACTGACGAAAAAAGCTCAAATTTTTGACTCCGTCAGAAAATCCCCAACATGCTCTTAAGTAATTTTATTCTTTAGCTCCACACTCGCTTGTTCCAGAGTCACAAGCATTCTCAACGCAATATTGCGAGCCGGAGACACATCGGGCGCCATGCCCAACAGCGGTATTTGGATCACTGGGATAGCAGCAATCCGTTTGCAAGGGCAATTTTGTCCCCAGATCTCTCTTACAATTGGTGTAATGTAAAATTTCAGTTTGTGAAACTTCAACAGACCTGCTTTGGGTATTGTGAGAAATAAATGCAGTGGAGGCAAGTGTTATGTTGGCAAACAATAAGATAATGAGCTTTTTCATAAAATGTTGCTTTTGATAAAAAATAGGGTGAACCCTTTAAAAAATGATTCAAGTAGAACTGATAAAATATCACTTCTACTTTGACACAACGAAAGTATGTGCAACCCAAAGCTAAAACCAAGGCAAAATATCGCAAAATATCGCAAAATATCGCAAAATATCGCAAAATATTAGCCTTTTATTGGAGGAATTCCATATGTTTCATAAATTAGATGTTGAAACTTTGGACTAATATCTCCGGAAGGGATTTCCAATTTATCCCGTTTGAACCAGTTTTTTAGCGTGTGTGGATCAATTCCGTACTCTGCTGCAATTTCTTTTCTGGTTTTGGTAGGCTTAAGATGGTTTTGAATAGCCGCCAAATCACCATATTTTAGGTTATCAATTTCAATATTCATAACGATTAATTTTTAACTTACAATTATTTCGAATACAAAGGTGCATAGATTTTAATTTAGAAAAAAGGACACTAAAGTTAAATCTAATACCAGCAGGTTTTAGAAATTGCAGGCTGAAACTTACCAAACCTGCTGAAAATATGTTCGATAAACGCCTTTTCGATTACCTACTAGAACAAGCAGAATATTACCCGCTGGATAAAGCCTTTGGTCGGAAAGTTAACGGCCAATGGACCTATTTATCCAGCAAAGACATGCTGCTGCTGGCTAACCAGGCTAGTATTGGTCTGATCCGCATGGGCCTGCGCCCGGGCGACAAAGTAGCGACGGTAGTGTATCAAACCACACCGGAATGGGTGGCGCTGGATTATGCCATGCTCCAGATCGGGGTAATCAATGTGCCTATGTACCCCACCATCAGCTCGCGGGAATACGCCTATATCCTGCAGGAATCTGAGGCTAAATATTGCGTGGTGGGCGATGGCGATTTGCTCAAAAAAGTACAGGATGCCAGCACAACCCTGCCGGGTTTACAGGAAGCTTTCTGTTTTGAACCCCAGGAAGGCGCCCGCACCTGGACGAGTTTTCTGGCCCCCGCTGATACCGATTTTTCAGAACTGAATGCTTACCGTGCGCAAATAAAACCCGACGACCTGGCCACCATCATTTACACCTCAGGCACCACCGGCAATCCAAAAGGTGTGATGCTGAGTCACCGCAACATTGTGTACAATGTGGAAACCGTGCGCGCGCTGGCGCCCATAGTTGCCGGCGACCGGGTGCTGAGTTTTTTGCCGGTGAGTCACGTATACGAGCGGGTAGCTACCTACCTGTATACCTTTGCCGGCGCCAGCGTTTCTTACACCAATACCGATAATCTGGGTGGTGAAGACGGCGATTTGCGCAGCATAAAACCACACTTTTTTACCTGCGTGCCCAGGCTCCTGGAAAAAGTGTACGACCGGATTTACAACAAAGGACTCGAATTGAAAGGCCCTAAACGCTGGCTGTTCTTCTGGGCCCTGAGTCTGACTGACGACTGGGAGTTTGACAAAACCTACAGCGGCTGGAAGGCCCTGCAATGGAAAATTGCCCACAAACTCATATTCTCCAAATGGCGCGAAGCCCTGGGCGGCAATGTCAAGGGCATGACCACTGGCGCCAGTGCTTGTCCGACCAAAATCCTGCGCAGTTTCAACGCCGCCGGCATTCCGGTGCGCGAGGTATACGGATTGAGCGAAGTAGCTCCTGGCCTGAGCATCAATGGATTCGGGCCGGGAGAAGCCTTGTTGGGCACGGTGGGAACGGCGTTGAAAGGCCTGGAATTGCGACTGGAGCCTGGTCCGGATTTCAGACCTGGCGAGGGCGAAATTTTGGCTAAAACACCCGGTTTGATGTTGGGTTATTACAAAAAACCGGAGCAGACTGCTGAAATGATTCGGGTAATTGACGGAGAGCGCTGGCTGGCTACCGGCGATGTAGGCACTTTTGTAGAGGGGCCCGGAGGTAAAAAATTCCTGAAAATTACCGACCGCAAAAAAGAGCTGCTGAAAACAAGCGGTGGCAAATATGTGGCGCCTACGCCCATTGAATCCATGCTCAAGGAACACCCTTTGGTGGAGCAAGCCATGGTGGTAGGCGAGAACATGAAGTTTGTTTCAGCCCTCATTGTGCCTTCCGAACAGGGCTTGCGGGATTGGTGCCACAAACACCAGGTAGCCTGGACCGACCTGCCCGAAATGATCCGGAATCCGAAAGTTATTCGTCGGTATGAAATGCTGCTGGAACGCGTAAATCCACACTTCAATCATGTGGATCAGTTAAAAAAATTTGCCCTCATCGCTGAGCCCTGGGAGCCCACCAAAACAGACGGCTCGGAAGCTGAACTAACCCCTACCCTCAAAATGAAACGCAGGGTGATTTTAGAAAAATGCCGGAAAGAGATTGAAGAGATGTATGAGTGACGGTGGACGGTAGACGGTTGACGGCCTACCGTCTACCGTCAACCGTAGGCCGTCAACCGTCATTCCTATATAAATTCCGGGTTCAAACGCTATTTTTGCGCTTTAATGCAATGATCCAAAATGACTAAACAATCGAAAAAAGTTGCTCAAAATGCCAAATCGGCGCCTGTTTCCCGCAAATCTCTGCCGAAACGCTGGATTCTGATTGCTGCGGTGGCGCTGGTAGCTATTGGTGTTGCCGTTTGGAAATTCTGGCCTGGCAATGAAGAAGTGTATCAGATTGGTAAAATGCACGGCGTGGAGGAAACCCTCACGGCTAAGTCTCCTCTATTACAATTGCTTGAGCCCGATGAAACCGGGATTGATTTTAAAAACTTGATTGTAGAAACCAAGGCCAATAACTTCGCTACCAACATCAATATCTATAATGGTGGCGGTGTGGCAGTGGGCGATTTTAACAACGATAACCTGCCCGATATTTATTTTATCTGCACCAACGGGCAGAACCGATTGTACCAAAATCAGGGTAGTTTCAAATTCAAAGATGTCACCCAGGCAGCAGGGTTAACCTCTGAGGAAGGATTTGAAACCGCTGCTGCTGCCGTAGATATCAATGCCGACGGCTTTCTGGACCTGTATGTCTGCCGGGCCGGACCGTTTGAGAACGATGAGCGCCGGAACAAGTTGTACATCAACAACGGCAATATGACCTTCACCGAAAAAGCGAAGGAATATGGGCTCGACGATATGAGCGCCAGCACCGGAGCTAATTTCTTTGACGGCGACGGTGATGGCGACCTTGACCTCTACCTGCTCAATTACCCCAAAGACATGGCTTTTGCCAACAAAATTGAGTCGAAACAAGGCCCGGACGGCACTATGATTGCCAATCTTTCACCCAAGGACCCGCTGGATTCAGACCGGTTTTACCGCAACGACGGTGGCAAGTTCACGGATGTTTCGCAACAATCTGGCGTATGGAACCGGGGCTTTGGCCTTAGCGTTTCAGTAGGCGATTTGAACCGCGATGGCGCACCGGATGTCTACGTAGCCAACGACTTTTTACAGCCGGATCGCTTGTATCTCAATAATGGGAAAGGCGTGTTTACAGACGAACTCAACAAAAGAATCCGCCACAATACCCAGTTTTCCATGGGTACGGATATCTCTGATTTTGATAACGACGGCCTGATTGATATTTACGCCGTAGATATGATGCCGGCCAATAACTACCGGCACAAAACCCTCAAAATTTCCAATACCAACAGCCTTTACCTATCCCTGGTGCAAAACGGCATTCTGGAGCCTGTTACCCACAACGTTTTGCAACGAAATAACGGCAACGGAACATTCAGTGACGTAGCTTGTCAGGCCGGCATTTTCCGCACCGACTGGTCGTGGAGCAATCTGGTAGCTGATTACGACAACGATGGCCTGCGCGATATTTATGTGAGCAACGGTTACCGCCGCGAAATCCACCATATTGACCACGCCGACTTCATGAAGGATATGAAGAAAAACAAGTCGGCTCAACAAATCCTGCAGGAGTTCAAAACCTTGGATGACTATCTGAACTCCGTACCTTCCTACAAGATCCGCGATTTTCTTTTCCAGAATAAAGACAACTGGAAGTTTGAGGATAAAAGTGGCGATTGGGCCACCATGAAAGCCACCTGGTCCTGCGGAGCGGCATGGACAGATCTTGACCTGGACGGCGACCTGGATTTGGTGGTGAACAACCTGGAAGATCCGGCATTTGTGTTTAAAAACCAGGCTCGTGAGCAAAACAAAGGCAATTACATTCAGGCCAAACTGAAGGGCAGTCCGCAAAATCCGTTTGCCGTTGGCGCCTCTGTTTTGATTGAATATGGCAATGGACAAAAGCAATACCAGGAAATCAGTCCTAACCGGGGCATTTTCTCCTGCTCCGAGCACCTGATCCATTTTGGCCTGGGTCAGGAATCCCAGATTGCCAAGCTCAGTGTACGCTGGCCCGACGGCAAAACGCAGGTGATGACCAACGTACCCGCCAATCAGCGCCTCCAATTAGATTATGCCAATGCCAGCGGCTATGTGGCTACCCTGGTGCCAGATCAGGTGGCGCAAACACTCATGGCGGAAACGGCCAATTCCGGCATCAATTTCGTACACAAGGAGAGCAAATTCAACGATTTTGAGAACTACCCACTCATGGTTTGGATGGAAAGCGAGCTGGGGCCGCTCACTGCTCAGGCTGATGTTAATGCCGACGGGCTGGAAGATTTCTTTGTGGGTAATGCATTTAATGCGCCAGCCGCTTTGTTCCTGCAAAACCCCGATGGCAGTTTTAAGGCCAGCAATCAGGCGCTTTGGGAAACAGAAAAGGCTTACGAAGACCACGGCGCGGTATTTTTTGATTTTGATGGCGATCAGGACCAGGACCTTTTTGTGGTCAGCGGAGGTTTTGATGCACCTGCGCAGGGACGCGACAAGCTCTGGCAAAACCGTTTGTACCTGAACGACGGCAAGGGCAATTTCAGCAAAGCAAGTGGCGCTGTACCCAGCACTGTGGGCGATATCGGCCTACGGGTGGTGGCGCACGACTATGATAATGATGGAGATGCCGACCTGTTTGTGGGTGGCCGGTTGGTGCCTGATAAATGGCCGCTTACGCCGCGCAGTCTTATTTTGCGCAACGACCGGAACAAAATGACCGACGTAACCGAGGAGGTTGGCGGCGATTTTGCCCGCTGCGGTATGGTAACCGATCTGGCCTGGGCTGACCTGGATAAAGACGGGCAGGCCGAGCTGGTGGCCGTTGGCGAATGGATGCCTGTATCGGTGTTTAAACTGAACGGCGGCAAACTGAGCAACGTAACCGAACAGATGGGACTCGGCCAAAGCAACGGCCTCTGGTGCAGTCTTCAGCTGGCCGATGTGGATCAGGACGGCGACTCGGACCTGATTACCGGCAATTTTGGGATCAATACCCGTTTCACTACCAGTCCTGAAGCGCCATTCAGTTGTTATGCCAAAGACTTCGACAACAATGGCACACTCGACCCGATTGTGACTTTGTATGAGGGGAAAAAGAATTTTCCGCTGGTACAAAAAGAGGTGATGGTGAAACAAATGCCCAGTTTGAAAAAGAAATACCTCTACGCCATCAACTACTCTCAAACCACTATTGAAGAAATGTGGGGTGGCAGCCTGAAAGATGCGCTGAAATTAGTAGCTTACGATATGGAAACCTGCTGGTGGGAAAGTCAGGGTGGCAAATTTGTGCGCCACAGTTTGCCCTATCAGGCCCAGGCCTCTGCTATTCAGGGCATTGTGGCTGAAGACCTGAATGGCGACGGGTATCTGGACTTACTGATGGCCGGCAACAAATACGGCATGGAAGTAGGCACCGGACGTTATGATGCCGGCAACGGAGTATTCCTGGCTGGCGATGGCAAAGGCAATTTCCGTTGGGTAAACAACCTGGAAAGCGGTTTCTGGGCTATGCGCGACGCGCGCGATGTGGCCGTGATCAAAGGCGCAGGAGGCAAACGCAGCTTCGTGGTAGCCAATAATAACAGCGGACTGCAGGTGTTTAAATAGAACGATGGACGGCCTACGGTGGACGGCCTACGGTAGACGGCTTACGGTGGCGCTGCTCTAAGTATTCGTTTTTGTCTTTATAAAAAGGAAAGAACAAATGCTAAGAGCAACGCCACCGTAAGCCGTCTACCGTAGGCCGTCCACCGTCTACCGTTCATCGCCCATCGTTCCGTCATCCACCCTCGGGGTTGATTTAGGCTTGCTTTCAATTTCTTCAAAGTCTACATATTCTTCTTCTGCGCGGGTGTAGCCTTCCTGGGCGCCAAATTCTTTGCGCATTTGTTCCATTTTGCGGTATCCAAGGGCTTTCAGAAAAATATACAGGGAGAAAAACGGGAACACCAAAATGGCCAGAGCCAGCGAGATAAGTCCGCTGATGGGACTTGACTCCATGGTTTTGATCCAGTTTTTGATGGTATCCGGAAAAACCCGCCAGTTGATGACGGCTGCCAGCACCAGCAATGCCGGGGCAGCCCAAAGCAGGAGATAATAGAGTCCTTGCAAAAGATAATAGCCACCTACAATCAGCAGGATGGCAAACAGGAAACAGCCCAATCCGCCGCCAGGGAACTGATTGACATTTCTGCCTCCGAAATTATATTGATAGATCATGGCTCAAAGTTCGGTTTGGCCCATGCCGAGTATGGTGAAAAATTCGTCGGACTGCACCGGCATAACCGACAAACGTCCATTTCGGACCAAAAGCAGTTGCTGCAGGGCGGGGTGCGCTTTGATGTCAGTAAGCTTGACAGGTTGTGCTAAAGGCTTGAACGGCTCGAGGTCTACGCAAGACCAGTCGCCTTTTTCGGCAGTGGGGTCGGGATAATGTTCTGTGGCAACCCGGGCAATGCCCACCACTTCCAGGCCAATATTGGAATGATAAAACAGGCAGAGATCGCCGTTTTTCATAGCCCGGAGGTTGTTGCGCGCCTGATAATTGCGCACGCCATCCCAGCGGCCTCGACCTTCTTTTACCAGTTGGTCGTAGCTATAAACGTCAGGTTCAGATTTTACAAGCCAGTAATGCATATTATTGGATGATGGGTGGTTTTTTGGAGGGGTTTTACCTCTAAGCCACCAAGGTCACTTAGAAGAAAGAGGGTAATTAACAACACCCCTTAGTGCCTAAAGTGCCTCAGTGGTGAAAATATCACTCATTCACTCACTCACTCACTCACTCATTTTAAGTCTCGGGTGGTAAAGGTAGATAGTCTCCTTGAGGTACTCAGTGTCGAGGTGGGTGTAAATCTCTGTGGTGGTGATGCTTTCGTGTCCGAGCATATCCTGAACCGCTTTCAGGTCGGCGCCACCTTCCACGAGGTGGGTGGCAAAGCTGTGGCGGAATGTGTGTGGACTGATATTTTTCTTTACGCCGGCTTTTTCAGCCATTTCCTTGACAATAAGGAACACCATGACACGGCTCATTTTACCGCCTCTTCTGTTGAGAAAAACCGTGTTTTCTGCCTCTTTTTTGATGTTATCCTGCAAAGCGCGGACATTTTCCAGGTATATTTTCAGAAATTTTACTGCCTCGGCCCCGATGGGTACCAGGCGTTCCTTGTTGTTTTTACCCAATACTTTGAGGAAACTGGCCTCCAGGAACAACTGCGTAAGTTTGAGGTTCACCAGCTCGCTCACCCGGAGTCCGCAAGCGTACAATACCTCCAGAATGGCCCGGTTGCGCTGGCCCTGAGGGTCAGACAAATCAACGACATCAAGCATGGCCTGGATTTCGTGCACGCTGAGTACTTCCGGAATTTTCCGGCGCATGCGTGGGCTTTCCAGCAACTCCGTGGGATCGTCGTCCAGCATATCTTCCACCATGAGGAACTTGTAAAAAGCGCGCAAACCGGAGATCAGCCTGGATTGCGTGGTAGCCTCCAGCCCGAGGTTATTGGCCCATAGAATAAACCGGGTAAGATCGTCTGGTTTTACGGCCAGAGGCGAGATTTGCCGGCCTTCCAGTTCGAGCCATTGCACAAATTTGCCTACATCGTTCAGGTAAGCATCAATGGTGTGTTGGCTCATGGAGCGTTCCAACAATAAATAAGCCTTGAAAGCATGTTGTGCGGCCGGCCAGTTCATGGGCGCGAAGGTACGCCTTTGGCTATTTCCTGCGGCTTGGAGGTAAAAGTTATGCGCTTTCGAGGGCAATCACTTCGTGCCTTTGTGTTTCGCGGCTTCTCCCCTACTTTTGTCCTTGCTTTCCTCTTGTATGAATCCACGCCGCATTAAACTCATCATTGGACTCATGACCCTGGCATTGGCCGGTATCATTTGCCTTCAAATCTATTGGATCAGTTGGAACATTGGGTTGAACGAAGATCAGTTTGATAAAAATGTTTACGCTGCCCTCAACCGGGTAGCCAACAAACTGCAGACCGTAGAAAACATCCGGGTTTTTGAGGAACTCAGCAAATCACAACAAGCCGGCTCCGAAGCCAACCAGAATATCCGAAAAGCCGCCAAATTTCTGGAAAATGGCTTTGCGCAGCGCAAAGTGAGCGTTCCGGTGGAAAGCGACTCCCTTCCTTATCCCTCCGATGGAGGCCCGGGGTTTGAAAACAATGTTACCCTCTGGGAATACATGAAAGTGAGTCAGCTGGTAGACTCCAAGCCGCTGGCAGAACGTATTCCGCTCGATCTGTTGGCCAAATCCATTCAGGAAGAAATTGAGAGTCGCGGCATACGTTCGGATTATCAATACGGGGTATATTCCAAGGCTCGCGGCAGCTATGTGATTGTAAATGACCACTTTGTGGTGGAAGACAGTGGTCCACAAATGGCGCATGGCGGCGCGCCTACCTTGTTTAATTCGCCTTACAAGGTGGCCTTATTCACACAGGATATCGAATCTCCTGGCGATCTGTCTCTTTATTTCCCCAACCGCACCCGCATTGTATTGGGTTCGGTGCTGGGCATGCTGTCGTTATCTATTGTATTCACCGCCATCGTGTTGTTCTGTTTTTGGTACACCATTCAGGTTATTTACCGGCAAAAACAATTGTCGGAGATGAAAACGGATTTCATCAACAACATGACCCACGAGTTCAAAACCCCCATTGCTACCATTTCTTTGGCTGCCGACAGTATCAGCAGTCCGATGGTGGTAAACAATCCGGACAAAATCAAACGTTTTGTGGACATCATCCGGCAGGAAAACCGGCGCAT
Source organism: Chitinophagales bacterium (assembly GCA_017303475.1). GTDB lineage: Bacteria > Bacteroidota > Bacteroidia > Chitinophagales > Saprospiraceae > M3007. The sequence continues at coordinate 31,991 of JAFLBO010000043.1, forward strand.
GAACAGTCAGGTAGAGCGTGTTTTGCAAATGGCGCTGATTGATAAAAAGGATTTTGAGCTCAAGCTTGGGGAAATTAATATGCATGAAATCATTGAACAGGCGGTGGCTAATTTCAGTTTACAGGTAGAACGTCGGGAAGGGGTGTTGCGCACGGATTTACAAGCTACCAAGCCGGTGATTGAGGGCGACTCCACGCACATTGCCAGTGTGATCCACAACCTGCTGGACAATGCCAATAAATACAGTCCGGAAAAGCCGGATATCACCATCAGCACCCGAAATGTGCCTATTGGCCTGGAAATCACTGTGACCGATAAGGGCATGGGGATCAGCAAGGAGGTGCGCAAGCATATTTTCGACAAATTTTACCGCGAGCACACAGGCAATGTCCACGATGTGAAAGGATTTGGTCTGGGGCTCAGCTATGTAAAAGCCATCATGACTGCCCACAAAGGCCTGGTGGATGTCCACAGCGAGCTTGGTAAGGGCAGCAGTTTTGTGTTGACGTTTCCTGTGGGGTGATTAGGGGGGTATTTGGGAGGTCATTTAGGGGTCATTTAGGGGTCATTTAGGGGTCATTGAGGTCATTTAGGGGTCATTGAGGTCATTTTTGGGGTCATTTACCCAACGTGGATTGTCATCCAGAGCGCAGCGTAGGACCTACACAAGCCCGGTTTTCGAAATACCTTGGCCCAAGCCACCCGAATAACTTGGCTTGTGTAGGTCCTACGCTGCGCTCTGGATGACAATCCACGCTAAGCCAATGACCTAAATGACCCTTAAATGACTCTCCCAAATGACCCAAATGCCCCTTAAATGACTCTCCCAAATGACCTAAATGACCCAAATGACCTACTAAATGACATCAAATGACCATACCTGACTAATAAATAACCCCATGCAACTCTTCTCCCGCGAATTTGGCGCCGGTGATCCGGTGATTATCCTGCACGGTTTATTCGGTTTTTCTGACAACTGGCAAACCATCGCCAAGGCTTTGGCGGAAAACCATCTGGTCATTACACCTGATTTACGCAATCATGGTCGGTCGCCGCATGTGCCAAACCATTCTTATCCGGAAATGGCGGAGGATGTAAGGGTTTTTATGGAAGAAAAATGGATGTTCAGCGCTGCGCTGATTGGACATAGCATGGGCGGTAAGGTGGCCATGCAACTGGCTCTGGATCATCCGGATATGGTGGAAAAACTGGTGGTGGTAGACATGGAGCCCGGTCCGGCCGACGATAACCACAGCGGCATATTTGAGGCTTTGATGGGGCTGGATCTGGACGCCATGACGGAGCGCGCACAGATTGATGCTTATTTGCTGGAACGTATTCCTGATTTCGGCACCAGGCAGTTTTTGTTGAAAAATATTACCCGGGAAGAGGACGGGCATTTTGCCTGGAAAATGAATTTGCCTGTGCTATGGAAGCATTTTCCGGATGTACTGGCAGAAGTTAAAGGACCGCATCCGTTTGAAAAACCCACTCTTTTTGTGCGCGGCGGCAACTCCAATTACATTAAAGACGAGGATTGGGCGCACACAAAAACCTTATTCCCCAATGCCGAACTTATAACCATTCCCGGCGCCGGTCACTGGGTGCATGCGGATAAGCCGAAGGAGTTGCTGGAGGTATTGAAGAGGTTTTTGGAGGGTATTTAGGGTCATTTAGAGTCATTTAGGTCATTTAGGGTCATTTAGGGTCATTTGGGGGTCATTTTTGGGCTGGGGGTTGTCATCTTGAGCGTAGCGAGAGATCTGAGTGTGGTTTTATTTCGCACAGATTTTACACAGATTTTTTTCACAGATTCTACACAGATTTTTTTCATGTAGCGGACGCTTTGGCCAGATCTTTCGCTACGCTCAAGATGACAAAACACGCTGAGTAAATGCCCCTAAATGACTAACAAATGACCCTAAATGACCTCAAAATGACTAAAATGACCCCAAATACCCCTTAATTCAACCTTTCCCAAATTCCGGCAATCCCCTGGCCGCCGCCCACGCAGGCGGTAACCATACCGTATTTCTGGTTGCTGCGGCGCATTTCGTTGAGTAGCTGAACGGTGAGTTTGGCGCCGGTGCAGCCCAACGGGTGTCCCAAGGCTACTGCTCCGCCGTTTACATTGACGATATCGGGATTCAATCCGGCTTCTTTGATTACCGCCAATGCCTGTGCGGCAAAGGCTTCATTGAGCTCAATGGCCTGGATATCATCGAGTTTCATGCCGGCTTGCTTGAGGGCTTTAGGAATGGCAGCACAGGGTCCAATACCCATGTACAGCGGCTCTACACCGGCTACAGAACAGGCGGCCAAACGGGCGATGGGCTGCAAACCCAGATTTTTCACCATTTCTTCCGACATAACCAGCACGAATGCGGCGCCATCGGAGGTTTGGGAGGAGTTGCCGGCAGTAACCACACCACCCTGGGCGAATGCCGGGCGCAGTTTGCCCAAGCCTTCCAGATTGGTATCGCGACGCACGCCTTCATCGGTATCTACGGTGTTGACGCGCTCTTTGCGCTTGTCGTTTTCCACCCATACCTCAGGTACCTGAACCGGCACAATTTCATCTTTGAATTTGCCGGAATCAATGGCTGCAGCAGCTTTCTGGTGACTGCGCACGCTGAATTCGTCGGCGGCTTCGCGGGAGATATTCCATTTGGCGGCCACGGCTTCGGCGGTAAGTCCCATACCTACGAGGTAGTCGGGCGTATCTTTGGCGATGTTGTAGTTGGGCGCCAGTTTGTAGCCGGTCATGGGGATGAGCGACATGCTTTCGGCGCCGCCGGCCACGTAGCAATGGCCCATGCCGGCACGGATCTTGGCCACAGCAATGCTGATGGTTTCCAGGCCGGAAGCACAATAGCGGTTGACGGTCATACCGGGAACTTCTTTACCCAGTGCGCGGTTGGAGATCAGGCGACCAATTTGCAGGCCCTGCTCCCCTTCCGGGTTGGCGCAGCCTACAATGCAATCGTCCACGAGTTTCGGATCCAGGGCCGGCACGGAGGCCATGAGTTGTTTGATGACATCAATGGCCAAATCATCCGGGCGGTAAGATTTGAAACCGCCTTTTCCGGCTTTTCCAACGGCTGAACGAAAGCCTGCTACGATATATGCTTCTTGCATGATGGAGAGAATTTCTTGTTATGTAATTTACCACGAAGCCACTAAGGGCACTAAGTTATTTGAGTTTATCCGTACTTTGTTATGAATTATCTTAGTGCCTTAAGTGCCTTAGTGGTGAATAAGCCCTCAAAAGTACATCCTTTAGCGAAAATGCGCTAAATTGATTTTCTGCTTCTTTGAAACAGGTAATGTGGCTAATGGTTGGCGTTGTTCACTCTTTTTTAAAGAGCTTCAAAATTCTGATGCTGTTTTGCTAATCAAATTACGATAAATAGACCGAAACTGGATGTTAATTAACATTCTAAATGCTTGACTCTGCCATATATTGCTTTATTTTTGATGAAATTAATTCACCATTTAAAAATGACAAATTTATGAACCATTTATTAAGAATCACGGAATCACGGAATCACATTAACGCTATTTTTGATGTTTTTTGTGTTTTTCCAGACGATAGCTCAGCCGCTTGAAAACCCCTTCGTTTGTGGCACAGATGGAAGCCCCTCTGGCCCTGGAGGAGGCCCTGAAAACCCCATTTGCACGGATCCGGCTTCAGTAAGGTATGTTCGGATAGCCGTCCACTACCTGCTGCGCGAAGATACTTATGTGGAGACCATTACAGACAATTGTAATAGCGCTATTCCGCCCTATTCCTTTACATACGTTGGCCCGGGTAATTTTACAGAAACCAATGATGGCGTAGGCAACCCGGGTTATAATGGATTTCAACATGCCGAGAATTTTGTTGGGATTGCCAATGAAATGTTAGCTGATAATCAGGATCATTGGCGAAAAACACCTGGAGTTAATTATCCTGCTACACCACCGGATATAAACATTCAATACCTTTTGGTGGGTGTCTATTTTCACAGAGATGATGAAGCATTTCAGCCTACAGCCGGATTAAATATCCACACTAAGTACGATGTTGGTTCCAATACTGTGATAGATGTATATTGTCTTCATTATCCCGGATTTGGTCGAGACGGGGAAGCCTTCGAGTTTGGAGGATTTAATAAATTTGTATTTTTGAATGATTATAAACATTACCTCAAACCTTATTGTCGTGAATGGTCAAAAATAAATACGGCAAGAAGTATGAACCATGAAATTGGGCATACACTCAATCTTATACATACTTGGTCTGGATTAGATAATTGCAATGATACACCTGAGGGTTTTCTTTATGACCATATTGATGGGGTTAATTGTTTTCCAAGAAGGGCCAACTGTTGGACTTATGACTCGTCTGAGCCTGGATGCCCTAAAAAACCATGCGACGAATGGTTCAAGATTTCCAATAATATCATGGATTACAATCATTGGGATCCTGCCTGGACGGAATGTCAGATCGGCAGGATGAACCAAAATCTATTGGGCAATGGAAACCCTTATATCCATTCATGTAATGGCTGCGCTCCCTCTCAAGCATTTTTTTATGTCAGAAGCCCACAAGCCGTTTGCCCTCCCCAGCAAGGAGGTAGCAATGTGATATTAAATGGTCAGCCATCTATCAATGAGAACAGATACCTGATTGAAATATGTGAAGTACTTGCCAACCAACCGAATAACTGCATTGCAGGATACTTCAACTCTGGATGGCAAATTGGCGCTTTGGGCAATATAAGTTTATCAACCTTGTATACTTTTCAGGCCAATAAAGTATATAGAATCAAACTTACGGTTGACAATACGGAATGCCCGGGTAGTGACGTGCACGAGCAACTGCTGTATACCACCGATGATTGCACCTATCCACCGCCACCTTGCTGTTTTGAAATGGCAGCCACCAATCCGTTTGGTAGCAACTTAACGGTCTATTACAACGCTCCTGAAACAGGAAACTTGAACCTGGCGCTCATCAACTTAACCACAAGCGTTACCACTACGCTTTACAATTCTTCCGCAGTAACGGCGGGCTTTTATGAGCAAACCTTTCAAGTGGGCCAGCTACCCAGCGGCAATTACGCGCTTCGAGCCATCTTCAATGGCGGGATTTACACTAAAAACATTGTAAAACTTTAAACCATGAAAAAGCTTCTATACGTGATGGGAGCCATTTTCATGGCTACCCCGCTAACAGTTTTGG
>JAFLBO010000044.1 GCA_017303475.1 Chitinophagales bacterium
TGTTTGAGAGATTGCCAATATGATAACGAATCTAATGCCGGTGTACTGCACCTCCGCTCCTTAAATCCATTTTATGGCTACAAATATTTCCGGGGCGCTGCCCCTTAAAGCAACTTGTGTACATACCGTAGGTTTCCAAAAACCTTATAAGTCTGAAGCCAAAATGTCCAGTAATGTGATGATACCCCCTCATTTATGATCAAAACTCAATACTTCCTTAAGCACCCAGTTTCCGTCCTCGAGTAGATATAAATGGATAAACTTTGCTCTGCTGGTATGCACATCCGCTTTCTCTTTTTCCCTGATATAAAAATCGTGTATACCGGTTTGTATGACTCCGTACAAAACGCCGTTTTCATACATGGGAAACACCTCCAGACTTTCTACCACCACCTTTCTGATGGGCTTTTTCCCAGGGTCTGAGCAAATATACTTTTTAGTGTTTTCCATAAACACGCTCTTGTTCTGAACACCGCCCTGATCATGATAAAATACCAGATCAGCGTGTGTGGCCTGGTTCAAATAGTCCAGGTCGCAAAGGTTGAAGCCCCGCTCAAAAAAGATACTGTCCTGTTGCTTTAACGCCAGGAACAGGTCTGAGTTTTTTGACACCTGTGCATTTGCCATGCCCATTGAAAATGTCAGTATCAGGATAGTAATGGATCGTATAGTCATAAAATTAAGAGCGTGTTATTCCCACAACTTGTTTTGAGCAAAGTTATGATCAAATGGGTAAAATGGAAGTGGGAATTGCGGAGTACCGGAGGTTTTACGTAGGTTTTTAAAACCTACGGTATGTACATAAGCTATATATAGATGTTAAGAGCATGTTGGAAACACATCTAGCATCTTGTAACCCGCTGTTTTAACGGCGGGCAAAAGCCGCCCCCCATCACATCTATCTTCTTTACAGAACATCACATCTTCAAGAGGTTATGGATGCTGATGCTCTGCAAAGATGATAGATGTGATGAGTGGGGTATTCCAGGCCGCTCGTTGAAACGAGCGGTTACAAGATGGCAGATGTGATTCCTATTATCTTCGCCCTATGGTACCATACAAATATTACCCTCTATTCCTTCTATTCCTCATCGCCCGGCCCTGCCTGGCAGCCCCGGATTTTTCCACTTCCACCATTGCACCGCGCAACCCCAACCCGCAAACCTCCGCTATAGTGGTGTTTGATCTGGTGTTGCGCAATACCGGCAACGAAGGTGGAACGCCGGTTTTTCTGGATATAGATTGGGGCAGCGCGGGTTTCCTGGCTGAAACAACGGGCCTGGACAGCGCCGAGGTGGATTACGATGCGGGCACGCTGCGCCATTACCTGACGCTTCCGGCAGGCGCCGAAAAACGCGTCAGCCTGCACCTGTTTACCTTCAGCGAAGCCAAAGGCGATGTCTTGTCTGTCCGCATGCGACTGGCAGATTTTAACCACAACAGCGAACATTGGGATCAGGCGGGCATCACCCTGGAGCCCCGGCCTGTTCCGGTGAACATGCGCGTAGGCTCTATTGGAATCAACTATGCAGCGCTGGTGCTGCTGCTCTGGCTGGCTGCTACTTTGCTGCTGTGGTTACTGCTCAGGGTACTCCTGAAAGATGCTTCAAATAAGGCCCTTGGGCTCACCTTTTTGTGGATGATGCCCATCGGGTTTTGGCTGATTTTTGCTGCCATGGCCAGGAAAGACTGGCAGATCCTGAGCAACTGGAAAGAAACCCGCGGCGTCATTATTGGCAGGCACATGGAGATCACTACCTCCAATACCGCCAGCCAGCAGGCCAAAAGGCAGGGAACCGACCAAAACTATGCCATTGCCCTGGCATTGAGGTTTGAACATCAGGGCAAAACAGTGTATGGATCAGGCTACGATCCGGATTCTTTTCTGCACATTGGCGGCAGAAAACAACGCGAAAAAGAGATCCGGGAATGGACGGTGGGGGCCACGATTCCTTGTTGGTACAATCCGGACAACCCCGCGGAACTGGTGGTGAAAAGAGGCTTTGGCGGCGCGTATTTTTTTGCCTTGTTGCCCTTGCCTTTTTTCCTGTTCGGGGTGTGGTTGTTTAGGACAAGCAGGGCCAATTAAACCTGGTAAAAATGGTAAACAGAAAAAAACAACCTATTTATACAGCGCTGATCCTGCTGATTGGAGCATTGGTATTGTATTTTTTTACGTGCAATAACCCCCCCAAAAAAGCTGCCGACTTCCGCACCAAATTAATAGCGTTTGTAAAACAGGATAGCCTTGAAGAAATCAAAGCACTAGATGCTCAATATCCCGACAGTATGAAAACCTGTCTGAATAATATGGGCTCCACCATTTTACGGAACGCTGCTATGGCCGGTAGCTTACACACGGTTGAATATCTGTTAACCCAAAAGTCGTTGGATATCAATGCTGAAGAAGGCGCTGCGCTCCATTATGCGGCATCAATGGGTAGGACAGAAATGGTGCAGTTCTTATTGAAAAAAGGTGCTGCCATACTTCCAAATGGCTATAGCCGGGAAAATCCATTACATGCAGCAGCAGGAACTAATCCTGATTTGTGGGTTGAACGAGAAGACAAAGATTTTACAAAGATTGATATACCGGGAGTGGTAAAGATATTGATAGAACACGGCATTGATGTGAACAGTCTGGATAAAGACAACGAAACGCCCTTGCACAGGGCAGCTTTTGTTCAAAATTACGCTGTGGTAAAATATTTATTGGAACAGAAGGCCGCAGTGAATAGTCGGGATAAATCGGGTAATACACCCTTACACGATGCCACTTTTACCAATAAAAACAATAGCGTTTGCGCCTTATTATTGTCTTATGGCGCCAATCCGAGCATTAAAAATACAAAGGGCAATACGCCACTTCTATATGGCTATGCTGATGCCGATACCAGCACCATTCATTTGTTTGAGCAGTATGGATATGATCCCGTGAATGACGTAAATAATGAAGGAAAAACCCTGTTGCATGGGGCATTGGGCAATAACCAATACGCCACCATAGACTACCTGCTCCAACAAAAAGCAGATGTAAACGCCACTACTGCGCAAGGCATGACGCCCTTTCACCTTGCTGCGGCAATGCGCGGACCTAAAGGTTTAGCAGTCATTCAGAAGCTTATGGCTGCAGGAGCAAATATCAATGCAAAAGATACCTGGGGCAGAACGCCATTGTCCTATGTTGATAAAGTTATTGAAACGGATCATGGTACTTTCTACCCTGACTCCCTGATTGTTTCCTATTTAATCAAGCATGGTGCGCGGCCCCCCAACCCCCTGGGGCGCTAGCCCCACAACGTCGGTAGCCCCGGGAGACATGCCCCCAACCCCCTGGGGCGCTAGCCCCACAACGTCGGTAGCCCTGCCGCATAGCGGCAAAAAAGAAGTGGGTGGTTATAGCCCTTCATCCGCCCAAAAGGCGCTTCGTACCCTGTTTTCGGCCATTGGTAAACTATCTCTTTGCCGCACTACAACCTCGCCTGCACCTTTGTCATACTCAACTAAAACGCTAGAGTGTGTCTGAAAAACATTCACCGGGCTGAAAATGCATCTTTTGAAACCTGCCTTTCGCGTCTTTTTCGGGCAATAAGCCCCATTATTCCCCGAAAAAGGGCGCTCAGTCAGGACCCAAAATCTGCTATTTTCATCTCCGGCAATGTTTTTCAGACACACTCTAGTAAGACAAAGACATTATGGCAAAAAAATTCAAACCCAGCTTGCTGCTGTCTGTGCTACTCTGCCTGGGCACGTTGTTAAATGCCCAGCATAAAAACCAAACAGGCTTCGATCTGGCCGTAGGCACACAATCCTTCTACGCTCCCTTCATCAAAGCGCGTCCCACAGGACTACAACCCGTCGCGATAGCTGGTGTGAACCACCCCTTTAATGCCAGGAATACCTTCTCGGTCACCTTGCGCATAGGCTATGGCCGGCACTCCAAACAGGGCGATGCCATTTTTACCCACCTGATGTTCAACTACACCCCTACGCTTTTCAGGCATCTTGAACTGGGCGTTGGCGCAGGTGCAGGCTATCAGTGGGCTTTTTACCCGGGTAAAGCGCTACAATGGAATGGCGAAGAATGGGTCAAGGGCAAATCCTGTAAAGGGGTAGTGCAAGTGCCGCTTCGGTTTAGTGTCGGGTTTAAGCACATCACTGCTGCCAAAGGGGCTTTCACCCCTTATTTGGCGTATCAGGTGCATGGTTTGTTTCGCTACAATCCCAGTCTGACACCCCTCCCCGTTTCCAACTTTTTATTAGGCGTCAAATACGTTTCAACTCAAAAATAAGGATGAAAAAAATACTTTGTTTCCTCGCTTTCGCGCTGATCTTATCAGCTTGTCATAAAGAAAATCTCTACACCACAGCGGTAAAACCTGTTGCCGGTAGCATTCCTGTGAACGATAATCACCCGATGAAGGATAGTTTGCAGGCCATGGTACAAAAACATATCGCTTACGGGGTACCTGGCATGCAGGTCATGGTAAAAAACGCAGATGGATGGTATGTGGTCAATGGCGGCTATGCCAAAATCGAAGATAACATACCGATGTCAGACCAAATGAGCGCCTGGATTTACAGCATTTCCAAGACGTATTTGGCCACCATTGCCCTGCGTTTGAAAGAAAAGGGGCTTCTGACATTAGACACGCTTGCCAAATCATACCTGCCCGCAGATATTACCAACCGCCTGCCCAATACAGACCGTATCACGGTGCGGCAGTTGCTCAATCACACCTCCGGTTTGCGCAACCACACCGTGGAGTCGAATTACCAGCTGCAAGTATTGAACCAACCGCTGAAGGAGTTATCCGTCCGCGAAAAACTGACCTACATTTATGACAAACCCGCCCTGTTTTCGCCAGGTACCGATTTCTTTTACACCAATAGCGGATACGCGCTGTTGCAATTGATTTTGGAAAAAGTATCCGGGAAAACATACGCCCAACTGCTACACGACGAGATCATCAAGCCCCTGGAATTCAAAAAAACCTTTTACAACCTCACGCCACAACAATTGATCGACGTTGGCGCCCCCAATTATTATTTTGAACGCTTCAACAACGCACAATTGGAAAACGTTACGCAATGGCACAACACCATCGCACATGGATTGGAAGGGTATGGCGGCATAGTGGCCAATGGTACAGAGGTGATTCGTTTTATGGAAGCCCTGGTAAATGGTGAACTGCTCAATGCCGCCTCGCTCGCCGAAATGCGCACCTGGGTGACCGGTAAAACCAGCATCGAACCCGACTACGGACTGGGCTTGGTGTATTGGGGACAATACAACCAGCAGACGCCCACGCTGACTTACGGCCACGAAGGAGACTGCCTGGGCGGCAGCACGCAACTCCTGTATGTGCCCGCCAACGATACCTATGTATTCATTTCCATCAATGCCGGACGGCAGGTGGCAGGCGCCTATGTAGGAAAAGTCTCCAGCGCCGCTTCCGATGTATGCCGGTATGTTGCTACCTGGCGGCAGTAGCCCCCCCGCCCCCCTTGGGGCGCTAGCCCCACAAGTTGGTAGCCCCGGGAGACATGCCCCCCCCAACCCCCCGGGGCGCTAGCCCCACAACGTCGGTAGCAGGAGACATGAAAACGCCCCCCGGCCGCATCGCGGCAAAACCTGAGCGCATCTAACCTCTTGCAACCGCCCGTTTCAACGGCCAGCCGGAAATACCCCACTGAGCACCTCTGGCATCTTTACAGCGCAGCAGCATCCATAACCACTTGAAAATGTGATGTTTGGTAAAGATGCCAGAGCTGTACGAGCGTACCTCAGAAATGGACTTGCCAATTTCCCATCCCGCGCGGTCTTTCCTTTCCAGAAGTATCCTGGCAGGGTGCGGCGGGGGGAAAGGGGGGCTGAGCAGGTGAATTGGTGGATAACATAAATTTTCCGGTGGATGGTTTGGAAATTTGTGGTTAGTGCCTATTTTTACGGTCTGAAAGTTATTTAATGAGCTGAAAGTATCTCCTTGCTCTATTGCTGAGCAGTTGCGTGAAACCAAGCCAAATTGGTTGGATTTACGCAACGGGTAATTTCCAGGCTGGGAGTGACAAAGCGGGTTTTCACGCAATGGAGGCTATAGGATGAGTTGTGCTAAATTAGAGTTGGACATCACCAAAAAAATAAACCAAGAAAAATGAGCTACATTCCTAAAACGATAAGTGAAGTCATTACAGAGTATTTAAATAGAATGACTTTTCTCCCTGCGATTCAGAGGGAATATGTTTGGACACCGTATGCAATTGAAAAACTGTTTGATTCGATTTTGGGAGATTTTCCAATAAGTACATTCCTGTTTTGGAAGATAAGGGAAGAAAACAAAAACGAATGGACGGCTTACGAATTTATCAGGGAATACGACACAGAATTTCCACATAATAAAGAAGCAACTGTAACGGGGATAAACCAAGATGTCTATTTGGTACTGGACGGACAACAAAGATTGACTTCACTCCTGATTGGGTTGAAAGGGTCGTACCGATTTTTCTACTATCGTTGGCAGAAGACTAAATTATACCTTAACATCCTGAAAGAACCGATAAAACCTGATAATCCAGAAGAGTTTACATATCAATTTCAGTTCAGAGAAAATGACCAACCAAATCCAAAAGACCCAAATCCTCAATTTTGGTATTTGGTTGGTGACATTTTAAATTACGTTGACGCAGAAGACGCAAAAAAAGCGGTGAAAGGAAAATTAGCGGAATATTCAGAAGTGCAAAGAGATACAGCAAATACCCACATTGGAAGACTTCATTCTAGAATCCATACTTTGAGACTGCTAAATTATTACGAAGAAAAATCACAAGATTATGATAAAGTCGTTGAAGCATTTATTCGAGCCAATACGGGAGGTGTCAAACTGGAATATAGCGACATACTTCTTTCAACAGCGACAGCAAAATGGAAAAACCTAAATGCAAGGGAAGAAATACACTCGTTTACTGATAGCATCAATACAACAGGTAATGGATATTCGTTCGAAAAAGATTTTGTCCTGAAAGGTTCCTTATATTTAACAGAAGGGCTTCCAATCCAATATAAAGTCAAGAATTTTAACAAGACAAACCTTGAAAAAATTGAAGATAATTGGGAGGCGATTAAGGCAAACATTGAATCAACTGTCAAACTGGTAAGCAAGTTTGGATTTAATGACAAAAACCTTGTTGCAAAAATCGCTTTGCTTCCGATTGCATATTATATGTCCAAAACACCCAATAAAAACTTTGTCAGTTCAACGAATAAAGACGATGTAAGAAACCAGATAATAATTCAGAAATGGTTGACGATTTCGCTTTTAAAAAATGCGTTTGGCAGCTCATCAGATACCACCCTTAAGAATTTACAAGACACATTAAATGAACAGACAGACTTTTCGATTTTTCCCTACGAAGCACTAAATAAAAGATTGGGAATTGATACTTTGTTCAGCGAAGTTGAAATAGAAAATTTGCTTTCCACCAATTACTCGACAAAATACAGTTATCTGATTCTTTCACTTTTGTACCCTAATCGAGATTGGAAAGACAACAAGTACCACGAAGACCATATTTTTCCGAAATCAGAATTTAGTGTAGCAAGATTGAGAAGGCGAGGTTATGATGAAGATACAATTGCAGAATATTGGAAGTATTACAATTCGATATTGAATTTGCAACTTTTGACAGATTCAGAAAACCTTGAAAAGAACTCAAAAGATTTTGAGGAGTGGTTTTCTTCGAGAGACAATAACTTCAAAGACAGACATAAAATCCCAACGATAACCTCTTATAATTTCGATAACTTTTTAAAGTTCGTTTCAGAAAGGAGAAAATTACTTGAACAGAAATTGAAATCAATAGAAATATAAAAAAGGCGAATGCCCAACACTGCGCCAGCGGCCATGCCCAGCAAAAGTTGGATATGTCGTTGGTGCCCACGTTCTTGCCAACTAAAAAATAAAACAAAAATAAATAAATGTATATAAAGTTTAAAGGCACTCAACCGAGACCAAATGTTCCACCTATTCAAGTCGCCTGTCCTTTTTGCGGAGGATTCGGCACATTTCAAGTTGTAAGCCACGAATTAACAACCCCACCCAACTTTACAATTTCTGTTCAAGCTTGCCCATCCGCCGAATGCAAAGGGCTTTTAATTGGGATTTTTAAGGATTCAAAATTGCATAAAACTTACCCTGGACTTGGCAAGCCAATAAACACCGAAAATGTACCAGAACGAATAAAAAGTGCATTCCGGGAGGGTGTAGATTGTTTCGCAAATAATTGTTTCGTTGCAGCCGCAATAATGATTCGGAAAACTCTTGAAGAAATTTGCATTGACAAAGGAGGAACCGGAAGTAATCTTTACAAAAAGATAGAAGACCTGTCAACCAAGATACTAATACCGAAAGAACTGATTGAGGCAATGCACGAATTACGGCTTTTAGGGAACGATGCAGCACACATTGAGGCTGAAACATATAATAATATTGGTAGCGAGGAACTGATTATTTCGATTGACTTTACTCAAGAAATAATCAAAGCCATCTACCAATATGAAAACCTTTTGGGGAAACTCCGAAGCCTCAAAAAGCCCGTTGATTTGCCGCCATCCAATCCGTGAAAAGCCCTATCTTTTGAAAGTAAAACTGGGCAAACGAAAGCAAATCTTCCATGGAGAAGCCTAAGTTCGGGTCAAATTCAGCAATCAACACCCCTGACTTTTCATAAACTTGAGTGAGGATGCGAGCAGGAGAGTTTTCGTATTTGCCGCTTCCTTTTCGAGCAAGTTGAGAAATAATAACCTCTTTGCAAACCGTCATAAAGTATAAATATAACTCGACACGACGACGAATAAATTACCCGACATACTGTCAAATATGAATAAATAGGTATGAACAATGCATGGTCGCCTATGCCGCCGAAAGCCCACGCTCGAAGCCAACGCACGGCGGCACAGCATCCATGCTCACGTTATCCCCAACTAAAAAAGAAAAACAAATAAAATATAACCCAAACACACAAAGCCAAAACGACAAAGAAAAAAACGGCAGGCTTCGCCCTCCAAAGGCGGCACAGCCGCCTTTTTTATTGAGTTTTGTACCTTTGTTGCCTTGAACAAAATTGTGATACACAACGTAAGCAGTGGCTGAATGACAGAAGAAATAGATAACGACAATCAGGTAAAATCCAAACAAAGGGTTGCCGACCACGGAGAGGTGTTTACCGCTCAACGGGAAGTCAATGCCATGCTCGACCTGGTAAAACAGGAGACGGAAAGAATAGAATCCCGTTTTTTGGAACCAGCCTGTGGCACGGGCAACTTTTTGGTGGAGATACTGAAAAGAAAATTGGCGGTGGTTGAAAATCGATATGCCAAAAGCCAAATCGAATACGAACGCTATGCTATCATTGCCATTTCAAGTATCTATGGTGTAGATATTTTGCAAGACAATGTGCAAACTTGCCGGGATAGGCTTTTGGGCATTTTTACCAACTACTATCTGAATAACTACAAAAAGGAAATCAAACCCGAATTCTTGAAAGCGGCTGAGTTCATTTTGAGCAAAAATATACTGTGGGGCGATGCGCTAACCCTAAAAACCCCCGATGCAAAACCCAAACCCATTGTGTTTGCAGAATGGAGTGCAGTTAATGGCAGTATGATTAAAAGAAGGGACTACACTTTGGCAAATTTATTGGAGAGCCAGCCCATTGACGGACTCAATCTATTTTCCGATTTGGGCGACAAAGCATTTATCCCTACACCTGTGGGCGATTTCCCGTTAACCCACTTTCTAAAACTTGGCGAAGATGATACAAACGAGTTATAACCCCGATGTCCTGTCGTGCTTAGCCAACCTGAGCAACGACGAGGTGTTCACACCGCCCAATTTGGCAAACCAAATCTTAGACCTACTGCCCGACAGTATTTGGAGCGACAAAAACGCTACTTTTCTCGACCCTGTGAGCAAGTCTGGGGTGTTTCTTCGGGAAATTGCCAAACGGCTGATGGTCGGGTTGGAATCCCAAATGCCCAACAAACAAGCCCGTATCAATCACATCTTCAAAAACCAACTCTATGGCATTGCCATTACAGAACTCACCTCTTTGCTGAGCCGGAGAAGTGTATATTGCTCCAAAACCGCCAATGGTAAATATTCCATCTGCGAGGCTTTTGATACGCCAGAGGGGAATATCAAATTTGACCGGGTGCAGCACACCTGGCAAAACGGCAAATGCTCTTTTTGCGGCGCAAGCCAGGAAGTTTATGACCGAAACGATGCTTTGGAAACTTACGCCTATCAATTCATTCACACCGACCAACCGGAAAAATTCTTTAAGAATATGAAATTCGATGTCATTGTTGGGAATCCGCCTTATCAGTTGAGTGATGGAGGATTCGGAAAAAGTGCAGCGCCACTTTATCATAAATTCGTCCAGCAAGCAAAAAAATTAAATCCAAGATTTTTGTCTATGATCATTCCTGCAAGATGGTTTGGGGGGGGGAAGGGGCTTGATGAATTTAGAAAAGAAATGTTGAATGATAACAGGATACGTAAAATCGTAGATTTTGAAAATGCGGGTGATTGCTTCCCAGGGGTAGATATTGCTGGCGGTATCTGTTACTTTCTATGGGATAAAGACTACAAAGGGGCTTGTGAAGTTACAAACGTAGTAAATGGGAATGAAACACACTCTACAAGGGCCTTAAATGAATTTTCAACATTCATAAGAAATAGTAAAGCTGTCCCCATTATCCGTAAAGTACTTTCCCTTAAACAAAGACGGATGAATGAAGTGGTTTCAAGCAGGAAACCTTTTGGACTTGAAACAACAATAAGGCCCCAAAAGTCAGGTGACATAATCCTATATTGGCAAAATGGGAAAGGCCCCTACAATAGAAGCGAAATCACAACAGGTGCAGAAATGATTGATGATTGGAAGGTAATTTCATCTTATGTTAGCTATGACCATGCAGGCAATCCGGGAAAGGACGGAAAGAGAAGGGTATTTTCAAAAATTGATATTCTACCTCCAGGTACGATTTGTACTGAAACCTATTTGGTAATAGGAGCTTTCAAAACGGAAAAAGAGGCAATAAATCTAAAGAATTATATGAAAACTAAATTTTTTAGATTTTTAGTGTCTCAGTTTATGTACTCTCACCATATTACCAAAGACTCCTATCAACTAGTTCCTATACAAGATTTTAATGAATCATGGACTGACGATAAATTAGCCAACAAATACAGTCTATCTTCTACAGAAGTTGAACTCATTGAAAATTTAATCAGACCAATCAATGATTAAACATTCATCATAAATTCTTTAAATCATGACAAATCAGAATTTTTTTGAACTCGCAGGGTATTTTGCCAATCCAACTCGAAACACTAGAATTGAGATTGAGGCAAAACAAAGTGTCATCAATGCCTACAAAGACACCTACAAACAATTAACAAACACTTCTCTTCCTATTGGGAGTGATTCTGTTGTCGTACTGCCTAATAGTGCAGATAAATGGGGCAGGGAAATGCGGCTATATTTTTCCTGTTCAAATTTAAAAAATGTTCCTCAATCAGTAAATAACCACATTACTGTTGGAGGTCGTCCGGGTTATGACGATTGGAACAAAAGACTAAATAGTGGGGATATCATAGATCGACTTTTTGAATTTGGATTTAGATTAGGGCACCCCCAAGACCATGAATTTATAAAAGACCAAATTCCCGAAGAGTATATGAAAGATTTTCAAGGCGGTTATGATGCATTATAGTTGCCATATTACTTTAATTAATTAAATTTAACATGCCTAAGGACTTTTTCCCGCTCCGCCCCGATGCGAACCCCACCATATACGCCTACGAACTGCCCGATGTAGGCACCCACCAAGGCTTACTCAAAGTGGGCTACACCAGTCGCAGCTCGCAAAATCGCATAGCGGAGCAACTCAAAACAGCTCGCTTAAAATACAACATCGTCCTGGAAGCCTCCGCTATGCGCAATGACGGCAGTGCATTTACAGATATAGACATGCATCGGCTTTTGCGAAAGAAAGGCATCGCCAACCCCGATGGTGAATGGTTCCGGTGTACAGTCAAGGATATTGAAGCCGCCCTGCTCGAATTACAAAGCGGCGTAAAAAATGAGGAAAACCGAACGCTTAACTTCGGTATGCGCCCTGAACAATCGGAAGCGGTGGAAAAAACGGTGGCGTATTTCAAGAGTTTCAGTAAAGAAAACCCCGACAAAACGCCGCATTTTCTTTGGAACGCCAAAATGCGCTTTGGAAAAACCTTTGCTAGTTACCAGTTGGCGAAAAAGATGGGTTGGAGCAAGATATTGGTCCTGACCTTCAAACCTGCCGTGCAAAGTGCCTGGGACGAAGATTTACAAACCCATATTGACTTTGCAGGGTGGCAGTTCATTTCCCGCAATGGATTGACTTTTGAACAAGCGGACAAAAAGAAGCCATTCGTTTGTTTCGGCTCATTTCAGGATTATCTCGGGAAAAACGAAGCGGGCGGCATCAAAGCAAGAAATGAATGGGTACACACAACCCATTGGGATTGCGTCATTTTAGACGAATATCATTACGGTGCTTGGCGTGAAAGTGCCAAAGAACTGTTTGAAGCCGAGGGCAAAAAAGAGGCAGAATGGGGCGAAGGCGTGGGCATTGAGTATTTTGATGAAGGCAATATGCCCATTACCACCAATGCTTATTTGTACCTTTCGGGTACGCCGTTCAGAGCGATTGCGTCAGGGGAATTTATTGAAGAACAGATATACAACTGGACATATTCGGACGAGCAAAAGGCAAAAGAGAACTGGGTGGGAGAACCTAATCCGTATGCTTCCCTGCCGAGAATGGTGATGCTGACGTATCAATTACCGGATTCTATCCGTGAAATTGCCATGAAAGGCGAGTTCAACGAGTTTGATTTGAACGTATTTTTTTCAGCGAATGGCGTGGGGGCTTCCGCCAAATTCACCTACGAAAATGAAGTGCAAAAATGGTTGGATTTGATTCGTGGCTCTTTTTCAGAAACGACCATTGACAATCTGAAAATGGGCGCACAAAAGCCGCCCTTGCCTTTCTCCCATGCTCCATTGCTCAATGTGTTGACCCATACATTTTGGTTTTTACCGAGTGTGGCATCTTGTTTTGCCATGAAAAACCTATTGGAGAAACGGCAAAACAAATTCTATCACGATTCTGACATAATTGTTGCAGCAGGTACGGGCGCTGGCATAGGCGTAGAAGCATTGCCGCCCATCTTAAAGGCAATGGACAACCCCTTGAAAACCAAAACCATTACCTTGTCTTGCGGGAAATTGACAACAGGCGTTTCGGTAAAGCCGTGGACAGGTATTTTCATGCTGCGCAATTCGTCAAGCCCAGAGACCTATTTTCAAGCGGCTTTCCGGGTTCAAACCCCTTGGACAATCAAAAACCCGGATAGTCAGTCCCCGAACAAGGAAGAAATCATTAAGCAAGAATGTTATGTTTTTGATTTTGCACCCGATAGAGCCTTGCGACAAATAGCGGATTACAGTTGCCGACTGAACGTAAATGAAGCCAACCCTGAAAAAAAGGTAGCCGAGTTTATACATTTTTTGCCAGTACTCGCCTACGATGGAAGTTCCATGAAACAAGTGGATGCCGCAGGTATTTTAGATATGGCAATGAGTGGCACGACCGCTACACTTTTGGCTCGTCGCTGGGAAAGTGCCTTGCTGGTAAACGTAGACAACAACACCCTGCACCGGCTTATGAACAACGAGGAAGCGATGCGGGCATTAATGAGCATCGAGGGCTTTCGCAATCTGAACAAGGACATTGAAACCATCATTAATAAGTCGGACGCTGTAAAAAAGGCGAGACAAGAAGCCAACGAAAGGGAATTGAGTAAAGAAGAGAAAAAAGAACTTATGGCGGAAGAAAAGGAGTATAAAAACTTGCGGAAACAGATACAGGAAAAACTTATCAAATTCGCCACCCGTATTCCCGTCTTTATGTACCTGACTGATTATCGGGAAAGAAGCCTGAAAGATGTAATTACCCAATTGGAACCCGGTTTGTTTCAAAAAGTAACTGGTCTGGTAGTCAAGGATTTTGAATTATTGGTCAGTCTTGGGGTTTTCAACAGTGCTTTAATGAACGATGCAGTTTACAAATTTAAACGATATGAAGATGCCAGTTTAGCGTACATCGGTATCAATAAGCACGAAGGCGAAGACATTGGCTTGTATGATACTGTATTGAGTTCCCAAGAGTATAAAGATAGTTTTGTGAATGAAAATTAACTTAGTAGAAAGCCCCAGAAACGAGTAAATAAAAGGGGATGACAACGGATGTACGCCTATGCCTCCTATACGTCGGCACATCGCACATCCGACCGTTCAGTACAATAATCATAACACTAAATATCATAGAAAGTGAAAGCGCTTGAAACACTAAGTCCAATTAAAGAAGCTATATATGAAATGTGGTTAAATGAAATGCTGCAGAACAAACCAAATGTCTTATTCAAGTATCGGGATTCAACAACGAATTATAATTTAAACACACTTTTTGCAAAAGAATTATTCTTTTCTTCTGCTAGGAATTTTAATGATCCTTTTGATTGCAGCATTCCTTTTATTGTTAATAAAGAGTCAATAAAGCCCGAAAAAGTATTTGAATTTTTATTTAATCAACTGACAAAATTACACCCAAACAAGAATACTCAAGAAATCCATGATCTATGCTTTCAAATTCAGAAGAATAACCACTTCGAAGACCCTAATTTTTATAAGTATTTAAGTGACTATCATAAAGAAGAAATTTATCAAAATTTTGGTATTATCTCGCTATCCGCTGATGAAAAAAATTTTTTAATGTGGTCCCATTATGCAAATTCTCATACAGGATATTGTATTGGCTTTAAATCTGCAGAGTTAGTAAGAATTGCAAATGGATATTTAGACAAAGTTATATATCAATCAGAGATTCCAGTGATAGACCTGGCGATTTATAAAGAAGCCGACTTAAATTTATTTTTACAAAAAATACTTTGTGTGAAATCTAAAACTTGGTCATATGAATCTGAATACCGATTTATTGCAAATTGCTACTCTAATAAAGCTATTAAATTTGAATCAAATATTATAGATCAAATTATTTTTGGCTGTAAAATGAATTCGAAGAAAAAACAAGAGATTTTAGAGTTTGTTAATATGGAATATCCCAATTGCAAGGTGTTTGAAATGAAATTAAGTGAAACTAAATTTGAACTTGATAAAATACAAATATCATAAGAATTCAAAAAAACGTCACATACTCACCCCCCCCAAAAAAACAGGCCTCCCCAACCGCTGCCGGGAAGACCTGTTATTATGACTATTAGACGTTAGACCATTAGACGTTAGACAATAGACCAGGCTGTCAAATAATTTAAAGCGCCGTCCACCGTAAGCCGTCTACCGTCCACCGGCCCTACTTCACATCAAAACGGTCCAGATCCATCACCTTGGCCCAGGCTGCGGCAAAATCTTTCACCAGCTTCGCCTGACCGTCGGCGCAGCCGTACACTTCGGCAATGGCGCGCAGCTCTGAGTTGGATCCAAAAATAAGGTCCACCCGTGAGCCAATCCATTTCAGATCGCCTGTTTTGCGGTCTCTGCCTTCAAACAGATCCTGGGTGTCTGACAGGGCTTTCCAGGTAGTACCCATGTCGAGCAGGTGCACAAAGAAATCATTGCTCAACACGCCCGGACGCCGGGTGAATACGCCCGTCTGGGAGCCGTCGTAGTTGGCGCCCAGTACGCGCATACCGCCTACCAGCACCGTCATTTCCGGCGCGGTGAGGGTCATAAGCTGCGCTTTGTCAATCAGCAGGTTTTCTGCCTTAACCGGCATGTGTGGCTTGGCATAGTTGCGGAAGCCGTCGGCCAGCGGGTGCAGCACCTGGAAGGATTCCACATCGGTTTGTTCCTGGGTGGCATCCGTACGACCAGGAGTAAACGGCACCGCAACCGGATGTCCGGCATCTTTAGCGGCTTTTTCCACGGCAGCGCAGCCGCCCAGCACGATCAAGTCGGCCAGCGAGATCTGTTTGCCGCCTTTGTTGGCAGCATTAAAATCAGCCTGAATGGCTTCCAGTTTTTGCAATACTGCTGCCAGTTGCGCCGGGTTGTTCACGGCCCAGTCTTTTTGCGGAGCCAAACGAATGCGCGCGCCATTGGCGCCGCCGCGCTTGTCGGAACCGCGGAAAGTAGAAGCAGAAGCCCAGGCGGTAGACACCAGTTGGGATACGCTGAGGCCGGAAGCCAGGATTTTACCCTTGAGGGCTTCCACATCCTGCGCATCCACCAGCGGGTGGTTCACGGCAGGCACCGGATCTTGCCAGATCAGTTCCTCAGCCGGTACTTCCGGGCCCAGGTAGCGGGCGCGCGGACCCATATCGCGGTGGGTCAGTTTGAACCAGGCGCGGGCAAAGGCGTCGGCAAAGGCATCCGGGTTTTCGAAGAAACGGCGGGAGATTTTCTCATACGCCGGGTCCATGCGCAGGGCCAGGTCGGTGGTAAGCATCACCGGTGTGTGGCGTTTGCCGGCCACGTGTGCATCCGGCACAATGCCGGCGCCAGCGCCGTTTTTCGGTATCCACTGGTGGGCGCCTGCCGGACTTTTAGTGAGTTCCCATTCAAATCCGAACAGGTTTTCAAAGAAGTTGTTGCTCCACCTGGTTGGCGTGGTGGTCCAGGCGCCTTCCAGACCGGAAGTGATGGTATCTTCCGCATTGCCTTTTCCGAAGGTGTTTTTCCAGCCGGTGCTCATCTCTTCAATGCCGGCAGCAGCAGGCTCGCGGCCCACGTATTTGCCCGGATCGGCAGCGCCGTGGGTTTTACCAAAGGTGTGTCCGCCGGCAATCAGCGCCACGGTTTCCTCATCGTTCATGGCCATCCTTCCGAACGTTTCGCGGATGTCGCGTGCGGCTGCAATGGGATCCGGGTTGCCGTTGGGGCCTTCCGGATTTACATAAATCAGGCCCATCTGCACGGCGCCCAGCGGATTTTCCAATTGCCGATCGCCGGCATAACGCTTGTCGCCCAGCCACTCGGTTTCAGAGCCCCAGTAGATGTCTTCCTCCGGCTCCCACACGTCTTCGCGGCCGCCGCCAAAACCAAAGGTTTTGAAGCCCATGGATTCCAGGGCGCAGTTGCCCGCCAGGATCATGAGGTCGGCCCAGGAAAGGTTCCTGCCGTATTTCTGTTTCACCGGCCAAAGCAGCAAACGCGCCTTGTCGAGGTTGCCATTATCCGGCCAGGAGTTCAGTGGTGCAAAACGCTGCGTGCCCGAGCCACCGCCGCCACGACCGTCGTGAATACGGTAAGTACCGGCGCTGTGCCAGGCCATCCGGATGAAGAACGGACCATAGTGACCATAATCAGCCGGCCACCAGTCCTGTGAGTTGGTCATCACCTCAACGATGTCGGCCTTCACGGCATTCAGGTCCAGCGACTTGAAAGCGGCGGCGTAATCAAAGTCTTCGTCCATAGGGTTGGACAGCGAAGAGTTCTGACGCAGAATACTCAGGTTCAACTGATTGGGCCACCAGTCGCGGTTAGAGGTGCCTCCTCCTGCCACGTATTTCAGCATACCGCTGGAGAAGGGACATTTGGCAGTGCCATTATTTTCCATGTTTTGTATAATTAGGATGGTTAATTGATTTTTTACCGCAGAGGCGCAGAGGCGCGGAGTTTTTTGATTACCGCGGAGGCGCAGAGACGCAGAGTTTTTTATTTACCGCGGAGGCGCAGAGACGCGGAGAAACGCCTCTCTGCGCCTCTGCGCCTCCGCGGTAAATAAACCTCTCTGCGCCTCCGCGTCTCTGCGGTAAATAAAACACCCCACAAATCTCAGATCCACCCCACAAAGAAACGATGATCCGAATCATAAGTAAAGCTGATTTTATCTATGATTTAATAGGAATTAACTATAACTTTGTGCGCGCTAAAGTCGCCTAGCGAAGACATTCTTTATAGGCCATTTTAATGATGCTAAAATTGCCCCGCCCTTTAGGGCCTCCCGATTACTCACAAATCAAGAGGCCTGACTCCCAACTAATCCCCTGCCCAGGGCCCCGCCGTCTGCGAGGCAAGCCCGACCGAAGGGGATGTTCCCGACGTAAGGAGGGAGCGCCTTCTTTTTAACCGGTAGTACAGCACGATGTTGCTAAAAAACGACGGTCTGCGGTTAAAAAGCAGCGCAATCCCCGCAGGTCGTTGGCTTTGCCGGAAAGACTGCCCTTTTTCTTTTGGTTACTTTTCTTTTTGGGCAAGCAAAAAGAAAAGTAACAATGCCAAACAGATGAACTAATGTCAAACAAACCATCATGATTATCCAATTAATTCACCGCTCCTTGAAGACAAGCAGGGAAAATGCTATTCCCATAATGCACTGAAAATGTGATGTTTTGCAAAGAAGATAGATGTGATAAGTGGAGTGGCTTTTGCCCGCCGTTAAAACAGCGGGTTACAAGATTTTAGATGTGATTCGTGGTGACTAAAGCTGTCCGTTAAAATTCCCCCTTTTCAAATATGACCCTACAACAACTCGAATACATCATTGCCCTCGACACCCACCGACAATTTTCGGCGGCGGCGGCGGCTTGTCATGTATCTCAACCATCGCTCAGTGCGTTGGTGCAGAAACTGGAAGACGAGCTTGGCGTCAAAATTTTCGACCGCAGTCGGCAGCCCGTGGCGCCCACGGAAATCGGCCAGGAGATCATTGCGCAGGCCCGACTGGTGCTGCAGGAAGCCAATCACCTGCGCGAGCTGGTCAGCGATCACCGGGAGAACATTACCGGCGATTTCCGGCTGGGCATTATTCCCACCCTGGCGCCTTACCTGCTGCCCTTGTTTTTGAAAAAATTTGCCGAAAAACACCCGCTCGTAAACCTTTCCGTGAGCGAACGCACCACGGAGGGCTTGCTGCGCATGTTGCAACAAAACCAGCTCGATGCAGCCCTGCTGGCCACGCCCACCGGCGAGACCGGAATGACGGAAATGCCTATTTTTCAGGAGGAATTTGCGGCGTATGCCCCACACGAACCCTCTGTTCTGGAAAAACGTTACCTGCTGGCCAAAGACATAGACCCCAACCGGTTGGTATTGCTGGAGGAGGGCCATTGCCTGCGCAAACAGGTGATCAACCTTTGCCAGCTGCAAAAAGAACAGAGTCGTTTCCGCAACATCCACTACGAAGCCGGCAGCCTCGAAACCCTCCGCCGGCTGGTGGAAGCACATTCCGGCATTACTATTTTGCCGCAATTAGCCCTAATGGATCTGGACGAGGATCAAATCCAGAACGTGCGGTTCTTCCAGCCCCCCGCGCCCGTGCGCGAGATCAGTCTGGTAACGCGCCGCATATTTTCCAAAGCCAAATTGCTGCACGCGCTCCGCGATGTGATTGTGGAGAACCTGCCCCAGGCGGTGCTGGGCATGAAGGAAGGGCGGGTGCTGGGGGTGTGATAGAGGAGGTGTCTCTGGAGTGATTTTGACCGCAGAGGCGGAGAGACGCTGAGACGATGGGATTTAAGCTGAGAATCTCACTTTGAATGATTAAAGTTGGCCTATAAAATTGCAGAGAAGTATCCTTGTAGGTGGTAGGATTATCCGAGAGCTGTTAAAGCTTGTAAAATAAATTTTCAAAAAAGTTAGTGAATATTCACTAGCTTTATATACCTTTGTTTCATCACATCAAAATCTTTGCATTATGAACGGTAAAAACAATATTGCCATCGGATTTCTGACCATGGGGCTCTTCATGGCTTACGGATTCCTGCTGATCTATCTGCGCGATTTTGCACCAGACAAGGAAGCCTGGGCAAACAGCTATTCCATCGGCAAGCATTTTGAAGCCCGATTGGCGCACGTGCACGGCAACTTGTTCGCATTTCTGAACATCCTCATCGGCTACTTGCTGCTTCGCTTTCAGGCGCAATTGCCGAGCGCAAAGTCCATTTCCTGGCTGGCGCTCACAGGACTTCTGATGCCCATTGGCATTCTGTCAGAAGTCTATTTCGGCCTTCCGCCAGCCCTTGTGCTGATCGGCGCCATCGCCATGACGGCTTCTGTAGTGTGGCTGGGCTTTGCTTTCTTACGCATAAAAACAGCTTAAATCATGTCCTCTCCTTCCATCTCCAGCCGTCAGTTTGAGCTCATTGAAGCGGCCGGGAAAATACTCTCCAAATCAGGCGTTGGCGGCCTGACCATCAAGAACTTAGCCAAAGAAATGGGCTTTGCAGAAAGCGCCGTGTACCGGCATTTCGACAGCAAAGAAGCGGTGGTGGTGGCCATGTTGGATTACTTGGCCAAAAACATAGAGGAAAGACTGCGCCAGGTTATTAGGCCTCAAAAAAA
Organism: Chitinophagales bacterium; assembly: GCA_017303475.1. Taxonomy (GTDB): domain Bacteria; phylum Bacteroidota; class Bacteroidia; order Chitinophagales; family Saprospiraceae; genus M3007. The sequence goes on from JAFLBO010000044.1 coordinate 20,410, forward strand.
TCCGGGGGAGAACCTCAAAGCGGTCTTCCAGAACCATCTGGCATTTTTTGCCGGTCATCCGCATTTTGTGGTGGCCGTGTTTTCCGACGGACTGATGGAGGAAAGCGAGAAAATCAATGCTGCCATCCTGCGCATCATGCAGGTGAACCAGAACCATCTCCTGCCGCTCGTGTCACAAGGCCAGCAACAAGGGCTTTTTACCGATGCCATCCCGGCCGAAGACTTGACGCATATCCTCATGGGCGCTTTCCGGCTGCAGATGTTCAAATGGCGCGTCGCACAATTTCAGTTTGATATCTCCGAAAAGGGAGAGCATCTGATTTCCAATCTTTTAAAAATCATGCAACCATGCAAAAACTAATGTTATTCACCGCGAGCATTTTGCTCCTCGCCGCCTGCCACTCCAACCAGGGCGTCGCCGATCTTAAATTGAACAATGGAGAAAAATGGGAGGTCAACGCCGAAATGACGCCGCATATCCAGCAGGGCAGCCAAATCCTGAGCGATTATGTGGCACAAAGCAGCTCCGACTACAAAAAGCTGGCAGCTGATTTGAAAGCCCAAAACGACCAGCTCATTAAAAGCTGCACGATGAAGGGGGAAAGCCATGATGAACTGCACAAATGGCTGCACCCGCACATGAGTCTGGTGGAAAAACTGGACGAAGCCGCTGATGCCACTGAAGCCCGGGCAATAGTAGCTCAACTCGAACAATCGTATAAAACCTATCAAAAATTCTTCAAATGAACCTCCGCGAAATTCATACCGACCCCAAAGAAGTAAGCGCCAAACCGCTGTTCAGCACCACCGATGGCGTCGTAACTGCCCTGCAAATTCAGGAAGATGCTTTGCTGAAAGAACACACTACCAAAGTGCCTGCGCTGTTGATCTGTGTAAGCGGCGAAGTAGTGTTTGAAAACGAAAAGGGCTTCAAACAGTCGCTCGCGAGCGGCGATTATGTGCTCATTGAACCACTGGTAAAACACTGGGTGAAGGGTGTGCTGGACAGCCAGTTGCTGTTGATCAAATAAAAAATTTGTCCCATGAAGTTAGTGAATATTCACACGCTTGTTGTGGTTGCAGGTATTGCCATGGCAGCAGGAAGCCAACATTCCCTGCGAGCGCAAACCATGACCTTACAGCAATGCGTGGACGCGTCCCTGTCAGACAATCCCAACCTTCAAGTGGGGAGAAATAACCTGCGGCTCAACTCCCTGAGACAACGGGAGGCAAAGTCGAACCGCATGCCCCGGGTTACCGCAGCGGCCGACTACAAGTATTTCACGAATTTGCCCTACCAGCTTTTGCCTTTGTCGGTGTTTAACGGTCCTGAAGGCCAGTTTAAAGAAGCCCAGTTTGGCGTACCGCACAACCTCGGCGCCAACGTCCAGCTGGCCATGCCGCTGTATCAGCCAACCATTAAATCGGGTGTCAAAGGCGCCGAAATTGCCGCCGAAATGAGTCGATTGCAGGTGGAGAAAAGCGAAGAGCAGATCATTTTCGACGTAACCAATCTGTATTACAACGCCCAGATTTTGCAGCAGCAAATATTGTTTGTAGACAGTAATCTGGTCAACGCCGGCCGTCTGCTCGCTACCATGCAATTGCTGCGCCAGCAGGGCCTGGCCAAAGGAACCGACCTTGGCAAAATTGAATTGCAGCAGGCTCAGTTGCAATCGCAACGCGCGCAATTGGCCGGTAAACTGGCCCAGGTACTCAACGGACTCAACTTTTTCATGGGCAGAGAGCTGGACGCGCCGCTGTCGGTTCCCGCAGACATTCAGCAGGGTGAAAACGCGATATACCCGGTTTCTCCATCCATAGAAATACGCATGGCCGAGGTGCAAAATCGCCTGTTAGTCAATGACTTGAATCTGGTGAAGAAAACGAAATTGCCAACGGTGTCGCTGGTGGCCAATTACGGTATAACGGGCTTTGGATATTTCCAACAACCTGATCCATTCCTGAAAATTTTCCCGATCGGCTTTTTGGGTGCGCAAGCTTCTTACCCGATCTGGAGCCCAAACACCCGATTCAAAATGGCTCAAAAAGAGGTGGAAATCAGGAGCAATAAGTTGCAAACCGAACAGCTGCAGGCACAAAGCGAGCTGCAAACAGCCAACGCTATCCTGCAACGAAATACCGCACTGGGAAATATCCCTTCCGTACAACAGGAAATTGCGCTGGCCGATTTGGTGTATCGACAAACACTGGTACAGCAGCAGCAAGGCACGGCAACCATTACCGATGTGTTGCTGGCAGATAATGCTGTCCGGGAAACACAGACCCGATACCTCAACGTCCTTATTGATTATCTAAAAGCCGACCTGGAATGGAAAAAAGCATCCGGTTCACTCAAAAACTAACCCATGAAAAAGATACTTTCCTTTTTGATCCCCGCCGTTCTGCTGATAGCCATATTTGGCGGTATTGCACTCAAACTGAAAAAGAACAAAGCTGTTGCCGAGGAGCGGGTATATCATTTCAACCCTGCTGAAACGCCGGCTTTGGAGGGCAGTACTCCATCTGTAAAACAGCTGCCAGATGCCGGCGACCTCGTTTTTTCGGGGATTTTTGAGGCCTTCAGGGAAACGAAAATCAGCGCAGAAATGCAGGGTAAAATCAACCACATCGCCGTGGATGCCGGCAGCAAAGTAATCAGGGGCCAAACCCTTGTGCAGTTAGACGATGCCCTTTTGCAATGGCAATTGCAGGCAGTTGACGTCCAGATCGAGGGGTTGACCGCTGATGTAAACCGATATTCCATTCTGGCAAAAGCAGATGCTATACAAGCTGTCCAGCTGGAAAAGGCTCAGTTAGGTTTGAAATCGGCACAGGTGCAACGGTCCACCATTCTCGAGCAAATCCAAAAAACCACCATAAAAGCCCCATTCAGCGGAGTCATTTTTGCCAAACTGAATGAGGTAGGCGGCTTTGCGGCGCCTGGAGTGCCGATTTTACACATGCTGGAAATGGATCCGTTGAAATTCACCTTCAATGTGCCGGAAAACGACCTGAAATATTTCAAAACTGGTCAAACCCTGGAAATTATGGCAGATGCTTTTCCGGATAAAAAAATCCAGGGAAGGGTCAGCCAGATCGCCAACAAAGCCAATCCGGGCAACAGTTTCCCCATACAGTGTACCGTCAACAACTTTTCCAACCATGAGCTGCGGGCAGGGATGTTTGGAAAAATTCAATTATCCACCAAATAATAGCCGGACATGAACATAACCGAAATTTCAATCCATCGCCCATCGCTGATCATCGTATTGTTCAGTGTGTTCGCGCTGCTCGGCATTATTGGGTATAAAAACCTGAGTTATGAGTTGATGCCCGACTTCAACCAGCCGGTGGTGGTGGTTCGTACGGGCTATCCCGGGGCCACGCCGGAAGAGGTGGAAACCTCTGTTTCCCGAAAAATTGAGGATGCTCTGTCCAACCTGGAAGGCGTGGATTATCTGGTCACCAAATCGCTGCCCAATGCCTCGGTTATCATTGCCAACCTGAACTACGGCACCAATCTCGATCAGGCCATCCTGGATGCCCAGCGGTATATAGACAATATAAGAAAGGACCTGCCGGCCGATATACTCAGCCCGGTCATGAGCAAGGTGTCGCCCAATGATTTGCCTATCATGTCGGTCAGCGCCACAAGCGATTTGCCGGCCACCGTTTTTTATCAAAAAATGAAAGACGAGTATTTGCCGCAAATTCAGCAATTAAAAGGCGTGGCAGAAATCACCCTGCTCGGTGGTGAAGAGCGCGAAATACAGGTAAAACTAAATCAGGAAAAGCTCAAATACTATCGGGTTTCCTTGCCCCAAGTGGTAGAGGCCGTCAATCGGGCGGGTCTGGATCTGCCTGCCGGATCCGTTCAAACTGATCGGGAAACCAACTCGGTGCGCCTGGTTGGCAAATTCAATACGCTTGAACAACTGCGCAATGTGCAGGTTGCCATGCCCGCTCCAAACAGTCCGGTGTATCTGAAGGACATAGCTGAAGTAGCAGACGATGTTCGGGAAATTACTTCCGTGAGCCGCTTCAATGGTAAAAATGGCATCGGGCTTTTATTGAAAAAACAGGGCGACGCCAACGCCGTGGATGTATCAAAAGCGGTGCGTCGCATGTTCGAAAAAATAGAGCAGCAAAACGCCTCTGATGGGGTGAAGTTTATCATTGCCGACGACAGTACCGACAATACCATTGCTGCAGTAGACAGCGTAGTGGTAGACCTTATTTTGGCGGTAATCCTTGTGTCGCTGGTCATGCTGCTTTTCCTGCACAGCTTTAGGAATTCGTTGATTGTGCTGGTGGCAATACCAACCTCCCTGATCACTGCATTTGCGGTGATGTGGATGCTCGATTACACCCTTAACCTGATGACCCTTCTTGCGATGTCGCTGATCATCGGCATCCTGGTGGACGATGCCGTGGTGGTGTTGGAAAACATCCAACGGCACCTGGATGAGGGCAAGGAGAAAATGAAAGCTGCCTTCGACGGGCGCATGGAAATTGGCTTTTCAGCTTTGTCTATTACCCTGGTGGATGTTGTGGTGTTCCTGCCCATCCTGTTTTTGCAGGTGTTCGTGGCGGATATGCTGAAACAATTTTCGGTGGTAGTAATTACGTCCACCATGACCAGTTTGCTGGTAGGGTTTACACTTACACCCTGGCTGGCTTCGCGCATTGGCAAAAAAGAAGATTTACAGCCCACCCATTTTTTCAACCGGTTTTTAATTGGTTTTGAAAACATGTTGCATCGTTTCATTGAATGGTATGGCCGGCAACTGAATTGGGTGTTGAACCACAAACTGATTTTTACCGGCATCGTGCTGCTGCTTTTTGCCACGACCCTGGGGGTAATGAAACAGGGTATTATTGGCAAGGAGCTGATTTCCACGGGCGATCAGGGAAAATTCCGCTTTGCCCTGGAATTTGATAAAAGCACCTCCATTCAGCAAAATGACACTATTTCAAGGGTTATTGAGCAACATATTCTGGCTCAACCGGAAGTAAAAACGTTGTTCAGTAACGTAGGCGGGCCAAGTACGGGTATCGGCAGCCTCGGGGTGGGCGTGCCGTACAAAACGGAATTTACGGTTCAGCTGAAAGATAAAAAGACACTTCAGAATCTTAGGACGGAGGACTTTATGTTGCGCCTTCGCAAAGCGCTGCAAGAACAATATCCCGATATTCGCTTTTCCATGGCCACCTTGGGCTTGGTACCCCGATCCGCCCCTATCGAAATAACCCTGAGCGGCAGCGACCAGAATCAGGTGATGGAAACAGGTAAAATGCTTCTGAAGGTGGTGCAAGGCATTCCCGGAGCAGACAATGTTCAGTTGTCGGTGGAAGAAGGAAGCCCGGAGTATCAGGTGTTGCCCGATAAAGACCGTATGCAGCGGCTCGGATTAACCACCGCTTACACCGGTCAAAGTCTGCGCACGGCTTTTGCAGGGAACGATGATGCCAGCCTGACGGAAAACGGAACGGAGTACCCGATCAGGATTTGGCTGGCCGATTTCGACCGTCGGAGTTTTGACGACGTGAGTCGCCTGAACATCCTCAATCCGGCTGGAATACCCGTACAAGTGGCTCAATTCGCCACAGTTGTCAAAGGGCAGACCCCCTCGCTGCTGGAACGGAAGGACCGGCAACCGGCTGTGACGCTCACCGCAGATGCGCTGGGCCGACCCTCGGGTACGGTAGCCGATGAGGTCGTAGCTCATTTGAAGAAAAACCCTTTGCCTGAAGGCATTGGCCTTGCCTGGGGCAGCGACATCAAGCGACAGAACGATAGCTTCGGGGCTTTGGGAGGCGTACTGGCCATTTCGTTTATGTTGATTTACCTGATTATGGTGGCCTTGTACGACAGTTTTGTCTATCCGTTTGTGGCGCTTTTCTCGATTCCAGTGGCGGCGATCGGGGCATTTTTAGCCCTGAATTTATCCCTCAGTAATTTGAGCCTGTTCGCTTTGCTGGGTTTGATCATGCTAATGGGTTTGGTCACCAAAAATGCCATTCTTATTGTAGATTTTACCAATCAGCTCAAAGCGCAAGGTCTGCATTATCGGGAGGCGCTGATTCAGGCCGGAAAAGAGCGGATGCGCCCTATTCTGATGACCACCCTCGCCATGGCTATCGGCATGCTGCCCATTGCGTTGGCAAAAGGAACCGCTAGCGAATGGAAAAACGGACTGGCATGGGTCATCATAGGCGGGCTGCTTTCTTCCCTGATTTTAACCGTTTATCTGGTGCCCATGGTGTATTATCTGGTGGACAGATTAAAAGAGAGGATATCGCCTGGAGGGGCACCGGTTAAGCGTTAGAAAAATTTCGCCCTTCCCCCCGCGCCTGTGCGCGAGATCAGTCTGGTAACGCGCCGCATTTTTTCCAAAGCCAAATTGCTGCACGCGCTCCGCGATGTGATTGTGGAAAACCTGCCCCAGGCGGTGCTGGGCATGAAGGAAGGGCGGGTGATGGGGGTTTAGGGGCTACTCTCCCTCCAAGCGCAGTACCCCCCTCGGGCATACCGCCGAACAAATGCCGCAGCCAACACAGGACGCGCGCACAATATCCTGCCCTTTCTGGGCATAGGCGCGTACATCAATACCCATTTCGCAGGAGCTGGAGCAATTGCCACAGGAAATACACTGACCGCCATTGGTGGTGATGCGAAATTTGGATTTGGTTTTTTGCCAAATACCCAGCCAGGCCGCCATGGGGCAACCAAAGCGACACCAAACCCTGCTGCCCATGAGCGGGTAAAAGCCCACGCCAACCACTCCCGAAAAGGCCGAGCCGATCAGGAAAGAATAGGTTTTGTAAAATGGTTCCGAAATGCCCTGCAGGATGCTTCGCCCGGTGGCCACATTGGCCCAAAGCAGCAGGGTCATCAACACCACAAAAACCAGCACGCTGTAAATCATCCAGCGTTCAATTTTCCAGGCTTTCAAACTTTTGTCAGATAAATGCCTGAACGGATCACCGGCTGTTTCGGCCAGTCCGCCGCAGCCGCAAACCCAGGAACAATACCACCTTTTGCCAAAAAAATAGGTCAAAACCGGCGTGCCAATAAAAAACATGGCCAGCCCAAAAAAGAAAAAGAAGGTGCCCAGCGAGGAACCCGAATAGCCCTCATGCGCCATCGGGGTGCCCTGGTAATACGATAATGGCCACCAGTAGGTAAAGTAAATTTCAGGCTGCTGCAAACGCATCAAAAGCCCCGGGATCAAAAAGGAAAAACCCAGTTGGAACAACATCACCGACCAGGTCCGGATGCGCTGATAGGGGTTATGGCGGTATTTGTACAAAAACTTGGCGCCCATCAGCAGCACCGCCCCGGTGTACAAAACGCCGTACACAAACCACTGATCAGAAGCCCTGCCGCGCAAAACCTGACTCAGCGGGTCAAAAAGCTGAATCAATCCGGTGAGGTACTGCGGAAACCAGTACAAACTCACATAAAACCCGGTAATAACCACCCCGGTCAGCCAGCCCCAAACGCCTCGCGCCGTGAGACTCCTGAACCAGATTCCGTTGTTTTTGATGCCTTCCGGCCTGGCCACATACTCCTCGCGGATAAACAGCGCAATCCCGGCCGTGATGAGCACCAAAGCTGCGAGAGACGTTGGTACCGGCGCAAGGGCTTTCCCGGCCGCCCATACCATGAGCAGCAACAGGATACCCACTCCAGATATTGCCAGAGCCAGTTTTTGCCGGCCAGTGGTCATCATCGGGGCTGGGTTGGAGAGGGAAAGAGATGCGTTTTGCATGGGTTATTATTTTTTTACTGAGTGCGTGAGTTGGGGAGGATACCACTAAGGCACTAAGGGCACTAAGGAGACTTTGGCTAAATTAAATATTACATTGAGCCACCACTTATTCCTCTTAGTGCCCTTAGTGCCTTAGTGGTGTCCTCCCCAACTCACGCACTCTCTCATTCACTCACTAAGAATCTCAGCACCCCGGCCAGTCCGCGTTTTTGCTTGAGCGACAGGCTTTTGCCCGTTTGCCGGTTGTACAAATCTATCAGTTCTGATTCATGTTCAGGATAAAACTCCGGATCGAAATTGGCCAGGCCCAGGTGTTGAAGCACGGTTTCAATGGTAGTCCCGTCGCGCAGCCATTTCTCACACACCTCCTGCCGGTACCGGATGCCCATGAGGTTGAATCCTGTCACAGCGCCTGTCTGCCGGTCGTAATTCAACCGGATACTCTTTTTGCCCGAGCTGTGCTCCCAGTAAATCGTGGCCTGATGCTCCGGCAACTTCGCCGGCACATCGCCATAAACCTGATATTCAATATCCAGAAACTTGGCAGAATTGAACCAGAAACCCGGATCGTAAGCCAACGGGCTCCCGCAAATATTCCGGGCTATCACCTCGCCCATCATACGTCCGGTGTACCAAACAGCTTCGATGGGTTTGCGCCCCGGGCGAGGCTGGCGCATTTCAGCGCAGTCGCCGGCGGCGTACACATCGGGAATATTGGTTTCCAGGTACTCGTTGACCAAAATGCCGCGGTTGATATCCAGCCCGGTGTTTTTCAAAAAATCCACATTGGGGCGCACTCCGGCTGTCAGGCCCACAAAACCACAGGAAATCTCTTCTCCGCGGCTGGTTACCACTGCCCGGCAACGACCCTGTTCGTCGGGCAATATTTCTTTTAACTCCGTTTCAAGGCGCAAATCAATGCCATGTTCCCGAATGTGCCGGTTGATCATGGCCGATTCTTCCGGAGGTATTACACTGCTCCAGAAACTCTTTTCCCGCACCAAAAAGCTCACCGGTATATGCCGTGAATGGAACATTTCGGCCATTTCAATGCCAATCAAACCGCCACCCACAATAACTGCACGCTGCAAGCCGGCACTGTATTTTTCCATCTGCTCCAAATCCTGCCAGTGATACAGCCCGCGCACCCCCGCGAGATCCTGACCCGGCCAGCCAAATTTGTTGGATACCGACCCTGTTGCCAGCAGGAGCTTGTCATAAGGTATTGCCCTGCCATCCTCAGCATGCAGGGTTTTAGCCGCAAAATCAATGCCTTGAACCCGTGCGCGGACCAGATTTATGCGGTTTTTTTCCCAAAACCAATCCTCATACGGCTTCAGGTCCTGCGCGCGCATGTGACCCATGTACACATACATCAGCGCAGTGCGACTGAAGAAATACTCAGATTCGTCGGAAACCACCGTGATCTGGTGATCGCTTTCTTTCCGGATATGACGGGCGGCGGTAATGCCGCTCACGCCGTTGCCAAGGATAACTGTGTGCATAAAAACGCGGTGAAAATATCCAATATCCAATGTCCAATATCCAATGTCCAAGTGGTGCGCCTGTTTGGCATCAGCACGTTTGTATGGATGTTTTCGCCTGAATGGCGAAAGGCAACCATTAGGTCTCGCCATTCAGGCGAGTAATGCCCAGTAAATGTGCTGACGCCAAGCACCCGCACCACTTGGACATTGGATATTGGACATTGGATATTGGTTATTGAACATTGATTTTCATTTTTCTAACATTCGCTTTAGCTCCGGTTCCAAGCGGGCATACTCTTCTGCGCTCAGGGTCAGGTTTCCGTACCAGCTGCGTTCATAGTGTCGCACCACATCCCGGAATTCGTTGTGCATCCGGTGTTTGCGCATCTCCCGGATATAATCCCGGTTGGTTTTCTCTTTCGACCATTCAATGGCGCCTTGTTCTGAGAGGTGTTTGATGATTTGCAGGAAATAAATACGCACGGCCAGGGTCCAGTTGGCTGCTGCCATGGCTTCGCGCAGAAAACGCTCCAGATCTGTTTCGTGAATGTATTCGTCCAGATTGGCCAGGGTAATTTCCGTGCCGTCCCGGGCAATAACCCGGTTGCGCGGCGCCTGAAGCATCCAGTACACACCATAGGCAATCAAGCCAAGGGCCAGCAAAACCGCCAGTACCTGAAAAATGGAACCTAAACCCTGAAACATGCGGGTCCAATCCAGGGAAGGGGTTGGTGCGTTAGTTTCACGTTTTTTGCGCTCCTTTTCCTGTTTAGGTACGTCTTTGCTGTAATCCGTGCCTCCCACGGCCTTATCCCATTGATCCTGAGGCACATCCCGCATGGCTATCGGCTTAATCTCCTTCGGGGAATATGGCTCCCGAACATATTCATAATCCTCTTCCACCACTTCTTCCGATACATAAATGCTGTCTGCCGCCAAATCATCCTCCGTCAACGGAACCTCCGTTTCCGTCTGAGCCATCAGCGAAAGGGGAAAAAGAAGGAAAAAGAGGTGTTTAAGCATGGTTGAATGAGATGGGGTTATTCTCTGGCCAGGCCTCTGATTTTTCTTGTCTGGCCCAGTTGTTCTAATTGTTTACGCAAACTGGCGGCATCTCCGATTTCGCGGAAGGCAAAATATTGCAATCCACCGCTTAGTATGGTTACCAAAAAGAAAAAATACATCAAAACACCCGCCGCGCAGGTGGTGGAAATGGTACTGTAAGCAGCCATGGCGCCCTCAGCCGGCGGCACAAACCAACTGAATAATTCCAGCGCCATTTCCCAGATGGGCGATTCCAGAAACATGAAAAACAACAGGTTCAGAGCGCCTACCAACAAGCCAATACCCATAGCCGGCCCCCAGCGAATGAGCTGAAAAGTGCGCATTAATGCCTTGAATGGATTGGGTGTCTCAAAATAAATAACCGCAGACCAAAGTGCCAGAAACGGGAACACAATCCAGGAAACCATCACGCCAAAAGCTTGCGAAAGCAACTCCAGCGCAGCAGCAAATGCCGGCATCAGCGCCAATAGCGGCAGCCCTGCCAGCAAGGCTTTTTTAGGAGAAAAATCCCGGCGCATCTCTGGTTCCATTTCTTGCTCCATGGCCCTGAACGCAGCCACCGCAATACCCGCCAGCAATATTATCTGGAAAAAATACAAACCGCCAGGGTGTTCTCTGCTGAAAAAATCGCCCAGTCCACCCAGAATATCCATGGGCCAATAAGGCACGTCCGGAAACAAAAAGGTATCCGCCGCGGGTTTGTCAGACCAACCAAAGGCCCAGCCGGCAAATGCAGCCGTGGTAGCAAACAAACCCAGCAGGGTAGTGCGCGGATGCCTGGATAGCACCGTGAACACATCCGATAATATTTCGCCCACTGTTTTGATGCTGTAAAAATCCACCGCATGGTCGCGTGTGGGCGGGAGCTCTTTGTCAATAGGCACTGGTTTAAATGCGCCGCTCCGGTGTTTATGCCAGGGCAGCCAAACAAAATACCACAACACAAACAACAGGGATGTGGCAATAAATGCCGCCCGGATAGGATCAGGTGTTTCGGTAAAACGGGTCAGAAAACTCTCAAAAAAGCCAGCCAAAACAATGATTGGTACAATGCCTATGAAAATCTTGAGTCCCCGGCGCATACTCAATTGAAACGCCTGTACCCGACGGTATGTGCCAGGAAATAACAGCCCCGAGCCGGCTACCAGGCCGGATGCGCCGGCAATGATGATGGCGCTGATTTCCAGCGTGCCATGTATCCAAATGGTGAGAAAAGACTCCCAAAACACACCCTGTTCCACAAAAAAGTACTGAAAAGCGCCTACCATGATGCCGTTGTACAACATGATAAACACCGTGCCAATGGAAGCCAGTACCCCGAAAATAGCTGTGCGCAAAGCCACAAACATGTTGTTGGCTGTTATGCCTGCCGTCATACCCAATGGCCCGGAATCCTTGTACACCGCCATCGGATCGCCGTTTTCAATATTGGTAAGGGTCATGTCTACATAACCATCGCCGAGAATAACCCGGGCAAAATCCGGGTTTAGTATACTGGAAACCACCCCGATGGTGAACGATAACACAAAAAGCGTGAACGACAAAAGCAGGGCTTGCCTGGACTCCCACATAATGCGGGGCAATTCATCTGTCCAAAACAAACGCAAACGCTCGGCCGGAAAGCGCCGGCCGCGATAGATGTTGTGAAAAACGCGCTGGGCAAGGGAGTTCAGAAAAACTCGCACCGAACGGTTGGGATAAAACGTACGGGCGTACGACAGATCGTCGGTAACCTGAATGAACAGATCGTTCAGTTTTTCAGGATCCTTGCGGTCTTCGCGGAGCATTTTTTCAAACTCCGCCCATTTTTCCCGGTTCTGTTCGATGAATTTTGTCTCTTTCATAGGCGCTCGCTGGGGTGCTACGGCAAAAGTAGGGTTTTTATGGAATGTTGGAAGACTTAGAGCATGTTGGGGATTTTCTTGCCGGGCCAAAAACTGTCCTTTTTCCGCCATTTTTCACCTTTTTTCAGTCACGTAACTCAGGCTATGCTTCTTCAAAAACGCAAAAACTGACGAAAAAAGCTCAA
>JAFLBO010000045.1 GCA_017303475.1 Chitinophagales bacterium
CAACTTGAAGTACAGAACGGAGAGTCAAACGGTCAGCAGCAGCTGCACAAGCAGCGCCAGCGTCGTCGAACAATACGTGTGGGCCGCTACCAGAGTTGCCCTGTGGAGGCAAACCGTTACCAGCAGCGATACCTACTTGCCAGAAGTCAACTTCAGCAGGAGCCAAAGAACCTACGAAACCGCAAGTCTGAGATACGATTTGGCAAACACCAGTGGTGAATACGTCGTAGTTAACCACCTGAGAACATGCACCTGGATCCAGGTTGTAGTTCAGGTTGCCTGGGCATACCAGACCGCATGGGACCAACTGAGCGAATTGAAATGGGAAGCTTTGAATTTGAGCGTCCGTATATGGAGATGGATAGCCATCACCTTCCGTGCGAACAGTTACTGTAATTGGACCAGATGCATTTGCAGGAGCAGTAGCGGTGATGGAAAAGTTGTAGGTACCATCATCAAACGGTCCACAACCTGTGCCATTTTGAGTGCCTAAAGCATGACCAGGCACCGTCCAAGAGGCAACGTTAGCAGCAGCGGCATAGTTACCCTGACCGCCTCCACAGAAATTGTAAGGAGAGGGGCCAGTTCCGGCAGTTACAGTCCAACCAGCTGGGAAAGTAAACACCATATTGTCTACCCATTCGAAAGTTGCATTGGATGTAATTTTTACCGAAAAAACGAAGGTGTTCGATGCTCCCGCAACATAGGTTGTTGTTGAGGTTGTAGCCGTAGCTGTATAGGATGCCATAGCAACAGACCACGAACTCAAAAACAACACTCCAGCCAGGAGGCATTTTAGAGAAGTAAAGATTTTTCTTTTCATGAGAAAGACTACGATTTAAGCGTTAACTTAAAAAGAAAAGAGTTAATTAAGTGAAAATCAACTTACAGGATAGAATCCATGTACTGGTAAGCAGTTTGGATAGTAGCCAGTAGCTGAGCGTTGCCGTTAGAACCAGAGATCATCAGTGCGCGTACTGATTCTACAGCAGAACCGGTGTCAGCACCAAGTTTGATTTCTTTCAGCGTGAGCAGGATAAACTGCTCCTTTACTGCACGAAGCATGCAGTCGGTACAGCCGGATTTCGCAAAAGCATCCGTTGCCTGTTGCTTCGTTTGCAGCGTGTTGCCGATAGACGGAGCAGGCGGGTTACCCAGGTTGTTCAGCTCGTTAGACAAAACCACGATAGCCTGTGGAGCAGGCAGCCAGTTTTGTTGAGCAGACAAACTAACGGTGCCCATGAATGCGAACACTGCGAACAGTGCGGCGCGAATGAGATTCATTCTTTTCATGTCGTTAAAATTTGTGATGAAAATATGGTGAAAAAATATTCTTTGGAAGTATTAGCCGTTTGAAGGGAATCTCATCATTTCAGTATATACAAGATTTAGAAATACAAAAACCTTGCAACACTACATGGTGAGTGCCAACAAAAGGAGAATACCTAGCGCAGGTCGACTAATGCAGAATCAGGAAGATCCATAAATGGAATCACGGGCACGAATGGCGCCACAGGGTCGGGAAAGGAAGAAAAATCAGAAGTTACCAAAGAGTTCAAGACCGTTTTCATTTACCAAATTTTCGCAGTAAATGTCAAACTCAAAAAATAAAACTTCCACTTGGGTCATCCAAATGTAATACAAAGAGTGCTTGGCATATTAGCCATTAAATAACCTGATTTGAGACCAATCTCAAATCATCACAATACATTGAAAAAGTGTTGGCAATGAGAAAAACCGAAGGACACCGGCTTCCTAAATATTGAAGCACTTTTTCATGAGCGTACGGAACGGATTAAAAACAAAAAGGCACTAACTCTGTTACAAATGGGAAAATACAAAACAGGATTAAATCCCTGATGACCAGGGTTATGATGAGACGCCACAAAGGTAGTACTTTTTTATTTACAATGTTAATTAATGCGAAACATTTTTTTTGATTTAACTTCGTCTGCCGTTTCCACCTGGTAAAAATATAAGCCACCTTCCTGCAGCACTGCCCTGTCAAGTTGTACCTGATGGGCGCCTTTGTCAAAAAATCCTTTCTGTCGGAACACCATTCTGCCTGTTTCATCAAAGATGCTAAGCACTATTTCTCCTGCCTCAGGCAAGAAAAATCCGATGTTCGTACGATTGTAAAATGGGTTGGGCTCATTTTGAAACAACTCAAAAGCGCATGATACATGCTTTTCTCGGTCAAACCGCAACACAAGATCCTTGATCTCTGCTTTTTCTGAAGCCTCATTCCAGGCATATGCCAAGGTTTGAGTAATAGCATTAGATAATCCGACCATACGAGAGAGCTTTCCAGACTGCGTAGCACGGAACCTAATATTGAAGGTCTTAACCTCTTCCAGCGATACTGTCAGCGCATTCTGAAAGCCCAGACCAAAATTTTCTACAGCAACATTTTCCGAGGCTACTATGCCCAGAGGCTCAAGGCCATCCAGTTCCAGTGTCATTTGGCAGGCTATCATTGGCAAATCTGCTGTAAAAGTCAGTTCGAACTCCTCTCCTGCCTTCAGTTCACGGTCCTCAATATCCAATATAGCCGGCTGTGCTTGTCGCTCAGGTGCAACAGACTGTGCATTAGGCAAAACAGAGCCGTTAACATCGCCAATTTTAACCCCAACGAAATGTTCCTCCAATTGTGAACCCGACAAATTGGTGTATTCCATACTTTCCGGGAATGGAGTCTGAAACGGATTGGTAGGTTCGGGGAACTGGAACGATTTGTCTACAAAACGCCAGGAGTCATTTGCCGGCATTGATGTGTAAATACCCAAAATCAACTTCCTGAGCTCTACAATATCAAAGGTAGTTATGGATCCAGATTTATTGGCATCTGCCGCAATCATTCTGAAGGGCGAGTTCAAAGGCTCCAGGCCAAGGATATGTTTCGAAATTTGAACCAAATCATAGGTAGTGACACCATTCAGAGGGTTATCCTGCTTTACCGGCGTAAGGCTGATATTGGTAGCAAGTGGTACGCTCTGTTGAAAAGCGCCCGACTCATCCGTCCATTGACTCGTTTGCAAAACTGTTGGCGACATCCCTGAAAAATGTATCTGTGCCTCTTCCACACCCTGACCATCAGCCGTTTTGACGGATCCGGCAACCATTACGGTATTCCCGGGGGAGCAAAATGCATTTACATCCTGTACAATGGCGGTTGTATTGCAATGGTCGGCATTACCGGCTGCATCAACAGACCAAATCTCCACACAGTTCAAACCCTGCTCTGAACAATCAAAGGACACTGAAGTTATCGGATTGCCGTTCGCATCCCAAGGGAACCCAGTACCCTGGCCACATTTCCGGATACCTATGATTAACTGGTCTGCCGGTGTGCAATTATCAGCCGTGTGTTGCAGGAAATCTGCGGCATACAGTTGAATCATGCCGGTGGGCATAATGTTCACGGAAATGGCATTGCGGCAGACTACTGTAGGCGCTTTACAATCCTTGACTGAAAACACATATTCGTATTCCTTGTTGTTGCCGCACCCATCGGTAATAAACCACTTGATCTTGTGGGTACCATGTGGCAACTCAGGTATTATATAGGTGTTTTGCTGCTGCTGGGTGTTCCAACGTACACAGGCTGTTTTAACCGTGCCATTGATGGTTTCTTCAATAGTAAAACCATATAATTGGTTGGCTGCAACAGGCCGTTGATCAAAATTGCGGGCCACACCGCCACTGAAATTCGGGGTTGTAAGGTTGTTGTACATAACCCGATTCCAGCCGAGACCAGCCAATCCGGTGTTAACAGAGTTAACCACTGTTTCCATTACCCCGTCCTGATCAAGATCCAGGAACAATAAGTACTCTATGTTGATATTGGCGCCAGAACAGGCATCTGTTGCGGAAATACATAGATTGGTAGGTTCTTCACACAAATCATGCGATTGAACGCCCGGATCCCACCAGTAACTTTCATTCCAAAGGGATTGGTTATTTTCGGTTAACCAGTTTTGATTGGTACAATCAGGCACTTCAAATTGACCTGTAGGCGCCTGTTGATCAATAACTTTTATGATCTGTTTGTACCGGTAACAGTTTGCGTTGGCATCGTAAAATTGGCAAAAATTAGTTGCGGCAGGATCTGATGGTAAAATTTTACTTACCGTTGGCGCCCAGGGAGCCAGGGTTCCGCAAGCAGATACTATCGGACCGGGTAAATTGGCCGAATGACTGCTTATGGAGTTTGGATTGGGATTTGGCACTTCAATACATGGCAAATTAGGATTATATGTACACCAGTTAATAATCATCCAATTGCGTTCAATTTTGAAGCATGCATCAGGAACAACGGTGTACACCACATCAGTAGAGGAAATACCAAGCAATTCGCAATCTTCTCCAAAAATTACAGGGGCGCCATAAGCTCCTGTTCCATCACATATGGTTACTACCACATCGTCCGGGAAACGAATGAAATAGTCTTGTTCGTAGTTGACAAATATTCGCTGCGTACATTGACTGGAATTCCCAAAGCAGTCGAAGGCTCTAAAGGTTCGTGTAATTGTTCCCTTATTGCAAACCGTGTCGAACAACGAATAATTAGCACTGTGCAACAAACCTGGCTGCCCCATATGCATCTTGGTAAAATCCAGACAACAATTGTCTGACACCTGCGGCAAGCCATAACTCCACAAACTTGGGTCAAAATTTTCACAATTCACATTAACCTGGGCCGGAGGCAAACAATTAGGTTTTATTTTATCCTGCACCTCTACTGACACCATACAATCGTTGGAATTACCGTTGCAGTCAAATACACGGAAAGTGACCATGATAGTGTCACCAATATCACTACAACAGAATTTCACGGTTGAACCAAAAAGTGTATCTGAGCAAGTGTTGAGCTCTGTTCTGGCCACTTCAAAACGATCCAGACAACACTTGTCATAAGACCCATCGTCAAATGTAGAAGCATTAATCAGCGCCATACCATTGTTGGTGAGCGCCACTGTGGTAAACTCATCGCAAGCAGCCACAGGTGGCACTAAATCCACCACCGCCAGCGAGAATAAACAGGAAGAGGTATTGCCACAATCATCCTGCACAATATACGTAACCTGTTGATTACCAATAGGCAAACAAGGTGTCTGATTGAAAACGCCCAACGTATCGCTGTCCCACAGATTATTTCCAGGGAAATTTTCCAGAGTACCCTGCACCTGATAACTGCCCAACGGATTACCCGAGTCAGGATCAAAAGTTTCTATCAATGCTGAAATCAATAATGTTCCGGAACAATCATCCCTAATAATTATATCCGGCAAATCTGTATTAGCACAACAATCAAATGGATTGATAGAAACTTCTATATCAGAGGGACAATCAAAAACTGGTCCTGTCTTATCTATTACCCTGATGGTTTGGTTATATAATTTAACCATTCCGGAACAACCATCTACTATTGTCCAATGCCGAACTATAGTATAACTCCCTTTGCATACTTCTAACAGAACATCTGTATGGCTGGCAGAAACAGAACAGGAAAGGGGGAAATCCATAAAATATGGTACTCCCTGCTGGCCCTGATTTTCTATCCATTCAGGTGTTGGATAAGGAACCTCACAATCAAAGGCGGGCAAGGCAATATCATCATAATTTGGAGGCAGGTCCAGGTTATTGAGGTTGGGCCGCAATAATTGAATAAGCTGCTGACAGGTTGCTGAATTTCCGCTGTCGTCTGTAGCTGTCCAAATCCGGTGAATGACTTTGGTAAATCCGGAATTACAGTTTTGCGGAATCTCCGAATCCAGCCAGTTTAGCGTAAATGTTTGACAATCAACCACTGTTGGATAAGCATCGTCCAGATTAAGGAAGTTAAGCAGGAACTGCGGACTCAGGTCTGGCACGTTACAGCCAACTGTAAGTGGCAAACATTGGACATCAGGCGGAGTGTTGTCTTGTACCCGTATGGTGCAAGTACATGTATTTCCGGAAGGTAAATGCGTTACCCTGGCCAGGTATTCGCCACCAACATGGCTCACATCCACTATACCGGGAAGCCAGGGCCCATTACCCAGGGGCAGGGTAAAGTCAATATCAACCTGATATTCATTATAGTTTTGGTAAGTACCTTCCAGGATCATATCCGGATTGATTTCTTCTATACAATCATCCCCCAAAGCAATATATACCAGGTCATTACAAACCAGATTTTCCGGAGCTCCGCCATGCTGGCCAGGGCGATGATCCGGCATCAGATTCAGGTCCTTTTTGGGCACAAAGGCAAGATCCTGTGCCTGAGTAGTTTCCGGATAGAGACTGGCTAATACTCCCCAGTATATTAACCAAATACCCCTGAACAGGTGCAGCTTTTGTGCAGTTACAGGTTTTGCGGTGTAAAGTGTTTTCATCATTTCTTCGTTTTTTCATAGTGAATAATACACAGAGCCGCCTCACTGGCAGGAACTCCAATCCAGTGCAGGGCATACTCCTTTGATGATGCAAAAGTGAGGGAGTAATTTCAAGCTAAACAGGACAGGAGAAGGGGCTATATTACCTGAGACACGAAGGGGTTAACAAGAGGCTAAAATCAATTAATCAATTGATTTACAAGTTTATATAAAAACCCAATTTAACATTGAATTAAAAATAATTATAATTCATTTTAACTGCGCTTACCCACTATTTATCAGGCATTTTACCGAAACCTGTACAGACCAACTATGTTGACTACATTTGCCAATATTTTTGCTTCCTACCCATCCACGTTTATGCTGCAATCTGATTTCCTCCAATTCCTTTACGAACTTAGTCAGAACAACAATCGCGACTGGTTTGAAAAAAATAAAAAACGATACGAGGCTACGGTTAAAAAACCGTTTGAGCAACTCGTGGCGGCCTTGATTACCAGATTGCAAAGCATAGAGCCCGGCTTTCAAATTCAACCAAAGGATTGTATACACCGCATTTACCGGGATACCCGTTTTTCTCAGGATAAAACACCTTACAAGACCCATGTTTCGGCGGTATTCACTACCAGAGGCAAACAAACCATGGAAGAACCCGGCTATTATTTTCACCTGGAGTTTGGCAACCTGATGTTGGGAGGAGGCGCCTATTTCCTGGATAAAGAGCCCTTGTATCTGGTTCGAAAAACCATTGCACAGGATCTGGATGCCTTTCGTGAAGTGATTAACGATCCGGTTTTTGTGCAGCATTTTGGCAGCATTCAGGGTGAAAAGAATAAAATATTGCCACCCGAATTCAAAGAAATGGCCCGTCAGGAACCACTGCTGGCCAATAAGCAATTCTATTTTATGGCCGAACTGGATCCTGAAACCTGCCTTCGCCCGGATTTTGCTGATCATGCGTTCTCATACTTTTCAGCGGCAAAACGATTTAATGATTATTTCCGCAAAGCATTGACATTGAAGCCTTAACAAAGCATAATCATGAACAGACTTTCCCTTTATGCCTATTTGCTGAGCGCTACTATCGTTTTGCTCTCTTCTGTTGTTTATTACCCCAAATGGAAGAAATCCGGCACAGAAGCCACTCTGAGTTGGGATGTTTCCGGCTATTACCTGTATCTGCCGGCCGCTATTGTTTACCACGATATCAAGGAATTGAACTGGTGGCCGGATATTGAACGAAAGTACCAGCCGGGGCCGGGTATGGGTCAGGCTTTTAAGCACAGTTCAGGGAATTATGTCATGAAATATCCCATGGGCCAGGCGTTACAGTTTATGCCCTGGTTTCTCACGGCACATGTCCTTGCAGAGCCATTAGGCTATGCTCCCAACGGATTTTCCAGACCTTATCAGGTAGCCATCGGCATAGGAAGTCTGCTCATTGCCTTACTGGGCATGTGGTTATTGCGCAACATTTTGTTACGTTATTTCAACGATCGAACAACAGCTATTGTACTGATTTCCATAGCATTAGGTAGCAACTACCTGGAATACGCCGGCATCACCGGGGCCATGACCCACAACTGGTTGTTTACCCTGAATTGTTTGCTGATTCTGGCAAGTATTCGTTTTTACCAAAAGCCGGGATATGCCATTGCCGCTGCCATAGGCCTGCTGGTGGGATGGGCCACCATTACCCGTCCAACAGAAATCTTATCAGCCCTTATCCCGCTTCTTTGGGGCATTTCCTCCTGGAAAGACCTCTCACCGAGGTTACAATTGTACAAACAATTTTGGCCCAAAATACTCCTGGCAGGAAGTGTAGCTTTTGGCGTTATGTTATGGCAATCCATTTACTGGAAATATGCCACTGGTGAATGGATTGTGTACAGTTATGAAGAACAGGGATTTACCTGGTTCCCACCGCATATAGAAGACGTATTGTGGAGCGCCAAAGCCGGCTGGCTGGTGTATTCCCCCATCATGTTGCTGGCTGTAGCGGGCTTGTTTATGTTGCGCAAGCAACTGCCTAAGGTATTTCCGGCTGTTGCTGTCTATTGCCTGCTTGCCCTGTATGTTACCTCAGCCTGGGATATCTGGTGGTATGGCGGCAGTTTGGGGCAACGAGCCATGGTGCAGGCTTATCCGCTCTGGGCCTTTTGTTTAGGCGCATTTTGGGTTTGGGCCTGGAAACAATCCTGGAGCAGATGGTTGTTTTCCGGACTATCGCTTGTGTGTATTTACCTCAGCATCTGGTGGTGCCATCAGGCCCATAAAGGCGGACAGTTTCATGCCGAGCAGATGACCCGCCGCTATATACTGACCGTATTGGGAAAATGGAACAAACAGACTGATGATTTGAAATATCTGGATACCCGGGATAAATTCAGCGGCCACCAACGGCAAGATGTGAAGTTGCTGGCAATGCAGGATTTTGAACAGGATTCCTCTGCAGTGATCACGGAACAATCGCCCATTTCCGGCAAAAAATCTGCCCGCTTGACTGCCGAGCATGCCTTTACGCCAGCCATCAGGTTGCCCAATCCGGGATTGCCCTATTTGTGGTTGCGCGCCAGTGCTACTTTCCGCTGTGAGGCCAAGGAATGGGAAATCTGGGCTATGACACAATTTACCGTACGCTTTAAACAAGGCGACCGTATCCTCAAGGATAGAATCATCCGATTGCAGCGTCATGTAGATGGCGGCGAACTAAAGACTATTGATTTTGATACATTTGTACCCCAGGAGCCTTTTGATCAGGTTGAGGTTTTTCTATGGAATCCGGGAAGTAATAAGGCAGTTTGGGTGGACGACATCAAAGTGGAAGGATTCCACTGATTTACAACCACTTAAGCATCCAATTCAAGGTATAGGTAAAGACATCTTCCTTTTCTTTTTCATTGTGAATCTCATGGTACAGCCCTGGCCATTCTTTATGGGTAACCTGCCCTTTAACCCTGGTAAAAAAACGCTGTGTAGCATCCGGAGAAGTAATTTTATCGCCGCCACCATGTTGTAATAAAACAGGCATCCGGAACTCACCAGACCAGTTATCCAGCCAGGTAGCGGCATCCAGCAAGGCTATGCCAGCGGCGGCACTCAACTTGTTATGTACCAGAGGATCTTTCAGATAGGCCTCCACTACCCTATCGTCATGCGATATAAAATGCGCAACCAGACCGGTTGGCAGGGTCAGTGCAGGCATGAATCGTTTCAGAATCCGGCCCGCAACCACCTTCAGGGCTGGCGCCTCGAATGCCAGGCGTATCCAGGGTCCGGTTACTACCAGCCCAGTCAGGTCTGGATCCCTGCGTGTAACGTAATTCAGGCACAAACCTCCGCCCATGCTATGTCCATACAGGAAAAGAGGTAGCCCAGGATAAGCCTCACGGGTTTTGTTCAGCAACAAACCGATATCATCCAGCAAAACTTCCAGATTAGGAGCATGGCCTTTTTTGCCGCCACTACGTCCGTATCCCTGATGGTCAAAACCCAAAACAGCAAAGCCGTGTTGGTTATACCATTTAGCCATGTGATCGTACCGGGCGATATGCTCGCCTTGTCCGTGCACCAATGCTATGACAGCTTTGGGGTTAGGTATTGGCCAATGTGCGGCAAACAGATGTAATCCCTGAGCATTGGTCCAGTGCAGTTGTTCCATGTGTCAATTAAGGTATTTTTTCTGATTTCGGGCAATATACACCAGTTGCGCCAATTGGTGGAACTATCCATGCTTTTGATCCAACATCCCACGTATTGAGTCGGATATTCAGGATGTATGGTGGCGCGGTTTGTTCGAATGCCGTTTCTTTGCCATTCTGTTCAGAAACATTTTGATCATGCGCATTATTTACATGGGCACGCCTGAATTTGCGGTGCCTTCTCTTGAAATTTTATTGGAACATGGCTATGAGTTAGCTGCAGTTGTTACAGCCCCCGACAAGCCTGGCGGGCGTTTGGGTATGCAGGAGTCTGCTGTTAAAAAATTTGCCTTATCGAAAGGTTTGACTGTACTGCAACCAGAGAAATTAAAAAATTCCGATTTCATAGAGACACTCCGTGCATTGAAGGCAGATTTGCAAATCGTGGTGGCGTTTCGGATGTTGCCGGAAATGGTGTGGAATATGCCGCCTATGGGTACCATGAATTTGCACGGATCATTGTTACCCAAATACCGCGGCGCAGCGCCCATCAACTGGGCAGTGATCAATGGCGAACAGGAAACTGGCCTGACTACTTTCCTGCTGCAACATGAAATTGACACCGGAGACCTGCTTATGCAGGAAAAAGTAACCATTGGTCCGGATGAAACAGCTGGCGAATTGCATGACCGGATGATGGCGATTGGCGCCGGGCTGGTGCTCAAATCTGTTCAGGGGCTTGAAAATGGAAGTATAAAAACCTTCCCTCAGGATGATTCGGAGGCTACTCACGCACCTAAAATCTTCCATGATACCTGCCGGATTTCTTTTGAAAAATCGGCACAGGAAGTCCATAATCATATCCGTGGATTAAGTCCTTATCCAGGCGCCTGGACTACTTATGACCATAAAACGGTAAAAGTACTAAGGAGTGCGCTTGTATCCGCGATGCCGGCGCCCATGCAAGCAAAATTGCCCGGAGAATGGTATCTTGATGGAAAAAATCAACTTCTTATCCGCACTGGCGACGGCTGCATATCCATTCTGGAATTGCAAATGGAGGGTAAAAAGAGAATGGCTGTCAGGGATTTTTTGAATGGGTTTAAATTGGGATAGGTTCTGATTCGGCGGCTGAACCCGCCGGTATGAGGCTAAACCCAAGTACGGGGATGCGGCGGCTGAACCCGCCGGTACAAAAAATTGCCCACTGCCCAGAGGAGCAGCAGGCAACCATAGAACCATGAAAATTCTTGAAATGCACTACATCAGAGGTGCAAACGCTCTTTTTTGTGCAATAACTCTTCTTTTGTTTCTACCCGATCCGGATCTGGAACACAACAATCTACCGGACAAACTGCCGCACATTGAGGTTCTTCGTGAAATCCGGTACACTCCGTGCATTTATCCGGCACGATGTAGTAAAAATCGTTGGACACAGGACTGAGTTTTTTGGATGCATCAACTACTGTTCCATCCTCTAACTGATAACTGCCTTTTACGGTATTACCGTCTGAAATAGCCCATTCTACTCCACCTTCATAGATGGCATGATTGGGGCATTCCGGCTCGCACGCGCCACAGTTGATGCATTCATCCGTAATGATAATAGCCATGTCTTTGAGCTCTTTAAATGCTGAACAAGGGAAAACAAATCAGGTTCCCGAAAGTTGCCGCAAAGGTAAAAAGACCTTGACATTCGTACCATTCGGTTTCCCTTAATTCAAATCATTCCAAAGAATGACCTGAATTAAGGGGGTTTGTATTCGAAATGCTATTGAACCGCCCGTACAAAGGCGTCCACTTTGTCTTTATCCAGTTTTTTCTTCAGTGTGGTAGCCTCATCGCGTGTTTTGAATTTAGACACGCAAACAGAGAAGAAATTAGAGTTAGGGAAACGCACAATTTCAGCTTCCGCATAACCACGGGACTTGATCCGCGCCAATTGTGCCGTAGCGCGCTCCTCCATGAGGAAGGATCCTGAAATCACATAGTATGTATCGCTTTCAGCATTAGAAACACGCACATTTCCGGAAGGAGGTACGTTTATGTTACCGCCTGTGCCTGATTCAGAAGCTGCGCCATTGGTCAGTTTACCGTCTACATAAACCATACTACCGCCATTCAGATCAGTTACCATACGCACTTCAGTGCGGCGGTTGCGTGCATGCTCCTGCTCGGTACAATTGGAACCGTCGCGGCAGTTGTTGCGCAGTTCGCTCTCCCCTACCCCAACAGGAATGAGTCGGTTGCGTGGAATACCCTTCATAACAAGGTATTCCACTACGCCGTTGGCACGGCGCTGGCTGAGATCCTGGTTGTACTCATTGGTACCGCGGCTATCGGTGTGGCTGCGAAGTTCTACCGTAACTGTTGGTTGTTGCTTCAGCAATGCTACTACGAGGTCGAGGTCTTTGCGCGCGTCAGGGCGCAGGGTTGCGTCGTTAAAGTTGTAGTAGATGTTCGGCAATTCAATGGCAGAACCAGGCATCAAAGGCGCTACAGTGATGTTCTGGTACATTGGCTTGGTGATATCCGGCCAGCCCACAGTATTCACTTCGGTGCTGCCCAGGGTGCGTCCGCCTTGCAGGATATCTACTTTGTATTTGCTTTCCGGATTGATGTAGTGTTCCAGCGTACCGTTAGCATCCGTAATCAAGGTGTCTTTTACACCATTTTTATCAGTCAGCACCAGCGTTGCGCCAGCCAGGGGCGCGTTTGTGGTATAGTTGAATACGGTTGGAATCCATTGAATTTTGCCGGTAGCGAGGCTGGTTTTTTCCAGCTGCGCTGCCAACTCATTGCCAGGTTTGGAAATGGGTAGACGGATTTGTTTAGTCTGGTAACTTTTTTTGGTGATGATAACCACATAGTTGCCAGGTTTCACATCTGTGCGGAAACGCCCCTTACTGTCAGTTTCTCCATTGATACCATTATCTGGCGGCATGGAACCAATCACCTCTTTTCCATCGATGGTTTGTACGGTAATCAGGTTGCCCTGTTCGTCGCGACCGATAACGTTGGCGCCATCATAGTTAAGTACCTGAATTTCGGCATCTTTAATTGGCGTTCCCGTGGTTTTATCTGTTACCACAATTTTCAGGTCCAGGTTACGATCCGGAACGCGTTTGTTTTGCAGCAAATAATCGTCCAGATTGCCATTTTCGGTATGGAAACTCATGATATCATCGTTGCCTGCACCACCTGCGCCATTGGTTGAAAAATAGCCATTAATCTTGTTCAGATCCACAATCATTCCAATATCGTCGCCGGAAGTATTGAATGGTTCACCCATATTGATAGGTTTAGTCCATTGAGTTCCTTCCGGAATGGAGTAATACAAATCGAAGCCGCCTTTGCGATCAGGCTGACCATCGGAGGCAAAATACAGGGTGTTGTCGGCGTGGATGAAGGGGAATGCGTCGCGGCCGGTGGTGTTTACCGTTGGGCCGAGGTTAACAGGTTCGCTCCAGGAATCGCCCACTTTGTAAGATACATAAATATCGGTACTACCCATAGAGCCCGGGCGGTTGGAAGCAAAGAAGAGCTTATCGCCATCAATGCTGATAGCCGGGTGAAAATCGTCGAATTCTCCGTTATTAAATGGGAGTGGCACTGGTGCGCCCCAAACCCCGTCTACCTTTTTGGAAGAATAGATGCGGGTGTGTTGCACCTTATCTTTGGCAAACTGATCTTTTCCCGCTACAACAGAGTTGCTGGAAAAATAAACCGTTTCGGCCGTCCGGTCAAAGCAAACAGGACCTTCGTGGTTATTTACGGAGTTCAGTTCCTGAGCAAATACCTCAGGCGCCTGGAGCAATCCTTCTGCATTTCGGCGGGAACGCAGGATTGACATCATCATTTCCTGGTTTTGGTCCACCTTTTTCTTCTTGGAAATCTCCATGTTGTTGGAAATGAACACAATACCATCTTCATAGAAAGTTGGACTGAATTCATATCCAACGGAGCTAACCGCGGATTCATTTTTGATATCCACCTTCACAGGTGGCGGATTCACTGGCGTTGTTTGTGCAGACAGCGCCCAGGTCCACAACAGGCCGATTATCGTCAGAGTATTATGCAGATAGGATCTCATGGTACGATCAAGATTAAGTGGTGAAGGGAGTCTCATGGGATTTTAGGATACTTCTTACATGAAGAAGCGTGGGTTGGTCATATTTTTCTTTTTGCTTTTGCCTCCTGCACCGTCTACCTTTTTGAGGTCGTACTGGAGCATCAATTCCACAGAACCGGAGTTGTAATCTTTCAGACTGCTGAGGGTAAAATCGTATGCTGCGCCTACAGCGAACTGTGGGGCTGCCTGCCAAAGCACCAAAAGGTCTACAGATTCGCCAGCTCCATCGCCGCCCATACGATAAGAAACACCTGCGGTAAATTTGCGTTTGATGTCCAGGTTCAGGTTGATGTCAGCATCAAAAGGGGCGTTTTTTACGTATTTCAGCAATACAGCCGGCATCAGGTTGATATCTTCGCTAAGTGGAATGATGGCGCCGGCCATACCATAAAAGTGCTGGAATTCTTTTGCCACCACAGTGGCATTACCGTTGGCAATGCCAATAGCATTGGAATACAGACGAGGTACTGAAAAACCGAAATAATATTTACCCATGATGGTACCGTAAACACCTGCGCCTACGTTTCCATAAAAATCGCTGATGCGTTGATCTTCCACTGACTGGTCTGGTTGCAAAGGCTGAGCGTCGTTATACGCAAAACCGAAAGAACGCAAAGAACCAGAAAGACCTACGCGCATAGAAACATTCTCCTGCGCAACCAGATCGTAGGAATATGCCAACGAACCCTGGAAGTCGCGTTGCAAGCCAATTTTTACGTGGGAAACATTGACGCCGATCCCTACCCTTTTGGAAAGGAACGGGCCATTAAAACTGGCCAGGAGCGACTGTGGAGCGCCATCGAAACCAATCCATTGGCTGCGATAGATGGCCGTCAGGCTCGGTACTCCGCGTGCGCCGGCATACGCTGGGTTGATATACAACTTATTGTACATGAACTGCGTATAGTGTGCTTCCTGCTGTGCATTCAGCGAAGCAGAAACAGAGACCAGCAATGCAATGAGATAAAAAAGTTTTTTCATTGTAAAATTTGTTTGCAAGTGGAGGTTATGGTGGTCAACAAGCGGTGGCCGAATCGTTTTTTAGCCACCGCTTGTCAACCCGTTCATCAACGGAATATTTCAAGGAAACCTTTCATGGGCGCCACATTCGGCCCTGGTTTGAAAATGTAGAAATACACGCCATCCGGAAGATCCTTACCATCTTCTCCATTGAGTGTTCCACGCCAGGCGTCTGGTGCATCATTACTATATGGGGAAGCCTCGTAAACCTGGTCCCCCCATTGGTTGAATACGATGAGCGAGTTCTCCCGGAACAAGCCCGTGTCTATGCAAGGAATAACAAAGTATTCATTGTCATTGTCACCGTTCGGGGTGATGATGTTCGGGATGAACACGCACTTGGTATCATTAATGGTAATGGTAACCGCAGCTTCTTCAGACAAAGCACAGGTTCTGGAACATACGGTGTAGAAGAAAGAAACCATACCTGGTTCTTCACCTGCCGTATAGGTAAATGTTCCATCGGCGTCGTTGAATTGCAATCCGGCTAGTTCCGGTGTGATGTTGCAAATACCAAAGTCAAACGCAGGCGTCAGCACGTCGTTCGCAAACACTGTCGGGAAAGTGATGGTTTCTCCGGGATTAATGGAATAATCCAAATCATTTTCCGCCATAGGTTGCTGTACCAGATAAACTTCTGCGGTATCCGGCGCTGTTGGGCAACCGTTTACCAATGCAGAAACGATGTACTGGCCATCATTTTGCGTGCTTAAACCATTGATTGTCAGAACGTTTGTCGTAGAATTGTTCACTGGTCCCGTCCAGGTGTAAATCGCACCTGCAATATTGGACGCAGTAATGTTGATTGTGTCACCTGCGCAACCCGGACTTGGGCTAACCAACGGATTCAAACCGGCCAGTTCAACCACCTGTACGAACACCACACACTCTACTGAGTTGCCTGAAGAGTCAGTTGCTGTAAACATCAACTGGTTGAATCCAAGCTGGAATACAGAACCAGAAGCCGGACCCATTTGAGTCAGAATCGGCGTTACACAGTTGTCTGTTGCATTCGGATTGTTAAAGAACACTTCCAAACCGTTACAACCTGCCACTGTGTCCGTTGAAACGATAAAGTTATCCGGATCAGATTCAATTCCGCCGCCTACATTCACTACGATCGGGCTTTCCGGACAGGTGATAACCGGGTCAATGTTCTCAGAAACCACCACTGTGAAAGTAGCTGTTGCTGAATTACCAATGGCATCGGTAGCTGTGTATGTTACCACAGTTGTGCCAAATGGGAACACGCTGCCCGGAGGCAATGGGGAAACTGTTTCCTGTACCGGTGGACAAAAATCTACCGGCGTTGGAGGAGTCCAGTTGGCTGGAGTATTGCAATCCGTAATAGTGATAACCGGCCCTGGAACATTGATGTACCTGGGCAGAATATTGTTGTTGACGGTTAATTCACATTCCGCGAAATTGCCGCTGGCATCTTCTACCCGTACAATAAAGGTAGTGGTGCCTGCCGGGAAGGTGTCGCCCGGCTCATACGCTGAAGTAATAATCAGGTCGGCCTCAGGTGTGCAGTTGTCTGTTGCAGCCGGGAAATCCCAAACAGGTATTACGCCACATGGATTTGGGGCTGCAACCGGAATTGGAGCTGTAGGACAATCAATTACCGGAGGCACTACGTCTTTCACTGACACAAAGAAGGAGCAGGTAGACGTATTACCGGAGGCATCCGTTGCGGTATACACCACAATGGTATCGCCGGTAGTAAACAGCGCAGGAGGTGTGATATTGGAAGTCAGCACTACACCTGGCAAGCCACAGTTGTCGCTTACTGTTGGCGGCGTCCAGTTCAGCGTTGTATCGCATTTGGTAACCGGCAACACAATGATGATAGGCAAAGATGGGCAGTTGGCTAAAACCGGTGCAGTTCCGTCTTCTACCTGAATACTGAAAGTACAGGTGGCTGAATTGCCCTGATCATCAGTAGCAGTATACGTGATGATGTGTGGCGCCGGTTGTGCTGCCAGGAATCCACCAGAGTTAGCGGAAGAGGTAATAGTCAATGTGGCATCACAGTTGTCGGTGGCTGATGGTGCTGTCCAAACCGGATTGGCGCCGCAGTTGCCGGAAGCAGAGCTCACGGTATCATTTGGCGGACAACCATTCGGGAACACCGGCTCAATGGTATCTCTCACGGTGATAGTGAAAGTACATTGGCCGTTGTTGTTCTCATCGTCTACTGCTGAGCAGGTTACTGTGGTAATTCCGGTAAACAAGGAACCGGAAGTATGAGAGTATACAATGTTCAGCGCGTTATCGCAGTTGTCAGAGGCTGTTGCGGCAAAGTTAACCTGAGCTTCACAGTTGCCTGTGGTTGGCTCAACAATGGTATCATTCGGACAAACAATTACCGGTGGTGTAACGTCCTGAACCATTACCTCAAACGAACAGGTAGTTTGGTTTAAGGAAGCGTCCGTTGCGGTGATATTGACCAGTGTAGTGCCTGCAGTAAACAGATTTCCTGAGTTATAATCATGCGAAATAGACAAATTGGCATCGCAGGCATCCTGGAAGCTTGGATCTGTCCAGGTAACTACCGCCTGGCAATTGGTGTCTGCGTCTGCCATAATCGGCCCCACAGGGCAGCCAGTCATCACCGGTGCAGTTACGTCGGTAACGGTTACATTAGTCACACAGGTGCTGGTATTACCGGCCTCATCTGTGACGGTGTAAACCAGAACGGTTGGCGTGCCTGCATAGAAAATAGTGGTATCCGGATTGATGGAAATATCCGTGATAGCGCCACAGTCGTCGGTTGCAGAAGGCGCCAGTGGTACAAAATTCGCCTCACAACTATTGGCTGCAGCCGTCAAAACCGTATCTGCAGGGCATTGTACCGTAGGGGGAACATTATCAATTGTGAAAATGAAGGCGCCATTGATAGTAAGCACCGGAACAGGCTGGAAGTTTTCATCCAGCGCGTCAAACGGCGCCACGAAAATCAAATTGGCGTTACTCAAATCCGCACCCGGAACCACATTAAACGTAAGGGTTAAAATAGCATCTCCATCCGGAACATCAGGCCATGCCGGGTGACCGCCGAAGAAAGATAGAGTACCTCCCGGGTTGGTGAACACTGGTGGCGGACCTGCCGTGATATAGTTGATTGTAACAGGCGTAACCAGCTTGATGATGGATGTATCCCATTGCAGACCAAACTGGAGACCAATGATGTTGAGGAAATTTTCTACCGTCAGGTTTACGGTTACCTGGGTAGGCATACCTGAGCAGCCCAGATCCACGGTATCCAGTTGCAACACTACAGGATTGTCTGCATTCACCACCACCTGGAATGAGCAGGTAGCTGTGTTGCCGGTATCGTCGGTGGCGGTATATATAACAGTGGTTGTTCCGGCATTGTAAACGCCATCGGCATTACCTGTACCTGAACCAACTGTTGCTCCGGTTTGTGTATAGGTTACTTCAGGATTCAGATCGCAGTTATCGGCTACCGTTGGTTGCAAGCCAGTGACATTGGCTGTAAGTTGGCCCTGGGGCGCATCAACCGGCGCCGGTGACGGGCAGGTGATGGTGGGCGCAACATTATCGGTAACAGTTACATTACCATCCACTGTTTGCATTGCAATCTGATCAAAGGTGCCGCCATCAAATGCCAGCCTTTGAGTAGGCAAATCGCTGAAATTAACGGTACCTGAAGCATTAGTCAGCAAATCGAAGTTCAAGGAGAACAGCAGATCGTTGTCGGCAGCATTGGAACCATTGAGATCAGCGCTGGTCCAGGCAAAAGTGATAAAGCCCACGCCGGTACTGTCTACCCCGAAGTTGCTGATATTAATACCCAGCGGAACGTTGAAGTTGGAAACAGAAGTGAATTGGAACAGGTTTGGATCCCAGGTTACAGTGAACTGTACGCCGGCCACGGTTTCAAAATTCAGCGTGGTGAAATCCATGCTGAAACTTCCGCCGCAGGCTGCATTGGCGCTGTTGGCCACTATCACCAGGTCGTCTGTATTAATCCCGAATTCAACGGTAATATCAAAAGAGCAGGTAGCGCTGTTCCCGGAAGCATCTGTAGCGGTGTACACCACAGTAGATGAGCCAAGATTGAACAAAGAGCCGCTGGCATCCGGATCGTTAGGAAAATCGGCTACAGTGGCGCCCGTGCTGCTCCATCCCACATTGGGAGAAGAACAGTTATCGTCTACTACCGGAGCAATACCATTAACCACAGCTGCACCCGGAGAGGTAATCAGTTGGTTAGCTGGGCACGTGATAGTTGGCGCAACAGTATCAGTAACATTAACGATGACGTCAATGGTTACAAAAGGTACTTCTTCTGGCGGGAATACCGTACCGGTAAAGGCCAGAGGAGCTGTTGGATTGTCGGTAAATTGTACTGATCCGCCGCCCAACACATTGTAGGTCAGGGTGAAAAGTACTTCTCCATCAGGCACTGTAGAACCGAAAATATTGCCACTGGTCCAGGCAAACGACAAAGCGCCAACACCGGTTGAATCCGTGTTGAAATGGCTTTGATCAATATTCAGGGGAACATTAGTGTTTGTGATGGAAACATATTCCAGGTTTGCAGGAAGCCAGTTAAGGGAAAATTGAAGACCGGCAATACTGTCGAAGTTAAAGGCCAATACGTCAATTGTTACGGATTCACCGCAGGAAGCGGCATTATTTGGGCTGGCAATCAGGGTCAAATCCGTAGAAGAGACCGCGAACTCAACCAAAATCTCAAAAGAGCAGGTGGCAGTATTGCCTCCGGCATCAGTAGTGGTGTAAGTTACCTGGCTGGTTCCGATATTGAATACGGCGCCGCTGGCGTCCGGATCGTTGGGGAAGTTAGCCACAGTAGCACCCGTGGAAGCCCAGCCGGTACTTGGAGTACCGCAGTTATCGCCAGCCACAGGAGGAATGTTAGGTACAGGTACAGGCCCAGGTGAGCTGACAGTCAGATTAGCCGGACAGTTGAGCGTTGGACCTTGATTATCAAGCGGTTTTACCAAACCATTAATGGTTTGAGCATCCACCTGATTGAATTGGTTGTCAAATACCGCAATATCGGTTGGGGTATTCACAAAGGAAACAGGTGTTGGCGGACCACCGATACGGCGGAAGGCCACCTGAAACAAAATCGCATCATCAGGCACACTCACACCGGCCAGATCAGTCCAGGCAAAAGTGAGTTTACCTTCAGCTAGGATTGTTGCAGAAGTATCAAATCCTACGCCTACAAAGTTGGGATTCAACTGAGTAGTGTAGGCATAATCCAGGCGGGCGGTGTCCCATTGCAGCGTAAACTGCAGACCTGAAATATTGGTGAAATTATCCAGTCTGATAGGTACCAGAAAAGTGTCGCTGGATGTACAGGGCACCTCGATGGTATCGGCTTTCAGGATTACTGTTTGCGCCTCGGAGCGATTTGAAAAAACGCCCGCCGCAATCAGCAAGAGGATTAATAAAATATTTCTCATGGTGTTCAATGTCAAGCTATTAAAGATGGAGGAAAAGCCTCATTGATCTGATAATATATTGAGGATGCCTCATAAGTCACTTTTTGATTTTTACCGCAGAGCAGCTGAGACACGTTAGTTTTTCGCAACTCTGCGTCTCTGCGGAAAAAAATGGCTTATAAGACATCCTCTTTATTCATATCAGGATCAATCAATCAGGATCATCTTTTTGCGATCGCTGTGCCTGGATGTTTCTAGCTCATAGTAGAACACTCCGGTTGCACCCAGATCATCCTTGCGGAAGTTGATGGCGTTTATGCCTTCGGCAAACTCACCAACAACCATTTTCACCAAACGGCCTTCTGCCGTAAAGATGCGCAAGGTTGCACGACCCGATTCTGGCAGGCGGAAAGATATGCTTGTTTCCGCAGAGAATGGGTTTGGTTGGTTCTGATAAAGTGCAAAGACTTTGTTTTCTACCTCACCGGTTGCAACCGTAGTCACAAACTCAAAGTCAACTGGCACCGCGTTTCCGGTTGCGTCGATAGCGAGCGCTTCAGTCACCGCGGAGCTGCTGTGCAGTACGCTTGACAAGCTGGAAACAGATTCAATGGCTTTGAATGTGAGTGCAAACAGCGTTTCGTTGTCATTGAACGTAGTTGGTTTGCCGCCTACCCACAGGGTTGTGAGTTGACCGTCAGCCAGGTAGTTCGTGCCGAAGTTGTCCTGAGTCAGACCTGGCAATACACCAGGCTGAATGTCTTGCAATTCAAACACTTCCGGATCGAATCCAAGGGTCAGCTGGTATGCCTGAGCGCCAGTGAAGTCAACAGACTTGAATGGAATGGTTACCAGTTCACCTGCCTGAACAGCGCGGTCTTCCAGACGGAATTTAAGTGGGTTGCTGTTTTCAGCGCCACCGCTGCCACCGCTGGTGAATGGAACCACAGAACCGTTAACGTCGCCCATCAATACACCCACGAAATCGTCGCCCAGAATATCCATAGTCACATTGTTGTGCAGGATATTGCTTGGTGGCACAGGGGTATTCAGCGGGTTAGGCTGTGGAGCCTGTGGGTTGCCAATTGGCAACGGGCCGAAGGTGAATGACTCGGGGATGAATTTCCAGTCTGGACCAACCTGGTTGCCCTGGTTGTCGAGGAAGTGTGCATTGTTGCTCAGAACATATTTCTGTACCAAAGCGTAGTCAGCCAGGTTTACACGGAAGTCGAGGTTTACGTCAGCTGCTACCCACTGGTAACCGCTGGTGAACGCTACCTGTTGTGCAGCGTGTGCCTGGATACCCAACATATCACCTACGTTGATCTGCTGGTTCTTCTGCGTGGCAATCTTGAACGCATTGGTAATGGTGTTGGCGCCTGATGGAACCAGGAATTCATAATCTGCCAGCGGAGCGGCAGTGATATCTGTACCCATAGTTGTTCCGTTCAGTTGTACCGTTACGTCAGGAATGGCTTTCACCGGAGCTTTCCAGGTGAATACATCACCTTTAAGACTTACGTCGTTAGCCACACAGCTAATGGTCACAGCACCTTCGTTGAAGATCACTTCAGGCGCCTGTTGTGTGCCGTCTTGCAGCACAACCAGAGCCGGAATAGCAGATTCAACAATCGCGCTGGTTGTACCTTGAGCTGCATTGCTCAATTCAACCTCAATATTAAACAGCACAGAGCCGTTTGGCAGGGTAACAGTACCCAATTGCTGGTGGGTCCAGAATACGTTGTTCACACCCGGAGTCAAGCCTGCCAGAGCAGGGTTCACGTTTGTAATACCCACGATAGCACCTGCAGCGGCATTATCCAGAATCAGACCGATAGAGAAGCCAGACACGAGGATAAAGTTGTCAGCGGTAACCGGGATAGAAAGGGTTTCGCCCTGGCATCCGTCGTCCGTGCCTACGTTGAAGGTTACTTTCGGGCCTTCGCCAATCATAACCGTATCTTTTGCAATACAACCACTGTTTACATCAGTTGCAAGAATGATGTAGGTGCCTGCTGGCAGATCAACTACAGCAGCCGTAGTATCAGCGTTTGGCGTATCCCATTCATAAGAGAACACACCTGTACCGCCGGTTGCTACTGCCGTTGCAGTACCATCGGCAGCGCCGAAGTAGGTTTCAGAAGTACCTGTAGCGGTCAGGTTGAAGCCGGCGTTATTACCCAGCGTAACCTCCACCTGAACTGCACATGAGTTGGTGTTGCCATAAATATCTGTAGCCGTCAGCGTGATGTTCTGGAAGCCCAGATCACCGCAATCGAACAGGTTTTGAGACAATACCAGGGTATCCAGTGCACAGTTATCAGTGGTGCCGAGGTCAATGTCCTGTGCATCCAGAATGGCTTCACCATTGGTGCCCAGGGCTATTACTACGTTGTTGTTGCACACCAGGGTTGGTACGCTGTTATCACGTACTTCTACATACAGAGAGTCAATACCTACGTTGCCGCAAGCGTCAACTGCTGCGAAGAAGATGCTGTAACCGCCAATTGGATAGTTACCGCTAAGATCCAGTTTACCATCGCCAAACGGACTGTCGTTGGTTACCAGGATGATGCTGTCAGGAGAGCAGTCTTCGAGGAACTGACCTACGTTGAAGCTCCATGGCACTGTACAATCCTGGTTTGGCGGGAACTGTGAGGTATTCAGGATAATAGTATCAGGCATACCGAGGAATGCAGGCTCGGTGATGTCTTCAACAATGATCTGACGAGAGTGTACTTCCGTGTTTCCGCAGTCGTCAACAGCTGTTCTGGTACGAACAATAGTATAAGAGAATTGTCCGCAAGGTCCCTGAGCCACATTGATGGTATCCTGGCTGAACTGTACTACAATATTGGAAGAGCAGTTATCAGTAGCTGTGATCAGAGCCGGTGCCGGCAGCGGCGTGGAGCAGCTGATGGTTTCATCCGGAGGATATGCACTCAGAACCGGTTTAACAGTGTCGCGCAGGCTAATCAACTGCTCACAGGTTGCCGTATTGTCGGCAAAGTCAACCACAGACCAGGTACGAACCAGCAGTTCGCAAATGATACCTGCACCATTACCCAATACGTCATCGAAAGTGATGTCGAGGCTGGCCGGGCAATTATCCACTGCTGTAGCGAAACCGAGCAATTGCGGCGCCGTATTGGCTGCACAATCCAGGGTATCGTTTGGTGGGCAAGTGATGGTTGGCGCAACGTTGTCCTGAATCACAATGTAAGTCTGGCAGGTAGACATATTGCCGTTCTGGTCAGATACGAACAGTTTCACACCATGTTGGGTTACGCCATCGGCATCATCGCAGTCATATTCCAGCGTAGCAGACGGAGCAACCAGCGGGTTGGTATCCAGGCGCTGAATAAGCAGGCCCAGGGTGCTGGAGCAGTTGTCGTAGCTGTTATTATTAAACTGATTCACCGTAACGGTAACTGTTCCGGAAGGCTGCAGAGATGCACTTACACCGTTGATACAAACTGCCGTTGGCGGAGTAGCGTCTTTCACCTGCACCGTGAGGTCTCTGGTGGAGCTGTTACCACATTTATCGGTAGCCGTGAAACGGATGATGTACGTACCAACCGGATAGTTTGGAGCGCTGATATTAGCGCCTGAAGGAATCACAAAAGTATTGCCTACAGGTGCAGAAATCAGGGTATTGGTGATGGTCAGATCCACAGAATCCTGACAATCATCTACAAAACCAGCCATGTTGAAATTCACCGCAGCATTGCATACGAGTGCATTTGGCGCTGTGTTGAACGTAACCGTTGCAGGCGTATTGGCGGCAAAAACAGGCCCTTGAGTGTCTGTTACAATGATTTTCTGCGTACGCGTGGTGGTATTACCGGAGTCATCTGTTGCCGTCCATTTGCGGTTAATCACATAGCTGTATTTGGTGCAACCACTGGCAGTTTGCGTAGAATCGCTGGCCAGGGTGATGTTTACTGCTACGTCGCACTGGTCAATAGCCGTTTGTGGATATGCAGATGCCGGAGGAATGGCATTGCAAGCTTGAATAACGGTATCCTGCTGACCTGCAGTCCAGCCATTTACAAAGGTTGGAGCCGTAACGTCTTTGATGGTAACCGTTGTTGGGAAAGTTGCCACGTTGCCATTGAAGTCAATTGCAGCAAAAACGATATTGTTTACACCGTTGTTAGCCAGGTTATCGCAATCAAAGAACAGGGTGTCAACGTAAACGAAGTTTGGAGAAGTGCCGGTTTGGAAAGCAATATCCATTGGACCGCACTGATCCGGGTCGAAGCTGCCGTTGTTAACCTGAGTAGCTGTTACAAACGCCGTTCCGGTAGCGCTGAGGTTCAGCGTGGTAGCCTGGCCAATAGCAACCGGAGGGGTGTTATCCACTGTGATAACCACATTCTGTGGCTGAGTGGTGGTGTTGTTTTGTGGGTCGGTGTAAGACCAGGTGATCACGTAAGTACCTGGGTTCAGGATGTAGCGTGGTGGGCCGCCTGGTACCAGCGGAGGCAGGATCATCATTACCGGTACAGAAGGCGTACCGTAGATGGTTACGATGTTGGTGCCGTTACAATCCGTAGCTGCAGGAGCAAAAACGGTGTCTTTGGTACAGTTGCTTACAAAATCAGGCAGTGAGTTGATCACTGGTTGTGGAGCCTGCGCGTCAATCAGCGTAACCGTGAATGAGCATGGAGCCGACATCAGGTTGTTTGGCTGGCTGTCGGTAGCTTTCAGCGTTACTGTGAACGTATTGCCTGGTACAACCGGAACAACAGAAGAAACCAGCACACCGGAAGCCGGAGACTGAGAAACCACAACGTTGTTGGTACAGTTATCAGACAGAGATGCTGGCAGGTAGGTTGGCACCGTTGCTGCGGCAGCACAGCTTGTTGAAATATTCAGGTTCGTATTGGCCGGGCAAGTGATGGTTGGCGCCTGTGTATCCAGAATCTTAACGATGAAGGAGCAGGTGCTCACGTTTGCGCCCTGAGTGGCCGTGTAAGTTACCGTAGTTTCACCAACCGGGAACTGAGCGGTTACAGCGCCATGTGGGTTGGAAGCATAGGAGTTGATGAGGTTGATGAAAGATTGAACGGAAGTGTTGTTGATAGATTCCGTGATCGTCATCAGACCGCAATCGGTGATTTCACTCACCAACGGACGGTTCCACACAAACAGCTGATCGCAGTTATTAGTGGTATTAGGCAGGGTGTACACCTTGCCGCAATTGCCGGCTGGCGCAGCGGCATAGTTGCCGGAGAATACCGGGGCCTGGTTATCGGTTACTACGATATTTACCACTTTGGTGCTGGTACGGCCACAGCCGTCGGAAGCAGTCAGGGTAACTACGTTAGTACCAATCGGGAAAGCGGAAACCGGAAGCGTATAAGTGCCGGCATTGTTGGTCAGGTTGCCTGAGGAGGCTGCGCCAACGGCAGGAACCAGGTTGTAGGAAATGCCGGAGATACCGTTGCAGGCATCTGTTACGTTTGGCGTACCTCCGGTGGTAGTCACCGTGAGCGTATAGTTACCTGTGCAAATGCTTGGGCCGGCCACGTTGATGTTTACCGGAGTTGGCAGGTATGCAGCGTTGAACACCGGACCGGTTACATCCTGCACCGTGATCACCTGACTAACTGTGATGGTGTTGGACGGAACAGCATTGTCTGAAGCCAACCAGGTACGGGTGATGGTGTACAGGCAGGTACCTGCGCTGAATGCTTGACCCTGATAAACTACATTGGCAGTACCGCAGTTGTCGGTAGCCGTAGGGTTGGTTACAGCAGGAATCGCATCGCAGTTTACCGTTACATTAGCTGGCACACCGGCAAATACCGGAGGCGTTACGTCGCGTACTGTTACGGTGAATGTGCAGGTATTGCTGTTGCCGGAGGCATCAGAAGCGCGGAGAGTAACCGTGGTAGTACCCAGGTTCATGGCCGGGATATTGGCCAGGTTACCGGAAGCTCCGTTATTCAGCAGAGAGAAGTTAACAGCAACTGGTGGGTTGAGGTCGTATTCGTATTTGGTAACGGAACAGTTGTCGGTAGCGGTTGCCGTACCAACGATGGTGCTTTGGCAAACAGCATCAGCATTAACTGTTACGTTAGCCGGGCAAGTAAAGGTGGGGGCCGTATTATCTACCACGGTAACTACAGACGTACAAGTAGCCTGATTGTTGGCGTCGTCTTTAATTACCAGGGTATAATTGTTGGTACCTACGTTAGCGCAGGTATAGGTAGCATTGGTGCTAACATAAGAGTAACCGCAGTTATCGGTGCTTACGTTATCTACCTGAGCGGGTGTGATGGTTACAGAACCGGCGCCAGGAGTAGCGCTGAGGTTTACGGTAATATCTTTACACTTAGCAACAGGGAACTGGTTGTCTACCACTTGTACATTAAAGGTATAGTTGTAGAGGTTACCAGCTGCATCTTTCACAACATATGTTACAGGGGTGATACCACCATTGTCTGCGCTGAAAATGGTTACATTAGAGAAAGCAGACTGAGAAACGATGGTAACGGCGCCAGGGCAGTTATCGGAAAACAGTGGAGTATTCCAGATAGCCTTTGCAGAGCAAGAGCCAATATTTGGAACGTTGGCAATGATGGTTGAACCTGGCAGAGGACCCGGGTTAACGCCAGATGCATAAGTTGGAGGCGTTTGGTCCTGTACATTTACGGTAAAGTTGCACACAGCAATATTACCGGCATCGTCTGTTGCACGAAGTGCTACGGTGTTATTGCCGGCTGTAAATACTACAGCGCTCAAATCAACCGGCTCAGAAGTGACGGTGCCAAGGTTAATGAAGCTTCCAGCATTCACTTTATACTCAAACACCAAACCGCATGGATCTGCTGTGTTATCGTAGTATTCCAGGGTGGACGGAGAAGGTGGGAAGTTCACTGTTGAGTTGAACACCAGACCAGGTACTGTAGCCTGACAGTTGAGATCTGCAGGAACTACGAATGTAGCCGGGCAACCTATTTGTGGCAGAGTGTTGTCAACAAGGAATACAGTAGCGGTGCAGGTTGCGGTATTTCCTGCGTTGTCGGTAACATAAAGAGTGACAACATTGTTACCCAACTGGGTACATGGCAGCACACTTTCATTATCGAACGGAGTAGCAGGGTTGTCTGTAGTCATATCGGCAATACCGCAGTTGTCGGTTGAGCCGTTGTTGATGAGGGCCGGTGTTACAATACCGGAGTTTAGGAAAGGATCAACAGACAGTGAAACGGTAGTGCCCACGCAATTAGCCACCGGAGCTTCGGTTTCGGCCACATTTACCGTAACTGTAACTGGTGTGATATTACCGAAGGCGTCTTCAAATTCATACGTAATCACGGTAGTGCCAACTTCGAATTCTGCTGACACCGGAGTAACCCAGTGCAGAAAATTAGTGGCATCGTATGGATATGGAGTTACACCGTTAGTGGTAAAGAAGGTAGGATCTTCATTGCAGGAAAGACCAGGGCAATTGATAGAAACCGTGTCGTTTTCCGTAAGGGTAACTGTACCGCTACAATCTGAGGCATTGTGCGTCAGCGGGCTCGGGCGATACCAGGAAACAGTTTGTGAGCAAGAGCCTGGCGCGGTGTTAACATTAAATACCGCTTGGAAATTCACCGGACCACCAGGAGGCAGTAAAGTAACCGTTGGAGGAGTAACATCGTTTACTGTTACAGAGAATGAGCAGGTAGAAACCAGACCGGCATTATCTGTAGCGCTCCAGGTAACATTGGTTGTACCAACGGCAAAAACCTGACCATTGAGGGTCAACAAACCGTTATAACCAGGTGTGCTAACAATAACAGGTTGGTTAGCCATCAGGCCACAGTTATCTGATGCTGTTGCGTTATAGGAGTTGTCTGTAACCGTAAAATTGCAGGCAGGAGAACCTGCTGCATTTTCCACTTTATTAGATGGGCAGGTAATAACCGGCGCATCGTTGTCATTTACGGTAACAGAGAAATTACAATTCACTGGTGCATTAACACCATCGCTTACTGTATAGGTTACGGTGGTTACACCCAACTGGAATACAGTGCCACTGGCGTCGTTGATACCTGTAGGTGCTGAAGACAAAGAAGTTGGTGCAGAAGCCGACCAGGTAACAGAGGTAACGGAGCAGTTATCAGAGTAAGTAGCGCCGATACCTGTTACTGCGCGGGAACAGGTGTTGGATGGGTCGGTAGTGGTAATGACGTTTGCCGGGCAGGTTACGGAAGGAGCTGTTGCATCACTTACGTTTACGCTGATCAACGGCGCCACAGTTTGGTTGCCAGAGGCATCCGTCATGCGCCACTGAATGGAGTGTGCGCCAACGCCGGAAAGCACCTGACCAACTACGGTAGTGCCTGTTACCCATCCAGCATTATCGATATTGTATTGGATGACCGCACTTGGACAGTTGTCCATAGCTGTCAGATAGTTCAGAGTACCTGCATCACCGGCCACGATAGTGTACTGGCAAGAGCCCGCTGGTACAGCATCCGCATTTCGCGCATGAGGACCAACATTAGTGGTGATGGTTGGGAAAATATTGTCAATTACATTGACCGTGATCGGAACAATTGTAGCGCCGGGGCCCATATCGTCCGTGATCAGTGGCAGACCACCAGTACGCACATGCCAGGTATGTGGAGATGTGGCTACATCATTGCAGTCAAAGCTAATGGGTGTGTTATTGAATGATGCCAGATTAGCAGGCGTCTGGCTGAGCCAGTAATCGCATGCGGCGTTTTTGGTAAATCCGTTACCATTCAATACTGCATTGGTCAGACTAACATTTCCTGTACCATCCAGCGTAAGGTTGATAACAACCGGCCCTGGAGGAAAAGAAACGAAATCTTCGCACTGAGCGTTCGCACTGGTTAATGTAAAGAGCGATA
This sequence comes from Chitinophagales bacterium, assembly GCA_017303475.1. Lineage (GTDB taxonomy): Bacteria > Bacteroidota > Bacteroidia > Chitinophagales > Saprospiraceae > M3007. The sequence goes on from JAFLBO010000045.1 coordinate 29,488, forward strand.
AGCACAGCATGAGCAGCCCTTGCGCCCATTGGCGCTGAGTTGTTGAGATGTTCATGGTCAAAAAATTAGTGGATGAGGAAAAAGGTGAGGCGAGCAAGGCCTTTGAGAAGTAGTGTAAGGGACTCTTCATCAATGTAACTCGGTTTGGAATGGAAAAATGCGGTTTACAGTTCAAGTTTCGAGTATTTCGTTAATGTTGTTTGTTGAAATTATGCCAGACCAGTCGGTAATGGAACGAAGCTACAATGAATACTTCCAGTCAAATACCACTTCCAGTCTTGAAAACTTTTCAATAAACGATGGGAAACACCTGAAACCTACCATAAAGGCGGCAAGGATTAGGGATTAAAAAAATGGCCTTTTTTAAGCGCGGAGTCCGAGTCAAGCATGATCTCAAACAACCGAACCCATTCCGAAAAGACCTGATTTATTGTTCAGATAAAAATCGCGCAAGATTACGGCTAAAAACACCAATCAGGGTAACGATTTTTTATTGGAATTTTGCTCGTTTTAAACACAAATACTTGTTAACCAAGCAATTCCGTGCAAAAAACACTATAAATGAGCTTGAACAATGCTGTAGTTTCTTTGGCTTTTTGTCGTCTGGATTGCAGACTCTTTTAACACTTGCCAAAAACCATACCAATTTTGGCGTAGATGGTTCCCAAAGTTTTCGGTTTTATGGAATCAAATATAAAAATGCTCTAATTTCAGTGTAAAATGCCCTTTTCGGGAAATTAGTCCGCCTGAAATAATTTTCATTTTCTCTTTTCAATATTATTTGACAGGTTGTTGAAGCGTATTACCTGTCATACATATTAACTTTTTTTCAGACGAAAATAACCTCTTTTGGTCACATCCACCTTCCATTGGTTATCCAAATTCCTACAATAATCGAGTAGGAGGAGAGCGTTAGCCCTCCGTCCTCTCACACCACCGGACGTACGGGTCTCGTATCACGGCGGTTCATTAAAGTTCTACGACGATGGGTGTACAGTTCCGTTAAGGGAGTGTACCCC
>JAFLBO010000046.1 GCA_017303475.1 Chitinophagales bacterium
GCAGCAGTTAAGACTGCGGTTCTGAACAAATTTATTCAAATAGCCGCTCCTAAATCTGTGAAAGTCGCTTGAGACCTAAACGGGATAGGGAAAATCAGGCTTCGAACAGGATTCATGCAACAAAGCCGCTTTTTCCCGGGCTTCATTGGCCGATTCTATGTTTTGTTTGATGCGCTCTTCGGCCAGTTTGCCTTTCAAATCCTTATGATAGATACTGTCTTTATATAAACCATATTGCTCCTGATAGGCAAGCGCTTCCTTATAGTTCCCTCGCGACTTTTCTATTTCTGCCAATAATTGATATGGAGGCAGGAGAAAATTTAAACTGTTCGCCTGCCGGGCTTGTTCCAGCTCCTTTTGCGCCCATTCCACCGCAGCATCCAATTGGCCGAGTTCCTTGAGCACCAGGGCTTTTTGCTGATAGGATCCCTGAATAAAACGCGGATCTTTCTGATCCTCAAAATAACGCAGACAGGCATCTATAGCAACAAGCGCCTGAGGATAGTCTTTTTGCGCATACCAATGCTCCGACTCCATCAGATCCGAAATAGCAGCCAGGTAAAAGTCTTTGGATTCCACAGCCGCTTTCCTGGCCTCCCGGATATATCGCAATCCCAAAACGGGTTGTCCATGACTGCTGTAATGCTGCCCCAGTGCCGTGGCGACCCGGATCACACCAGCACTCACACCGGCCTTTTTATTCAGTTCCAGCGCTTTTAAATACCCCTCTTCGGTTTCTTTGGCATACCCCAGATTATAAAACACCAGGGCATTGTTGTAATGCAAATCTGCCAGCAACTCATAGTTGGTGCTTTTTTTCCCTACTTCTATTCCTTTGCGCGCAAACTCCAGGCAAGCCTGCAAATCGCCTGTTTGAAGTCCGGCAGAGAGCATTATAGCGTATAAATTAAGCAACCGGTCCGGGCTGCTCACTTCCGGATGCGCCAAACAAATCCGCTCTGCTTCCAATGCTATATCCAGACCTTTTTGGTATTGTAAATTTTGAATCAGGATAGAAGCGTACGACTGAAAAAATGGAGCGAGAATGGCGGGATCGTTGGTTGGCTTGAGCAAACTATAGGCAGAATCAAAAAGCGGAAGGCACTGGGCAATATCTTCTCCAATAAAATTCAGTAGCAGCCCTTTTCGGAAGAGGAATTTCCCTTCCAGGGCCGGGTTGCCTTCCGGAAGTATTTTTAAGGCTTTTTGTACAAAGTCCAGGGCTGTTTTATCCTCTTGTTTATTGTAGTAATGGTTCCCGATGCCATATAATGCCTGAGCTTCGCCCAACCGGTCATTTGCCGCCTGTTTCTGTGCAAGCAGCTGTTGCAAACTATCCAGGTTTTGGTCGGTTTGTTGTGAAAGCGCTGGAAACGGGATTAGGCCAAAGAGAACAAGTAGCAGTTTTTTCATCTGCGATCGGTTTTCGACTGATTGTGGGCCTAAAAATAGGCAAAAAATGAAGAATGAGTGGTGGTTGAACTCAGGTTGTACTAAGAAGCAGCACATTGAAAATATTTGTAGCCATTGAATGGCATAAAAGGGAGGGTATATTGTGTGCCGAAATTATATTCGTTTCCTATTCGGTGTACCCGCTAGGATAGTATCCACCAATGTTACCTTGTCACCCTGAGCGTAGCGAAGGGTCTGGCGAAGCCTCGCATGCGAGGCAACAACGCGGAATAGTTACCTGCCGCTGGTTAAAACAATGTAATTCACCCAATAGGAGCATACCAGACCCTTCGCTACGCTCAGGGTGACAATGCATCGTTGATGCATCAGTAACACGAGTTCACACCAGCATCCATAACGAGACCTCCAACATGAGAAAATGAACTGTATACATACTCTGGCGGTGTTTCAATCCCTTGCGACATATCTTTCATCCATTCGTGCACAAAAACCTGAACATTCGTGCCGCGCAGGCGTCCACCCGTGACCAAACCCTGGCAATGCGCTTTCCTGCGAGGGTATTTTTGAAGCAGACTTTTACCAAACACTTCTTACAATGAAAAAGAATCTGCTTTCCCGATTACTGTGCTCCCTGTTGGCCATTTTGCTCATCCAGCAGGCAAACTATGCCAAACCTATTGATGCTGCCAAAGCAGCTCTGGTAGGCAAACATTTTTTCCAGGGTACCAAAAAAGGCTCCGCCATGGGCGAAAATCTCAGTCTTTCCCTGGTGTATGGCGAACAACCCAACAGCCCTGCCTTCTTCTACGTGTTCAATGTGAACGCCACCGCCGGATTTGTCATGGTAGCAGCCGACGATGCGGTACAACCCATACTGGCTTATTCCAACGAGGGTGCTTTTGATCCCAACAATCTACCGGATGCACTGAAGAGCTGGTTGCAGGGCTATGAGCAGGAAATTGCCTTTGTACGGCAGCAGCAGATCAAGGCTACTTCTGGTATCACTCAGGTATGGAACACCCTTCTAACGGCAGCACCTGCTGTACCTGAAAGCGGTGGCATAGGTCCTTTGATTGACACCAAATGGAATCAGGGTCCCAATGAAAACATGTTTTGTCCGGGCGGCTCCGTAACAGGCTGCGTGGCCACTGCCATGGCCCAGGTGATGTATTACTGGAAGCACCCCGCACAGGGTATTGGCTCCCATAGTTATGTGGAAAACGATTATGGCACACTTTCAGCAGATTTTGGCGCCACGGCCTATCAATGGGGACTAATGCCCTGGAAACCAAGCTCTCCGGACCAATGGATTTCCAAATTGATGCTGCATTGCGGTATTTCCGTAGATATGAATTATAGCCCGGCCGGAAGCGGCACCAATACCAGCGATGTGCCGAATGCACTCAAAACCTATTTTAAATACGATCCCAACACGGTACAATATGTATCCAGGGCCAGTTACACCGAAGCACAATGGATCAGCCTGTTGAAACAGGAACTGGATGCGCTTCGGCCTATGCAATATCGTGGAGTGGGCAGCGGCGGCGCACATTCTTTTGTTTGCGACGGCTACGACGACAGCAATAAATTTCATATGAACTGGGGCTGGGGTGGCTCGTCCGACGGCTTTTTTACCGTAAATGCCCTCAATCCCGGCTCAATCGGCGCCGGTGGCGGCAGCGGCGGATTTAACACAGCTCAGGGTGCGGTTATTGGCATCCAACCAGATCCCAACCTGCAGCCCGACCTGCAGATGCTTAACCCACCGTATATGGCGATTGATAACCCTACATACGGAGACAACGTAACCGTGGAAGTGGAGTTTGCCAACACCGGTGGCCAACCGTTTAATGGCGAGGTAACGATTGGCATTTACAATGAAATAGATGGAAGTTTGCTCAAAATTAGGGAGGATCTTGCCTATACCTTTATGAATATCGGAGGCGCCGGCGCCGTTGTAACGTATTCCTTTCAGGTAACCATACCACCTGGAAATTACAATGCAGTGTTGGTGTACCGCAACGAAGGAGTAACCGAATGGCAGCAAGTGGGTCAGAATTCCTTCGCTAACAGGGCCAATTTTCTGGTCAACGGTGGAAGTTTACTTGCACTTAACAGCTTCACGGATATATCCCCAAATCCGGTGATCCAAGGCCAGTCATTTAGTGTGACAGGGCACTTTGACAACTTCCTGGCCTTTGACTACAACGTCAATCTTTCTGTTGATTTACACGATATGGACGGCTCCTGGATTCAGGAAATCACCGCCAAACAGGTTACCATCCCTTCTTTCCTTGTCAACACAAACGTTCCGGTTCAGTTCGACATACCCAATGGCCTCAACGTAGCGCCCGGCACTTACAAACTTATCTTTTGGGATAATACAGCTGGTAGAATGGTCAACATTCCTGGCACCTACCTTACCGTAGATTATCTCACTTTGTTGCCCGTACCGCCTTCTCCCGATGTATATGAACCCAATAATACTACGGCGAATGCCTACGCTTTACCCTTAAATTTCCAGGGAAACACGGCCTTTATCCATACCACAGGCTCCAACAACCACACCACCAGCGATGTGGACTATTACCGCCTTGACTTTCCGTTTGACAACAACTTTATTTACAGGCTTCAAGGACGACTGTACGATGCCGGAGATAACAGCAACGGCATCACCTATACCAACGATTGCATCTGGAGATTCACAGATAATGTGATACCATGGACGCCGCCTTACGACAATCAGATGGGAACACCCGGCGGGGAGTTTTTTATTCGTCAGGGGTCCATTTGGTTCTATGTACAATCCACTTTTGCAGGTACTTCCGGAAATTATTTACTTGATTTGGAAGTGACCCGTATTCCAGCCATCGACCATCCTTGCGGGGCAGCAACCCTTCCGGTAAATGGCCAGGTACAATCGGGCTACACCAACGCCAATGCTTCAGCCTCTGTTTATCACGAGCCCAATATCCCTCCTGCCGGCGATTGCACTTTCCTATGGTGTGATTCGGAGCAGGGCCCAAGGGCTGCTCACACGATTTGGTTCAAGTTTCAGGCGCCCGCATTAGGCAATGCAAGAGTCAGCACCTGCAATCTGGCCAATTTTGACACACAAATGGCCATTTATACCGCTTCTGACTGCAATGATATCAGCACGTTCACGATTGTAGCGGCAAACGATGACGGCAATAATTGCAACGGATTTACCAGTATCATTAACGCGATTGGGCTGACTCCGGGTCAGACCTATTATATCCTGATAGACGGTTACGAAAATGCAACCGGCGATCTGGGTATCCAAATCACAGAAATTGGCAGTACAGATGTAGAGCAGGTAGAGGCTACTCCGGATGTGCTAAGCGTATCGCCCAATCCTACCACGGGCTTGTTGCGCATCCGGCTTAAAGGAGAAAACAAGATGGACCAATTGACTCTGACCGATCTGGCTGGAAGAGCCCTGACGAACATCAACATGAACGGATCTGATCAAAATTACGACCTGGACATGAGTCACCTGCCCAATGGTGTGTACCTGTTGCAGGTGCGTTCACAGGCAAAAACAATCACCCAAAAGGTTGTGTTGCAACGATAAAAGAAGTTTGGTAAAGCACTCAGCTTTTCTGGCGGAGCTAAGCAATTAGCGCCGCCAGTTTTGTTTTTGGAAGAGCTGTTGCTTCTCTTTGCTACCATTTTCTTTTTACCGAATTTTTGTTCTCAGGGTCTGTACCTCACACTACATTTGCCGGAAATTATTTACGCCAAATTACTTTCGGCATGACAAACACGTTTAGCGATACTCTAAAGAAGTACCTGGGAGAAGTAGTAGCCATCTTCATCGGCATTTCCATTTCATTCTGGTTCGATGAATGGCGCGAGGATCGAAAAGACAGGGAAATGGAACAAAAAATCCTCAAAAACATGAAGTCTAACCTTCGACAGGACAGCATGATCCTGGAAATGACCACCATAAACGTGCAGAAAATGATAGCCGGCGCCGAAAAACTAAGTCAGCTTCAACTCAACCCCAGCCTGACGGATAGCATTAGTTATTATATCGACATGTCGGCCAGCTACATAGGTTTTTTAGCCAATCAAACAACCTATGAGGAAATGAAGCAAACCGGACATTCTGATTTGATACAGGACGACACGCTCAAGAATTTTATACTGGGTTATTACACTTCGCTTATGCCTTATATACAGGAATGGTGCGATGTGGACAAAACCCATACTATGACACAGCTTATCCCGGAAATGAGTAATTATTTTCCGGTTATTATTGACACAACTAATATAGTACCTGCGGCAGAAAAGATCAAATATCTGCAGAAGCCCAAATTAAAGCACCTGATCATTACCAATCTGGCCTATAAGCGGGAAGCCTGCAAAGCCCTGGAAATAGCTAAAGGAAACAACAAACGATTGATAGGCAGGATTAATAAGGCGCTGAAAAAGTAGATGGTGTCTCAAAAGTTATTTTTATCGCAGAGGCGCGGAGACGCAGAGGGATTGAAAATCAATCATTTAAACCTCTGCGCCTCCGCGCCTCTGCGATAAAAATAACTTTTGAGACACCCTCTGTTCACAACAATTGGCAATAAGTCAGTTAATGATGAATAGAAATCTTGGCCTGCCGGGTGATTTTGCCATCCTCTGTCATTACAACATAATAAATACCCTCAGGTAAGGTTGATGTGTCGAATTGAAGTTGTTCCTGACCGGATACATCTGCCTGTTTGACCAGGCGACCAAATACATCGAACAATTTGACATCTGCATTTGTAGCAGCAGTTTTACCCAGCGTAATCCGCAGTGTATTATTGGCCGGGTTTGGCGCAAGTACCCAGTCCTTTTCTGATACTTGAGCAGCCTCAACCGGTTCAGCAGATCGCAATGCGGTTGGGAGGTCACAGGCATACCAGTTTCCTTTGAGCAGCATCAGGATTGCCCTGGCAAATCCACGATAGGGAGACTGACTTTCTGCCACAACATTCAGCAATGCCTCATCCATTTCTGCCAATTCAAAAGTTTCAGGGTTAACCAGACGCTGAAGGTTGATCTGTTGCACTTTTACAAACCAGAATTCATCTTGCGTTTCATGTGGAAAAGTATTGAGCAATGCCTCAGCTTCAGCATAAGCACCTATGCTCATTTTCAATCCAAATCTTGACATATCTGATTCCAAGGTATGCTCTTCCTCCAAAAGCGCATCTATACCAGCATAGTCGCCAACAGCAACCTTTTCTTTAATCAGTGCCTTCATAAGCGCTTCCTTTTGCGCCATTGCCTGGTGCCATTCCGCCTGAAGGATATTGTTTTCCGGGTCATGCATAATTTGTCCTTGTAAATCAACTAATTGCTGACGAAGCTCAGGCAAATTACCGCCCGTAGCAGGATCAAGTGTTTCTGGCAGATTCTGACAGTTTATTGGATTTTTATTGCTGGTATTGACCACAGTAAAGTTAACAGGCGACACTGGCACCTCACAGAATGGAGCTCCGGTATTAACAAAATAGGAGAAGCTTGTTCCCGTAGAATTAATATCAGGCGAGCCCAGATTGTCAAAACAATTCGCTGCCGGCGTTCCGGGAGCCCCCTGTTGGTTTCGAATAGTACCGGTAACAATTACGTCCTCACCCACTTGCTGGAAATTATTGCTCAGGAATTGAACAAACTGATTATCCCCCACAAAGCCTATGCCCCAGTTGGAATTTTGTATGGTATTACAACGCACCATATTCTGCTTTGAGTCATTACCAAAACCGGTATGGGTAATGTACACAGCACCCATCATTCCATAGAATGCATTATTATCTATGTTAAAATTGCTGGGACCATCCAGCCAGACACCTACTCCGGCGCCTTGGTTGTAAAACTCATTTTGTTCAATTTTCAATCCAGCCCATCTATCAGATGCAAAACTGGCAATTAACTCGCTGTTATCGCTGGCAAAATAGTTGTGGTCATCAACAACCAAAGGGTATGCACCAAAAGGATATGTGGCTACATTAGAAATAGCTCTTCCGTTGTTGATAAAATTGTTGTTTCCGGATACCACGGCGCCTGCATCGTGTGCTACAAGTGCATTATATTCAAACCCAACAAAATTGCACTTATTGAAGGTGATTTTATCGGTATCCCACATAGTAACACCGGTGCTTCCATCTGCGCTTCCATCAAACAAACACTCAATGAATTTACTGGTATTGGTAAAGGTAAGTCCGGCATTTGGGGTTGGATACTGCATGAATTCAGCAACACGGCGGTTGTTTATGAAATCTGTATTTTTGGCAAAAACAACTCCACCCCATTGACCGCCACTCCAGTTGGTAGAAATGGCCAATCGGGCCTTCTCTACTGTTGAATTATTCAACAGGAAAACCACACCTGCGTCATCGGCACTCAGCGGCGCCTGAATAAGCGGGTTATTATTGGCATCATAAATAGCAGGTTGAGGCAAGGAAGGATTACCCTGCACCCGAATTCCCGCCCAATAGTCTGTCAAACAAGTAGTTGTCAGAGTGGAATTATCTACGATCAGTTTGCCGCCTTTTTTCACAAAAATTCTGCCATCGAAGTGCATCTTAACAGTAGACTGGTTACTGATATGCAGCGTACCGGTGGGCTCAATAGTGATATTTGAATAATTCACGGTTTGATTGGAAATGTTAACCGTTTGACCGGCGCCTACTACCAGGTTTTGTGGGATGGCATTTTGCGCAGCAAGCACTGCCTGATAAGCATTCAGAGAACCTGAATTGTTAGGCGCGCCATTGGCCGGCTTTGCGGTGGCTTTCAGGATGGTCTCAATTTCGCCCGGTGTCAGACACGGATTAACACAAAGCATTAATGCAGCCGCTGCAGCCACACTTGGGGCCCCGATAGACGTACCGCCGCCATAATTAGCCCGACACAGCAACCCATCCCCATCGTCGGGAGAATCTAATTGCCACATATCGTCTACATTATGAGAAGCATGTCGGGCTGGAACACCAATTTCCATATCCACATTCAATTGGTTGTATTCCCAATAGTCCAGGTTATCATCAAGAGGGCCCACCACGATGACACCGTTGATACCCATAATATCGCTATGTCCGTTTGGACTCAACGGGTAAGTTAAGGATGGAAGTATGATGGTAGCGCCGCCTTCCACCATCTCTTGCAAGGCAGCCGGCGCCTGAGATCCGATAAAACGAGGTGTCTCAGCCAGAATAATTCGGTTGCCATCATTATAGGCTGCCCATACGGTGGCAATTGTAGGAATCTGGCAACCACATGGATTACCGCCACAGGTATTGGTGCTCCACAGATATCCCTTCAGTGTGGTATTCCTTCCTGCTCCTGCCACACATTGATCATTGTGTTTGGCTGCCAATGCGCCTGCGGTAGCAAAACCATGATCACAAACATCCACCGTGTTAGGGTTGCAGGTAATACACTGAATATCAGCTATTTTTCCTGCCAGATCCGGGTGATTGTAATTCAAAGAGACATCGCATAAACCAATAGTAATTTCTGGACAACCTTCCGTAATTGACCAAGCGCAAGGAAACTCCATCAAATCAAAATACGTCTGGTTTTGCGTATTGGGATCGGTAATCAGCACAGGATTTGGGCACTCTGCCATATTTCCCAAATATTCTGCAGTTGGTATCGCCTCTTCCACTTCAATCAGGTCAAAAATCTGTGTGGCTTCCAATGCTTGAATAACCGCTTCAATATTAGTGGGGTCTACCAGACTCATATACCTTGACCCTTTTAGGAAACTTGACTTTGCGCCCGGGAAAGCTTCCCAATATTGAGCAATCCCATAGGTTCGGAATATACCAACTAAAGGAGACTCGCCTTCCGGCACAGCCAGTTTTTCTTTTCCTGGTTCAACATGTATCAACAGCGATTGGCCTTCCAGATTACAAATCGCGTTTATAAAAAAGAGCAGTAAAATCAAGACTTTTTGCATGGATATTAGCATTGCAGATGTTTTGATCTTCCGATATGAAAAGTCAATTTTAGAAAATCAAAAAATCCAGGTGATAGAATGGACCTTGCCTTTTCAGGGAGTGTTTTTGCGCATCAACAAGGCAAAGGTGAATGCTGAACCATGCGATAAAAAGTACACATTTTTGTACTTAGAGCATCAACAAAAGGGATGTTACATATCTTAAAATACGTAAAAAAACACGAAAAAGGGGCATTTTTTTGTAAAAACGCCCCTTTTTGAATCTTATAAAACAAGACAGTTTTTTCGGAGTTTTCTAAAGAATGGGGTAAAGGAAGTCGTAAAATCCGAGGCTAACCTCAATGCCCAACCATCACCTTCTTCACTCCCCTGCCCTCTTCCGTGGCAATCCGAACCAGATACATACCGGCGGGCATATCCCTTGTATCAAAAACCACCACGCCGTTTTGAAAACCCTGCAATTGTTGGTACTGCAGCTGCCGACCTTGAGCATTGATTAACGACACCACCACCGTTGCATTAGGCTGGTCCAAATCGAGTGTTACCTGCAAGGATGAGGAAGCAGGATTAGGAGAAATGGAGTATTTATCCGGACTGAGTGGCGATTCAGTGTTATCATAAAAAGCTTCTGGATGAAATTCCAAAACAGGCGTACCTTCTTCCCAACCGTCCCGTATCATTTGGCCGGCAAACAATGGAGTACTCGGGAAATCAAAATATGCTTCTTTTGAGGACTTACTAAATCGAACACATTTTCCGGCACCTGCTTGAAGACCATTGTAATACAGTGAAATATAATATGGATGATTGGGCTTCAAATCAAGATCATCTCCCGAGGTCATTATATTTTCTATATAACCAGGCACCAAAATAAATTCATGTTCAAACCCCTTTATTTCATATTCTCCAAAGCCTACCAAACCCACTCCCAGATTTTCCCAGGTGGTATCAAAATGAATACCTCCTTCATCAAAGGGGTCTGCATCATAGAGCAATATCGCAATAATATTAGCGGTTGGATCAAAAGGCACATACACTTCGTCTGTATTTGCAATGCCAAATTTTACATGTGGATGCCAATAAGTGAAGTTTGACCCGGTGTAAAACAGACTGCCAAATTGTAAGGTGAAATCAGCTGCTATAAAAGCAGAGTCACTCAAACCCACCCCTCCGGGAATAATGGTATTATTATTGGAAGCAAATCCACTATACAAGGATTGTGCAAACTTTCTTTGCACAGTATCCACACTCGACGTATAGGCACTATTGCTGTACACCACGGTGAAATCGCCTGCAATCTGTGGTGGCATATAAGAAGGAAACATCACCAGCGTATCAGCGCCAGCATCAACCCAGTCTAATTCCCTGCTGAGCGTTACCACCTGGCCGCCTGGTTCATGAATTTCAGCCTTTACCAGTACATCCATAACCGGCTGGGCGCCAGGATTTACAAACCGGACAGAAATATGGTCCAGGCTCCTAACCTGTGCTGCAGGTGTGGAATAATGATAGGCTGCAAGCGGATGCTGCAAACTGGGAACGGTGTTTTGTGCGGCCAGATGACTGGCAAATAAGCTGGTTAATAATACAGAAATGGATAGCAATTTATGCATGACTATTTATGTTTTTACCCACATTATTGGACCATTGGGTTTCAGACCTATAAGGTTTTGGGAAACCTATGGTATGTACCCAAGTTGAATGGAGAATCAATTTCTGAGGTTAGCCCCCACTCATCACATCTAGCATCTTGTAACCCGCTGTTTTAACGGCGGGCAAAAGCCGATCCACCCATCACATCTAGCATCTTTACAAAACATCAACATCAAAAACCTCGGTGAAGGATATGATTTCCAGTATGGCATTGTTCAAATTTTGGGTTGATGCTGATGTTTTGTAAAGATGTTAGATGTGATGGGGGGGGATTCCTGGCCACTCGTTGAAACGAGTGGTTACAAGATGTTAGATGTGTTTCCAGATTGCCTTAACATCCACCTATAACTTGTGAACATACCGTAGGTTTTTGGAAACCTTACAGGTCTGAAACCAAAATGTCCAATAGTGTGGTTTTTACCGGCTAAAATAAGGACAATTCGGGAGTTTATTGGATTTAAGAACCTATATGCCCCCAGCCCCACCCTGAACCTTCCGCCCCAGCTGTTGTTATCCGCCCAAAGCAAGCCTTTCAATGCCCCAACCCGCCAACCTGCTCCACGTACACTACCCGTTTTTCATTCCGCAACTCAACCGGCAACGCGCCATCCGGGTGCTGCTGCCCCGAAACTACTGGAAAGACACCTCCCGCCGGTTCCCGGTCATTTACCTGACCGATGGCCAAAACCTGTTCAACCCCTCCACCGCAGCTTTCCGGCACTGGAAACTCCGCGAATTTATGTCCCGCCAACCCCTTAAACGTCAGGCCATTCTGGTAGGTATTGATCACGGCGGCATCGACCGCGGACACGAATATGCGCCCTTTAGCCGTGGCAAAAACGGCGGACAAGGCGATGCCTTCCTGCAATTCATGGTGCATACCCTGAAGCCTTTTATCGATCAGCAATACCGAACCTGGTCGCACCGCGAAGCTACCGGCATGGTGGGTTCGTCGCTGGGCGGACTCATTACTTTCTATGCAGGCATGCAATACAGCCATGTTTTTGGAAAAATCGGGGCGCTTTCGCCCTCCTTTTGGTTCAACCCGCAAGTGCTCGGCTTGGCCGGAAAAAGCCCGCAGCCTAAAAGTCAGATCTATGTTTGCGGCAGTAAAACCGAAACCCGATCCATGCTGCCCATGCTCGAAAAAACCTATTGGGCTTTGAAAAACAACGGCTACAACGATGGCCAAATCCGCATCATTGCCCGCGATCGCGGCCGGCACGCTGAAACGTTTTGGGCCAGGGAGTTTAAACCTATGTATGAATGGTTGTTTCCGGTGACGGTGTTGTAGGTTTTTAGCTCATTAGATATTATACTGACATCCTGTTATATTTGCCTGAATTTAACTCCTCTCATGGCAATTGAAAAAGTCTCTGAACAAGCCCGGCATCTCATCCGGGAAAACGACCAGCGCGCTGCAGCAGATCTGCTCATGCAGGCTTTCCGCGATAAAAACCAGCAGCTCTTCAATATCGCAGTGGTACAGCAGTCCAATATCAAAAAACTGGCCGACCAAAGCGCAGCGGGCATTCTTTCGGTAGACGAAATCAACCGCGAACAAGCTAAAACCAATGCCGCCCTGCTCCATTTGTCGGACGAATACGCCCGACTCTTTGAAGCCCAATCCTCCCCCAAGGCTGCCACCGGCCTGCCTCGCTGGGCGTATGGGGCCGCAGCTGCAGTGGTGGCTATAATCATTATCGGGTGGCTGATCAGCAACTCAACCCCCGCCCCGGAAACATTCGCCCTGGAAGTTTACCTGCATGAGGCCGGCGCAGAGGAAAAAGCCATTCGCGACGGTCAGGTCAATTTGCGTTTAGGCGAAACCATCCTGCAAAGCAAACTGCCCCTGGACGCTGAAGGCAGAGCTACTTTTAAAGAATTGAGCGCAAAATTCAAGGCCGATTCCGTCCACCTGCTGTACTTCCCGTCCACTTCCCAACGTTTTACAATCAAAAGCCAAAGTGCGGCAACCCTCAGCGGTACAAACCAATGTATCCGGTTTGCCCTGGAATTTGTACCCGATACCACGCAGTTCTCCCTGACAATACAGGATGCCAAAGGTCGCGCCATACAGGATGCGGAGATTACCATAGACGGTAACTTACACACCAAGACCGATGCCAAGGGCTATTTCCAGATTCCGGTTGCCAAGGCCGTTGGTTCAACCATCCTGCTGGTGATTGAAAGCAAAGGCAAACGTATTTTTAGCCAGGACGTTGCGCTTACATCCAGACATACCATTCTGCCCATCGAATGAAAATAAAACTCCTTCTGCTGTTCACACTCTTGCTTGGCTCCGACATACTATCGGCGCAGGCCAGGGTTCGTATTCGGGTACTGGATGAGAACGACATGCCCCTGAAGTTCATCCGCCTTACCCTTTCCGGCGCCAGTTTGCCCATTGAAACCCAGAGTAACGGCGAGTATACCCTGGAATTTCCGCCGGGAAAGGCCGAAATCGTGTTTTATCCGCCATCCGGCTACGAGCGTATTTCGCCGCCCAATGGCGCCCTGTTGTTGCCGGAAGATAAATCGCGCACCATAGATATCTGGTTGGCGCGTAAGGGAGCCGACAACCGTGAAGTGGAAACATTTGCGAGGGTATTGGGTAAAAAAGAGGAAGAAAAAGCACGGTTAAAAATAGAAAACGAAGAACTGAAAACGCGTTTGGCCAAACTTGAAACAGAACAAAAAGCCACTGCAACCCTGCGCGACAGCATAGCCAATGCCGTAAAAAACAACGCAAGCAACGAGGCCGCATTGAGCAGGGAAATTGCAGATTTGAAAGAGGTGGTGAGTTTGAAACGACAGCTGTACTACCAAAAGATATCCGGCGAATTGGTGGTGTACAACGACCGGCTCAAAGACCTGCGCGACGCGCTCCCGCGGGTGCGCGATGCTTTTATAGACAACCGGTCCATGAGTCGTATAGATAAAACCATAGCCGCTTACAATACCGCCCGCGATTCTGTGCTACAAAACCACCGGGGCCATACCGAAATTGTGCGGGCCCTGTGGGGAGCGGCAGCGGCAGAAGCCCTGGCAAAAGTGTACGAACAAGCGCTTACAACGGTGCACCAACAAACCGTTTTACCCCTGAATACCAACCTGCTGGACCAATTCCGGGCCGTACGTGCTGAAGAAATAAGGCCTGCCAAAGCCCGCAAAAAAGTGGAAAAAACCGCCCAAGAAACCCTGGAAAAACTCAACAACCAGATCCCTTCCTTAGAATCCAATATGAAAGCTGTGCTTTCCGTTTTGGAATCTTCACTTCACTAACCATCCTCCGCCATGAAAAACATCCCTGTCTACCTGTTTTTTATCTGCATTTGTGCCTTTAGCCTTGGTTGCGACCAATGCAAGAATAAATGCGCCAGCGTTGATGCGGTGTTGCCAGACAATAATCCATCTGGTTACGAGGTAGTGTTAAAAGTTAGCGGACTCTCCCAAAGCGCCAAAGTGGTATTTGGCACTGTGGAAGCGAGTACAAGACCCGGCGCTAAATCCGACGAAATCATCGCTACGGTACCCAGCGGGGTATCGGGCAATGTGGAGGTCAGTGTAGAGGAAGGAGATTGTATTGCGCGGTATGATGATTTTGTGGTGTCCGGAAGTTTACCCTCCAATGTTCAACCATCCTTGCCTAATATAATCATCCCTGTCCCGAGTTCCCTTCCACAATCTCAAACTAACATTACCAATTTCTGGGTAAACGCAGCAGATCCCGAAGGATATAAATATGGCATTAGGCTAATTGGGGATTTTAATGGTGGAATTGTCACTACGGATGACTCATTTGAGTTCAACTCTGATGACCCTAAATTTAATAATAATCCTGTTTCAGGTACCGTTAACAACAATATCAATGTGATATCGCTTGCGGTGAATCGCACAGCTAAAGGTGGCATCATTGAGCATTTTGAGGGTTCATTTATCGAAGTTCCGTCATTTCTTGTTGCCAAGGCGAAATTTGTCATCTATTTAGTATCCCAGGAAACAGGACGCCAATTAATTATTTATTACCCAAATTAGCATACCTCGCCCCCAACGAAATAGCGCCATAGGATCCTTTTTTGATCCCGAGAGTATCGTCATACGCCGGTAAGCCCTGCCAGCCAAGACTCAGGCTCCATTGGGGGTTAAACACCCATTGTGCGCCGGCGCCGGCATTGATTTGCCAGTTCACTTGTCGCAACCAACCCTTATAGCGTTTTTCAAAACTGCTGTAATAACCCGCATTGGCAAACAGATACAAACGCTGCCCGGAAGCGGTGGTTAGCACCCGCTTGATAAGGTAGGCAGTGAGCGGCAATTCCCAGGTGGTTTTATCATTGTCGTAATTGGCAAAACGCGCTTGAGGGCTGAGTTGACCTACCACATACCACCCGGAAGCAATAAGCGTGGCATAATTGGCCTGTATGGAAAAACGGACCCGGTTTTCGCCCAAAACACCCCGTTTTTCCGGACCAGCCACCGGGAAATACAAGGTACTTTGCAGCGTAAATTCATAGTGGCGTATAAAAGGCACATACCTGACCCGCAAGCCGGCCGCTGAAAAACTGTGTATCCCTAAACCTGGTGATGGCGCACTACCCAGGGCTGCATAAGGCGCCACCTCCTCTGCACTTCCAAAGCGCAGGTTAGCGAAAACCAGGTCGATCCCTGCACTCAGTCGGTTTTGACGGGAAAAACCGCGCTGTACCTGTAAAACATGGATCCATTGTGCGCCCCGGTATCCACTGGTATCATCGGTGCGGTAAGTAGCCAGGCTGTTAAAAAGGCCCACTTCGGTTTGTTTATGGGCAATTACAGGCGTGAGTCCGGGCGCAATGGCCAAGCCCAGGGTATCCTGGCTATGGGCTAAATGAGGCAAACAAAAGGCTAAAAGAAAGGGAATACAGTGTTTCATTTTGAGCATAGATTTTGGTGCGTTAATGGTCAAAGATAGCGTATTCCCTGCAATAATTACTGTTTTGTCTGGCAGGTGTTGCCCCAGGCTTGTTTACTGGGATGATATAGGCTTTTAACTTCACCTTAAAGCCCTACCCTATCCAAAATCCCAAACTTCTGCCGCTACCTTACACAACCAATTTTGGGATTTTTAAACAACTACTATCGCTATGAAACAACTACACATCCTCTTTGCCCTCTTACTGCTATGCAGCCAACTTTCCAGCCAGAATTCCTATTCTCCCGAAACGCTGGCAAAAATCCGGGAAGTGGAAAACAACATCACCGGCAACCTGATCCTCAACAACGCCCGCCCCAACACCATTGCCGAACAAATGGCCAAATACAAGGTGAACGGTATGAGTATTGCTGTGATCCACAACTATCAGATTGCCTGGGCCAAAGGCTATGGCTGGGCTGATGTGGCAGAACAAAAACCCATGACCACCGAAACACTTTTTGAGCCCGGCTCTATCAGCAAAACCCTGAATGCCGTTGGTATCCTGAAATTAGCCCAGGATAAAAAAGTGGACCTCTACACGGATATCAACCAATACCTGAAATCCTGGAAATTCCCCTACGATTCTCTCTCCAAAGGCAAAAAAATCAACCTCGCCCAACTGCTCAGTCACCAGGCAGGACTCACCGTGCATGGTTTCCCTGGCCACGATGTCAATGGCCCTATCCCGACGGTTTATGAGGTGCTCGACGGCAAGGCGCCATCTTTCACACCGGCTGTACGCAGCGCCTTTGAGCCTGATTTATACTTCCAGTATTCCGGAGGCGGCACTACCATCTCCCAGGTGCTGCTGAGCGATGTCACCGGCCAGGCCTATGATGTATGGATGTATGAAAATGTATTGAAGCCCATTGGCATGGTCAACAGCACCTATGCACAACCGCCTGCCAAAGAAAAATGGCCGCTGTGTGCTTCCGCTTACAATGGCGACGGAACACCCATTGAACGCAAATTCCACGTGTATCCCGAACAGGCCGCCGCAGGTTTATGGATGACGCCCACTGATCTTTGTCGTTACATCCTTGATATGCAAATGGCCTGGAAAGGCAAACCTTCCAAAGTATTGAGCCCGGAAATGGTCAAACTGCACCTCACGCCTTACAACAACGGCCCAACAGCTATGGGAACCTTCATAGAGGGTCACGATGGTGTAGACTATTTTCAGCACGGCGCCGGCAACGACGGATTTTGTGGACAATTTTATGGCAGCATGGAAGACGGTTATGGTGTTGTCATTTTCCTCAATTCCGACAACGGCCGGTTACTCGGAGAGGTCATCAACAGTGTTGCCAAAGCATACAACTGGAAAAACTTCTATCGCGAGCCCAGAAAAGTGGAAAGCATTACCGTGCCGAAAGAAACCCTGAAATCTTACGAAGGGCTTTACCTGTTTGACAACACCTGGGCGGCAATAGGCCAAAAAGACGGCGAATTCCATTTTTATACCGACGGCATATTTGCCAAAATGTATTTCACCACGCCCAGCCAATTTATCAATGAGGAATTTCAGGCCGTCAAGACTATGATTACAGATGCCAGCGGGCAAATCACCGGTTATACCCGCCACGTAAATGGGAAAGAATACCCATCCTCCAGAAAAATCACTAACCTGGAAACGGAACAATTATCAGGACAAAACATCATGGGTATAGGCTGGTATTATTTCAACAATAAACAATTCCGGGAATCACTGTCCACTTTCAAACGCGGCATGCAACTATATCCGGAAGACCTCAACATGTACATGAATACCGCGCATTTATATTTGTATAACAACGATTACCCCAATGCCATAGCCATCTACAAAGCGCACCTCAACGATATGATCCGGCCGGATTATAGCTGGAAAGACTCTTTGAAAGATGACTATAACTATTTCAAAAACAGCAAATGCGATGTAACGATCTTTGACAAGGTTTTTGCCGAGTTGAAGATAGAGAAACCGAATTGAGGCTGTAAACTGAGGAGGTCTCAAAAGTAATTTTTACCGCAGAGAGGCGCGGAGGCGCGGAGTTTTTTAGTGACGGGGTGACTGGCATTCACCCCCTCAGTAAAAAACTACCGCTTCCAAACAACCCCAACCCCCAACTCAAACAACTTCTTATTCAGCGCCGGAATATCCTTCTCCAGCATATCCGTTCCTCTTACCTGCAACTTAGCCCACTCCGCATCCAATTCCTTTTTTCGGTCCAGCGAAGGCTGATTCACCACCGGAATATCACTCTCCGTCTGGTTGATGAGGAATATATACTGGGCCGTGAACTTGTTCGGGAAATTCTCTACATCATCATAGGCTTTTGATTTGCGCTGTACCATCTCCTCGTCCCAGGTGGTCATTTTTTTCACCAAAGCCTCTCCTTCTGCGCGCACCGGTTTGAACCGGGCCTCTGCAGGCAGGGCCGCCAGCAGTTCCGACAACTGCTCCCGCTGCGCATAAAGGCTGTTCACCATCCGGTGCATCCGGGTGAGCTCGGTTTCCATCGCCAGCATTACTTCATGGTAGCCCTTGTATTCCCCGCTGGCTCTACTGTACAACGGATTGGCCAGGATCTCTGCCCTGGTGCTTGCCTGCAAATCGCCGGCTTTCAGCGTGATGCTGTACTTGCCTGGCGCCGCTTTGTGCCCCTTGAAGCTGGCTTCATAATAGGCATTGGGCACCCCCACCATGGTCGGATAACGCATGTCCCATACCATACGGTTCAGGCCTTTATTGGCTGAAAGCACCGGATCTTCAGACGGGCCGCCATCCCATTTTTTGAACAGACTGTCTTTCTGCGAACTATAGGTGCGCACCAGATTCCCGGCCTCGTCTTTGATCTCCATGGTCAGCACCGCGCCTTTGGGCAGCTCCGGCAAATGGTAATACAACACCACGCCGCTGGCCGGATTCACGCCGGAACCTGAGGCGGTTCCGGTGAAGGAATCATCCGTTTTATCCAGCTCGCTTCTGCTGTTGGTGAGCAGGGCCGGCTCCGGCTGAAACAGGGCCATGCCTTTGCTGGCTTTTTCAAATTGACGTAGCAGAGTCAGGTCGTCCAGAATCCAGATAGAACGACCTGAAGTGCCGGCAATCAGATCGTTCTGATGAATTTTCAGGTCGGTAATAGGGGTGATGGGCAAATTGAGCTGGAAAGGCTGCCAGTCCTTGCCGCCATTCCAGGAAAGAAACAGGCCCAGCTCTGTGCCTGCAAACAGCAGGTCCTTGCGCTGTGTGTCTTCCCGCACCACCCGGGTAAAGGCATTGGCAGGAATACCGTTCACGATTTTCGTCCAGCTTTTGCCGTAGTTGGTGGTTTTGTACAGGCCGGGGGTATGGTCGTTGAATTTGTAGCGCGTGGTAGCAATGTAGGCCGTTGCCGGATCGTGCGGCGATACCTCAATGGCATTGATCAGGCATTCTTGCAAACCACTTGGCGTGACGTTCTGCCAGGTTTTGCCGCCATCCCTCGTGAGGTGCACCAGGCCATCGTCGCTGCCGGTCCAGATCACGCCTTTTTCCTGCGGCGATTCCAGGATATAGGCCAGGGTGCCATAGTTCTCTGCGCCCACGGCCTCGTTGGTGTACGGACCGCCGCCCTTGCCTTGTTTTTCTTTTTCATTCCGGGTGAGGTCTGGCGACACCTCCCGCCAGGTTTTACCCATATCGTCGGTGCGCAGTACGTACTGAGCGCCGTGGTAAAAAGTGCCTGGTTCGTGTTTCGACCAGATGATGGGGGCATTCCAGTTGTAGCGGTATTTGAGGTCTTTGGCATCGCTGCCCAGGTACTGAATGGGCGCGGCCATGACGTTGGTGCCGGCCCGGGCTTTGGTGTCCAGCACCTCGATGGTGCCCTGGTAGCTGCCACCCATCACATAGCGCGGATCGTCGGGGTTGAAAGCCAGGAAGGCGCTTTCCCCGCCAGCCGATGGGGTCCAGCTGCTCGTGCCAATATAGCCGCTACCCGGATCGCGGTGCGCAATGGAAATGGAGGTATTGTCTTGCTGCCCGGCATAGATCCGGTACGGGAACTGGTTATCCGTGTTGATGCGGTACAGCTGGGCCGTGGGCATGTTGTTTTGCGGACTCCAGGATTTGCCGGTATTGAAGGTGATGGCTGCGCCGCCATCGTCGGCAATGACCATGTTTTTGGAGTCTTTGGGATTGATCCACAGGTCGTGGTAATCGCCGTGGGTGCCGGAATAATCCTCCCAGGTATTGCCGCCGTCGATGGAGCGCAGGGCCGGCGCGCTCAGCACATAGAGGGTGTTTTCGTTTTGCGGATCCACAAACAGCTCAATGTAATACCAGGCGCGTTGTATCAGCCGGTGATCGTTGGTGACGCGGGTCCAGCTTTTGCCGGCATTGGTGGACACAAACAGTCCGCCGGCTTCCTTTTCAGAATCGCTCTCGATCAGGGCGTACACTTTTTCGGAATTGGACCGACAAACCGCGATCGACATCTTGCCCATTTCTTTGGGCAGACCTTCTTCCAGCTTCGTCCAGCTCTCGCCGCCGTCGGTGGATTTATAGAGTCCGCTGCCGGGTCCGCCGCTGATCACCTTCCAGGGCAGGCGACCGTGTTCCCACATGGCCGCGTAGAGAATGCGCGGGTTGTTCATGTCCATGGATAGTTCCGCGCAGCCCGTTTTATCGTCTACAAAAAGCACGTTTTTCCAGGTAGCGCCGCCATCGGTGGATTTGAAAATGCCGCGCTGCTGGGATTTGCTGTACAAAGCCCCCTGGGCGGCCACCAGCACCGTATTGGGGTTGTGGGGATCGATCACGATCCGGGAAATGTGCTGCGTTTGTTCCAGCCCGATTTTTTTCCAGGTTTTGCCGGCATCGGTGGATTTGTACATGCCATCGCCGTGGTGCGTCATCACCCCGCGCACCGCGTGCTCGCCCATACCCACGTAGACCACATTGGGATCGCTTTCCGACACCGCCACAGCCCCCACGGAGCCGGTGGTAAAGAAGCCATCGGAGATATTGCTCCAGTTCATGCCCCGGTCCTCGGTTTTCCAGAGTCCGCCGCCGGTGGTGCCCATGTAATAGGTATGGATATCGCCCACCACGCCCGAGGCCGCCACAGATCGTCCGCCGCGAAACGGGCCGATGTTGCGCCATTTAACGGGTTTAAACCAGGTGTTCAGGTCGTTGACGGAAGAGTCTTTTTGGGCCTGAGCGGTAAAGGCCGTCAGGAAGCAGACCAGCAGGAGGAGGAGTTTGTGCATAGGAATGGGTAAGATTTGGGGTAAAGATAGGAAGGGGATTTGGGATGGGGAATTTTTCCGGTGCGGTCTGCCGGGCGGGTTCAGACAGGCACTGGCGGGACCGCAATTGGCATTTTTGGTGTGGGCACGTTTTGATTTGCGTAAATGCACTTCACCAATGCAAACCAAACGTGAGTTGTCATCCCGGGAACCGGGGCCTACACAAGCCGGGGAATTGGGGATGGTTTACGCGGCCGCGCAAGTGTGGATGATTAAAAAAAGTTGGGAAAACTTAAAATCTCTTCTGGATGATTTGGAAATTTGAATTTTCGACCTATTTTTACACTTTAATAAATTACGTAATGAGCCAGATGCTTCCTCTGACTTTTTTGACAACCAGTTGCGTAAAGTAAAAGTTGTATGCAATTAAAAATAAAGAATCATGATAAATCCAACAGCATTTATTTCATATGCATGGGAAAGTAACGAACTTAAACTGTGGGTAAAAGATTTGGCGACTCAATTGAGGGCTGATGGAATAGATGCAAAAATTGACCAATGGGAGGTTGTGCCCGGCGACCAAATGCCTCATTTCATGGAGAAATCAGTAAGAGATAATAATTTTGTTTTGATAATATGTACCCCAAAATATAAATCAAAATCAGAAAATCGCATCGGTGGAGTAGGCTATGAAGGAGACATTATGACAGCCGAAGTCCTACAAAACTCAAATCACAGAAAATTCATCCCAATTTTAAAGGAAGGCACAAAAGAAACGGCTTTGCCTTCTTGGCTGAAAGGGAAATATTATATTGACTTGTCAAATGAAGTTCATTATAACAACAATTACGACGACTTAAAAACGACTTTGTTGAATGCTCGTGAATCTGCTCCAAAACTTGGTGAAATTGGCATATCCACTAAAAAAATAACTCCTCAAACAACAGTTCCAGAAAAAGAAGATTCTCCCATAAGAATTAAGGGTATCTTAGTTGATGAAATTACTCGACCTTTAAATGACGGCACCCCGGGTAGTGCTTTATATACAATTCCATTTGAATTAACCAGAACACCAAATTACGAATGGATAGACTTATTTATAAATGCTTGGAACAGACCTTCAAGGTTCACATCAATGCATAGACCTGGAATTGCATCAGTATATGGGGAGAAGATAGTATTGGACGGAACTACTATTGAAGAAGTAGAAAGGTATCATAAAGACACATTAAAACTTGCCGTGGATACTGCTAATCAATATCAAATTGAAATTAAGATTCGCAAGAAACAAATCGAGGAACAAAAGCGAAGGCAAGAAGAAGAACATCGAAAAAAAATTGATGATATTAGTAAAAGAATAAATTTTGATTAGCAGAAAAAAACGACATACAACAAAGACTCGCTGTCCATGCCGCCGAACAGCTAGCCCTCAAACCCATCACTCGGCCGCACGGCAGCAAGCCAAACGTTAAAGTAAAATAAAGGCAAGCATTCCCAAATTGAATAAAACACATATAAAAAACTAGTGGTGCATTTGAAATTTGAATCTGCCACTTATTTAACGCACCAGCCATCTCTTCATATGAGAACGACATATAACCTTCTCCTACAAATCAGCCAACTAATTGAGCATCAAGTGTTTTTAAAGAATCAATTGGACGAGATCACTCATTTACTGGAACGACTTGACCGACAAGACATCAATTTGAATTTCATTGGTCCTCGAAATGTAGGGAAAAGCGCACTGATTAATTTGCTCTTGCATTCCGATTCAGCAAAGCTTCAGCTTTCCGAGAAGCTTACAATAACAGAAACTCCTAGTGAAACCTGGGAAGACCCTAATCAGATTCTGTCGATAGCAGAAGACGAAATAGATTTTTTATGTATGGTTATTGATGCAAACCAGGGCCTCACAAGAGAAATTGAAAAAAAGCTAAAAGATGCCAAAGTGTTAGAAATTCCTGTTTTTTTGCTTGTAAATTGTAAAACAAAACCAACAGGCCTTTCAGAAATAAAACATCATTTAGAAACCAAATACAAACACCTTTTTGAAGAGTTATTACTGGTTAATGAAAAAAGCGACGATACCGAAGCGCTTAAGACACTGTTGATAAAATGCATATCAAAATGTCAAGATGCAAGAGATAAAAGAGAGATTAAACGTTTGCCTGAAATATTGAAAAACATCTTATACTTCATTAGTTTGCGAATTTCTACACTGGAAATAGATAAGAGTGCTGAAACCACACTAAACAACCAACTTGCAAAATTTGAAAAAGCCAGTGAGGAGATAAAGAAGGAAGTTCAAGAATTGTATGAACAAATTCAAAACACTAGAACGGCTGCAATTGAGATATTTTCTGAAGAAATCAGTAAGAAAAGAGCCTATTTTGTCAACGAAGCGCTGAGAAACCCAGATGGGATTGCAGAAGTTTTTATCCGGGAAACTTACTCAATTTCTGGAAATATATTAATAAATAATTACATTTCCGTTTTGCGCAAAAACTTGGAGAATTCCAAAGCGAAAATTAATGCTTTTTTGTCTCCTCAATATATTAATCTTGATTTGGATGCAATTATGCATTTAGTATTAAATATTGAAAAGGGCATAAAAATAAATGGAGCTGAAAATATGAGAATTATTGTCGGCTCACTTGACGGCGCCAAAACGGCCAGTTCATTCGCATTAAAAAACTATTCAAATAACAAAAATACCCAAAAGGATGAAGCGTTGATGGAAATTGCCTTTGTTGCTATAAAGTGGGTTGGAGAAATGGTTACCAAGAGACAGATTGTTGATCAGGTTAACCAATCAATCGACATAGTCATAAACAATTTTAAAAATTCATTGGTTTTTCACAATCAAAATATTATAACCAAATTCAACCTTTTAGTTGACAAGCATTTGAAAAAAGCAAAAGCAGAAACTGATGCCTGTTTTGATGACTTTTTGAACAAACAGCCAGACATAATAAAACAATTTAAAGATGACCTAAATCAACTTGAAAAACTTAAGGAACAAATCCGACATGCAGATACTAAAATAGCCTCAGTTTTACAGCACAAACTCTGAATCTATGCTTCAAGAAAATTTCAGTACTGAAAACATGCAATTGAGCCCATCTCAAATGATGGATGAAATCAATATCTTAAAACTTCAAAAAACTGAACTAGAAGTTCAATTTAACAATATTAAGGACCTTTTTTCGGCGAAAAGAATTGATAATGATGCAAATATCCAAATAAAAGAGGTTGAGAAGTTTTTATTTGGGCGCAATGGTTTGATATCTTTTATCGATAATTTACGCCTGTATCAAAATAGCAACAACCTACTCGACGATGATTATGACCCAGAAAATGATCAAAAAGAACTCAGATTCTTTGCAAATAACAACACCTATCAATTTATAAAAGAATCATTTGAGCGCTGGTCCAGTCTGGAACAAAAACCCTGGTTAAAAAACAAAGTCGTTATTGCTTTGATGGGGAAGTATTCATCGGGCAAGTCGTCTTTAATTAATTCAATTCTTGGGAATAGTGAACTCCTTTCAACAGAAAACGAAGTGAGTACTGCAGTACCAACATATATTTCATACGGTGAAAAATTAAGGTTTTTATATTCGACCGATGAAAAATCTTCCTTTGAACCCAATCCTGTTTTCTTTCAAACCCTAAAAAAATCTTTTTTTGAGAAGGTCCCGATTGCTTATCTTATCAAGCATTTTGTATTGGAATATAACAATCCGGTTTTATACAATATGACGATTTTAGATACACCTGGCTATGATTCATCGGATGACAAGGACAAAGAGCGGGCAATCAATATTGTTCCGGAATGTGATTTTGTTTTTTGGGCAATCGATAAAGGGGATGGTGAAATCAAAGGAGATTCCGTTAGTTTTATAAAAAATAATTTAAAAGGCAAAATACTCTATATCGTATTGACCAAATCTGAAAAACCTGGAAGTAATGATTCTTTGATAAATCAAATCAAACACACGTTAAGTAAAAATAACATAAATTTTGAAAAAATAATATTATTCTCAAAGAATAAGCAAGATTTAGTAAATGAATTTATTGAGGAGTTAAATAATTTGCAGAAACCTCAAAGTTTCGTTTTTTTTCACCTGATAAAGCATATTATAGAAGATATGCAGCAAGATATTGGAGAGAATATAAATGAAATAGTTGATGAATATGTTAAGCTAGGAAATGAAATTGCTGACAAGGAAGCTGAAATTGACAAAGAACTAAATCGATTGTATTCAAAAACCGTGCTAAAAGCGCCAATTGAAAAATTGGGAGTACTAAAAGACCGGTTGGCGTTTTTGCAAGAGCAAAGAAAAAAATACGAAGGCAAACAAGATGAAGCAAATCAACTCAAAATCGCTTTTAACAACCTCTCAAAATAAACAGTATGGAATCAATGTCAATTTTTGAACGCATTAATAAGGCCAAAATTGAAACATTTAATTTCGCTCAACTTGCGCATAGCAACCAATGGATCCTGGATCAAGATTTCGAAAGCATCAAATCAAATCTTGAAAAAGAGAAAATAACCATCGGTATTATTGGGCAAGTAAAAAATGGAAAATCTTCCCTTCTTAATGCGCTCATATTTGAAAAACCTGTGCTACCTACAAGCAGCACTCCCATGACCTCCAACCTATCTGTTATCACGTATGGCGAAAAGACAAAAGCAGAGGTAGAATTCTATTCAAAAGAGGAGTGGCAACAATTTGTACAAGCATCAAAAGACGATTCCCAAAGCGGGGATATTGCAGGGGCAGCTAGAGAGATGTTGGAGGCTGCAGAAAGCATAAAGGATGAATTGGATAAACTTCTCGGTTCAGGTCCAAAAGAAATCGATTTCAATGAATTGTTAAACTATGTAGGCGCTGGCGGAAAATACGTACCTATAACAAAACTAAACAAATTGTTTTTGCCCTTTGAGCGCCTTAAAGGCGTAGAAATTGTCGATACGCCCGGATTTAATGATCCCGTAGTATCGAGAGAACAACGTTCAAAAGAGTTTTTATCAAAGGCGGATGTAATTATAGTTGTTCTGTATGCAGAACGACCTTTTGACGCAGAGGATAAAGTATTGATGTTTAACCATATACTCGCCGCAGGTGTAGGCAAGGTTGTAATTTTAGTGAATAAATACGATGGCGTATTGGTGAATGGGGAAAGCGAAGAAAATCTTTTAAAATATGTAAAAGAAAAGAGAGATGCTGAGGTTGCGAAAATAAAAGCGAACAATTACATTATGGCAACGATTTTTCAGGAAAGCGAAATAATATTGGGCTCTTCCATGTTTGCTATGCTGGGCAAAATGGAGGAAAGCGAAATTGCTAAAAATATGGAATTGCAAGATTTTTATGATTACTATAAAGAAAATTTCCCTTTTCTGAAGAAACCCGATTATCTTGAAAAAAGCAATCTTCCTGTGCTTGAAAAGGAAATTGAAAAAATCCTAAAGAAAGAACGCTTGCAAACACTCATAAAAAAACCCATTTCCGAATTGATTGGCAGACTTCAAGACAAAGAAAAAAAACTGGAAGTAGATATCAGGGCTAGAAATATTAATAAATTAGCATTGTCCTTTAATTCCAATGAACTAGATGAAAGAATTAAAATTATTAATGAGGTAATTGTCGAGACACACAAATATGCGATCAATGCGCACCACAAACTGGAAGGAACTATTAAGCAATTAAGCTTTGAAGTAGAAAAAGAAATAAGAGATCAGCGAGACATTATCTTGACTTCAGAGCTAAATAAACTACCAGAAAGCGGATTCTTGGGAGGGGGAAGCAACTATCTAAAAAAATGTCAGCAAATCCTTGAAACAATCTTGCTTGAGTTCAGATATTTTATCAATAAAAAAATGGACGAATTGTCTGAAAGGGTACACGCGGCTTTTCGGCAAGAAATCGGTTTACTGGATCAAAATATCACAAAGACTGTTACTAGATCTAGGCACAGCATCTTCAAAGAAATAGACGAATTAAGACGATCATTTATAGGAATCCTTTCCATACACATTAACGAAATTCCGGTATCTATAAAAATTAATATCAACACCAGCAGAGGTTTTTTAGGTTTAAGAGGAGTGGATAAAATCGAAGTAGTAGAATACGCAAGAAGTGAAATAAATACAATGTTTAGCGCAGAAATAATTTCAGGATCAGGTATGGTTGGCGCTATTACTGATAAAACCCGAACACCAATCAACTTAATACTTGAAGTGAATGACGATATTTCCAAAGTCATTCTTAATTCATTAGAAGACGCGCAGCGTCATCAAAATGAAAAACAATCAAGGGTGGAGCAACTTGACAATGAGATTATTTTGATTGAAGAGGATGCCGCCGCACTGAAAGCCTTGATTGCACATGCTCAGGAAACGCTCAAAACTTTTGTTTATGAATAAAATTGGTTCAATGGCAGTAAAAACTATAATTACTTTGATTGTACTGGCTGGAGGCGCGAAGCTTGCCTATGATTTTTTAAAAAAACATTTGGACCAGAAGCCTGATTTTGAACCAGACTCTGAAAAGGATGGCAAAGCCAGCCACGCAGGAAGCACTCTAGATCCTTCTGGAGGTTTAGTTTCTTCCAGCAAAAACAGCTTTTATAGCTCGGTAGCAAAGGGATATTTAGACAAATATAGGCTCGATATCCAGGATAAGAACAGCATCTACAGGCTTTTTCCTCTATTACAAAATGATGGTAAACGCTTCTTCCTAACCTATATAAAACAGCTACTTGAAGAAGCGATACCTCCTCAACAATTGGTTGATGCGTATAAGTCAATCGCAAAAACAGACATCTCAATGGGTATTGAACGTAGCAGCGAGCAGAGCTCTAGTCCAAGTGTATCAAAGGCAGGCTTAGAAGGCTATTTTGAAGATCATGGTCTGAAAGTAGAAGCCGAGTATGATTTAATAAACGCATTGTTTTTGCTTTTTGACAAGGAGTATAGCAAAGGCAAAAACAGGGAAATTGAATTTTTTAAGGTCAATTTTACCTGGCTGGAGAAGTACATTGAAAATAAGGATGAAACAAAAATTGCTAAAGAACTTACTAGTATCGCACAAAAGATTAAAGCAGAAGAAGAATTATTGGCAATAGTTTAATATCCCGGTACTTGCAATGCTCTCAGCCTATTAATTGCCTTTTCAAAACCCTGATACGCTGATCTTTTATACCATGCTATAGCTTGCACTTTGTCCGGTTTACCATCAACTCCGTTTTCAAACAAAACCCCCAAATTATATTCAGCTACACGGTTCTGTTGATCCGCTGCTGCTTGATACCATCTAAAAGCTGATTTTATATCCGATTCCAATGTGTCATAAATATATCCTAACATCAATTGTGCGACTGAATGCCCTTTTTGCGCAGCTTTACCATAGTGTATTTTGGCCGCTACGAGGTCTGTTTTACCACCCAAGCCACTATAATATATTTCGCCAAGATTAAAATCTGCATCAGCACTGCCTTGTTTAGCTGCTTTTTCATACCAAAAAATAGCATCTGTAATGTTATCAGATGAATATTCTGCATCATGAAAAAGTCGAGCCAATTCTAATTGAGCATTGAGATATCCATGTTCGGCAGCACGTTTGAGCCATAAATGGCCTTCCTCATGTTTATTTTCACTTAGATACATGCGAGCGAGATTATACATTGCATGTGTATTATCAAGGGCTGCAGCTTTTTCAAAATATTGTTTGGCCAGCTCCTTTTTCGGCTCTGTTCCTTCACCAAGATTATACATTATGCCTAATAGGTTAAATGCATTTGAATCTCCCATTTCACCCCCTTTATGTGCCCATTCAAATGCCTGTAAAAACATTCCCTTATCCCTGTAAATCATTCCAATGTTATTAAAAGAAAATTTATAACCTAAATTTGCTGCTATTATATAAAATTTAATTGCTTCTTCAAGATTTACAGCAATACCAGCTTCTCCCAAATGATAGATTCTGCCAAGGATATGAAACCCTCTAGGATTTATCCCATTCTCCACTTTGGCATGTTTAATCAAAAGATCATACGCATTTCGTTGTCTCCCTTCATCATAAAGCAAAATGGCATTTTCAACAACTTCAATGGCATGCCGTCGATCTGTTGCCATAATGTGAATATTGCTCAATAGTTTTGTTACTCCCTTGGCGACATCAAGAAATGCTTCATCTTTATTCGTCCAGGTGCTTATAGCTTGTCCTCCGCGAGGAAGCGCTTGTAATGAAACGATAGCTGTAATCTCCTCCCACAAACATGGTCGGGCGATTACAGGGACCATAATAGCTTTCCCTTGCCTGTGTCGCTCCAACGCAAGTTTAAATTCTACCTGATCTATATAGTCAGATGAAAGGAAGGAGGGGCTAACGATTAGGATAATAATATCAGCTTCATTGAGATTTTTTCTAATTTCCTCATCCCATGCCGCACCAGGCAAAATCCTTTCGTCGTGCCAAATGCTTAGTTTGTCATTTCTTTTCAAAGGCGTAAGCTGATTAATCAACTCTCGAAGCATCTCCAGATCTTCACGAGCATAAATAATAAAGGCTTTAGATTGAGCAGACATTTAAACGTGTGATTTAGGATGCAAACATAGTCAAACTGTCCTCTTCCCCGAGCAAGCAACTAATCAAAAGTTGTGAGAATTTACCAAGTTCTCTAACTGACCCGTCCTAAAAAAAGTTTACAAATACATGGTTCATTATCATCATGTATTTTTTCTTTTTTGCTTCTTTTTTCTTTTTGTTAGCGACTGTTAGTTTGTGGAAAAATACTTCCTCGACTCCTTT